>NZ_AP019736.1:1910000-2510000 GCF_006542685.1 Alistipes dispar | reverse complement strand
TTCGTCATCACCCACGCCAACCGCACGGACCTCAAACAGAGCTATCCGTCGTTCAACTACATGCAGTACTCGATCTACGCGCAGGACGAAATCACCTTCAGCGAGCGCTTCAAGGCCACGCTGGGCCTGCGTCTCGAAATCCCGGTTTACCCCACGATCGCAGGCAACGAGAACAAGGAGTTCACCTCCCTTTTCGCAGGCAACGGCGGCTACAAGACCTCCGACATGCCCAAGGCGCGGCTGAACGTCGCTCCCCGCTTCGGCTTCAACTGGGACATGACCGGCGAGCGCAAGTACATCCTCCGCGGCGGATCGGGCATCTTCACGGGCCGCCTGCCGTTCGTGTGGATCGTCTCGGCCGTGGGCAACAGCAACTGCCTGCAAGCCCAGAGCATCCTCTACAAATCCAACGGCGACAAGATGCCGGGCTTCCACGACAACGTGGGCGACATCCTCGAGGACCTCTACGGCGGCACGTTCCAGCAGCAGGCCCTGCCCGCCCCGACCTCCGCGACGATCATGGACAAGAACCTGAAGATGCCCTCGACGTGGAAGACCTCGCTGGCGTTCGACCTGAAGCTGCCGCGCGACTTCAACCTCAACATCGAGGGAATCTACAACAAGGACATCGACGCCGTGGCTGTCAGCAAGCTCGGCCAGCGCGAAGTGGCCGGCGGCATCCAACTCCCGGGCGAGCCCCGTCCGCGCAAGCTCTGGGAATCGCAGGGCATCAAGAACTCGGACGGCAAGGACGTGACGCCCTACCTGATCCACAACACGGACATCGCAGGCTACTACTATTCGATCTCGGCACAGCTTTCGAAACGCTGGCGGTTCGGCCTCATGGCGTCGGCATCGTACACCTATTCGGAATCGAAGAGCGTGATCGACGGCATCGGCGACCAGGTGACCTCGGCCTACAACACCAACACCTTCTGCACGGACGGCTCGAACACCCCCGAACTGGGCTACTCGTCGTTCGTATCGCCCCACCGCATCCTCATCAACATCGGCTACCGCAAAGAGTACGGCAAGCACTTCGCTTCGAGCGTGGGCCTCTACTACGAGGCGCTGCGGCTGGGTTACGTGGGCAGCAGCTACTCCTATTCGCGCTACTCGTACACGATGACCAACGTAACGAACGACGGCGGCGCGCAGAACCTGCTCTACGTGCCGACGCGCGAACAGTGGGAAACGATGCCCTTCGCCGACATCGTGAACAAGGATACGGGAAAGGTCACCTACAGCGCGGAAGACCAGAAAAACGATTTCTGGGAGTTCATCAACGGGGACGACTACCTCTCCGAGCACAAGGGCGAATACACCAGGCGCGGCGGCGCGGTGATGCCGTGGATGCACATGCTCAACTTCAAGTTCGCACAGGACTTCTACGTGAACATCGGCGGCAAACGCAACACGATCACCGTGGGTATCGACATCAACAACGTCGCCAACCTGCTCAACCGCAACTGGGGCAACGCCCGGCAGATCAGCACGAGCAACCTGCTGACCTTCAAGGACGGCGCATACCAGTTCTCCAAGCCGAAATGGACGAACGTGGCAGGAACGGCCTCGACGTGGTCGGCGCTATTCAGCGTGCGCTACACCTTCAACTGACGGTGTGAATCCCCCGTCGGCAGCCCCGCGCGGGGCCCGACGTTACGAAAGACCGGAGCCGGCATCGAGCCGGCTCCGGTCTTTTTCGGATAAGGACCATCCAGAATTCCGCAACGCATCCGGAAGAATCTCCCGTTCCGCCCGGAATCTCCCGCCCCGAAAAAGGATCGGGATTCGGGGCCGATCGCCCCGACGGCGGAAATGCCGCTACAACAACATCCGGCGCAGGGCGTCGCACGCCGCGGCGGGATCGCGGTGGTCGAAACCGAATCCGCGGATGCCGAGCGCTTCGGCGGCGGCGACATTGGCCGGACGGTCGTCGATGAAAAGCGTCTCGGCAGGGTCCAGCCCGTAGCGTCCGAGCAGGATTTCGTAGATGCGCGGCTCGGGCTTCACCGTCCCTTCCTCGCAGGAGACCACCTCGCCGTCGAAAAGGGCATAGACCGGGAAGCGGCGCAGGCAGTCGATGAACTCGCGCGACATGTTCGAAAGCACATAGAGGCGGTATCCCGCCCGTTTGAGCTCGCCGACGAGGCGCTCGGTCGGCGCAACGGGCTCCTGCAGGTCGATCGCCTCCCGCAGCACCCGCTCGCAGACCGCGCGCGGATGGCCCGTCAGGGTGCAGAGGGTATCGGTCACCTCCCCGATCGACGAGGCGCCCCGGTCGTACTCCTCCCAGAAACGCGGCATCTGCGGCGCGCGGAGGAACCCGAAGAACTCCACGATCTCGGGACTGCACTTGCTCTTGTCGCGGGCGAAAAGCACTCCGCCCAGGTCGAAAACGATATTTTCCATGGAGACAAAGATAGCACAAAACCCGGGCAACCGCAAATCCGGCAACGAACCGGGCCGAGAAACGTCCGGTCCGGCAGGACAATCCCGCCGGACCGGACGAATATTCTGAAAGACGCAGGCGTCAGAAGAGGTGGCACGCCACCGTAAGGCCCGCCATGACGATCGCCACCATCGACATCAGCTTGATGAGGATATTGAGCGACGGACCCGACGTATCCTTGAAGGGATCGCCCACCGTATCGCCCACGACCGTCGCCTTGTGGCAGTCGGAGCCCTTGCCGCCGAAGTGGCCCTCCTCGATCATCTTCTTGGCGTTGTCCCACGCACCGCCGGCATTGGCCATGAAGACCGCCAGCACGAAGCCCGAACCGAGGCCGCCGACGAGCAGTCCCATCACGCCCGCCACGCCGAAAACGAGGCCCACGGCCACGGGGACGACGATCGCCAGCAGACTCGGAAAGAGCATCTCGCGCTGCGCGCCGCGGGTCGAAATCTCGACGCAGCGGGCGTAGTCGGGCGTGCCTTCGCCCGTGAGGATGCCCCGTATCTCGCGGAACTGCCGCCGCACCTCCTGCACCATGCTCTCGGCGGCGCGTCCCACGGCGTTCATCGTCAGGCCGCAGAACAGGAACGACATCATCGCGCCGATGAAGACGCCGACGAGCACCGTGGGATTCATCAGCGAGACGTTGTAGTAGGCCATGAAATCGAGCATCGAAGCCTGTTCGACGAGCCGCGTCGTGCCGTCGGAGAGCGTCAATTCCGTCACCCCGTTGTGCAAGAGGCCGATCCGTATCTCCTCGACATAGGAGGCCAGCAGCGCCAGCGCCGTCAGCGCCGCGGAACCGATGGCGAAGCCCTTGCCCGTGGCGGCCGTCGTGTTGCCCAGCGCGTCGAGCGCATCGGTGCGTTTGCGGACCTCGGGGCCGAGGCCGCTCATCTCGGCATTGCCGCCCGCATTGTCGGCGATCGGTCCGTAGGCGTCCGTGGCGAGCGTGATGCCCAGCGTCGAAAGCATTCCGACGGCGGCGATGCCGATGCCGTAAAGGCCCTGCGAGAGGTTGTGCGGCTGCATCATGTGTTCGATGTCGAACCCGATGGCGCAAAGATACGCCAGAACGATCGCCACGCCGATCGTCACCACGGGAATCGCCGTGGAGATCATACCCGAGCCGACGCCGGCGATGATGACCGTCGCAGGACCGGTCTTGGCGCTGCCCGCGATCTTCTGCGTGGGTTTGTAGGAGTGCGAGGTGTAGTACTCGGTGGTCTGTCCGATGACGATGCCCGCCGCAAGGCCCGTGATGACCGAGAACGAAAGGCCGAGCCAGTTCTCGATGCCCAGCAGGTAGAGGATGCCGAAGGTGGCCAGCGCGATCAGCGCCGAGCTGAAATTGACGCCCACGCCGAGCGAGCGGAGCAGTTCGCGCATCGAGGCCCCCTCCTTCGTGCGGACGAGGAAGATGCCGACGATCGAGAGCAGGATGCCCACGGCGGCGATCAGCATCGGCGCCAGCACGGCCTTGAGCTGCAACGTCTCGCTGCCGGCCGAAGCGAAGGCCGCGGCTCCGAGCGCGGCGGTGGCCAGCACCGAGCCGCAGTAGCTCTCGTAGAGGTCGGCGCCCATGCCGGCCACGTCGCCCACGTTGTCGCCCACGTTGTCGGCGATCGTCGCGGGATTGCGCGGGTCGTCCTCGGGAATCCCCGCCTCGACCTTGCCCACGAGGTCGGCGCCCACGTCGGCCGCCTTGGTGTAGATGCCGCCGCCGACACGCGCGAAGAGGGCCTGCGTCGAAGCGCCCATGCCGAAGGTCAGCATCGTCGTCGTGATGACGACGAGCTTCTGCGGCCCGGCCACGTCGGTGAAACGGTCCAGAATCAGATACCAGAACGAAATGTCGAGCAGTCCGAGGCCCACGACCACGAGGCCCATGACAGCGCCGCTGCGGAAGGCGACCTTCAGGCCGCGGTCGAGCGACTGCCGCGCGGCGTTGGCCGTACGGGCCGAGGCATAGGTCGCGGTCTTCATGCCGAAGAAGCCAGCCAGGCCCGAGAAGAAGCCGCCCGTGAGGAAGGCGAAGGGAACCCACGGGTTCTGCACGCCCGCGCCGTAGGCCAGGTAGGCGAAGAAGAGCGCCAGGACGAGGAAGACGACGAGGACGACCTTGTACTGCTGGCGCAGGTAGGCCATGGCGCCCTTGCGGACATGCGCGGCGATTTCGCGCATACGCTCCGTGCCCTCGTCCTCGCGCTTCATCCGCGAGTAGAAGATCCACGCCACCGCCAGCGCAACGAGGGAAGCGGCGGGCACGAGCCAGAAAATGGAAGGAGTGTTCATTCGGCAAAAGGATTTTAGATGGTTGAAAAAACGGTCTTTCGAACAAATATAGGAAATTTTCGCAATTCCGAGTAACAAAAGAGCAACAAATAAGCGACGACGACCGAAGACCGGCGACGAATCCCCCCCGGAATACGTCCAAACAAAAAATAGGCAAGCAGCTATTGATAACTACTTGCCTATCGTCAGACTGATCTTCGGATCTTACGAACCGAAGTTGTCGTAGAGGATGTTTTCGGGCGGCACGCCGAGCGAGTCGAGCATCTTCACCACCGACGCGATCATCATCGGAGGTCCGCACATGAGGTAGATGCAGTCCTCGGGAGCCTGGTGGTTCTTGAGGTAGTTCTCATAGAGCACGTTGTGCACGAAGCCCACCTTGTAGTCCACGCCTGCGGCATCGGCCTCCGGATCGGGACGGTCGAGACCCAGATGGAACTTGAAGTTGGGGAAATCCTTCTCGATCTGGTGGAAATCGTCCAGATAGGGAGCCTCCTTCAGGGCGCGCGCACCGTACCAGAACGACACGGGACGCTTCGTCTTCTCGGTCTTGAACAGGTGCATGATGTGGCTGCGCATCGGAGCCATGCCCGCGCCGCCGCCGATGAAGATCAGCTCCTGCGTATCGGGCAGGTCGTCGGGCAGGAAGAATTCGCCGTAGGGACCCGAGATGGTCACCTTGTCGCCCGGCTTGCGCGAGAAGATGTACGACGAGCAGATGCCCGGATTCACCTTCATGAAGGTCCCCGCGGCACGGTCGAACGGCGGCGTGGCGATACGGATGTTGAGCATGATGATGTTGCCCTCGGCCGGGTGGTTGGCCATCGAGTAGGCGCGGAACGTCGGCTCGGGATTGGTCGTCACCAGGTCCCACATTTTCATCTTGTCCCAGTCCTCGCGGTAGCGCTCGTCGATGTCCATGTCCGAGAACTTGATGGCATCGTACTTCGGGATGTCGATCTGGATGTAGCCGCCGCTGCGGAACTTGAGGTGCTCGCCTTCGGGCAGCTTCACGACGAACTCCTTGAGGAAGGTCGAGATGTTGCGGTTCGAAACCACGGTGCACTCCCATTTCTTGACGCCCAGCACGGCCTCGGGAACCCGGATCTTGAGGTTCTCCTTCACTTTCACCTGGCAGCCCAGACGCCAGTGGTCCTTGGCCAGCTTGCGCGAGATGAAGCCCGTCTCGGTGGGCAGGATGTCGCCGCCGCCCTCCAGCACCTGGCATTTGCACATGCCGCACGAGCCGCCGCCGCCGCAGGCCGACGGCAGGAAGACCTTGTTGTCGGCCAGCGTCGAGAGCAGCGTCGAACCGCTCTCGGTGGTGATAACCCGCTCGCCGTTGTTGATGTCGATCGTCACCTCGCCCGACGCGACCAGTTTCGCCTTCGCATAGAGAAGCAGTGCGACCAGTACCAGCGTGATCACCAGAAAGGCTGCGATCGCAATTAAAATCGTTGTAGTCATTTTCCGAATCTCTTTTTAAAGGTTAGAACTGAATGCCCGAGAAGATCATGAAGGCGATACCCATCAGACCGGTGATGATGAAGGCGATACCGGGTCCCTTGAGCGCCGCCGGGATATGCGAATAGGTCGTCTTCTCGCGGATGGCCGCCATCATGACGATCGCCAGCCACCAGCCCAGGCCCGAACCCAGACCGTAAACGATCGTCTGCCAGAGCGACGTCAGCTCGCCGCCGTCCACCTTCTGCTGCATGAAGAGCGAACCGCCCAGGATGGCGCAGTTCACGGCGATCAGCGGCAGGAAGATACCCAACTGGCTGTAAAGCGACGGCGAGAACTTCTCGACGATCATCTCCACGAGCTGCACGAACGCGGCGATCGTGGCGATGAAGACGATGAAGGTGAGGAAGCTCAGATCGACGCCGGCAACCAGCACATCGGCTTTCAGCACGTATTCATACAAGAGGTAATTCAGAGGCACGGTCATCACCATCACGAACGTCACGGCGGCACCCAGCCCGAGGGCCGTCTTCACGCTCTTCGATACGGCGATGTAGGAGCACATGCCGAAGAAGAAGGCGAAGACCATGTTGTCGATAAAGATCGACCGGATAAAGATATTCAATGATTCCATACGTTACCCTCCTATTTTTCCTGTAAGTCCTTGTTGCGCGAGCGATGCACCCAGATGATGCAGCCCACGATGATGAGCGCCATCGGCGGGAAGAGCATCATGCCGCAGTTCGAATAGAATCCGCCCTCGGCCATGTACCAGCTCTCGGGAATGATGCGGAAGCCCAGCAGGCTGCCCGAACCGAGCAGTTCGCGGAAGAAGGCCACCGTGACGAGAATCATGCCGTAGCCCAGGCCGTTGCCGATGCCGTCGAGGAACGAAGCCCACGGCTTGTTGCCCAAAGCGAAGGCCTCGACGCGGCCCATGACGATACAGTTCGTGATGA
Organism: Alistipes dispar; assembly: GCF_006542685.1. Taxonomy (NCBI): domain Bacteria; kingdom Pseudomonadati; phylum Bacteroidota; class Bacteroidia; order Bacteroidales; family Rikenellaceae; genus Alistipes; species Alistipes dispar. The sequence continues at coordinate 2,502,827 of NZ_AP019736.1, read as the reverse complement.
TAAGACCCACATAGACCGACAACTGCTTGGAGACTTCGTAAACGAAGGCCTTGAGCACCTGATCGACGAGAATCACCAGCGCGGCGATCACGACGAGCTGGACGATGATGCGGATCCGGGCCGGCACACCGGTACGGATCAGCGACATCACCAGATTCGAGAATCCGGTGACGACCGTCACGCTGAGCGCCATGACGATGGCCGGCTTCAACTGCACGGTGACGGCCAGCGCCGAGCAGATACCGAGGATCTGCACGATGACCGGGTTGTTCGCGGAGAACGGCCCCGTCAGATATTTCATATTCTTGGCCGAAAACAAAGGCTCTTTTTCGTTCTTACTCATTGTTTCCTACGTTTTCTTCGTTAGACACTTCCGCTGCGGGGGCCGCCGGCTCCGACGCGGTGCGCTTGGCCTCCAGCAGGGGCAGATAGTTTCTGAGACTGTTTTCGAGCATCAGCGACACGCCGTCGGAAGTCTTCGTACCGCCCGAAATGGCATCCACCTCATGCAGCGGGTCCTTGGCACCGCCCTTGCGGAGTTTCACCGAGACGAATTTGTCGCCGTCGAAAATCTGTTTGCCGACGAACAGCGCCTGGTATTTGGGCGTCGAGATCTCGGCTCCCAGACCCGGCGTCTCGCCCTTGTGGGCCATGATGATACCGGCCACCGTGTTCATATCCTTCTCCAGGGCGAGGTATCCCCACACCGGTCCCCAGAGGCCCATGCCCGTAACGGGAATGACCACGCGGCCGTCGCGGGCCTCGAAGATCGGGAACTTGCCCGCGGCAAAAGCGCCCGGCAGGTCGTTGAGCAGGGCGAAAATATCGCCCGCATCCTCCACCTTCCGCCCCTCGGCATCGACCACATACGCGTCGATGAACTCGTCGTAGGACTCGCCCTGCGCGGCCAGCGAGCCGAGGATGGCCTGCTTCTTCTCGTTGAGCTCGTTCTCCGCCTGACGTTTCTGAAGACCCAGCGCGGCCAGCGCCAGCAGCGTGGCCACGACGACGACCATCACCGTCGAATAGAGCACGATATAGGCATTGCTGTTCGTATCGCCGAACAGCCCCTTCTTACCCTTCAGCTCCGTGAATTCCGAGGCGGGAGCGCCGCAGACGGGGCAGGTGTCGGGCGCGGCCGCTCCTTCGTGGACGTAGCCGCAGACGTTGCATTTGAATTGTTTCTTAGCCATATCTCACACCCTATTTTGCAGTTTTAACACGTTTCTTGCGGCGCGAAATGCTGGACTCGACCACGAAGTAGTCCACCAGCGGCGCCAATGCGTTCATGAAGAGGATCGAAAGCATCATGCCCTCGGGATATGCGGGGTTCACGACGCGGATCATCACGGCCAGCGCGCCGGTCATCAGACCCACGATGTACTTGCCCCTGTTGGTCTGCGCCGAGGTGACGGGATCGGTCGCCATGAAGACGGCGCCGAAGGCGAAGCCGCCGACGATCAGATGCCACCAGGCCGGATACTCCGTCACGCCGAGCGCCTGGAACAGGTAGCCCATCGCAAGGCCGCCGACGAACACCGACACCATCGTGCGCCACGAAGCGATGCCCGTGAAGAGGAGAATCGCCGCACCGATAAGGATGGCCAGCGTCGAGGTCTCGCCGAACGATCCGGGGATGAAGCCCAGGAAAGCGTCCGCCGGCGAGAAAGCCATCGTACCCGTCGTCGAAAGCTGTTCGAGCGCCGTGGCGCCCGTGATGCCGTCCACCTTGGCGCCCATCATCGTCCAGTCGGAGAACCATACGGTCTCGCCCGACATGGAAGGCGTGTAGGCGAAGAAGGCGAAGGCGCGGGCCAGCAGCGCCGGGTTGAAGACGTTCATGCCCGTACCGCCGAAGACCTCCTTGCCGAAGACGACGGCGAAGGCCGTGGAGAGTGCCACCATCCAGAGCGGCGTCGAGACGGGGAAGATCATCGGGATCAGCAGACCCGTCACGAGGAAACCTTCGTTCACCTCGTGGCCGCGCGCCTGCGCGAAGCCGAACTCGATGCCCAGACCCACGACATAGGAGACGCAGACCATCGGCAGCACGCGCACCAGACCGTAGAAGAAGGCCTGGAAGCCCGTGAGGCCCACCTGCATACCCGTGTTGAAACAGCCGAACAGGAAGGCCGGCATCAGCGCCAGCACGACGACGATCATCGTACGCTTCATGTCGTTGCAGTCGCGGATGTGCGCACCCTTCGAGGTCGTCGTGTTGGGAACGAAGAGGAAGGTCTCGAACGCATCGAACGTCGATTCCAGGAAGCCCAGCTTTCCGCCCTTGGAGAAGGTGGGCTTGATATTGTCCATGAATTTACGCAATCCCATCGGTTATGCCTCCTTAATCATTAAGTTAATACCGTCGCGAATGATCTGCTGGATCTCGATCTTCGAGGGATCGACGAACTCGCAGAGCGCGAAGTCCTCCTCGGTGACCTCGTAGATGCCGAGGTTCTCCATCTTGTCGATGTCGCCCGCAAGGCAGGCCTTGAGCAGATACATGGGGTAAATGTCCATCGGCAGGTACTGCTCGTAGAGCCCCGTCACGACGAACGGACGCTCGCCGCCGTTGAGGTTCGTGTCGAGGTTGTACTCCTTCTTCGGGCAGAGCCACGAGAAGTAGGCGCGCGAGACGGAGAACTTGTTCAGACGCGGCATCGCCCAGCCCAGCAGCTCGTACTTGTCGCCTTCGGGAATGGCCGTGAGCTGGTTGGCGTAGAAGCCCATGAAGCCCTCGGGCGAGGTCTTCGTGCCGGTGAGCACGTTGCCCGAGATGAAGCGGACGCGGTCGCCCTCCTTCTGCGGACGGACGTTGCCCGAGACGAGCGAATCGACGCGCGCACCCGAGACGATGCGGACGTAGTGCGGGTTTTCGATCTCCGAGCCGGTGACGGCGACGATGCGGCGCATGTCCACGCGGCCCTCATTGACCAGGCGGCCGATGATGGCCAGGTCCTGGATGTTCACCGTCCAGACGATGTCGCCCTTGTTGATCGGATCGACATGGTGGATCTGCACGCCGACGTTGCCCACGGGATGTTTGCCCGCGAAGGCGTGCAACTCGACGCCCTGGAGCGACGGCATCCGTCCCTCGGCCTTGGCGCGCACCGACAGGTGCACCTTGCCCAGCGTGAGGCGGCGCATCAGCTCGATGCCCGCCTGCAGGTTCCGCTGCTCGTCCCGCAGGACGAAGTTGTAGTCCGGAGCCAGCGGCGCGGAGTCGAAGGCGGAGATGAAGACCGCCTTCGGCGTGTCGTTCGGGTCGGCGATGACGCCGTAGGGTCGCTGCACGATCATCGGCCAGAGGCCCGAACGCAGCAGCAGTTCGACGATCTGTTCGCGCGAAGCGGTGCGGAGGTCGATCTTGCCGAACTCCTCGTAGCTCTGCCCGCCGTCGGGGGTCACCGTCACCGAGAGCACCTTGCGCTTCTCGCCGCGATTGACCGCCGCCACCGTGCCGCTGACGGGCGACGTGAAGAGGACCCGCTCGTTGTACTTGTTGAAGAACAACGGCGTACCGGCCTTCACCTTATCGCCCACCTTAACCAGCAGCTTGGGTGTCACGCCCTCGAAATCGAGGGGCGAGAGGGCGTACTCCGAAGCCTGAGGCGCATCGGAGAGCGACTCCCGGGGTTTACCCGCCAGATTGATGTCTAAACCCTTGCGTAGTGTAATGATTTTCGACATGGTTAAAGATTTTGATTGTTATGTTTGGTTTTCTTGGGTCTTTTCCGGATTCGTTTCAGGTCCCGTTCGCCATGTGTTAGCCGGCTAACAGCCTGAATCGCGTGCGAAAGTACTAATTTTTTCCCGAAAAAAACTATTTTACGGAGCATTATTTCCCGCCGGAAGCGAAAAAAAGGGGAACGGCCCGTTTTCCCGCTCCGGACGGACGGGCGGAAGCGGGATGCCGGGCGGAAAAATCGGACGAAGCCGCATCGGGAGAGGAATCCGTTTCCCGAAAAATTCCTACATTTGTCCCGTCATGGCCGAATACGTCAATATCCACACCCACCGCCCTGCGGGCCGCGGCATCGAGCTGCGCGCGAAGGGCGTGCATCCGTGGGACGCGGAGCGGGAGGACACGGCGACGCTCGGGCAGCGGCTCGGCGACGCGCAGGCCGTCGGCGAGACGGGGCTGGACTTCGCCTGCGGCGTCGCGCGCGAGGCGCAGACGGCGGCGCTCAGAGCCCAGTTGCGGCTGGCCTGCGAACGGGGGCTTCCGGTCGTGCTGCACTGCGTGCGGGCCTTCGAACCGCTGATGCGCGAACTGGCGGCCTGCCCGCCTCCGGCCGCGATTTTCCACGGATTCATCGGATCGCCCGAACAGGCGCGGCAGGCCGTGGCGAAGGGATATTACCTCTCGTTCGGCGAGCGCACCTTCGCCTCGCGCAAGACGCTCGAAGCCCTGCGCGAGGTTCCGTCCGACCGTCTCTTCTTCGAGACGGACGACAGCCCCGCAGCCATCGAAACGATCTACGCCCGGGCCGCGGAGGTGCGGCGAACGACCGTGGAAGAGCTGCGGCGGGCGACGGCGGAGAACTACCGCCGGCTGTTCGGGGAGAAGTGAAGGACGGCGGACGGCGCACAGGAGGGACACGACGGAAACGAACGAAAACGAACTGCATGGACAACTGGCTGGAGAGGACCGAGCTGCTGCTCGGCGAAGAGAAACTCGGCCGCCTCAGACGGGCGCACGTGCTCGTGGTGGGGCTGGGAGGCGTGGGGGCCTACGCCGCGGAGATGATCGCCCGGGCGGGCGTGGGCCGCATGACCGTGGCCGACGCCGACACGGTGAACGGGACGAACATCAACCGCCAGCTCGTGGCGCTGCACTCGACCGTCGGGAGGCCGAAGGCCGAGGTGCTGGCCGAACGGCTGCGCGACATCAACCCGGAAATAGACCTGAGCGTGGTGAACCGCTACATCCGCGACGAGGAGACCTACGCGCTGCTCGACGCGGCGCGGTACGACTACGTGGTGGATGCCATAGACACCCTGTCGCCCAAGCTGGCGCTCATCGCCGCGGCGCTCGAACGCCGCCTGCCGCTGGTCAGTTCGATGGGCGCGGGGGCCAAGACCGACCCCACGCGCATGGAGATCGCCGACATCGCCAAAACCCACCACTGCCCGCTGGCCCACATGCTGCGCAAACGGCTGCACAAGATCGGCATCCGCAGCGGATTCCGCGCCGTCTTCTCCCCCGAGCCGATGCGCGAAGGGGCGATGATCCTCTGCGAGGAGCGGAACAAGAAATCGAACGTCGGGACGATCTCCTACATCCCGCCGCTGTTCGGCATCGGCTGCGCCTCGGTGGTGATCCGCGGCCTGATCGGCGAGCTGGACTGAGGAGCCTTTCGGCACGAAGCGCGGCGCGGCCCGGGGCGGAATGCCTCCGGGCCGGGCCGCGACATGCGGCAGGAAGGATGGCGGGAATCGTCCGGCCGCCGTCAGAGCCGCAGTTTCAGCCCCGCGCGGATGGTGTCGGGCCGGAAGTTGAACACGGCGTTCATCTCGCCCGCCATGCAGAGCCCGCAGTCGTCGCAGATGCCCAGCCGCTCGCCCGAGCAGTTGGCGCGCGTATGGTCGGCATAGATGAAGTTCGTGACCCAGCAGCGGCGCTTGAAGCGGTTGTGCCGCATCAGCTCCAGCCCCGAGACGGAGTTCATCACCGGATAGCCCGCGCGCTTCATCCGGATCACGGTGTCGATCACCCGTTCGCGCTGTTCGCGCGTAATCATCAGGTCGTCGGCATCGGGGAAAGGTGTGTAGAAGTTGATCGAAATGCTCTCGATGGCGGGATTCCGCTTCACGTATTCGATCGTCTCGGCCACATGCTCCCAGTTGTACTTGTTCACCACCATATTGACGCTCAGATGCGGATGGCCGCAGGCGGCGATGTTGCGCTCCAGACGCGCGAACGTGCCTTCGCCGCGGATCATTTCGTGGTACTTCCCGCAGCCGTCGAGGCTGACCCAGATGCTGTCGGCATGGCTCCCGGCGAAGGGCAGCTGGGCGTTGGTGGTGATCGTCACGGAGAAGAAACCCACCTCGCGGGCCAGGTCGATCACGTCGTCGATCCGCTTGTCGCCGTCGCGCCAGATCATCACCTCGCCCCCCTCCAGATCGACGAAGCGCGAACCGAGGCGGTAGGAGTATTCCAGCTCGCGGCGGATCTCCTCGAAGGTCATCTCGTCGGGCGTAGCCCGCGAATAGACCGAGCAGTGCCTGCAACGGAGGTTGCATCGGTTCGAGATGAACAGCACGGTCTGCAACGGCCGTTTGCGGCCGAGAACCCGGGCTCCGAAGAACCACCAGCCGAGATAGAGCAACCGTTTGATTTTCTTCATAATCACTCCATTATTTCGAGTACGGTATAAACGACGAGCAGGATGAGCGCGAAGAACGAGACGAGGTTCCGCGCCAGCAGCCACCGCAGCATGAACCAGCCGATCCCCATGTCGCAGTATCTCTTGAAATCGCCCATGGGGCCCATCCACGGGGCCGTGCGCAGGGCGACGGGACGATCGAGAACATAGCTGCGCAGCGAACGCCACAGGAACGCGGCCATGGGCAGGAGCACGAACGTCGCAAGAGCCGCCGCGGGGAGCATCCCGCAGCCGGCGCCCGCGGCGACCAGCACGAACGGCGCGAAGCAGAAGAGGCCCGATGCGGCGATCATCGCCCGCGGCGTGCCGAGCAGGTGGGCCAGCGTGCGTTTGCCCATTCGGGAGTCGGCATGGCGGTCGAGCACGGAATGGGTGTAGAGGATGTTCGTGACGAGCAGTCCGACGGCCACGCCGACCAGCAGGACCGGACCGTCCAGCACGCCGCACGCCGCATACTGCACGCCGGCCATCAGCAGCGGACCGAACAACAGCCCGACGACCGGTTCGCCCAGCCCGCGATAGCCCAGGCGGAGCGGCCCGCCCGAATAGGAGATGCCGAGCACCGCCCCGATGCCGGCGAGGGCCAGCGGCACGACGCCCCGGCAGGCGACGACGACGGCCCCGGCTCCGGCGGCCAGTCCCAGAAACACGCAGACCGCCACGACGAGCTCCCGCACGGAGGCGGCGCCCGAACTGAGGTAAGGGTACTTCGCCACACGGGCGCGGATACCGTCCGAGGCCAGCCGCGTGCGCTTCTCGGCGCTCCCCTCGCGGTAATCGAAATAGTCGTCGGCGAGGTTCATGCCCAGGTGGGCGCACCCCACGCCGAAAGCGGCGACGAGGGCCAGCCAGAGGGAAAAACCGTCGTGACGCAGCGACATGCCGACGGCCAGCAGCACGGGCAGCATGCTCTGCGGCAGGGAGACCTGCCGCGCGTTCTTCATCCAGAAACCGATTCCGTTCATCACGCCGCAAAGGTAGCGTTTCCGGCAGAGAATAGCAACTCCGGACGGCGAATTTGCGGCAAAGCGGCCGTTGGACCATGCTCCGGGCCGCCTCCGGAACGGGTCGGAACGAGGAGCGAAGAGGGTCCGGCCATGCCCGGGATTCCGCCTCCGGCGGCGAAAACAGCGAAAAACGGCGGCACGGAAGCGCACGGAACCGAAAAAGCCGCTATCTTTGCACGAAGGGGACGCGCCGAAAGCCGGCGTTCCGATTCATAAAAACAAGGAAGATGAAACCGAAAATCGTATTTCTCGACGAATACAGCCTCGGCGGCGCCGACCTCTCGGCGATCCGCGCGCTGGGCGACTACACGGGTTACGCGACCACGCGCCGCGAGGAGGCAGCCGAACGCTGCCGCGACGCGGAGGTGGCGATCACGAACAAAGTGCCCATGCGCCGCGATACGCTCGAACGGCTGCCCCGCCTGCGGCTGATCTGCGTGGCGGCGACGGGCATGAACCACATCGACCTCGAGGCCGCCGCCGAACGGGGCATCGCCGTGCGCAACGCCGTGGGGTACTCGACCCACTCGGTGACCGAAACCACGATCGGCGCGGCGATCGCCCTGCTGCGGCAGACGGTCTATTACGATCGCTACGTGAAGAGCGAATACGCCGGATCGCCGCTGCAATACCATTTCGGACGCACGACCCGGCAACTGTACGGATCGCGCTGGGGTATCGTCGGGCTGGGAAACATCGGCCACAACGTGGCGCGGGTGGCCCGCGCGCTGGGCTGCGAAGTGGCCTACACCTCCACCTCGGGCGTCGTGCGCGAGGAGGAGTACCCCGCCCTGCCGCTCGACGAGCTGCTCGGCTGGGCCGACGTGGTGTCGATCCATGCGCCGCTCAACGAACGCACGCGCGGGCTGATCGGCGCCCGCGAGCTGGCGCGGATGAAACCCTCGGCCATACTCATCAACGTCGCCCGCGGCGGCATCGTGGACGAGGCGGCGCTGGCCGCGGCGCTCGACCGCGGAGAGCTGGCCGGCGCGGGGCTGGACGTCTTCGCGCACGAACCGATCGAAGAGGGCAATCCCCTGCTCTCGGTCCGCGAACCGGACCGGCTGCTGCTCTCGCCCCACAATGCCTGGTCGCCCGTCGAGGCGGTCGGCGTGCTCGTGGAGTGCATCGCCCGGAACATCCGCGGATTTTACGGCATCGGATAGTCATGGAGCCGACGGCAGCAACCGCCCCGCTCACGCCCGACCGGCGGCGGCAACGGGTGTTCGACTTCCTCGACGCCCACGGCATCCGCTACACGTGGTACGAACATCCGGAGGCCCCGACCTGCGAAATCGCCCTGCGCTACTGCCGCGGCGACGGCGCGAAGCACTGCAAGAACCTCTTTTTCCGCAACCACAAGGGCGACCGGCACTACCTGGTATGCTTCGACGCCGAACAACGGCTGGCGATCCGCGACCTCGAACAGCGGCTGCACCAGGGCAAGCTCTCGTTCGCCTCGGAACAACGCATGGAACGGTGGCTCGGACTGCGCCCCGGATCGGTCTCGGCATTCGGGCTGATAAACGACACGGCGAACCACGTGCACCTGTTCCTCGACTCCCGGATGCGCGAGTGGCCCCGCTACGCCTTCCACCCGAACGACAACCGCGCCACGGTGCTGCTCGAGCACGACGAGTTCATGCGCTACCTCGCCGCCGCGGGCAACGGATACGAGTTTTTGGAACTGTATTGACGCACACCGGGGCGTCTCCGGAGGCGGATATTTTCTGAAATGGATCGAAGAAAATGAATCTCAGGCTCTTCCGGAACGTTCGACCATCGACCGGATACGGGAGTTGAAATCGGTCTGCGCCAGAAGTTCCTCGAGCGACAGCGGCATCCTGTACCGCCAATAATGGCGGGGATTCGACGGCACGTTAATCCGTTCGCCGTGCGGATCCGGAGCACGCAACGCCGGATCCGTCGCAAGCCAGTCCTGCAAGGGGAAAACGGCCAGCATCGCAGGCGACGAAAGATGCTGTTCGAGGATGCGCCGGCAGATCTGCGGCGTGCAGACATCCGGGGCGTCGCCTTCCATCCCGAGCACATCGCGGTAAAACCGCTCCGTAAGCGCCCGGTCCTCCTCCCACCAGGCCCGCAGGGGGTTCATGTCGTGCGTCGAGGTGGTGCATACCGAGAGATAGGGATAACGCGACGGATCGGCAAAAAGCTCCCCGGCCGACTTGGGCATCCGCTGTATTTCGAGCGAAAGGATTCCGAGGCGGCGCATCACCTCCGGAACACAATCCGGAATCATGCCCAGATCCTCTCCGCAGGCCATCATTTCGGTGGAGGCGAGCAGCGGAGGCAGCTTGCTCATCGCCGAATCCCTCCAGCATGCGTTGTGGCGGCGGTAAAAGAATTCGTCGTACAACGCATCGAAACTCCTGCGCGAGGCATCGTCGAGCGAACGATACGCATAAGTGGCATGGGCCGCGATCCGCGGATGATAAAACCCTCTCTTGCGGGGGTCCTCCACGAACAGCACCTCTTCGGTAAGCCGCATGAGACCCTCCGAGAGGATTCGGTCGTGCTCGTCGTCCGCACGGAACCGCGCCGCAATCTTTCTCTGGGTCGAGCAGGAGGCCGCCAGACGGCCCTCCCTGACATATTTCGACTTCACCTCCTGCGCATACGCCCCGAAGATCTCGTCCAGCATGCGCTCCGAAACGCAGGGCGTCACGAACCGGCCCCCGGAGAGATCGAAACCCCGGCTTTTCAGTTCTTCGGACGAGTACGGCAACGCAGGGCTGAAATGCCCCAAAAGACCGCGCACGGAATCCACGGGGATCTCCCAGATTCTGAAAAACCCCAGAATGTGGTCGATTCTGAAGGCATCGAAATACTCCGACATCTTCGCCAGGCGGGATTTCCACCATCCGAAAGAGTCCCCGGCCATCCGTTTCCAGTCGTAGGTCGGGAATCCCCAGTTCTGGCCGAAAGCCGAAAAGGCATCGGGCGGAGCGCCGGCCTGCGAATCCATGTTGAACAGCCGCGGGGCGAACCACGCGTCGGCACTCGTGGGACTCACGCCGATCGGCAGGTCCCCCTTGAGGATCACGCCCCTGGAATGGGCATAGGCACAGGCGTCGGAGAGCTGAAGATGGAGGTGATATTGGACAAAGCAATGGAAATCCACCTCCCGGCGGTGTTTTCCACGGTACTCCTCCAGGGCTTTCCTGTCGTACTTCGCATATTTTCCCCAACGGGTGAAATCCGCCGTGGCGTATTCGTCGCGCAGGGTGCAAAAGAGCGCATACGGCAGCAGCCAGCGCTCGTTAAGGCTCAGAAACTCCCTGAACGGTTTCTTCGAGAGGATTTCCGCGCCTCCGTTCTCGAAAGTCTTCCGCAAAAGACGCAGTTTCTCCCTATTGACCCGCTCATAATCGACCTGCGGAAGGGCATTCAGCTCCTGCCGAAGCCTCAGATACTCCCCGTCGGCCGGAACCCCCGCGGCCGGAAGGTTCATAAACTGGGGATGGAGAGCGAAGGAGGAGTTGGCGTTGTAGGGATAAGAATCCGTCCAGGTCCCCGTCATCGTCGTATCGTTTATCGGAAGCAGTTGGATGACATGCTGCCCCGTCGCCACCGCCCAATCGACCATCTTCTTCAGGTCCGCGAACTCTCCCGTACCGAAGTCGTCTTCGCTCCGCAGGGAAAAGACCGGAACGGCGGTGCCCGCACCGCGCCAGCGCCGTCCCTGGAAATTCGGAACGTCGGATGCGAGAACCCTCGCCCTCGCTGGCGTCGCGGCACATGCGAAGACCCGGTTCTCCCCCTCCTCCCAGCGCAGCGGAGCGAGCGTTTTCCGATCGACGATCAGGTATTTATAGAGGAACGGACCGTCGATGCGCAGCGCGAGTCTCCAGTATGGAAACGCCGCGTCGTCCAGAGGAACGGGCTTCGTCCACGCCCCGAGTTCGGGAATATCGCCCGCGATGGCGAGTGTCTCATCGGGACGGACGTCGGCGAAGGCCGTGCAAACGAAAAGATTTTCATCGCCGACGGGCCGCGAGGCCGCCGTGTGCCGGCCCCGGGCGAAAATGCCCTGAGAGAATGCCGAAGAGTACAAAGGCGCATCCGAAGGCGTGTCGTTCCACCGGTCGGAAACGTCCGCGGAAGCGGCCGTGCAATTTTCGGGAAGCACGACCCGGTGTCCCTTCCACTCCCGACGGACGCACTTCCCGTCCCGAACCACCTCGTAGGAATATTCCCGGCCGGGAAGGTACCGGGCGATACACCCTCTCCATCTCCCCTCTCCGCAGTACTCCATCGGCAGGCGTCTGTTTCCGGGAGAGACGACAACGAGACGTTCTCCCCAACGGGTATTGTAGGTTATTTGAAGCAGCAGTTTCATATTCGGGGCCATCGGTGCTATGGTTGGCCGTACAAATATAGGCAAGTTTTCCATTCCCCGGCAACAGCGGACAGCCAAAAAACGCACGGACGGGCTCCGCATTCACCCTGCGGCAATATTTTCCGGCCCACCCCGCCCATCGGCCGGCCGGAATACCGAGAACACCTCCGACTGCCGTCACGCCGACAGCGTACGGAACCGGTCGCAACCCCCTCGGCCCGGGGCGGCTGGTCTCCCTTCCGAACGACACCCCGGCCTTGTACAGGCCGGGGTGTCGAATAGAACGGAACCGGAGCACGCCCGCACCGGACATGCGCATCGGTATATCGGGTACGGCTACGTATCGGTCCGTCCAACCCTATCGCCGCACGGCGGCATCAAAACTCGACGAGTGCCTCGCCCGTCATTTCGGCGGGTTGTTCGAGCCCCATGAGTTTCAGCACCGTGGGGGCCACGTCGGCCAAAATGCCGTTGCGCACCGACTTCACGCGGTCCGACACCACCACGATGGGCACGGGGTTGAGCGAATGGGCCGTATTGGGCGTGCCGTCGGCATTGAGCGCATTGTCGGCATTGCCGTGGTCGGCGATCATCACCACCTCGTAACCGTTGGCCTTGGCGGCCTCCACGACCTTCTCCACGCAGCCGTCCACGGCCTTCACGGCCTTCACGATGGCGTCGTAAACGCCCGTATGGCCCACCATGTCGCCGTTGGCGAAGTTCAGGCAGATGAAGTCGAATTTCCGCTCGCCGAGGGCGGCGACCAGCTTGTCGGCCACCTCGGGAGCCGACATCTCGGGCTGGAGGTCGTACGTGGCCACCTTGGGCGACGCCACGAGGATACGCTCCTCGCCCTCGAACTTCTCCTCGCGGCCGCCGTTGAGGAAGAACGTCACGTGGGCGTACTTCTCGGTCTCGGCGATGCGCAGCTGGCGGAGCCCCTGCTTCGAGACCCACTCGCCGATGGTGTCGGGCACATTCTCCTTGTCGAAGAGGATGTGCAGCCCCGTGAACTTGGCGTCGTAGGGGGTCATGCAGCAGTAGTAGAGCGGCAACGTGTGCATCCCCTCGGCGGGCATGTCCTCCTGCGTGAGGACGATCGTCAGCTCCTTGGCGCGGTCGTTGCGGTAGTTGAAGAAAACGACCAGATCGTTCGGACGAATCAGACCGACAGGCTGTCCCTGCGCATCGACGCGCACAACGGGCTTGATGAACTCGTCGGTGACCTCCGCATCGTAGGATTTCTGAACGGCTCCGGCCATGTCCGTCGCCGCCTCGCCGACGCCCTTGACCAGCGCATCGTAGGCGATCTTCACGCGTTCCCAGCGCTTGTCGCGGTCCATGGCGTAGTAGCGGCCGACGATCGTGGCGATCCGGCCGCCCGTCGAGGCGAGATGCCGTTCGAGCTGCTCGATGAAGCCCTTGCCGCTGCGCGGGTCGGTGTCGCGGCCGTCCATGAAGCAGTGCACGAAGGTCCGCTCCGAAACGCCGTACTCCCGGGCGATGTCGCAGAGTTTGAAAAGATGCTCGAACGAGGAGTGCACGCCGCCGTCCGAAGCGAGACCCATGAAATGCACGTTCGCGCCCTGTGCCCTGGCGTATTCGAACGCCTTGACGATCTCGGGATTCCGCAGGATCGAGTTGTCGCGGCAGGCGCGGTTGATCTTCACGAGGTCCTGATAGACCACGCGGCCGGCGCCGATATTGAGGTGACCGACCTCCGAATTGCCCATCTGACCGTCGGGCAGGCCGACGTTCTCGCCGTCGGTGCGCAGCTCGGCATGGGGATATTTTTCGGTCATGGCCGAAATGTAGGCGGGATGGACAGTAGAAATGACGTCCGCCTTGTCGTGACGGCCGTTGCCCCAGCCGTCGAGAATCATAAGAAGAACCTTGTTGTTCATAATCGTATGTCTTTAATATTGTTCCACAATATTCCATTCCGCACTCCCGCTTGAAGCGGGCAAAACGACGCGAGGCCGAACGCCGGGAAACGGGACGGCGCCCGCAAATCCGCGAAGCGGTCCGTTTCCGTGAAGCCGGATGTCGCTCCCGTAAAAAACGACATGCGGAGCTTTGGGCCGTACCTTCCGGCAGCGAAAGGCACTAAAACTATTTCACCTGCGCGGCGATCAGCTCCACGGCCTTGTCGATGGCGGCCTGCAACCCGTCAGGGTTCTTGCCGCCCGCCGTGGCGAAGAAGGCCTGACCGCCGCCGCCGCCCTGCATGAGCTTCGCGGCCTCGCGGACCACCGCCCCGGCATTCACGCCGCGGGAGGCGATCTCGTCGCCGAGCATCACCGTCAGCGTCGGCTTGCCGTCGCAGAGCGAGCCGACGACGAAGACCAGCCGCGGCGAACGGGCCCGCAGGCTGTACGCCAGATCCTTCACGAAGTCGGGCCGGCGGTCGGTCTGCGTGGCGAAGAGATGCATTCCGTCGCGCTCGGGCGTCGAGGCGGCGATCTTCTCGGCCCACTGCGCCACCTGCTCGCGGCGCATGGCCTCGACCTCTTTCGAGAGGGTCTCGTTGCTTTCGAGCATCTTCTTCACGGCCTGCAGGACCTGCGGGTTGTTCAGGTACTCGCCCACATTGCGCAGCGTGTCCTCCGCAGCGTAGATCACCTTCTCGGCTTGCTCGCCCGTGACGGCCTCGATACGCCGCACGCCGGCCGAAATGGCGCTTTCCGAGAGAATCTTGAAAAATCCGATCGTACCCGTCGAACGGGTGTGCGTTCCGCCGCACAACTCGACCGAATCGCCGAAGCGGACCATGCGGACGCGGTCGCCGTACTTCTCGCCGAAGAGCATCATCGCACCGGCGGCAGCGGCCTCCTCCTTCGTGGCGCTGCGGTTCTCCTCGAGCGGATAATCGGCACGCACGGCGCGGTTCACCAACTGCTCCACCTCGCGCAGCTCGGCGGGCGTCACCTTCTGGAAATGCGAGAAGTCGAAACGCAGCACCTCGGGCGTCACGAGCGACCCCTTCTGCTCGACATGCGTGCCGAGCACCTGCCGCAGGGCGGCGTGCATCAGGTGCGTCGCCGTATGGTTGTTGGCCGCCGACTGCCGCTTCCCGGCGTCCACGACGGCACGGAAAGAGGCCCCGGGATTCTCGGGGAGCTCGGCGGCGATATGGATGATGAGCCCGTTCTCCTTTTCGGTCGAAACGATCCCGATGCGCTCGTCGGCGCTCTCGATATACCCCACGTCGCCGATCTGGCCGCCCGAATTGCCGTAGAACGGCGTGCGGTCGAATACCAGCTGGTAGGTCGTGCGGCCCTTCGACACGATGCGGCGGTAACGCGCGATGCGGACCTCGTCGGTCAGCGTATCGTAGCCCGTAAAGACACTCTCGCGGATGGGCAGCAGCTCCACCCAGTCGTCGGTCGAGACGGCCGCGGCGTTGCGCGAACGCGCCTTCTGGGCCTGCAACTCCTCCTCGAAGGCCGCCAGGTCCACGCCGACCCCCTGCTCGCGGGCGATCAGCTCCGTGAGGTCGATCGGGAAACCGAACGTGTCGTAGAGCTCGAAGGCATCCCGGCCCGAAATCAGCCCGCGGCCCTCGCGCTTCGTGCGCTCGATGACGCCGTCGAGCAGGTTGATACCCGTGGCCAGCGTGCGCAGGAAGGAGGACTCCTCCTCCTCGATGACCTTCTCGATGAGCGTCTGCTGGGCCTTCAGCTCGGGGAACTGCCCGCCCATCTGCTCCACCAGCCCCGCGACGAGCCGGCACAGCGTGGGCTCCGTGAAGCCGAGGTAGGTGTAGCCGTAGCGCACGGCGCGGCGCAGGATGCGGCGGATGACGTAGCCCGCCTTGACGTTCGAGGGCAACTGCCCGTCGGCGATCGAGAAGGCGATGGCGCGCAGGTGGTCGGCCATGACGCGCATGGCCACGTCGCACTTCTCGTCCTGGCCGTAACGCTTGCCCGAAAGGGCCGCGATGCGGCCGATGGTAGGCTGGAAAACGTCCGTATCGTAGTTGGACTTCTTGCCCTGCAGAATCATGCAGAGGCGCTCGAAGCCCATGCCCGTATCGACGTTGCGCGCCGGCAGTTCCTCGAGCGAACCGTTGGCCTTGCGGTTGAACTGCATGAAGACCAGGTTCCATATCTCGATCACCTGCGGATGGCCCGCATTGACCATCTCGCGGCCCGGACGGGCGGCGATCTCCGCCTCGTCCCGCAGGTCGAAATGAATCTCGGAGCAGGGACCGCAGGGCCCCGTCTCGCCCATCTCCCAGAAATTGTCGTGCTTGTTCCCGCGGATGATATGGTCCTCGGGAAGGAACCGCTTCCAGAAGCCGTAGGCCTCCTCGTCGAACGGCACGCCGTCCTCCTCCGAACCCTCGAAGACCGTGGCGTACATCCGCTCGGCGGGCAGCTTGTAAACGTCGTGCAGCAGCTCCCACGCCCACTCGATCGCCTCGCGCTTGAAGTAGTCGCCGTAGGACCAGTTGCCCAGCATCTCGAACATCGTGTGGTGGTAGGTGTCGTGTCCCACCTCCTCCAGGTCGTTGTGCTTGCCCGAGACGCGCAGGCATTTCTGCGTATCGGCCGCCCGCGGATACTTGCGGGGCGCGTTGCCCAGGAAAATATCCTTGAACTGGTTCATGCCCGCATTGGTGAACATGAGCGTGGGGTCGCCCTTGACGACCATCGGAGCCGACGGCACGATCACGTGACCCTTCGAAGCGAAGAAGTCGAGAAAGGCGCGGCGAATTTCATTCGATTCCATTTGCAAGATATACTTTTTTCCGAATTTGCCCGTTTGATTTCGGGTTGCAAAATTACACAATTAAAGTTAAATTTGCACCTTGCAAAGGGCAGTTTTTTCCGCGATGAAGCAAAAAGAGGAGGGATTCGGCACGCAGCGCTTCGCCCGCGAAGCGCAGGCGCTCACGCACGAGGCGACGGCGCTCACGCGCGAAGTCGTCACGGCGCCGTTCCGTCTGAGGACCTACCGGCTGATCCGCAAAATCCTCATCGGATTCATCCTCGTCTCGATCGCCAACGTCCTCTTCTCCTACTTCTTCTACACGCCCAAGATGTACCGCATCCTGAGCGACAACCGCGAAATCGTCATCCGCTACCGCATCCTGCAGGACCGCATCCGCACGGCGCAGCGGAAAGTGGACGAAATCCGCCACCGCGACAACCACGTTTACCGTGCGCTCTTCTCGACCGACACGCTCTCGATTCCCGGGGTGTGGCAGCCCTACCCCGATTCGAAATACGCCCCGCTGGCCGGCGACGACTACGCCCCCCTGATGATTCCCGCGTGGAAGGAGCTGGACGCACTGGCCCGCACGATCTACCTCGAATCGGTCTCCTTCGACGAATTGCAGCGGCTCTCGAAGAACAAGGAGCAACTGTCGGCGGCCGTGCCGGCCATCTGGCCCATCGACCGCGCGGCGCTCCACGGCAACCACATCGGCGCTTTCTCGCCGCGCCGTTTCCACCCCGTGCTGCACCGCGTGGTGGCCCACACGGGCATCGACCTGGGATGCGACCGCGGCACGCCGGTTTACGCCACGGGCGATGCCGTGGTGGAGCTGGCCGCGGCGGCCGGCTACAACGGAGGCTACGGCAAGCAAGTGCTGCTCGACCACCAGTTCGGATACAAGACCCGCTACGCCCACCTGAGCGAGGTGCTCGTCCGGCCGGGCGACCGCGTCCGGCGCGGGCAGCTCATCGCCCGCACGGGCAACACGGGCCGTTCGACCGGTCCGCACCTCCACTACGAGGTGATCCACAAGGGCGTACCCGTCAATCCGATCAACTATTTCAACCGCAACATGACCGCCGAGGAGTACGAACGCCTCATGGAAAGTCTGCGCGAAACCAATTTCGAAACGCTCTGAGATGACCGGGAAGAAGGATCTGGCACGCCTGCGCAAGCGCCGCCGCCGCAAACAGCGCATCATCCGCACGACGGTCCACCTGTTCGTGTGGCTGGGAGCCGCCGTACTCTACTACATCGGCTTCTCGCTCTTCTTCGACACGCCGCTCGAATACGAGATGAAGCACTCGACGGACCGACTGCGCAGCGAATACGCGGCGCTCACGCAGCGTTACGACTCGCTGCAAACGGTCATGGAGAACCTCGCGGCGCGCGACCGCAGCGTGTTCCGCATTCTTTTCGAGTCGGACCCCTACGACTTCGACTCGGAGTACGAACGGCAGCAGAGCCTGACCTACGAGAAGATCGTGGACCGCTCGACACGCCGCCTCAAACGCGAACTGCGCGACCGCGTGGCCGACATGGAGCGACGGCTCGGACAGCTCAACGACACCTATCTCGCCCTGCAGGAGCGCATCGACTCGGCCGGACGCGACTGCGACCGGATTCCCTCGATACAGCCCGTCATCAACAAGCAGCTCACGCTGCTCACGGCCTCCTACGGAATGCGCATCCACCCCTTCTACAAGACGCTGCAATCGCATCAGGGCGTCGATTACACCATTCCCGAAGGGTCCCGCGTCTTCGCCACGGCCGACGGCGTGGTGCGCGACGTGGCCACGCGCAACTCGACACAGGGGCGGACCGTAGTGATCGACCACGGCAACGGCTACGAAACCTCGTACAGCCACCTTTCGCGCATCAACGTCCGCCGCGGGCAGCAGGTCCGCCGCGGCGACATCATCGCCCTTTCGGGCGACACGGGCCTCTCGCTCTCGCCGCACCTCCACTACGAAGTGCGCTACAACGGCATGCGCGTGGACCCGGTCCATTACTTCTTCATGGAGCTGTCCCCCTCGGAATACCAACGGCTCATCCGCATCGCCCAGTCGGGGATGCAGGCTTTCGACTGACCTCCGCGCCATGACCGATTCCCGGATCAGACTTCTGCTGCTCGACTTCGACGGCACGCTGGCAGACACGCGGCGCGCCAACACGCTCGCCTATGTCGAAACGCTGCGCGAAGCGGGCTACGCCCTGACCGAGGAGGAGTATGCGGCCCGCTATTTCGGGATGCGCTGTGAGGAGTTCCTCACGCGGATCGGCGTCGCCGATCCCGCGGAACGCGAGCGGCTGCGGCTGCGCAAGATCGCGCTCTATCCCCGCTATTTCGACACCGTGCGGCTCAACCGGCCGCTATGGGAATTCTGCCGGCAGTTCCGCGCGCAAGGGGGCCGCGTGTGGATCGTCTCGACGGGCAGCCGCGCCAACATCGGGAACGTCATGCGTCATCTGGGTATCGGAGGTCCCGCCGCAGGACCGGACGAAGCGCCCCTGGGCCGGGTGGACGGAGTGCTTTCCGGCGCGGACGTCGCACGCAGCAAGCCCCACCCCGACTGTTTCCTGGAGGCCATGCGCCGCGAAGGATGCTCGCCGCGCGAAACGCTTATCTTCGAGGATTCGGCCATCGGCATCGAGGCCGCCCGCCGCAGCGGAGCGGGCTATGTCGTCGTCAGACTCTGAACTCTTCACAAATGCCGGATGACCCGGCAGGGATTGCCGACAGCCACGACACCGGAAGGAATCGAATGCGTAACGACGCTGCCTGCACCGATCGTCGTGCCATTCCCGACGGTCACGCCCGGAAGGATCACACTCCGTCCGCCGATCCACACGTCGTCGCCGATGACTACGGGAGCCGTGGATGAATTCCAGAAAGCGGCGTTTTCGTTCCGCCGCTCCGCCGGATTCGTCGGATGGAAAACCGTGTAAATATGCACGCCGGGACCGATGCCCGAATAGTTCCCGATCGTTATCCGATTGCAGTCGAGGAAGACACAATTCATATTGATCTCCACGTGATGACCGATATGGATATTTTCCCCGTAATCCACAAAGAACGGAGCCGAGATCCAGACATGCTCTCCGTATGAACCCAGAAGAAGATCCAGCAAGGCCGACAAACGCCCGGTATCGGTCATCGGCGTGTTATTGTACTCGGACTGCAACCGCTTCGCCAGTTGCCAGCGTTCCCACAATTCCGGAGAGGTGGCATCGTAGTTCTCTCCGGCCAGCATTTTCTCCTTTTCGGTTCTCATACGGGCTCTTATCCTCGTTTGCAAATCACGTTGAAATCGCAGTAGCGGCAGGTGTCCGCATCCACGCACTGACGGAACGGCACGGCGGGATCGTACATTTCGGCGAGGGTCTCGCGCACCAGCTCCTCGAAGCGTTCGGCGTAGAGCGAATAGCGCGCCCCGCGCAGCGACAGCTCCCTGTCGTCGAGCAGCGGCGAATAGTCCGGGCGGTTCATCGCCCGCACGTAGTAG
This sequence comes from Alistipes dispar, assembly GCF_006542685.1. Lineage (NCBI taxonomy): Bacteria > Pseudomonadati > Bacteroidota > Bacteroidia > Bacteroidales > Rikenellaceae > Alistipes > Alistipes dispar. Next base: position 2,482,840 of record NZ_AP019736.1, on the reverse strand, counting down.
AGCGCCGGCGTGGCGTCGCTCCCCTCCGAACGGTAGAGCATCATGGCGTAGAGCAGCGTCTGGACGATATTCGACAGGCGCTGTCTGCCCTCGCCGCGGAAAAGGCTTCCGATACCGGCGAACTCCAGATGCGGCGAACCGGTCTTGTAGTCCACCACGCGCAGCGACCCGTCGTCCAGGCGGTCGATGCGGTCGGCGATTCCCGAGAACTTCATCCGCCGCGGCCCCCCGGCCGTCGCGAAGTCGAAGCCGTAGTCCACCCTCCGCTCGAGCCCTTCGACCCGGAAGCCGTCGTGCGCCGCATCGTAGGGCATCACTCCGCCGCGCAGGTAACGCACCACGATATCCTTCACCAGCACCAGATTGCCCGTATAGTCGGCCGCCGTGGCCTTCGGGTCCTTCAGGTAGTGTTCGCCGATCGCCGCCTCGACCGCCGCGGCGACCTCGCCCGTGCGGATCAGCGCCCGCAGCGTTCCGCCGGGGTGCGCCTCGCCTTCGATCGGGGCATAGAGCCGCTGTACGGCGGCGTGGAGGATCGTGCCGAACATCGGGGCGTCCACCTCCTCGGAAATCTCGTCGCCGGCGTCGAGCCGCGCCACGGAGTGAAAGTAGAACCGCAGGGGGCAGGCCACGTAGCGGAAGAAGGCCGTGGGCGAAAGCGTGGCCTTCGATCCGGGATCGGTGAAGCGCTCCAGCCGCCGCATCACGCCGTCGTCCTTCCGGACCTCGATCGGCGCGGTCTCCGCCAGATTGACGTCCACGCCCACCTCGATCCGCCGCAGCGGGAAGCCGCTCTCGTAACCCAACTGGTAGATATAGCGGCTCGGCTCGCCCGTGGACTTGTCGTCGGCATGGGCGCAGTAGAGCATCCACACGCGGCGGGCGCGCTGCACGAGGCGGTAGAAATAGTAAGCATAGACGCCCTCGTGGTGCTCGGGCGTGGGCAGCGAATAGGCCGCGCGGAGGTTGTAGGGGATGAACGACGCCTGCGCCATGCGGTTGCCCGGGAAGTTGTCGTCGTTCATCGAGAGGATCACGACGTTCTCGAAGTCGAGATTGCGCGTTTCGAGGATGCCCATGACCTGCACCCCTTCGAGCGGCTCGCCCTCGTAGGGGATGCGCAACGTCTGCAAGTGACGGCGCAACAGCGAGGCATAGACCTCCGGCGCAGGCTCTATACCGCATTCGTCCAGCGAGTTGCCGAGCCGGGCGATCTCCCCGGCGATGACGGCCAAGAATTCCGTCCGCCGGCGGGCGTCGTCGTCCGGGCAGGGTATCCGCACGACCGCCGCCACGACCTCCGACAGCCAGGCCGAGAGCGCCCGCCAGCCGGCGGCCGGGGAGAAGACGAGCCGCAGCAGGTCGTTACGCCCCAGCCACGAGGCTTCGACCGAAATGCGCCGCTCGCGCATGATCTCCTCCTGCAGGCGGCGCGTCAGCTCCGCGTCGCACCCGGCGACATAGGGGTGCGCGAGCAGCCCCGTGACGTCGGCGTGGTAGAAAGTGCAATCCGCGCCCTTCGTCCGGCGGCGGGCCTGCAACTCCACGAGGCGCTCGACGAAGGTGTAGGCCAGACTGGCACGCAGCGGATAGCCCATCGTGACGTTGACCGGCCCGACCTCGGGCGGCATGGCGCAGAGCAACGGCAGCAGCAGGTTCTCGTCCGTCAGCACCACGGCGGTCTCCTTGCCCAGCCGGCCGCCGGCCGCCAGCCCGCGGAGGATCGTCGCCACGTACTTGCACTGCACGGCGTTCGACACGGCGGCCACCGAGGTCAGCTCCTTGGGCCGCGACATGCCGTCGTGCGAGAGTTCGGCACGGGGCGGGAAGCGCACGACGTTTTCGCGCACGAACATCCCGGCCTCCTGCTCCGGATCGTCCTTATAATAGGAGTCGTAATCCCAGTAGAAATCGGTCTCCGCGGCGGAGGAGAGAAAGCGGAACAACTCCTTCTCGCATTCGGAGAGGGCGTTGAATCCCGCCACGACGAAGCGCCGGGGCGTCGCGAAGGCGAACTCGCCGCTGCGCAGGCGGTCGGCGGCGGCGCGCTGCACCATGCCGCCGTAAGCGATACCCAACTCCGAAAGCCGCTCGCGGAAGCGGCGGTAAACCGGTCCCAGCGTCCGCCAGATCGCCAGAAAGCGCCGTTTCTCCTCCGAAAGGTCGGCCTCGGCGCCGAGCGACGACCAGAAGGCGACGATCCGCAGCTGCGCGGGGGTGAGGTAGGAAATGTCGGCCTCGATCTCCCGGATCTCCTCGATATTGCGGAAAAGCATCGCGGCGTCGATCCGGTATTTGTCGATCGTGTCGAAGTCGGAGAGGAGCATGTCGCCCCAGAAATAGAATTTGTCGAACGGTTCGGCGTGGTACTCCGAATAGATTCCGTACAGCTCCGTGATGAGCCGCAGGCGGTCGCCCGTCCGGAGGCCCGATATTTCGGACATCAGCTCGTCGATCGTGGTCCACGACGGCTGCCACATCGGCCGCCGGGCGATCCGTGCGAGGGCGTCGGTGAAGAACAGCCGTGCGCGGCGCGACGGAAAGAGCACGGCGCGCCGCGACAACTCCTCGCCGTAACGCGCATAAAGATCCGCCGCGACCTCGCCCAGGAAACTCTCCATCGTCTCTCGGCGGCCGTTTACTCCGCCGCCCCGATGCGGGCGATGCTGCCGCCCATGAACTTCTCGCTGACACGCAGCACCGAAGGCTCGCCCTTGTAGGCGATCCTGCCGCCCGTGGAGGTCTTGGCCTCGAAACGGTCGGTGACCCACAGCGTCGCGCTGCCCGAAGAGGTGACGTTCACCTGCGCCGACATCGTCTCCAGTTCCGCAGCCTCGACAGCACCCGTGGAGACGAAGAGCGTCAGGTAGCGCACCGCCCCCGAAAGCGCGGCCGAGCTATGGCCCGAGAGCTCCATGCGGAGGTCCTTCACGTCCAGATCGGCCGTCAGCTTCGCCGCACCGCCCACCGTGAGATCGAGCAGCGTGGCCGAAAAGCGGCCTTCGAACGTCGCTGCGGCATCCGAGACCGAAATCCGCTCCAGCGTATTGTAGCACACCGTGACGGTCGTGCGCTCGGGCCGGCGGGCGTCGCGCCGCTCGGTGATCCGCAACACGCGGTCGCGCACCTCGGCGCGGAACCGGGTCGTATAGGAGCCCTTCGTATCGTAGATGATCCGCGGAGCCTCCGTATCGGGAACCTGCACGAAGCGGATATCGACCGGCGCGGCGACCTCGACGGCCGTGAACGACGGCAGCCACTCGCTGCGCTCCCCTCCGGACGTGTCGGAAGCCGCCGCGACCGGCGCGGAAACGGGAGCAGCAGGCATCGCCCCGCTCACCGTATCGGCGGCGGGAAGCCCCGGTGTGCGGGCCGGGACACCGACGGAAACCCCTGCCAGAAGGGCCGTCAGAATCAGTCGCTTCATCTGTTTTTTCATGGTCCGAAGTCGTAATTGTTCCCGCTAAAGTACTAAAAATATTGCGAAATCCGGGATTTATTCCGTACTTTTACTTTCGAAAACCGACTTTTCGAAGAGTGAGAGCGAAGATTCTGAATGCGAGCGCCGGATCGGGAAAGACCTACCAACTGGCCTACAAATTCGTCCGCGACGTCGTCGGACGGCCCGACCTCTACCGCCATATCCTCGCCGTGACCTTTACGAACAAGGCCACCGAAGAGATGAAGTCGCGCATCCTCAAGGAGATTCATGCACTGGCCTCGGGAGCCGGAAGCGCCTACCTCGACAGCCTCTGCCGCGAGTTGCGGCTCGACGAGCAGACCGTCCGCAAACGGGCCGCCGAGGCGCGTTCGAGAATCCTGCACGACTACTCGCGCTTCACGGTGCTGACCATCGACACCTTCTTCCAGCGCATCCTCAGAGCCTTCATCAAGGAGCTGGGACTGGACCTCAACTACAACGTCGAGATCGAGACGGCCTCGGTGCTCTCGAAGAGCGCCGACTCGCTCATCGACCGGATCACCGACGACCCCGCCCTCGGACGGTGGCTCACGGCATTCGTGCAGGAGCGCATCGACGAGGGACGCAAATGGGACGTCCGCGACGGCATCCTTTTGCTGGCCGGGGAGCTTTTCAAGGAAAGGAACAAGGCGACGCTCGCCCAGGCGCGTCCGAAGGAGGAGCTGGGCGAAATCGTGGCACGCGCCACGGCGCAGGCGGCGGCCTCGCGCGAGGAGATGCGCCGGACGGCTTCCGAAGCCGTCCAGGCGATCGCGGCCGCAGGGCTCGCGGCGGCCGACTTCGCGGGCAAGAGCCGCAGCTTCGCAGGCTATTTCTACGCCGTGGCCGGAGGCGAGCTCAAAGCCCCCACGGAAACCGTCCGCAAGCGGGCGGCGGCACCGGAGGGATGGGCGGCGAAGGGCTCGCCCGCAGAGCGCCTCGTACCGCAGTTGCGACCCCTGCTGCAAAAGCTCTGCACGCTCTACGACGAGAATATCCGGCTGTGGAACACCTGCGACCTGCTGCGCGAGAATTACCGCAGCTTCGCGCTGCTGTCGGACCTCTACGCCCGCGTGCAGCAGCTCTGCGCCGAGCAGAGCACGATGCTGCTCTCCGAAACCAAATACCTCCTCTCGGAGTTCATCGGCCGCAACGACGCTCCGTTCATCTACGAAAAGGTGGGCAACCGCTACGAACGCTTCATGATCGACGAGTTCCAGGACACCTCCTCGCGCGAATGGGAGAACTTCCTGCCGCTGTTGCAGAACGCCATGGCGCAGTCGGAGGAGACCTCGGTGTTCATCGTGGGCGACATCAAACAGTCGATCTACCGCTGGCGGGGCGGCGACTGGCGGCTGCTGCACGACGAGGCGCAGCGGGCGCTCGGCACGGAGAACACACGGGTCGAGGTGCTCCGGGAGAACTGGCGCAGCCTGCCGTGCGTCGTGGAATTCAACAACGCGGCGATCGACCGCATCGTCTCGGCGGACAACCTCGCGCTCAACACCCGGCTCGACGAAGCCGCCGGACGCGGCGACATCGGCGCGGAGGAGGCCGCCGCACTGCGAGACACGCTCGCCGACGCCTACCGCGAACAGGCGCAGACGCCCCGGCGCCGGGGCGAGCACCCGGGGTATGTCTCGATCGAGACCTTCGCCGAGCGGCCGCCCGTGGTGGAGCGCATCTGCGAGCTGATCGACCGGGGATTCCGCCCGGCGGACATCATGGTGCTGGTGCGCAGTGCCACGGACGGCGCGAAGGTCGCCGCCGAGCTGCTGGAGTTCAAGCGCCGCAACGAGGAGCCGCGTTACCGGTTCGACGTGATGACGCAGGAGGCGCTCATCGTGGGCAACGCCCCCGTGAGCTCGTTCATCGCCGCCGCGTTGCGGCTGGCGCTCGACCCCGACGACACGCTCAACCGCGCCGTCTACAACCACTACCTCGGCCGCGATTTCGACCGGGAGCTCCCGGACGGGGAGCGGAGCTTCTTCCGCTCGATCCGCCTGCTGTCGCCCGAAGAGGCGTTCGAACGGATCGTCATGCGCCACGACCTGCAGGGCGACCGGCGGCAGATCGCCTACTTACAAGCCATCCACGAGCAGATCATCGCCTTCTCGGCGGCGAAGATCGCCGACATCGCACTGTTCCTCCGCTGGTGGGACGAGCAGGGACGGAACCGCTCGCTGAGCGTCGAACAGAGCGCCACGACCGTCGAAATAACCACCGTCCACAAGGCCAAAGGGCTCGAAAAACGGGCCGTCATCATCCCCTACTGCTCCTGGCAGCTCGACCCCAAGTCGGGCGGCAACGTGCAGAACATCGTCTGGGCGGAGGCCCGCGACGGCGAAGCGGCTGCGATAGGCCGCTTCCCGGTGCGTTACAAACGGGCGATGGCCGAATCGGGTTTCTCGGCCGAATACTACCGCGAACTGGTATACGCCCACGTCGACAACGTGAACCTGCTGTACGTGGCCCTGACGCGCGCGGCCGAATCGCTGCACGTCTTCGTGCCGCAGAAGGGCGGCGCACCGAACGTCGGCGGGCTGCTGCTGCAAAGCATCCGCGTCGAGGGCGACCGGGCGACGGTCGGCACGCTCGAAGGGCGCTACACGGCCGACGAGCGGGGCGAGCACTACGTCTTCGGGGAGTTCGCAGGCCCCGTGGCGGGCGGCGCGAAAGACGCCGAAGCGGAACACGTTCTGCTCGAAGAGTACCCCACGGCACAGGCCGCACTCCGGCTGCGGCTCCCCTCGCAGCGCTATTTCGAGGAGGGCGGCGAGACCGAGCTGGCGCCCCGCAACTTCGGAATTCTGATGCACAGGGCCTTCGAGCAGGCCGAGGACGAGCGGCAGATCCGCGAGGCCGTGGACGCCATGCGTGCCGACGGCACGCTGACGGACGACCAGGCCGCCCGGCTCGGAAAAGCCATCGACCGGGCGCTGGAGCTGCCCGAGGTCCGCGAATGGTTCGGCGGCGGATGGCAGGAGGTGCGCAACGAGCAGGAGATCATCCTTCCCCGCCCGGCGGACGGCGCCGGTTGTCTCCCCGGCGTCCCGAACGACACCGACGACCGCTCCGGCGCCCCGAACGGCACGACACGGAGGCCCGACCGCGTGATGATCGCCGGCGACAGGGCCGTGGTCGTGGACTACAAATTCGGCGACCGCGACGCCGAACGCTACCGCCGCCAGATCGGCGGCTACTGCACCCTGCTGCGCGGAATGGGCTACGCCCGCGTCGAAGGCTACCTGTGGTATGTCCGGCGGGGCGAGGTGGAGCGGGTGGTATAACCGTGTCCGCCGAAGACATTGACTTCTCCTCCGGAGAACGCCCCTTGTGCCTGCTACCCCGAAAATAACGAAACACCCGGCTACCACTGCGGTAACCGGGTGTTTCATTCGTATCATACGGCCGAAATTCCGGCAGGATCGTCTTCCGGCAGGCCCAAAGGCTCTCCGGATACGCTCCCTACCCCGTCGGCCGACGGAGGTTACTCGCCCAGCGCGAAGCGCTTGTAGGCGATCACCGTGGCCTCCTTGTCGGCCTTGCGGATATACTCGGCGATGGTCTCCTTCTCGCCTACGACGAGCTGGTTGAGCAGCGTGTTCTCCTCGAAGAACTTGCGCATCTTGCCCTCGGCGATCTTCTCCAGAATGGCCTCGGGCTTGTTGGCGTTCTTCGGGTCCTGCTTCATGGCCTCCACGGCGATCTTACGCTCGTGCTCGATGACCTCTGCGGGGCAGTCGGCCTCCGAGATCGAAACAGGAGCCATGGCCGTAGCCTGCATGGCGACGGTGTGGGCCACCTCGGCGGGAACCTCCTTGTTGAAACCCAGCACCGTGCCGAGTTTCTTGTTGAAGTGCACGTAAGCGGCGCAGTAGGGAGCCTCGATACGGGCATAGTATGCCAGTTCGATCTTCTCGCCCGTCTGTCCCGACTTCTCGGTGACCATCTCCTCGACGGTGCGGCCCTCGTCGTTCTTCGTAGCCATCAGCGCATCGCGGTCGGCGGCGTCGTTCTTCACGGCCACCTCCAGCATCGCGTTGGCCGAAGCCGAATACTCGGCGTTCTGAGCCACGAAGTCCGTCTCGCAGGCCAGGCAGAGGATATAGGCCTTCTGGCCCACGATCTTCGTCACGACCACACCCTCGGTAGCGGTACGGTCGGCACGCTTGGCCACGACGAGCTTGCCCTTCTCGCGGATAATGTCCTGGGCACGCGCAAAATCGCCTTCCGCCTCCATGAGGGCCTTCTTGCAGTCCATCATACCGGCGCCGGTCATCTTGCGGAGCTTCATCACATCAGCAGCTTTGATTTCCATAGTCGTATCTGTTTTTTTCGTTATTGTTCGGATTACTCGGCCTTCTGCTCCGCCTCGGCAGCGGGAGCGGTTTCAGCGGCGGCGGGAGCAGCCTCGACGGCAACCGGCTCCTCGAAGGGGGTCTCCACGGCGGCCACGACCTCGGCAACGGCAGCCTCCTCGGCGTCCACCGTAGCCTTCACGGCCTTCTTGATGCGGGGCTTGCCCTCCTTCTTCACGGCGCCTTCGGCCTCGGCCTCCTGCGCCTCCTTCTCCTTCTCGAGCTTGCGCTCCTCCGAACCTTCGGCGATAGCGGCGCACATGGCCTCTACGACCACGGCGATCGACTTGGCGGCATCGTCATTTGCAGGTATAACGTAATCAATGTCGGTCGGATCACAACAAGTGTCTACCATGGCAAATACGGGGATGCTCAGCCGCTTGGCCTCCTTCACGGCGTTGGCCTCCTTCTGCACGTCCACGACGAACAGTGCGGCGGGAAGACGCGTCAGATCGGCGATCGAACCGAGGTTCTTCTCGAGCTTCGCGCGCTGACGGGCGATCTGGAGCTTCTCGCGCTTGGAGAAATTATCGAAAGTGCCGTCGTTGGTCATCTTGTCGATGGTGGCCATCTTCTTGACGGCTTTACGTATGGTGGGGAAGTTTGTCAGCATGCCGCCGGCCCAGCGCTCGGTGACGTAGGGCATTCCGACGGCTGCCACCTTTTCGGCAACGATCTCCTTGGCCTGCTTCTTCGTGGCGACGAACAGCACGCGGCGGCCGCTCTTGGCGATCTGCTTGATGGCGGCGGCGGCCTCGTCGATCTTCAGCACGGTCTTGTGCAGGTCGATGATGTGGATGCCGTTCTTCTCCATGAAGATATACGGAGCCATTTTGGGGTTCCATTTGCGCTTCAGATGACCGAAGTGCGCACCGGCTTCCAGTAATGTATTAAAATCTGTACGTGACATTTCAATTCGTTTCGTTGGTTAATTTTAATTCTCTTTTCCTCAACCCTCCGGGTAGCAGCCTCGCTGGTCCCGATGAGTTTTCCGCGGCGCGGCAACCGGGCGGTAATACATATAATATAAATAGGTAGTCCTTCCGATTTGGAACCGACGCCGTGCTTGCCGAAATTTCCGGTCGTGCGAGCGGATTAACGCTTGCTGAACTGGAACTTGCGACGTGCTCCGGGCTGACCGGGCTTCTTACGCTCAACCTCGCGGGGATCGCGCGTGAGGAATCCGGCCTTCTTGAGCACCGGACGCATCTCGGCGTCGATCTCGCACAGTGCGCGTGCGATACCCAGACGAGCGGCTTCGGCCTGTCCCTTGATACCGCCTCCGTCGAGGTTGATCGTGATGTCGAAATTCTCGGCGGTGTTGGTGGCCAGCAGCGGCTGCTTCACCTGGAACTGGAGAATCTCGAGCGGGAAATAGGCTGCAAGCTCCTTGCGGTTGATTGTAATCTGACCCTTACCCGGCTTCACGAATACGCGAGCCACAGCGGCCTTACGACGACCTACGGTGTTTACAACTTCCATAACTCTTACTTAATCTCGTTTAACTTAATGGGCTTCGGGTTCTGGGCGGCGTGCGGATGCTCGGCGCCGGCGTAAACCTTCAGGTTCGTGAGCAGCTTGTCGCCCAGACGGGTCTTGGGGAGCATACCCTTTACGGCTTTCTCGATGAGGAAAGTCGGTTTCTTGGCCAGATAGTCGGCGGGGGTGGCGAAACGCTGGCCGCCCGGATATCCGGTGTGACGCGTGTAAACCTTGTCGGTCATTTTGTTGCCCGTGAGCTTCACCTTCTCCGCGTTGATGACGATGACGTAGTCGCCGCAGTCCACGTGGGGCGTGTAGCTGGGCTTGTTCTTGCCTCGGAGGATCTTCGCGATCTGCGATGCAAGACGTCCCAATACCTCGTTCGTAGCGTCGATGACGACCCACTCCTTGGTCACCGTCGATGCATTGGCCGAGATAGTCTTGTAGCTTAATGAATCCACTGTGTTTTACGTTTAAATTTAACTTGTTGTAATCCTATCCCGCACATTGCGGGTGCGCAAAGGTACGAAAAATATTTCACACTACAAGCCAAGTCGCAGAAAATTACGACGCAAGGCCGAAAAACGGAACCGCCGGCACGCGCCATCGGGCACGCCCTCCGTCCGACGCCGCGGGACCGGAGGCCGGGGTCACCGGATTCCGGCCCGGAACGCCTTGGGCGACATCCCCGTATGACGCCGGAAGAACCGGGTCAGATAGGACTGGTCGGCGAATCCCAACTGCTCGGCGATCTCCGTCACCGAGAGGTGGGGATCGCTCAGCAGCACCTTGACCTCGGCCAGCCGCTGCTCGTCGATGAGCTGCTTGGGTGTCCTGCCGCCCTGACACTCGACGGTCACCTCGTAGAGGTAGCGCGGGGAGATGCACATCCGGTCGGCATAGAACGACACGGCGTGCTCGCGCGTGGCATATTCGCGGAGCAGGCCGACGAACTGGTGGCTCAACGCCTGTTTGCGGGTGTACTGCTGCGTGCCCCCGATCTTCTCCTGAATGGTGTTGAACACCCACATCAGGAGGCTCTGCAGGAAGTTGAGCTCCTGCTGCCGCCGGAACTGCGTGCCGCCCTCCACGAAGAGCATCCGTGCCACGTCCATCCAGAGGAGAATCTCCCGCCAGGTCTTCTGGCTGCGCTCGTCCTGCGTATGGCGGTAGCCGGGATGTTCGTGCGTATAGTCCAGATAGGGGGAGTCGATCGGCAGCACGGCCTCCAGGAAGAGCTCGCGCGAGAAGGTCACCATCCGCACCCGGAAGTCGCCGCTCGCCTCCACCACCTGCATCAGCGAACCCTGCAGGAAGATCAGCTCCGACTGCTCCCCGATCCGGTAGTGCTGGATGCCCGTCGAGACGACGGCGCTCCCGCGGACGCAGACCAGATAGACACCGCAGCGGAAATGCACCGGGGCCCTCCTCAAGGCGGACAGATCGCCCTCTTCGTATCGTATGGCATCCGGCGGCCGGACGAAGGGTTCTTCCATCGTTTATGCTGTTTTTACCCCGCAAAAATAGCCATAATCCGCCGATGCGGGCGCATCAGTTCCTAAAATGAAATGTTTTCCGCAAATTAATGCACGGCGGATTTCCCGCCGATGCGGTACTTTTGCACCCCGGAAAACGACTGCGAACGATGAAACGGAAACACAATTCGGAACTATTCCTGCTGCTCTACCTGGGCATACTGAGCGCTTTCGGGCCTTTCGTCATGGACATGTACCTGCCGGCGTTTCCCGTGCTCACGGAGTTTTTCGGAGCCTCCTCGTCGATGGTGCAGTTGAGCCTGACCGCGAGCACGATCGGCCTGGCCGCGGGACAACTGTTCTTCGGCACGGTCAGCGACAAATACGGCCGGCGGCCGGCGCTGCTGACGGCGCTCGGGCTGTTCATGCTGGCCACGGCGGGCTGTCTGCTGGCCGGAACCATCCTCGACTTCATCGCCTTCCGGTTCATTCAGGGGCTGGCCGCGGCCGGAGGCATCGTCCTCTCGCGGTCGATCGCCACCGACCGCTACGCCATCGGCAAACTCGCGCGGATGCTGGCCCTCATAGGCGCCGTGAACGGCGTGGCCACGGTTCTGTCGCCCGTCGGCGGCGGTATCCTGTCGGAATACGGGGACGGGTGGCACGGCATCTTCTGGTTCCTGCTGCTCTTCGGAGGCATCCTGCTGCTCGGAACGTTCCGATTCCGCGAATCGCTCCCGAAACCGCGTCGGAAAGCGACCGGGTGGCGCGACGTGGGCCGCAACTTCCGGGAGGTGCTGCACAACCGCGCCTTCCTCTGCCATACCCTGCAATACGGCTTCGCCATGAGCGTGCTGTTCGTCAATCTGGCTTCGGCGCCGTTCATCATGCAGGAACACTACGGACTCACCCCGTCGCAGTTCAGCCTCTTCTTCGGGCTCAATGCGGTCGCCATGGCCGCCGCCTCGGCCGCAGTCGTCAGGTTCCCGACGATGGAGCAGGCCGTGCGGGCCGGCAATGCGGGAATGCTGCTGTTCTCCGCCCTGCTCTGCGTCGCATTCGGCATGCACGCGCCGTTCTGGGCCTACGAGGCGCTGATCTTCGGCATCTGCGGAGCCATCGGAATCGTGTTCACCGCCTCGAACACGCTGGCCATGGACAGCGAACGGCAGAACGCGGGGGTCGCCTCCGCCCTGCTGGGAGCCTCGGCCTACGTCTTCGGCGGACTAGCCTCGCCGATGGTCGGAATCGGCGACCTGCTGACCTCCACGGCCGTCCTGTTCTTCGCCGGCTCCCTCTGCTCGAATCTCTGCCTGCCGGTTCTCTTCCACGGCTCGACCTGCCGCCCTTCCTGCCGGTAGAACCCGCTCCCGGAAGGCCGGGCGCGGAATAGATATTCCGCCGCAAGGTCCGTCAGATCACGCCGGCCTCTTTCCGGACCGACACGCCGGCTCTTTTCCCGCGGAAACCGCGCAAATCCTTCCCTCCTCCCCTTCTTCGGCCGCTGCGCGAAAACAGCCGGAACCGATACGCAGGGGCTTCCCGAGCCGGAGTCCCCACCTCTTTCCGGCAGTCGGTCCTTTCCCGGCCGCCGGTTCCTCCGCAAAAAAATACGGCGCCGCAACCCGCAGGTTACGACGCCGTATGAAAAACAGGGTCTTGCGAATGCCGCAATCCTATCCGAGGAACGAAAGCAGGATACCCGCAGCCACGGCCGAGCCGACCACGCCGGCCACGTTGGGTCCCATGGCATGCATGAGCAGGTAGTTGCCCGGATCTTCCTTCTGACCCTCCACCTGCGAAACGCGGGCGGCCATAGGCACGGCCGACACGCCGGCCGAACCGATCAGCGGGTTGATCTTGTTGCCCTCCTTCGAGAAAAGATTCATCAGCTTGGCGAGCAACACGCCGCCGGCCGTACCCAGTCCGAAGGCCACGACGCCCAGCACGAGGATACCCAGCGTGCGGAAGTTCAGGAACGCCTCGGCGGTGGCCGTAGCGCCCACCGTCAGACCGAGGAAGATCACCACGATGTTCATCAGCTCGTTCTGCACGGTCTTCGACAGACGGTCCACCACGCCGCACTCCTTCATCAGGTTGCCCAGCATGAGGCAGCCGATCAGCGGTGCGGCGCTCGGCAGCAGCAGCGCGATGATGACGGCGATGACGATCGGGAAGAGGATGCGTTCCAACTTCGACACGGGACGCAGCGTCCGCATCCGGATGGCACGCTCTTTCCTGGTGGTCAGCGCACGCATGATGGGCGGCTGGATCACCGGCACGAGAGCCATGTAGGAGTAGGCGGCCACGGCGATCGGGCCGAGCAGCTCGGGCGAAAGCATCGACGTCAGGTAGATGGCCGTCGGGCCGTCGGCGCCGCCGATGATACCGATCGAACCGGCCTGCGCGGGTGTGAAACCGAGGGCATAGGCGCCCAGGAACGTGGCGAAAATGCCGATCTGCGCGGCAGCGCCGAGCAGGAAGCTCTTGGGATTGGCGATCAGCGGACCGAAGTCGGTCATGGCCCCCACTCCCACGAAGATCAGACAGGGATAGATGCCGAGCTTCACGCCCAGATAGAGGTAGTCGAGCAGGCCCGCATTGGCGACGAAGATGTCCCAATGCACGTGTCCGCCCTCGAAGAGTTCGGTGTGGTAGAGGTTCGCATCCGGAAGATTCGTGAGCAGCATGCCGAAAGCGATGGTGAAAAGCAGCAGCGGCTCGAACTTATGCCGGATGGCCAGATAGAGCAGGAAGAACGCGACGAGGATCATCGCCACGTTGCCCCAGCCCATTTCGGCGAAGAAGCCCGCGATGCCGGTGGAACCCGCGAAGTCGCGGAGGCTGTTCCACACGAAATCGGAGCCCGAGGTCAGCAGCGTACACATGGTTATTCGATGACGATTAAGTTATCACCCTCCATGACCGTGGCGCCCTGCTGCACGAGCACCTGCTTGACGACACCGGCACGGTCCGCGTCGATGTTGTTCTCCATCTTCATCGCCTCGAGCACCACGAGCGTCTGTCCGCGCGAAACGGTGTCGCCCACGGCGACCTTGACCGACAGCACCGTGCCGGGCAGCGGGCACTTCACCGCATACCCCGCGCTGGGAGCCACGGCTGCCAGACGGGGCGAAGGAGCCGCCGTCGCGGGCGTGATCATCGCGCTGTTCGCGCCTTTGGCCGCGGGAGCGACCTGAGGCTTCTTCGAAGCGGCGGTCTGGGCCCCTCCGATCTCGACCTCGTAGGAGACGCCGTTGACGACGACATGGGCCAGCGTCGAGGCCTCATTGACGTCGTCGATCTGCACGTCGTAATTATGTCCGTTGATTTTCAAAGAGTAATCTTTCATTGTTTTAGCTATTTTCTGTCAGGCATCTGGGTTAAACCGTGAATTTTGGAATTCCAGGGCGAATAGGCGCGCTTGATGCTCAGGATGGTCAGCACCTCCGACTCCCGGTCGTGCAGCTCGCTGCGGAACATTTTGAGCGCCGTGGCGATCGCGGCGATCTCCTCGTCGTGCAGCTGGGCCTGAGCGGCCTCCGGATTCTTGGCGTTGCGGCGCGAGAAAGCGGCTCCGAAGCCCTTCATCACCCACACCAGCAACAGCAGGACGAAGAAGACCAGGCAGATGCTGATGAGCGCCACCCACAGCATCTCCGACCAGCCCCAATCCATAACCGTTAATATTCTCATAGTCGTGCGGATTTATTACAGGGGAATGTTGGAATGCTTCTTGGGCGGGTTCTGCAGGCGCTTGGTAGCCAGCGACTGCAACGCGCGGATGATGCGGAAACGCGTGTTGCGCGGTTCGATCACGTCGTCGATATAGCCGTAGCGGGCGGCATTGTAGGGGTTCGAGAACTTGTCGTTGTACTCCTTCTCCTTCTCGGCCACGAACTTGGCGCGCTCCTCGGGCTTGTCGGCCAGCTCCTTGAGCTCCTTGCCGTAGAGCACCTCGACGGCGCCGCTGGCACCCATCACGGCGATCTCGGCCGTCGGCCATGCGTAGTTGATGTCGCCGCGGATATGCTTCGACGACATGACGATGTAGGCGCCTCCGTAAGCCTTGCGCAGCGTGACGGTGATCTTCGGAACCGTGGCCTCGCAGTAGGCGAACAGCAGCTTCGCGCCGTGCGTGATGACGCCGCCGTACTCCTGGGTCGTGCCCGGCAGGAAGCCCGGAACGTCCACCAGCGTCACGATCGGAATGTTGAACGCATCGCAGAAGCGCACGAAACGCGCCGCCTTGCGGCTGGCGTTGATGTCCAGCACACCGGCCATGAACTTGGGCTGGTTGGCGATGATGCCCACCGACTGGCCGTTGAAGCGGGCGAAGCAGGTGATGATGTTCTTCGCATAGCCCGCGGCCGACTCCAGGTACTCGCCGTTATCGACGATCGCACGGATCACCTCCGCCATGTCGTAGGGTTTGTTGGCGCTGTCGGGGATGATCTCGTTGAGCGAATCCTCCAGCCGGTCGATGCGGTCCGTGCAGATGGCCAGCGGAGCGTCCTCCATGTTGTTCTGCGGCATGTAGGAGATGAGCTTCTTGATCAGTTCGATGCCCTCCTCCTCGGTATCGACGGCGAACTGCGCCACGCCCGACTTGGTGGTGTGCATCACGGCGCCGCCCAGCTGCTCCTGCGTCACGTCCTCGCCCGTGACGGTCTTGACGACCTTCGGACCCGTGAGGAACATGTTCGAGGTCTCCTTCTTCATGATGATGAAGTCGGTCAGCGCGGGCGAATAGACCGCACCGCCGGCGCAGGGGCCGAAGATGGCCGAGATCTGCGGAATGACGCCCGACGACATCACGTTGCGCTGGAAAATGTTGGCATAGCCGGCCAGCGCATTGACACCCTCCTGGATACGCGCGCCGCCCGAGTCGTTCATGCCGATGCAGGGAGCGCCGTTGCGCAGGGCCATGTCCATGACCTTGCAGATCTTGTCGGACATCGACAGCGACAGCGAACCGGCCGTCACGGTGAAATCCTGTGCGAAGACATATACCAGACGTCCGCCGATCGTGCCGTAGCCGGTCACCACGCCGTCGCCGAAGGTGTGCTTCTTCTCCATGCCGAAATCGTAGCAGCGGTGCGTCACGAACATGTCGAACTCCTCGAACGAGCCTTCGTCCAGCAGCATCTGGATACGCTCGCGCGCCGTGTACTTGCCCTTTTCGTGTTGCTTGTCGATCGCTTTCTGACCGCCGCCCATGCGCGCCGTCTCGCGGTTCTCGATCAACTTGCTGATCTTGTCCTGAATATCGCTCATAATGTGTGATGGATTATTTATTCTTGTTCTCGCAAAGTTCGGTCAGAATGCCCTGGGTCGATTTCGGGTGCAGGAAGGCGATGGTCATGCCCTCGGCGCCCTTGCGCGGCGTCTTGTCGATCAGACGGATGCCCTTGGCCTCGGCGTCGGCGAGCTGCTCCTCGATATTCTCGCAGGCGAGGGCCATGTGGTGGATGCCGATGCCGCGGTTCTCGATATACTTGGCGATCGTCGAATCCTCCGACGTGGGCTCCAGCAGCTCGATCTTCGTCTGGCCCAGCATGAAGAAGGCCGTGCGCACCTTCTGGTCGGCGACCTCCTCGATCGCATAGCACTTCAGGCCCAATACGTTCTCCCAGTAGGGAATGGCTTCATCCAGGCTCTTTACAGCGATGCCGAGATGCTCGATATGAGAAACTTTCATAACAAAAATGATTTAAGTTAAAAGACTGTTATTTCCGGATCAATGCGTCGTAATTTTTTTGCGCACACAAAGATAGAAGAATTCTTCGGGATTCGCCAAAATTCGACCGACTTTTTTTGGCGATTCCTTCGCCCCGAAATTCGCGGAAAATGTCCGGAAAGGCGACACCGGGGGCGGAAGCGGCGGCACGCGGATGCCCCTTCCGGCGGCGGGTCGGGAACGCACGGAGCAAATCGGAGCGGAAATTTGCGGACGATCCCGAAAAAAATCGCTATCTTTCGGCGTCGGACGCCCCGCGGGACGGGGAGCTTCCCCCGGAAGCGGACGGGAAACGGAAAGGGAACACGCAGCCGGCCGACAAGGGAAACACACGGAAAACGATATGAAAAGCCTATGTCATTCACGAAGATAAACCACTACGAAAAGGAGTATGCGGACACGCACCACGACACGGCGCTCAACGTCTCGGAAGGCGTCGGGGACCAGCCGATCGTAAGCCCCTACTTCACGCGGCGCCGCAAGCGCGCGCTCTCGACCGACGAGTACGTCGAGGGCATCCTCGCGGGCAACATCACCACCCTCTCGCAGGCCATCACGCTCGTCGAGT
This sequence comes from Alistipes dispar, assembly GCF_006542685.1. Classification (NCBI taxonomy): domain Bacteria; kingdom Pseudomonadati; phylum Bacteroidota; class Bacteroidia; order Bacteroidales; family Rikenellaceae; genus Alistipes; species Alistipes dispar. The sequence continues at coordinate 2,465,754 of NZ_AP019736.1, read as the reverse complement.
CGGCCAATCCGGCCCACTACGCCCAGGCGCAGGAGATCATCGAGCGCTGCCTGCCCCACGCCGGGCGTTCGGTGCGCATCGGCATCACGGGCGTCCCGGGAGCCGGCAAATCGACCTTCATCGAGGCCGTGGGCAACATGGTCACCTCGCTGCGCCACAAGCTCGCGGTGCTGGCCATCGACCCCTCGTCGGAGCGCAGCGGAGGCTCGATCCTCGGCGACAAGACCCGCATGGAGAGCATCTGCCACAACCCCGACGTCTTCATCCGCCCCTCGCCCTCGGCCGGATCGCTCGGCGGCGTGGCGCGCAAGACGCGCGAGACGATCGTGCTGTGCGAAGCCGCCGGCTTCGACGTCATCTTCATCGAGACGGTGGGCGTCGGACAGTCCGAGACGGCCGTGCATTCGATGGTGGACATGTTCATGCTGTTGCAGATCTCCGGCGCCGGAGACGAATTGCAGGGCATCAAGCGCGGCATCATGGAGATGGCCGACACGATGGTCATCACGAAGGCCGACGGCGAGAACGTCCGCAAGGCCGAGCTGGCCCGCACGCAGTTCCAGGGAGCGCTGCGGCTTTTCCCGCTGCCCGAATCGGGCTGGCGGCCCAAGGTCTATACCTGTTCGGCCGTGGCCGGAACGGGTCTCGAGGAGGTCTGGAAAGGCGTGGAGGAGTTTCTCGACCACATTCACGCCAACGGTTATTTCCAGCACAACCGCAACCGGCAGAACAAGTACTGGATGTACGAGACGATCAACGAAGCGCTGCGCGGCAGTTTCTACCGCGATCCGGCCGTCGAGGCCCGTATCGGGGAGTACGAGAAACGGGTGCTCGAGGACCGCATTTCGTCGTTCGTCGCCGCCAAGGAGCTGCTGGAACTCTACTTCAAGGAGCTGAAATAAAGGCATTCGCCCGACGAGGAAAACCCCGTCCGCCGGAAGAAGCGGCAGACGGGGTTTTCCGTGCATGTCCGCACGCACGGCGGCCCGCTACGCATCCCAGTTCTGCCTGAGTGTCGGCAGGCGCAGCCCGAAGCGCACGGCGACGATCCGCACGGCGATCACGCTCAGCGCCGTGACGATCTGGAGCGTGGCCCCCGAAAGTCCCGCCGCCAGACCGCCGCCGTAAACCAGTCCGCCGAACACGCAGGCCAGCGCATAGATCTCCTTGCGGAAAATCAGCGGCTCCTCGTTGATGAGAATGTCGCGCAGCACGCCGCCCGCGGCGCCCGTAATCGTGCCCATGATGACCGCCACCCAGAGCGGGAATCCGGCGCCGAGCGTCTTCTCGACGCCGACGACCGTGAACAGCCCCAAACCGATGGCGTCGAAAATGAAGAAGGTGTTGTTGAGTCGGATCAGGTAACGGCCGTACACGACCACGATGCCCAGCGCGAAAGCCGTGACCACGAGGTAGGAGCTGTCGAGCATCCAGAACGGGGTCAGCGAAAGCATCAGATCGCGCAGCGTACCGCCCCCGATGGCCGTGGTGAACCCCACGACATAGGCCCCGAACCAGTCGAAGCGCTTGGCCGAAGCCAGCCGGATACCGCTGATGGCGAAGGCCAGCGTACCCAGGATTTCGATAAATGTGAAGAGTGTCATCGTCGGTTCCTCCGAAGCGGAAATTCCGCCCGCCCGGAGGGCTGCAAAGATAGCGCAAAATTCGACAATATCCATCCCACGGCCGCGAATCGCACCCGCGGGAGCATCCGCCGATCCGCCCCGTCCGCGGAATTGCCATCCGCAAGGTTAGCGGAGGCCTCCGCGCGGCCCGGACCGCACAGACTACCCGCGCATGCCGCGCAGCAGCTCCCCGACCAGCTCAGGAACGCCCTCGGCCGCCCGCTTGCGGATGACAGTGAGCGGATTTCGGATGCCCGCCGTGTCGGGACGGCCGGGATCGACGAGCCAGATCGGCGCCGCAGGCGGCAGGCAACGCACCAGCGAGGCCGCAGGATAGACCGCCAGCGACGTGCCGACGACGATCATCGCGTCGGCCGACGCGGCGATCCGGGCCGCACGTTCGAACATCGGGACCGCCTCGCCGAAGAAGACGATATGCGGCCGCAGCAGCGCCCCGTCCGGCGCCGTGGCGTCGAGCGGCTGCTCCCAGCCGTCGAGGGGCACGACGAGTTCGGGATCGCGCGACGAACGGAGCTTGCGCAGCTCGCCGTGCAGGTGCGTCACGCGCGTCGATCCGGCCCGCTCGTGCAGGTCATCGACGTTCTGCGTCACCACCTCGACCTCGCAGGCCCGCTCCAGCCGCGCGATGGCCTCGTGCGCGGCGTTCGGCCGGGCGGCGAGCATCTCGCGGCGGCGCTCGTTATAAAACCCGACCACCAGCGCGCGGTTGCGGGCCAGCGCCTCGGGCGTGCAGACCTCCTCGATCCGGTAATCGGCCCAGAGCCCGTCCGCATCGCGGAAGGTCGCAAGGCCGCTGTCGGCGCTCACTCCGGCGCCGGTAAAAACGACGATTTTCTTCATATCCAGCACTTTCCGCCGTCCGGCCGCGCCGCATTCCTCCGCGCCGCGGCCGGGCGGCCTGACAAAACTACCCTCTTTGCGGGAGAATCGCAAGCCTCCGGGGCAAAACTTTTCCCCGCCGGACGCGCATGGCATAGTTCGTGCAACGACGGGAACGGCAATACGAACCAAAAAAATCTTTTACGGTATGAATCAACAAAGACATCCCCGCGAGGACACCCTGACCGACATCTTCGGCACGCAGGAAATGCGCTGTCCCGCACCCACGGAATTTATTCCCAAAGGCAAGACGGCCCCCGAAGTGGCCTACCAACTGGTCAAGGACGAGACCTACCCGCAGACGCAGCCGCGCCTGAACCTGGCCACTTTCGTGACGACCTACATGGACGACTACGCCACGCGTCTGATGAACGAAGCGATCAACGTCAATTACATCGACGAGACGGAGTATCCGCGCGTGGCCGTCATGTGCGGCCGCTGCCTGAACATCATCGCCAACCTGTGGAATTCGCCCGAGAAGGCCGAATGGAAGACCGGCGCGCTGGGAATCGGCTCCTCGGAGGCGTGCATGCTGGGCGGCGTGGCCGCATGGCTGCGCTGGAGAGCCCGCCGCAAGGCCGCCGGAAAACCCTTCGACAAGCCGAACCTGGTGATGAGCTCGGCGTTCCAGGTCGTCTGGGAGAAGTTCTGCCAGCTCTGGCAGATCGAACTGCGCACCGTGCCCCTCGACGAACAGCACCCCACGCTCGACATCGACGCCGCGCTGAAGGCGTGCGACGAGAACACCATCTGCATCGTGCCGATCGCCGGCGTGACGTGGACCGGACTCGACGACGACATCGAGGCGCTCGACAAGGCCCTCGACGCCTACAACGCCCGGACCGGCTACGAAATTCCGATCCACGTGGACGCGGCTTCGGGCGGATTCATCCTGCCGTTCCTCAAGCCCGAGAAGCGATGGGACTTCCGGCTGCGGTGGGTGCTGTCGATCTCCACGTCGGGCCACAAGTACGGGCTGGTCTATCCGGGTCTGGGCTGGGTCGTCTGGAAGGACAAGAAGTACCTGCCCGACGAAATGTCGTTCTCGGTCAATTACCTCGGCGCCAACATCACGCAGGTCGGCCTGAACTTCTCGCGTCCGGCGGCTCAGATTCTCGGCCAGTACTACAACTTCATCCGGCTGGGATTCGAGGGCTACAAGGAGATCCAGCAGAACTCGATGGACATAGCCGCCTACTGCCACCGTGCCATCGGCGAGATGACCTGCTTCCGGAATTTCGCCAAAGAGGTGGTCAATCCGCTCTTCATCTGGTCGATGGACCCGGCCTACGAGAAAACGGCCAAATGGACGCTCTTCGACTTGCAGGCCAAACTGCAGCAGAGCGGCTGGATGGTCCCCGCCTACACGATGCCCGCGAACATCGAACAACTGATCGTCATGCGCATCGTGGTGCGGCAGGGCATGTCGCGCGACATGGCCGACATGCTCATGGGCGACATCCGCAACGCCGTGGAGGAGTTCGAGAAGCTCCGGTACCCCACGCAGTCGCGCCTCCTGTTCGAGAAAAACGAGAAACAGAAGGGCAAGGTTTACACGCACTGACGCGGCCCACACAGCCCGCACGCCCCGGTGCGCGGGTGCAGCCTCCGCGCCGCCCCGACGGGCGTCTTCCCGCGGCCGGCATCGCCGGAACGCCACGCGGCACGCGCCTCTCCCGGGCGGCAGCGCCCCGGACGGTCTTCGCTTCCTTTCGGAAACGGAGGCCGTCTCCGTTTTCCGTTCCGGACGAATCGGCCCCGTTTCCGGACGAAACAGACAAGCGGCCAGGACCGGAGGACTTGCCCGGACCGGAAAAAAACACTACCTTTACCGTGTTTATCCGCCGGGAATACCCGGGCCGCCTATGAAAGAGAGTTTCGACATTTTCCTTATCGTCATGGCCGTCGCGGCGCTCGGGGTGTTCGTGGCGCTGCACTTCTTCGAAGCCGGCTACGGCTACCTGTTCGACCGCCGCTACGGACCACCCGTCCCGAACCGCATCGGATGGGTGGTGATGGAATCCCCGGTATTCATCCTCATGTGCGTGCTCTGGGCCTGCTCCGACCGCATGTGGCAGGCCGGGCCGCTCGCGCTGTTCGCCCTCTTCCAGACGCACTACCTCCAGCGGGCCTTCATCTTCCCGCTGCTCATCCGCGGGAAGTCGAAAATGCCGCTCGGCATCGTCCTCATGGGTATGGTCTTCAACACGCTCAACGCCCTGATGCAGGGCGGCTGGATCTTCTACGTCTCCCCGGCGGACTACTACGCCGGGTGGTTCTCGCAGCCCTTCATCTACGCCGGCGGCGCGCTGTTCCTCGCCGGGATGGCCGTGAACATCCATTCGGACAGCATCATCCGCCGCCTCCGCCGCCCCGGCGACACGAGGCACTACATTCCCCGCGGCGGCATGTTCCGCTACGTCTCGTCGGCCAACTACTTCGGCGAGCTGCTCGAATGGACCGGCTTCGCCGTCGCCTCGTGGTCGTGGGCCGGGGCGGTCTTCGCCTGGTGGACCTTCGCCAACCTCGCGCCCCGCGCCGCCTCGCTGCGCCGCCGCTACGAACAGGAGTTCGGCGAGGAGTTCACCTCGCTTCGCAGGAAGCGCATCATACCCTTTATCTATTGATCCATGTCCGCACTTTTCACCCCTTACCAACTGGGCCCCGTGACGCTGCGCAACCGCACGATCCGTTCGGCGGCCTTCGAGTCGATGGGCCGGGCGTTCGGTCCCACCGAACAGCTCAAGGAGTACCACGTCGCGGTGGCCCGCGGCGGCATCGGCATGACGACGCTGGCCTATGCCGCCGTCTCGCGCAGCGGCCTCTCGTTCGACAAACAGCTCTGGCTGCGCCCGGCCATCGTGCCGGGGCTGCGCGACATCACCGACGCCGTCCACCGCGAAGGAGCCGCCGCGGCCATCCAGATCGGCCACTGCGGCAACATGACCCACTACTCCACCGCCGGACAGATTCCGATCGGCGCCTCGTCGGGTTTCAACCTGTACGCCTACACCCCGGTGCGGGGCATGCGGCGGAGCGAGATCGCAGAGGTGGCGCGCGACTTCGGCCGCGCCGTCCGCACGGCCCGCGACGCCGGGTTCGACTCGGTGGAGGTGCACGCCGGGCACGGCTACCTCATTTCGCAGTTCCTCTCGCCCTACACCAACCGCCGCCGCGACGAATACGGCGGATCGCTCGAAAACCGGATGCGCTTCATGCGCATGTGTCTGGAGGAAGCCGTCGGGGCGGCCCGGTCCTGTGGCATGGCCGTCACCGTCAAACACAACATGTACGACGGATTCCGGGGCGGAATCGAAATTCCCGAGAGCCTCGAAATCGCCCGCGAGATCGAACGCTTCGGCGTGGACGGCATCGTGCTCACGGGCGGATTCGTTTCGAAGGCCCCGATGGCCGTCATGCGGGGGCTGATCCCGATTTACACGATGAGCTATTACTCGCCGTGGTGGCTCCGCTACTTCATCCGCTGGTGCGGCCCGTGGATGATCCGGCAATACCCGTTCGAGGAGTGCTACTTCCTGGAGGACGCCAAAAAGTTCCGCGCGGCGCTCAAATGCCCGCTCATCTACGTCGGAGGGCTCGTGAGCCGCGAAGGGATCGACCGCGCGCTCGACGCCGGGTTCGAGCTGGTGCAGATGGCCCGCGCGCTGGTGAACGACCCGGCCTTCGTGGAGAAGCTCCGCACGGGCGACGCCTCGACGCGCAGCGCCTGCGACCACCGCAACTACTGCATCGCCCGCATGTATTCCGTGGACATGAAGTGCTGCAAGCACTGCCCCGACCTGCCGCGGAAGATCGTCGAAGAACTCGAACGCCTGCCATGAACGCCCGACGCAACGACACGCGCCGGCGGCGCGGAGAGGTCGCGCCCGGCAGCGCCTGGGCCCTCGTGACGGGCGCCGGATCGGGCATCGGCCGCTGCTATGCCCTGCGGCTGGCGGCGGCGGGCTACGACCTCGTGCTGGCGGGCGACCGCCGCGAACCGCTGGAGGCCGTCCGGCAGGAGATCGGAACCACCGTCCGTGCCGCCGCCGAGGTCTGCATCGCGGAGATCGACCTGGCCCGGACCGGAGCCGCCGAAGAGCTGCACGCATTCACCGAGCGGGAGGGAATCGCCGTTGACGTGCTCATCAACAACGCCGGAATCTTCTCGTTCCTCGACATCCTCCGCACGCCCGCCGAGCGCATCGAGCGGATCATCCTCCTGCACGACCTGACGAACACGCAGCTCTGCCGCCTCTACGCCGCCGACATGGCACGCCGCGGGCGGGGCGGGCACATCCTCAACATGTCCTCCTATTCGCTGTGGATGCCCTTCCCCGGGCTGTCGCTCTACAGCGCCTCGAAAGCCTACCTGCGCGCCTTCTCCGTGGCCTTCGCCAAGGAGGTCCGCGACGAAGGCATCCGCGTCACGGCGGTCTGCCCCGCAGGCGTGGCCACCGACCTCTACGGACTGACACCCCGCTGGCAGCGCATCGGGCTCCGGCTCGGAGTGCTGATCTCGGCCGACTCCTGTGCCCGGCGGGGACTGCGCGCCCTGTGGCGGGGCCGCCGCACGATCGTCCCCGACTGGTGGAACCGCATCTGGATTCCCCTCTGCAAACTCCTGCCCATGCAGGCGATCCGTCCGCTGCGGCGTTTCACGATGCGGTTCCAAAGGTAGCTCGGACCGGCACGAGGCCCCGTCCGAAGGGCATACCTCTGTCCCCTGTCCTCTGTTCTCCGCCCGTCCGGCCGACGCCCCGCAATGTCCGATCGACTCCTCGCCTCCCCGTATATGCGGCAGGTGTTCCCATCCACCCGCATCACGACAGACACCCGCTCCCTTCCGGGCATCGCCTTCCGCATGCGCCCCCGCCGGAAAAATGCGTCCTGTGCAGGCAGAATACCGTCCGCACTGAAAGACCGGAGCGCCGGAACGTAAAATTTCGTATCTTTGTGCCGCCGGACCCGACCGCTCCGGCTCCGGAAACCATGGAAAAGATCAAAAACGTAGTATTCGACCTCGGGGGCGTCCTCGTGGACCTCGACCTGAATCGCTGCATCGCGGCGTTCCGCACGCTCGGCATGGACGCCGTGGCGGAACTCATCAACCCCTACTACCCCGCCGAGATGATCGGCCGCCTCGAACACGGCGACATCACCTTCCACGAGGCGTGCGAGGAGATGCGCCGCCTCTCGGGTACGCCCGACGTCCCGGACGAACGGATCGCGTGGGCCTACGGGGAGTTTCTGGTGACGATCCCCGTCACGAAACTCCGCCAGATCGAGGCGCTCCGCCGCCGGGGTATCCGGACCTACGTGCTCTCGAACAACAACCCGGCCTCGATGGAGTTCGTCCGGCGCATGTTCACGGCCGACGGGCACGACATGGAGTACTATTTCGACGCCGTTTACCTCTCCTACCGGATGCACGAGCTGAAGCCCTCCGAGGCGATTTTCCGGAAAATGATCGCCGCGAGCGGTCTGGAACCCGCCGAAACGCTCTTCATCGACGACGGCAGCAAGAACGTCGATACGGCACAGGCGCTCGGCTTCTCGATCTACATGCCCGCCCCGCAGGAGGACTTCGGCCACCTGCTCGAATCGGTGGGACGAAGCTGAACCGGCACGTCCCGCCGCCCGCCGCACCGCATGAAACACGGAAAAAGCCTTTCAGAAATCTGAAAGGCTTTTTCCGTAAAGTCGGGGTAACAGGATTCGAACCTGTGACCCCCTGCTCCCAAAGCAGGTGCGCTAACCGGACTGCGCTACACCCCGAATCGTCCGGGCGGCATCCGCGGCGGCATACCGGAATATCCGCCCCGGGCCCGATGCCCGGCAAATAAAAAAAGCAGACCCCCTGCGGGCGGTCTGCCGATTTGTCGGGGAGACTGGATTCGAACCAGCGACCTCCAACTCCCGAAGCTGGCGCGCTAACCGGACTGCGCTACACCCCGAACAAACGCCCTTATCGTTTTAAGAGCGCACAAAGATAAGCCTAAAATCCGAAAAGACAAAATAAATTCGCAAAAAAATAGCTTTTCGTCTCTCTCCGCCGGCAAGCGGTCCGGCAAAACCGCCGCGGCGCGGCGCGCCCGGATCGGAAAGGCCGGAGGCGGATCGGACGACGCCACAGCGGGCATTCACAACCGGTTGTAATGGCAGCAGAGCAATTCGCCGTCGTCGTCGCGCAAATGCATTCCGCCGCCCCGGCAGAAGCGGAAAACCCCGCAGCCGGCACACACGCCGCGGCGCATCCACTCCCGGTCGCGGAAGCGTTCGAAACGCGACTGCCACACCTCCCAGAAGCGGTCGCGGTAGATATTGCCCTGATGGAAATTCGCACGGATCGACGTGCAGCCCGAAATCGAGCCGTCCACCCGCACCGAAGCCACGGAGACCCCGGCGGCGCATTGGTAGAAATGGTCGCGCACCTCCGCCTCGTACCCTCCCAGAAAGCCCTCGCAGGCATAGCTGGCGTCGATGCGCCCTTCGCGGCGCGTACGGCGGATGAAGTCGAGCAGCGTGCGGAAACCGGCATCGGTCAGGCGGAGCGTTCCGTCGCCTTTGGCGCGTCCCGCAGGGAAGATCGAGAAGAGCCGCCAATGGCGCACCCCCTCGGCGACGAGCCGGTCGCGGAAGGCTTCGAGCTGCGGGACGAGCGGTTCCGTGACGCAGGTCACGACATCGAAAGCCAACTCCGGCTCGCGCACGATATGCCGCACGGCGTCCATCGCCCGGGCGAAACTCGCCGGATTGCGCCGGATGCGGTTGTGTTCCCGCTCGAATCCGTCGAGGCTCACCGAAATCGTCCGCAGCCCGGCACGAATCAGGCCGTGCAGCCGTTCCGGCGTCAGCGCCAGGCCGTTGGTCACCATCCCCCACGGGTAGCCGCGGCGGGCGATCTCCGAACCGATCCGTTCCAGATCGTCGCGCACGAGCACCTCGCCGCCCGAGAGGATGACGAGCACCCCGGCGGGATCGACGTGCGGCGTCACCTCCTCGTCCAGCACCCGCAGGAAATCCTCCGCCGGCATGTCCTTCACGCCGGGATCCGTGCGGCAGTCGCTCCCGCAATGCCTGCATGCGAGGTTGCACCGCAGCGTACACTCCCAGAAGAGCGTATCGAGGCGGTGTTCGCGCACCTTGTCCGCATAGAGACCGGAGAAGAGTTCGAGGGCCAGCCGTTTACGCGGCCCGATACGGCGTCCGGGCATCGTCACCGTCCTCCCGTCGCGGATTCAACGGATTCGGCGGATTCCGCCGGAACAGCCGATACGGGCGCTCCGCTGCGCACGGCCGCGCTGTCCGCCGGAGCGGCGCTCCCGCCGTCCTGCCGCGGAACGGACTGCACGGGATGCGGCGGCCGCACGCCGTACATGAGGACGATCCGCGGCGGAATCTTCCGTTCCACGGAATCCGGAGCCGGAGCCTCGTCGCTCCCGCACGCCCTCCCGTCCCGGCGCGGCGAATCCTTCACCGTCGAGCAGGCCGTCGAAAAGCCCAGCAGGGCCAGAATCGCCAATTTCACTCGTCTGTTCATATCGTTGTCCGAATTTTCGGTTCTTATTAAGATTCCAGAAACAGGGGGCCTCTCCGCTCCGGCCGCTTCCGGCCGCCTCTCCCGGGCCATCTGCCGAACCGTGCCCGGATCCCGCCCCGAGACGCATCACGCGGACCGGACGGACACGGCGGACAGAACCGCCCCCACAAAGATAACTTTTTTCCCGCAGACCCGAAAAAAAACGGTAAAAAGTTTTGAAAGCCAATGTTTTTTGCGTTACTTTGTCAGACATTAACACTTTTAACACTTTTTTTATGACAGGTAAAGTAAAATGGTTCGATAGCAAGAAAGGCTACGGATTCATTACGGCGGAGAACGGCAAGGAGATTTTCGTGCACTTCTCGGGAATTGCAACGGATGGTTTCAAGTCGCTCAACGAAGGTCAGTCGGTCCAGTTCGAGGTAGGCTCGGGAGCCAAAGGCGAGCAGGCCATCAACGTAACTGTAGTTGAGTAAACTATAATTACCGATTTTCAGAGGGGGCTTTCGGCGACGGAAGCCCCCTTTTTTCTTGCCCGTTTGAAAAATATGTCGTATTTTTGGGCGGCCAAAATCCGAAACGGAAGGTTCAACAAAATACCATAAACCGAACAGAATCATGAAAGAAGCAATCGCAATCCTGACCGGCGGCGGACCGGCCCCCGGCATGAATACCGTGGTGGGCAGCGTCGCCAAGACGTTCCTGCGCAAAGGTTACCGCGTAATCGGCCTGCACGAGGGCTATACGGGCCTGTTCAACCCCTCGCCCCGCACCGTGGACATCGACTACCCGATGGCCGACGGCATCTTCAACCAGGGCGGTTCGTTCCTGCAGATGAGCCGTTTCAAACCGACGGACGCCGATTTCGAGAACAACTTCAACCTCAAGTTCTTCACCGACAACAACGTGAAACTGCTCGTGACGGTCGGCGGCGACGACACGGCCTCGACGGCCAACCGCATCGCCAAGTTCCTCGAGGCGAAGAAATACCCCATCGCCAACATCCACGTGCCGAAGACCATCGACAACGACCTGCCGCTGCCGAAAGGCACGCCGACGTTCGGCTACGAGTCGGCCAAGGACAAGGGTGCGGTCATCGCCCGCGCCGTCTATGTAGATGCACGCACGAGCGGCAACTGGTTCGTGCTGGCAGCCATGGGACGTTCGGCCGGCCACCTGGCATTCGGCATCGGCGAGGCGTGCCACTATCCGATGATCGTCATTCCCGAAATGTTCGACAAGACGGAGATCACCGTCGAGAAGATCGTGAACCTGGTCATCTCGTCGATCATCAAGCGTAAGATCATGGGCATGGACTACGGCGCCGCCGTCATTTCGGAGGGCGTGTTCCACGCGCTGTCGGACGAGGAGATCCGCAAGAGCGGCGTGCACTTCACCTACGACGAGCACGGACATCCCGAGCTGGGCAAGGTGTCGAAGGCGCACATCTTCAACGAGATGATCGAGAAGAAGCTCAAGGAGCTGGGCATCAAGGTCAAGAGCCGCCCCGTGGAGCTGGGCTACGAAATCCGCTGCCAGACCCCGATCGCCTACGACCTCACGTACTGCTCGGAGCTGGGTATCGGCGTGCACAAGCTCTTCGCCGAGGGCAAGACGGGCTGCATGGTTTACGTGGATTCGGAGGGCAACGTCTCGCCGCTCTACCTCAAGGACCTGCAAGACCCCGCGACGGGCAAGATTCCGCCCCGTCTGGTGGACATCAACTCGGACAAGTTCACCTCGGTGGTGGAGAACATCCTCAACGCCGTCACGCCGGCCGACTACGAGGCCGCCAAGCAGTATGTGGCCAACCCCGAGGAGTACGACTTCCACAAGATCCTCAACTGGAAATAATCCGGCGACGGATTTCACCGAACGCCCGGCGGGTCTTTCCGAGACCTGCCGGGTGTTTTTTTGCCCGCACCCGAACCGCCCCGCACGCTCAGAACAGCGCCGGCTGCACGGGGCGGATCGCAAGGCCGCCGCCCGAAGGGTGGAGATTCCACACCTCGCGGCCGCGGGCCAGGGCCCGGCGCAGGGTGTAGCGCGTGCCGCCCGGCGAACCGTCGTACCATGCCACGACGAGCGCGGCCCGATCGACCAGGAAATCGTTGCGCACGGCGTAACATCCCCGGCGATACCCTCCGGCGAGCACCTCCACCTCGTCGGCCGCGGCGACCGCACGGAGGAAACGCACCCGGTCGGCCGGAGAGAAGCGCTCCTCCTGCCCGCGGAAAGGGACGACGGCGACCAGCCGCACGTCGGGATGCGCCGCACGCAGCGTCAGCACGGCCTCGGCCGCCGCGAGGTCGAACCCCACGGCCATTCCCGAAAGAAACGTGCGGAACCCGCGTCCGTACAACCGCTCCACTGCGGCGGAGAGGCTCTCCGCCGCAGTCCCGTCGTACGTACGGTGCCCCGTGAAGGCGACCGATCTGCCGGAGTCTGCGATCATATCCCAAAGATAGGGCTTTGGCCCGGACTTTGCAAGCGATAAGGGCGTATCAAAACTCAATCATCATGAAAAACACAGCCACTATCATCGCATCCATGCTGGGCGGCATGGTCATCGGAGCCACGCTGGCCATGCTGCTCACGCCTCAGTCGGGACCCGAACTGCGCCGACAGATCAAGGACTTCGCCAACGACGAACTCGACAAGGCGAAAGCCGCCGCCCGGAAAGCCCAGGGAAAGGCGGAAGAAAAGATCGAGGAGGTGCGCGGCAAGGCCGAAGGCAAATAGCCGCACATACGCTCATGGAAAACAAACCCTCCGGAGGACGGTTCCTCGTGGCGCTGCTCGCCTTCGCGCTGACGGCAGCCACGGGGATCGTGCTGCTGCTCACGACGCTGGTTGTCTGGCTCTCGGCGCTCACCGGGTCGCTCGTCACGGCGACGCTGATCGTCAGCGGCCTCTGCTTCCTCCTCGCCGCCGCGATCTATGCGCTGGCGCTGCGTGCGCCGATCGACCGCATACAGGATCAGGTCGAGACGATCTACGACGTGGCCCACGCCGCCAAAACGGGTTACGAATGGCTCTCCGGAAAGCTGCAACTCTTTCTCGCCGTGCGCGAGGAGCTGCGCAAGGAGTGATACGGAAAAATCCGGATGCCAGCAGGCATCCGGATTTTCCATGCGTCCCGGTCCCGAAAGGACGGCCCGCATCAGCTCAGAAACTCCACGAACACGTTCGTATAGCTCTCGCCGATGCGCAGCGTCAGTCCGAATCTCTGCCCCGGATAGGGCCAGTCGGTCAGCGCGAAGACCAGTTTCCGGCCCCGCTTCTCGCATCCGATCTGTCCCTCCCCGTCGAGAACGAACTCGAAATCCTCGGTCGGCAACGTATAGACCACCTCCTGCCCGAGGTGGTCGTAATTTTCGATCGTCAGCACCGTATCGCCCCACTCGGGAAGCCCGTGCCGCTGCGGCTGCGCCGTGACGAACTTGACGACGACCCCCTTGGAGCCGTTCTCCCCGTCGGGCAGGGACGAAACAACGTAGAACTTGAGCAGGTTCGCACCGCTGCCGTCCAACGGCAACGCCACGCACTGCGACGGGAACTGCATCGCGGCGGCGGAACAGACTGCCGCATAACCCTGTCCCGGCGATACGGCGGCTTCCGGAACCGGATTCCTCAGCGACGCGATCCGGACTGCCCCCAGCCCCGATGCCTCGCCCAGCATGAAGAGCGAGCAATCGCCCCCGCTGACGAAGTTTCCGGCATCGTTGATATAGATGTCCGAATCGTCCAGCAGCGTCCTGCCGTTGTGCTCGTCGAGCATGTTGAGCATGACGGTTCCGGCGGGATCGCCCGGCGTATCGTCGTCGGAACAGGAGGCGATCCCGAAGGCCAGCGCCGCACAGACGAGCGGCAAAAGAAAGCGTTTCATATCGTTCGTTTTTTACGGATTCGTGTAACCGGAGCCAAAGATAGGAAAAAATCGCGCACCCATACCGTTCCGGCACGAAAAAAGAGCGGCGCCCTTGCGGGAGCCGCTCCTGCCTGAACCGGTTACGGTTCGGATTATTTGCCGAAGTAGCGCTTGTACAACCCCTCGAAACCCTTGCCGTGACGGGCCTCGTCCTTGGCCATCTCGTGCACCGTGTCGTGTACGGCGTCGAGGTTCTCCTCCTTGGCCAGACGTGCCAGACGCATCTTGTCCTCGCAGGCGCCGCACTCGGCGTTCATGCGCTTGAAGAGGTTGGTCTTCGTGTCCCATACCACTTCGCCAATCAGCTCGGCGAACTTCGAAGCGTGCTCGGCCTCCTCCCATGCGTAACGCTTGTAGGCCTCGGCGATCTCGGGATAGCCCTCGCGGTCGGCCTGACGGCTCATCGCCAGGTACATGCCCACCTCGGTGCACTCGCCCATGAAGTGATTCTGCAATCCTTCCCACAGCTCCTTGCTCGCGCCCTTGCCGTCGCCGAGCTTGTGGACGGTCACGAAGTCGAGGTCGCCCTCCTGCTCCACCACTTCGACGAATTTCTCCTTGCCGACCTTGCACATCGGGCACTGCTCGGGAGCCTCCGGACCTTCATGAATGTACCCGCATACGGTACAACGCCATTTCTTTGCCATAATTTCAGAATGTTTGTGTGTTACTATTTGTGTGTAGCGTGTGTTCGCACTGCAAAGGTAACGATTCGCCGCGAAGTGGAGGCACAAAACCGATCGGCTTTTTTTATGGCCCGATAAGGCGAACCTATACCCGCCGCTGCCCGGACCGTCCGCCCCGTCGCAGCGGCACGTATTTCCCGCCCCGGCCCAGACGCTCCGCACCCTGAATCCGCCGCAGACGCTATCCCCTGCGGTCGATCGCCTCCTCGATCGCGGGCACGTCCGTCGAATCCTTCACCAGCACGCGCTTGTCCCGATCGAAGAGGTAGAGCGCCGGGATGGCGTGGAAATCGTAAAGCCCCTGCTCGCGGATCACGCACCCGCGGTCGTAGGCATTGATCCACGCGGCCGGCATCCGCTCGCGGTACTCGCGCCACGCCGCGAGGTCCTCGTCCGGATAGAGCGCCAGCACGCGGAGCCGGCCGCGCTCGATCATCTCCGAGAGCATCGGCGACGAGGCGATCTCCTCGCGCAGCCGGCGGCACATCGGGCAGCCGGGATTATTGACGAAGAGCAGCACGTACTCGGCCTCCAGCCCGTACAGCGTTCCTCCGGCTCCCGAAGCGAGCGTATAGCGGAAATCGTTGGCACGCTGCCCGACACGGTTCTGCATCGCCATCCTCAGGTCGTACTCCGGCGCGATGCGCTCGTACTCGTCGTACCAGGGCGCGGCCAGTTGCGCCCGAAGGACGGGAATGTAGAACTCGTCGTTGCGCAGCGGCGAATTGGGATCGTGCAGCACCCCGTCGGCCAGCATCGAGAAGTAGTCGAGCATCGGGCGCGACACGGCGGCGCGGCGCATGAGCGAGTCCATCGGCGCAGGGTCCGCCGGACGGTCCGACAGCACCATGACGTACCGCGCGAAGGTCTCGAACATGCCGGACGTATCGGCCCGGGCGAGGAAGAGCGTGTCGGCGAAGTCGAAGCCGTCCCAATAGTGCAGACGGAGGTAGTCGCGCCGTCCTTCGGGCGTGAGCTGCACCGGAGGCTCGGGCGGCAGGTAAACGCGCGGCAGGTCCGCGGCCTCCGTCCCGGCATCGGCCGTCCGCACCGGACGGGAGCCGCATGCGGCCAGACAGCACGCCGCGGCGAGAATCAACACAATGCGTCGCATAGCGAATCGGTATTCGGGTGTCGGAAACAAAGATACGAAAATCCGGCGACAAATCCTCCGTCCCGGCGCGGAAAGACGGCAGAACCGTTTTGCACGGTCCTTGCAGCCGTCGCATCGTTCAAAACCAATCAACAGATTATGGATGCAAAAAAAACTACCACAAGCACGGGGTTCAAACTGAGCGTCATGACCCTGGCGATCATGAACGTCACGGCCGTCGTCAGTCTGCGCGGTCTGCCCGCCGAGGCGGTCTATGGCCTATCCTCGGCCTTCTATTACCTGTTCGCAGCCATCGTGTTCCTCATTCCGACGGCCATGGTCGCCGCCGAGCTGGCCGCCATGTTCTCCGACAAGCAGGGCGGCGTGTTCCGCTGGGTCGGCGAGGCCTACGGAGCGCGCACGGGTTTTCTGGCCATCTGGCTGCAATGGATCGAATCGACGATCTGGTATCCCACCGTCCTGACCTTCGGAGCCGTGTCGATCGCCTTCATCGGCATGAACGAGGCGCATGACATGACGCTGGCCTCGAACAAGGCCTTCACGCTCGTCGTGGTGCTGGTCATCTACTGGGTCGCCACCTTCATTGCGCTCAAGGGACTGGACTGGGTCGGCAAGATCAGCAAATGGGGCGGCATGATCGGCACGATCATCCCCGCCGGACTGCTCATCGTACTGGGCGCGATCTACCTGGCCACCGGAGGCCACAACCACATGGACCTTTCGCAGGGTTTCTTCCCCGATCTCTCGAAATTCGACAACCTGGTGCTCGCCAGCAGCATCTTCCTCTTCTACGCCGGCATGGAGATGATGGGCATACACGTCATGGACGTCAAAAACCCGGGCCGCAACTACCCCCGGGCCATCATCATCGGCTCGCTCGTCACGGTCTGCATCTTCGTTCTGGGAACCTTCGCGCTGGGGTTCATCATCCCGGCGGGGGACATCAGCCTCACGCAATCGCTGCTCATCGGCTTCGACAACTACTTCAGCTACCTGCATCTTTCGTGGGCTTCGCCCGTGATCGCCGTGGCGCTCATGTTCGGCGTGCTGGCCGGTGTGCTGACCTGGGTCTCGGGCCCCTCGAAGGGCATCTTCACCGTCGGCAAGGCGGGCTACCTGCCTCCGTTCTTCCAGAAGACCAACCGCAACGGCGTGCAGCGCAACATTCTCCTCGTGCAGGGAGGTGTCGTGACGCTGCTCGCACTGCTCTTCGTGGTGATGCCCTCCGTGCAGTCGTTCTATCAGATTCTCTCGCAGCTCACCGTACTGCTCTACCTTATCATGTATATGCTCATGTTCTCGGCAGCGATCGTGCTGCGCTACAAGATGAAGTCCGCGCCCCGCCCCTTCCGGCTCGGCAAAGGCAACGGCCTCATGTGGCTGCTCGGCTGCCTGGGCTTCTGCGGGGCGCTGCTGGCCTTCGTTCTGAGCTTCGTGCCTCCCGGACAGATCGCCACAGGCAGCAACACGGTCTGGTATTCGGTGCTCGTCATCGGCTGTCTGGCGGTCGTGGGCGCCCCCTTCGTGATCTACGCCCTGCGCAAGCCTTCGTGGCGCGACCCGCAGGCCGCCGCCGACTTCGCCCCCTTCCATTGGGAACGGACCGAAACCGCAGCAGATGCAGCGGCGAAACCCGCGGCAGCGGCGAAACCCGCGGCAGCGGCAAAATCCGCGCGAAAATCGAACGAAGGCGAATAACATCAGACATCCGCAAAACCTTACCATCATGATTCAGAAAATCGACAAACAAACGGTCCGGGCGGCCGTCGAAGCCGCCTACGACCGCTGCAAGGAGGAGCAGGGCGGCAAGAACGCCGACTACATCCCCTACCTGGCCGGCGTGCCTTCGACGCTCTTCGGCATCGCGGCCTGTCTGCCCGACGGCGACGTCGTGGCGGTCGGCGACACGGACTACGTCTTCGGCATCGAATCGGTGTCGAAGGTCCCCACGGCGATTCTCGCCATGGACCAGTACGGAGCGAAGGAGATCCTCGACCGGATCGGCGCCGACGCCACGGGGCTGCCCTTCAACTCGATCATGGCGCTGCTGCTCGAAAAGGAGCATCCCTCAACCCCGCTCGTGAACGCCGGAGCCATCTCGGCCTGCTCGATGATCCGCCCCACGGGCGACGCCGACGGCAAGTGGCGGGCCATCGTCTCGTTCATCGCCGATCTGACGGGCTCGGAGGTCGAAGTGATAGACGAACTCTACCGGTCGGAGACGGCGACCAACTTCAACAACAAGTCGATCGCCTGGCTGCTGAAAAACTATGCCCGCATCTACGACGATCCGGAGCTGTCGCTCGACCTCTACACGCGGCAATGCTCGCTCGGCGTGACGGCCCGCCAACTGGCCGTCATGGCCGCCACGATCGCCTCCGGGGGCGTGAATCCCCTGACCCGCAAGGAGGTCTTCAAACCCGGGCTGGCGCCGAAGATCACGTCGATGATGGCCACGGTCGGATTTTACGAACACACGGGCGACTGGCTCTTCACGACGGGCCTTCCGGCCAAAACGGGGGTCGGCGGCGGCATCATGGGAGTCGTGCCCGGCGTGATGGGCCTCGCGGCCTTCGCCCCGCCGCTCGACGAAGCCGGCAATTCGGTCAAGGCGCAGCGGGCGCTGGCCTACATCGCCGGACGCCTCAACCTCGGCGTCTTCGGTACGACGCGCTGCGTCATGGCC
This sequence comes from Alistipes dispar, assembly GCF_006542685.1. Lineage (NCBI taxonomy): Bacteria > Pseudomonadati > Bacteroidota > Bacteroidia > Bacteroidales > Rikenellaceae > Alistipes > Alistipes dispar. Next base: position 2,447,269 of record NZ_AP019736.1, on the reverse strand, counting down.
GAACCGGAACCCGCCCCGCAGGCGTAGCTCCTCCGGACAGACGGGACACCGGAACGGCCGCCCAAAAGACGCGACTCTTTCGTGCGGACTGGACACCGAGCAGCCGTCCAAAAGACGGCGGAACGGTCGGCATGTCCCCGAAAAGCCGCCCGGCAACCCCGCTTTCTTACGACTTCACCCCTGCCGGAACAAGTTCCGACAGGGGTGATCTTATCTCCGGAGGTTCGCCGGAATCTCCCGGCATCCGCCGGGGCGATAACTCCGCGCACCGGCCTCCGGACGCGCTTCCCGGGAAAAGCCGCCGGCATGCTCCGGAACGATCCGCCCGTCCTCTCCGTAGGCGGAATCCGTCCGCCGATACCCCCGGCCGCGGCCGTCGTCAGAAACTGTAACGCAGACCGACGAGGAGCGAACCCGAGGCACCGACGCCCGCTTCGGCATAGGCCGCGAGGCGCCCGCCGACAGTGACGCCCACGGGCGACACCTGATAGGCGAAGCGGGTCGCATGCTCGCTCTCGCCGCCGGATTCCGCCTCGGAGAAGACGGCTCCGACGGCCGCCCGGGAGTAGAGCGACACGATCTTCAGGTTGAGCCACGTCCACTTCACATTGGGCATGACGGCCCAGTAGCGGTTCCTGATCTCGGTGTTCGTGCCCTTGATCTTCTGCTCGTTGGTCGAGCAGACCACCTGCGCGCCGATGCTCAGCGGCCCCAGCAGGCGGAGGTTGTACCCCACGGTCACGGCTCCCCAGCCCGAGATGTCGGTCTTCGCGTCCGATACCAGATCCTTGATCGCACTGAACGAATCGCTCCAGTTCGACGTGGGCGCATAGCCGTACGATACGGTGATTTCACTGCGTTGCGCCTGCACGCAAAGCGGTGCGGAAAGCAGCGCGACGGCTGCCAGAAGCAAAATTCTCTTCATACCAATCCATTTATTGTCAATACGTTCCCCTGCAAAGGCCGTGCAGGCCCGACGCCGCGCCGGATTCGCCCGGTCCGCACGCCCGCCGCCGGCCCGGCAGGGGGTTATCCGGAGACAAATATAGCAAAAATCCATACGGCGTCAAATCCTCCGTTCCGGCCGGGCCCCGCCGCGCGAAAAAAAGGAGCGTCCGGGAAACAACCCCCGAACGCTCCTTTCGATGCGGGACACGAGCGCTGCGCGCTACTCCTGCCGCTCCACGTCGCGGAACAGCCCGACGTCCTCCGTCGGGGAGTTCATCACATAGGTATAGGCTTCGGCGATCTTGCCCTCGGCCAGCTTCGAGAAGATGCGTGCCGACGGGGCGTACTCCTCCGACTCCCCGGCCTGACGTGCCAGCAGATAAGAGATGATGATATGTCCGGCGGTCTCCACCAGACGGCGGGCATGGAAGTCCTTGAACCCGGCGCACTCCTTGTCGCCGGCCTCGACGCGGGCCACCATCTCCGAAAATTTCACCGTCAGCTCCCTGAGCTTGGCCACGACCGGCCGCATCGTCTCCGCATACTCCCCGGCGGCGTAGCGCTCGATCTGCTCCATGAACGTCCCCTTCGTCACGGCGTTGATGGCCGCCACGACCTGCAACTGCGAGGTTCCCTCGTAGATATTCATGATGCGGGCGTCGCGGTAGAGCCGCTCGCAGGGGTAATCCTTCATGAAGCCCGAACCGCCGTGAATCTGAACGGCGTCGTAGGCCAGCTGGTTGGCGTATTCCGACGAAAAGAGTTTCACGAGGGGCGTGAAACCGTCCGCCAGCCGGTTGTAGAACTTCATCTCCTGACGCTCCTCCGGCTCCAGCGAACGCTCGTGCGAAATGTGCGTGTACTGCTTGTAGATCTCCACGAAGCGCGTCGTCTCGTACAGCAGCGCACGGGCGCCCTGCAACTTGGCCTTCATGTTCGAGAGCATCTCCGAAACGGCGGCGAAGCGGATGATCGGCTTGCCGAACTGCTCGCGCTCCTGCGCATACTTGAGCGCCTCGCGGTAGGCGGCCTCGCACAAGCCCACCGACTGCGCGCCGATGCCCAGACGGGCGGCGTTCATCAGCGACATCACGTATTTGATAAGCCCCATCTTGCGGTCGCCCACGAGTTGCGCGGGGGCGTTCGTGAAGACCAGCTCGCACGTCGGCGATCCCTTGATGCCCAGCTTGTTCTCGATACGGCGCACCTTCACCCCGCCGTCGCGCTTGTCGTAAACGAGCATCGACAGGCCGCGCGCGTCGGTCGTACCCTCCTCGGTGCGCGCCAGCACGAGCGACACGTCGCCGTCGCCGTTGGTGATGAAACGCTTCACGCCGTTGAGCAGCCACGTCTGCCGCTCCTCGGACCACGTGGCCTTGAGCATCACGGCCCCCAGGTCCGAACCGGCGTCCGGCTCCGTGAGGTCCATGGCGCACGTCGCGCCGGCCGACACCCACGGCAGGAACTTCTGCTTGATCTCCTCCGAGGCGAACTCGTTGAGCGTCTCGGCACAGTCCTGCAAGCCCCAGATATTCTCGAAGCCGGCATCGGCCCGGGCCACCATCTCGTTGGCCATGACGAAGCAGACGAGCGGGAAATTCAGACCGTCGTACTTGCGCGGAAGCGTCAGACCGCTCAGTCCGGCATCGACGATCGCCTTCATGTTGCGCACCGTGCCCGAGGCGTACTCCACGTGGTCGTTCACCACGCGCGGGCCTTCGTGATCCACCTCCTCGGCATTCGGGGCGATCACGTCGCCGCACACCTCTCCGGCGATCTCCAGCACGCGGCGGTAGCTGTCCATCGCGTCGTCGAAATCCTGCGGCGCGTAGTCGTAGAGGTCCTTCTCCACGAAGCCGCGCTCCTTCAGCTCCACGATCCTGCGCATCATCGGATGCCCCAGGTGGAACTGCAAATCCTTGTTATCTGAAAAGAAATTAGCCATTACTTCGAGTTTTGCTTGTAGTACTTGATCATCTTGGGAATCACCTCGTTCACGTCGCCCGTGATGGCGTAGTCGGCGATCCTGGCGATCGGCGCGTCGGGATCGGTGTTGATCGAAATGATCATCGACGACTGGTCCATGCCGGCCGTGTGCTGAATCTGGCCCGAAATGCCGCAGGCGATGTAGAGTTTCGGACGCACCGTGACGCCCGTCTGGCCGACCTGGCGCGCGTGCTCCGTGAAACCCGCATCGACCGCCGCACGGCTGGCGCCCACCTCGGCGCCCAGCACGTCAGCCAGTTCGTGCACGAGGCGGAAGTTCTCCTTCGATCCCATGCCGTAGCCTCCGGCCACGATGATCGGGGCGCCCTTGATGTCGATCCGGCGCTCCTCGATCTGGCGGTCGATGATCCGCACCGCCAGGTCCGTATCCTTCACGAAGCGCTGCCAGTCGATCCGCTTCACCTCCCCGGCGGCAGGCACGGCGGCGTACTCCTTGCGCATCACGCCCTCGCGGACGGTGGCCATCTGCGGCCGGTGGTCGGGATTGACGATCGTGGCGATGATGTTGCCGCCGAACGCCGGACGGATCTGATACAGCAGGTCCTTGTACTCCCGGCCCGTCTTGGCGTCCTTGTGGTCGCCGATCTCGAGCTGCGTGCAGTCGGCCGTGAGGCCGCTGTGCAGCGCCGACGAAACGCGCGGCGCGAAGTCGCGGCCCACGGGTGTCGCACCGAACAGCGCGATCTGGGGCTTTTCCTGCTCGATCAGCCCGCACATCACGGCCGTGTGGGGCAGCGTGCGGAAGGGATTGAAAATCTTGTCGTCGGCCACCCACACCGTGTCGGCGCCGTAGCGGGCCAGCTCCTTTTCGATACCGTCGAGCGACTCGCCCAGCGCCACGGCTTCGGTCTTCACGCCGAGCGCGGCGGCCAGCTCGCGGCCTTTGGTCAGCAGTTCGAGACTCACGTCGGCGATCCGGCCGCCCTCCATCTCGATATATACGAATACGTTGTTCATCTCTAAAGCGCTTTAACCGAGCGTGTGGCTCGCGATAAGTTCAACCATCAGTGATTCGATCTCGGCGTCGGCGGCCGTGAGGCGCTTGGCCTCCTTGGCGGCGAACACCACGTTTTCGATCTTCTTGACCTTCGTGGGCGAACCCTGCAGGCCGAGCTGCGTCTCGTCGGGATCGACGTCGGCGGCCGCCCACTCCACGATCTGCAGGTAGGGCGTCGCGGCGGCGCGCTCCGCAGCGGGCGATCCGGCGGCCGCGGCGATCTCCGATCCGGCCAGCGCATACTTGTACTTCATCACACGTTTGGCGTTGCGCGGACGGCACTCGGCGGCCGAGGCATTGACCGTCACCACGGCGGGCAGCGGACACTCGACCGTCTCGACGCCGTGCTCCAGCCGGCGTTTCACGACCAGCGACCCTTCGCGGATCTCGAGCACCTCCTCGGCATAGGTCACCTGCGGAAGGCCGAGCTTCTCGGCCACCTGCGGACCCACCTGCGCCGTGTCGCCGTCGATGGCCTGACGGCCCGCAACGATCAGGTCGGGGGCGATCCGGCGCAGCGCGCACGAGAGGGCGTAGGAGGTGGCCAGCGTGTCCGAACCGGCGAACTTGCGGTCCGAGAGCAGATAGCCTCCGTCGGCGCCGCGGAACATCGCGTCGCGGATGATGTCGGCGGCGCGCTGCGGCCCCATCGTCAGAATATGTACCGTGGCCCCCTCGACGGCGTCCTTGAGCCGCAGAGCGGCCTCCAGCGCATTGAGGTCCTCGGGATTGAAGATGGCCGGCAGCGCCGCGCGATTGACCGTCCCTTCGGGCGTCATCGCATCCTTGCCCACATTGCGGGTGTCGGGCACCTGCTTGGCCAATACGACAATTTTCAACGGTTTTTTCATAGCAGTTATTTAGGTATTGAACTATCTTTCGATCGTCTCGCCGCGGTCGGGACCCACGGAGATGATTTTCACGGGCACGCCCGTCTCGCGTTCGATGAACTCCACGTAGCGGCGGAACGCCTCGGGGAAATCCTCGTAACGGCGGCAGGCCCGCAGATCGCACCGCCACCCCTCGAAGTCGGTGTAGATGGGCTTCACGCCCTCCGAAATCGTATAGGGGAACTCCGTCGTACACCGTCCGTCGATTTCGTAGGCCGTGGCCACGCGGATCGTCTCGAAGTCATTCATCACGTCCGACTTCATCATGATGAGCTGCGTCACGCCATCGACCATGATGGCGTACCTGAGCGCCACCAGGTCCAGCCACCCGCAGCGGCGCTTGCGTCCCGTGACGGCGCCGAACTCGTGGCCGAGCCGGCACAGCCGCTCGCCCGTCTCGTCGAAGAGCTCCGTGGGGAACGGACCGCTGCCGACGCGCGTGCAGTAGGCCTTGAAGATGCCGTACACCTCGCCGATGCGGTTCGGGGCCACGCCCAGACCGGTGCAGACGCCCGCCGTCACGGTGTTCGACGACGTGACGAAGGGATACGACCCGAAGTCCACGTCGAGCAGCGTGCCCTGCGCCCCTTCGGCCAGCACCGACTTCTCCTGCGCGAGGCAGCCGTTGATGAAATATTCGCTGTCGATGATGCGGAACCGCCTGAGGTATTCCACGGCCTCGAACCACCGGGCCTCCAGCTCCGCGATGTCGTACCGGTAATCCAGATCGCGGAGAATCCGCTCGTGGCGGGCCTTGGCCTTCGCGTAGATCTCCCGGAAATCGGGGCTCAGCAGGTCGCCGACGCGCATGCCGTTGCGGCTCACCTTGTCCGTATAGGTCGGGCCGATGCCCTTGCCCGTCGTACCGATCCGCGCGCTGCCCTTCGCGGCTTCGTAGGCCGCATCGAGCATCCGGTGCGTGGGCAGGATCAGATGGGCCTTCTTCGAGATGGCCAGCTGCCGCGTCAGGTCGTGCCCGCTGGCTGCGAGCGCCTCGGCCTCCTCGCGGAACAGGATGGCGTCGATCACCACGCCGTTGCCGATGACATTGGTCTTTCCGCCCTGAAAAATGCCGGAAGGGATCGAACGCAGAACATATTTCTCACCGCCGAACTCCAACGTGTGACCGGCATTGGGACCGCCCTGGAACCGGGCCACCACCTCGTAACGGGGCGTCAGCACATCCACGACCTTTCCCTTGCCCTCGTCCCCCCATTGCAGGCCGAGGATTACGTCTACTTTTTTCATTGTAACCGGTAAAAGTTTAGTGCAAAAGACATTTTTTGCATCCAAAGGTACGAAATATTCTCCGAAAAGCCGCATCGGACACGGGGACTTTTCAACAAAATGTTAAAGCAGCGTCCTGCGGGAAAGCCGCCGTGCGCATACCGCCGCACGGCCCTACCGTTCGACCACCTTCGTCGGCCCGTCGAACCGCAGCGCGCCGAACCGCTGCCCGGACGCCACGTACAGGAGCGCGAGCGACGGACAGCCGCGCACGTCGGCCAGCTCCATCCAGCGGGCGCACTGCGAGAGGTCGAGCGTTCCGAAGCCGCAGCCGCGACCGCCGAAACGCGTGAGCGAGGCGTTGGTCGAGAGGTTCAGCTGCCGCAGCGGGTTGCCTCCGCAGTCGAGCGATACGAGCGCGCGCAGCCCCTCGACGTCGAGCGACGCGAGGCGGTTCTCCGAACAGTCGAGCCGTTCGAGCCGCGCGAGGGCGCTCACGTCCAGCCGCACGAGGTCGTTGCCGCGGCAGTCCAGCTCCCGCAGATTGGCGAATTCGGCCACGTCCGCCAGCGACGCGATGCCCCGCCCGGAGCAGTCGATCCGCACGACGCGCTGCGCCTCGTAACGCGAGATGCGCCCGTTGCCGTCGAGATCGAACTCCCCGAGGCAGTAGGCCTCGAAGGTCTTGTCGGAAAAAGTCGGATAGATGTATTTGTTCTCCTCGTCGCGCTCGTCGTCGGCCAGGCCGCAGGCCGTGACCGACACCAGGACGAGTGCGGGGAGCAGGCGTTTCATGGCCGTCGTCAGATGTCCACGTCGTCGTCGGAGCGGTCGGCGCTTTCGGCCCCGTCGTCCTCGCCCTGGAGGTCGTCCGCCCCCTTGATGTCGTCGTCGTAGAAGTCCTTGTCGTCGTCGTCCTGCGAGTGGTCGTCGATCTTCACGTCGATCTTCACCAGATAGGACACCTCGTCCGTTTCGAACGGAACGGCATAAAAAAAGTCTCCGTTGGGTTTGTCCACCCGCATCATCGCGTCGGTGAATCCCAGGGGATACTTCTCCTTGACCGCATCCTGCAGTTCAGCACTCAAATTGTGAAAACTCGTTACGATATGTTTCTTCGCCGTATTCTGTTTAGCCATACTGATAGTGCTTCGAAATTTTCTGCAATTATAAGCAAAATTTGCATATCGCACCGCATCCGCAATTTTTTTATTGCATTTTTTTTGTTTTCGCCCCATCTTACGGACAAATTGCGTACCTTTACGCAGGTTATATTCGCACGATCGCAACGCCGCGCCCGTACCGGCGGCCGTTTCGGCAGGCCCGGACCTCCGGGAAAGGGAGCAGAGGGTACGTCCGGGAATGCGACCGTCCCTATACAATGATTTCGATGATACGCCAACGGATCGAGGAGCTGCGCCGGCAGCTCGACTACCACAACCATAAATACTATGTCGAAAACGCGCCCGAAATCTCCGATTTCGACTTCGACGCGATGATGCGCGAACTCCAGGAGCTCGAACGCGAACATCCCGAATACGCCGACCCCGCGTCGCCCACGCTGCGCGTGGGCAGCGACCTCGGAGCCGAGTTCCGCACCGTGCGTCACCGCTACCCCATGCTCTCGCTGGGCAACACCTACTCGCTCGACGAGCTGCACGAGTTCCTCGGACGCATCGAACGCGAGGCAGGCGCGACGGACTACGTATGCGAGCTGAAGTTCGACGGCACGGCCATTTCGCTCACCTACGAACACGGGCGGCTCGTGCAGGCCCTCACGCGCGGCGACGGCGTCGAGGGCGACGACGTGACGGCCAACGTCCGCACGGTGCGCTCCGTGCCGCTGCGGCTGCGCGGCGAAGGGTGGCCCGAACTGTTCGAGATCCGCGGCGAGGTGCTGATGCCCTACGCCTCGTTCGACCGCCTCAACGCCGAGCGCGAGGCCAACGGCGAACAGCTCTTCGCCAACCCGCGCAACGCCGCCGCCGGAACGCTCAAGCAGCAGCAGTCGGCCGTCGTGGCGCGCCGCGGGCTGGACTGCACGCTCTACCAGCTCACGGGCGACGACCTGCCCTTCGCGACCCATTGGGAGAGCCTCGAAAAGGCCCGCGAATGGGGCTTCAAGGTCTCCGGCGAGGCGCGCATCTGCCGCAGCGTCGCCGAGATCGACGCCTTCATCGCCCATTGGGACGAGGCGCGGCGGCAACTGCCCTTCCCCACCGACGGCGTGGTCGTCAAGGTGAACGACTTCGCCGTGCGGCGGCAACTGGGCTTCACGGCCAAGGCTCCGAAATGGGCCGTGGCCTACAAGTTCAAGGCCGAGCAGGCCCTGACACGCCTCGAAAGCGTCTCCTTCCAGGTGGGCCGCACGGGCGCCGTCACCCCCGTGGCGAACCTCGATCCGGTGCTGCTGGCCGGAACCACCGTGCGCCGCGCGACGCTGCACAACGCCGAACAGATGGCCCTGCTGGACATCCGCCCGGGCGACATGGTCTACGTGGAGAAGGGCGGCGAGATCATCCCCAAGATCACGGGCGTGGAGCTTTCGGAGCGTCCGGCCGGCAGCCGGCCGTTCAGCTACATCGACCGCTGCCCCGAGTGCGGCACGCCGCTGGTGCGCTACGAAGGCGAGGCGAAACACTACTGCCCCAACCAGAGCGGCTGCCGCCCCCAGATCATCGGACGCATCCTCCACTTCATCCGCCGCAAGGCCATGGACATCGAGGGCTTGGGCGAGGAGACCGTCGAACTGCTGTACGACAACGCCCTGCTGCACGACATCGCCGACCTGTACGACCTGCGTGCCGAGCAGCTCGCGCCGCTGCCGCGGCTGGGCGAGAAGTCGGCCGACAACATCATCCGGTCGATCCGCCGCTCGGCCGAAGTCCCGTTCCGGCGCGTGCTGTTCGGACTGGGCATCCGCTTCGTGGGCGAAACCACGGCCAAATACCTCGCCGAGCACTTCCGCTCGCTGGAGGCCGTGATGCACGCCTCGCGCGAGGAGCTGGTCGAGGCGGACGAGGTGGGCGGGAAGATCGCCGACGCCATTCTCGAATACTTCGCCGACGCCGGGAACCTGCGGATCATCGACCGCCTGCGCCGCGCCGGCGTGCAGTTCGAGGCCGCGGCGCGCGAGCTGGCCTCGGAGTCGCTCGCCGGAAAGAGCCTCGTGATCTCGGGACGCTTCTCGCGCAGCCGCGACGAGATGAAGGAGCTGATCGAACGGCACGGCGGGCGCAATCTCGCGGCCGTGTCGGGCAGCGTCGATTACCTCGTCGCCGGGGAGAAGACGGGCCCCGCGAAGCTCAAGAAGGCCGAGAAGCTGGGCATCCGCATCCTCTCCGAGGAGGAGTTCCTGCGCCTCGTCGCCGAAGGCCCCTCGGCCGCGGACGACGACATGCCCCGCCCGGCGGACGGCAATGCAGCCGGCTCCGCGCCGGAAGACGGCGGAGGAACGGCCCCGGACACGAGCGGCGAATCCGCACCCGGAAGTTCTCCGGCAGCCGGCCCCGCACCGGAGGACGGGAAGGACGCGACCCGCCCCGGAACCGTCCCGGCGGATAGCGGCGAAACCGCCGCCACGAAGGACAATGCCGGAAAGACCCCGGCCGCGACCCGGCAGGGCGAACTGTTTTAGAAACCGAAAAAACGAGAATACCATGCAAGAATCCAAACTCTCCGGCGTGGGGGCCGCGATGATCACCCCCTTCACCCCCGACGGCCGCGTGGACTACGAAGCGCTGGCCCGCATGATCGACTACGTGATCGACGGCGGCGTGGACTACATCGTGGCGCTGGGCACGACGGCCGAAACCCCCACCCTATACATGCCCGAACGGGCCGTGATCGCCATGTTCATCACCAACCAGATCGCCGGCCGCGTGCCGCTGGTGATGGGCTGCGGCGGCAACTCCACCTCCGAAGTGCTCGACCAGTTGCGCGAGTTCGACCTGCGGGGAGCCGACGCCATCCTCAGCGTCACGCCCTACTACAACAAGCCCTCGCAGGAGGGGCTGTACCAGCACTTCCGCACCGTCTCGGAGCACTCGCCGCTGCCCGTGATCCTCTACAACATCCCGGGCCGCTCGGGGGTGAACATGACCGCCGGAACGACGCTGCGCATCGCCCGCGACTTTCCGAACGTCATCGGCATCAAGGAGGCGTCGGGGCGGATCGACCAGATCGAGCAGATCCTCCGCGAACGCCCCGAGGGGTTCCTCGTGCTCTCGGGCGACGACGGCATGACCCTCGACGTGATGCAGCGCGGCGGCGACGGCGTGATTTCGGTGGCGGCCAACGCCTTCCCGCACCGGTTCATGCGGTGCGTGAACCTGGCCAAGACGGGCGATTTCGACGCGGCCCGCAGCGAATACGCCGCGCTGGACGAGGCGGTGAAGGCACTCTTCGAGGAGGGCAACCCCGTGGGGGTGAAATGCGCCCTGGCCGAAATGGGGAAAATCGGTCCCACGATGCGCCTGCCGCTGGTCGAAGGCTCCCCCGCGCTGCGCGAAAAATTCCGGAATCTGATCCGCAGGTACGATTTGTGCTGAAAAATACGTTCGTACCGGGAACCAATACGACGCATACGATGAAACGACTCCTGTCATTCGCCCTGCTGCTGCCGGCACTGGCCGTGGCCAAAGTCCCCGTCGAGGAGGACATCCTCGACCGGATCACGGACACCTCGTCCCCGTACTACTACACGGGGCTGATGATGCGCTACAACGCGGGCGACGAGACCCTCACCGACGAGGACTACCATTACCTCTACTACGGCTACGCCTATCAGGACGCCTACAAGCCGCTCAACACCAATCCCGATCTGGACCGGGTGCTGCTCCTGGCCTCGGGGCTGGACCCCGACACGCCCGACGTCGGGACGCTCGAGGCGATCATCTCGGCCGGGACCGACGCCCTCGCGCGCGACCCGTTCAGCCCCAAGCTGCTCAACCTGATGTCCTACGCCTACGGCGCGCTGGGAGACAAGGAGCGCGAACGGGCCTACTCGAACCGTATGAACGGCATCGTCCGCACGATCCTCTCGTCGGGCGACGGTTTCACGCAGAAGACCCCGCGCCACATCCTCATGTTCGACCACGCGCTCGACGTGCTGACCGTCGAAGGGTTCTCCTACGACAAGTCGCGCGTCATCAGCCGCACGGTGGAGTTCGTGCCCCTCACGTCGCCCTACGTCGTGGAGGGCAAAAAGCGCCGCGGCTTCTACTTCGACTTCAGCCGCATCTACCGTAACAAACCCGAGGGCTACACCTACAAGCGCGACCGCACGTGGCAGTTCAACAACCTCAAACCCCGCACCTACAAATGACCCGCACGCTCCGCCGGTTCTGCGTCCTGCTTGCCGTCGCGGCCCTGACGCCCGCCTGCTCCGACAAGGAGGAACCGGGCTACACGCCGCCCGAGACGGCCGCGCAGACCCACCTGATGTATATGCCTTGGTCGGGCAACCTCACCTCCTACTTCCGCACCAACATCGAGGACATGGCACGTGTCGTGGCCGAAGGCATTCCCGCCGACGTGCGTGTGCTGGTTTACTTCATGGAGTCTCCCGACGAAGCGTCGCTGTTCGAACTCTACCGCAGGGGCGGCCGGTGCGAACGCCTCACGCTCCGCACCTACGACCCCGCGCCCGACTTCACCGCGGCCGAGGGCATCGCCTCGGTCCTCGGCGACGTGAAACGCGAGGCCCCCGCCCTCCGCTACTCCATGAGCATCGGATCGCACGGCATGGCATGGCTTCCGGCCGTCTCCTCCGTCCCGGCGCGCGCCGCCGCCCCGGCCCGCCGGGAATACTGGGAGCACGCCGCTCCGGACCGCCCGCTGACCCGCTGGTTCGGCGGAACCTCCCCCGATCACCGGACCGAAATCGCCACGCTGGCCGAAGCCCTCGCCCGGACGGGGCTGCACATGGAGTACATCCTCTTCGACGACTGCTACATGTCGTCGGTCGAGGTGGCCTACGAGCTGCTCGGGGTCACGGACTACCTCATCGGTTCCACGTCGGAGATCATGGCCTACGGATTCCCCTACGCCTCGGCGGGCCGCCACATGCTCGGCGAGGTGGACTACGAGGGCATCTGCGACGCCTTCCACGCCTTTTACAGCACCTATACCTATCCCTACGGCACGATCGGCGTCACGCGCTGCGCCGGGCTGGAGAAGCTCGCCGACATCATGCGGCGCATCAACGCCGCGCACGCATTCGATCCCGGCAGGCTCGGCGACCTCCAGCGGCTCGACGGCTACACCCCGACGCTCTTCTTCGATCTGGGGGACTACGTGCGCCGCCTCTGCTCCGACGACGACGCCCTGCTCGCGGAGTTCGAGAAGCAACTGGACGCGACCGTCCCCTGGCACCGCCATACGGAGGAGTACTACTCGATGGCCAACGGCGTCAATCCGATCCGGACCTTCTCGGGCATCACGACCTCCGATCCGAGTGCAGATCCCGAAGCGGCGATCGACCGGCAGCAGACCGCCTGGTGGCGCGCCACGCACTGAGGCGGCGGCACCCGGATACACGACGAGCGGCCCTTCCCGACGGAAAGGCCGCTCGTTATCGTAACATGCACGCACGTGCGCGCTATTCGTACTGTCCGGACTTGAGGCGCTCGACCTCCTCGCGCGTCAGGAAACGCCATGCGCCGCGCTTGAGGTTTTTCTTCGTCAGACCCGCATAATAGACGCGGTCGAGTTTGGTGACCGTATAGCCCAGCGACTCGAAGATACGGCGCACGATGCGGTTGCGGCCCGAGTGAATCTCGATTCCCACCTCCTGCTTGTTCTCCTTCACATAGGAGATTTCGTCGGCGTGGATCTCGCCGTCCTCGAGCGTCACGCCCTCGGCGATCCGGTCCATGTCGGCGCGCGTCAGGGGCTTGTCGAGCGACACCTGATAGATCTTCTTCTTGCGGTACGACGGGTGCGTGAGCTGCTTGGTCATGTCGCCGTCGTTGGTGAAGAGCAGCAGCCCGAGGCTGTTCTTGTCCAGACGCCCCACAGGGTAGATACGCTCCGTGCAGGCTCCGCGGACCAGGTCCATCACCGTCTTCGCGGCATGGGGGTCGTCGAGCGAGGTGACATAGCCCTTGGGCTTGTTCAGCACCAGATAGACCTTCTTCTCGCCCTGCACGCGGCTGTCGTTGAAACGCACCTCGTCCGTGGGCATCACCTTCGTACCCAGCTCCGTGACGATTTTGCCGTTCACCGAGACGAGCCCCGCCGTGATGAAGTCGTCGGCCTCGCGGCGCGAGCAGATGCCCGACTGGGCGAGGAAACGGTTCAGGCGCATCTCGCCCGTCTGTTTCGCAGGGTCGTATTTCGGATAGGAGGCAGGCGCCCCTTCCCGGCGGGCGGCCGGTTTGCCGAAACCCGGCCTGCGATCGCCGGCGGGTCTGCCGCCGGACTTCCGGTCGCCGGATTTCCCGCGGAACCGGTCACCGGACGGATGCTCCCCGTGCGGTCTGTCGCCGAAGGTGCGATCGCCGGGTTTCCCGCCGAAACGCTTCGCACCGAATGCGGGTTTCCCGCCCGGCGTGCGCGGCTTGTCGCCGAACGAACGGTGCGGGTGCTCCCCGTCCTGCCGGGAACGCTCGCCGAAGGCATGCGGCTTCGCGCCGAACGCACAGCGCGGACGCTCCTCTCCCGAACGGGCCCGGTCGTCGTCGAATACCCGGCGGGGCCGTTCGCCGGAATCGCGCTGCGGACGCTCGCCGCGCGGCCTGTCGAACGCCGGACGGTTGTCCGCCGTGAAGTGGGGGTTGTAGGAGGCCCGTCCGGCGGGCTGCTCCCGGTACGGCTGCTCCGAATCGGCAGCGTCACGCTGCGAACGCGGGCGACGCTCGACGCGTTCCGCCGTAGCCTTCACCGTGCGCACGCGCTTGTCGCGTCCGAATCGCGCGAGCACCGGGGTCGAGTCGTTTTTCTGATCTTTCATCTTTCCATTCGATTAGTTGGAACCTCCGGCCTGCGAAACCGCACCCCGGCCGTCCCGGGCCCAGCCCGGACGACCGGAGCGGCCTCCGCCGCGACCTTCGGTCTGTCAGGAGGCAAAGGTAATCCAATTTTTCCGGATTGCGGCACATCGCGTGCCTCATTTAAGATAAAAACCCCGCAAGGCCGCAATATCCGCTCTTTTGCCTTATCTTTGCATCCGGATATGAACATGAACCGCGAAATACTGCGCATCGCGCTGCCGAACATCGTCTCGAACATCACCGTGCCGCTCATGGGCATCGTCTCGACAGCCATCGCGGGACACTGGGGCGACGACTCGGCGGCGGCCATCGGCGCGCTGGCCATCGGGGTTTCGATCTTCAACTTCATCTACTGGAACTGTTCGTTCGTGCGGATGGGCACGAGCGGCCTCACGGCGCAGGCGTTCGGTGCGGGCCGTTTCGGCGAGTGCGCCAACATGCTGGCCCGCGCGCTGGCCGCGGCGGGCGCGATGGGACTGCTGATGGTCGCCCTCCAGTACCCCGTGGGCGAGCTGGCGCTCTGGGCCATGCACGGCGGCGAAATGACCCGCGACTACTTCTATGCGCGTATCTGGGCCGTGCCGGCGGGCATCCTGCTCTTCGGCTTCAACGGCTGGTACACGGGAATGCAGAACGCCGTGTTCCCCATGTGCACGGCCATCACCGTGAACGTCGTCCACACCCTTTGCAGCCTCTGGTTCGCCTTCGGCATGGATCTGGGCATCGTGGGCATCGCCTACGCCTCGGTCGTCGCCCAATGGACGGGCGTGGCGCTCGCCTCGGTATTGCTCGTGGCGAAATACCGCCCCGTTCTCCGGCTGATCGACTGGTCGCAGGTGCTCGATCTGCGGCCGCTGAAGACCTATTTCTCGATCAACCGCGACATCATCCTGCGCACGTTCTGCATCGTGGCGGTCTATACCTTCTTCACCGGCTCGTCGGCACGGCTGGGCAACCAGGAACTGCTGGCCGTGAACGCCCTGCTGCTCGAACTCTTCACGCTGTTCTCCTACATGAACGACGGCTTCGCCTACGCCGCCGAAGCGCTCACGGGCCGCTTCATCGGCGCCCGCGACGGAGGGGCGCTGCGCCGCTGCCTGAAAGGCTGTCTCGCGTGGGGGACACTCATCTCGGCGCTGTTCGTCGTCATCTACATCATCTGGTGGCGCGATCTGGTGGGGCTGTTCGTCAGCTCCACGGCCGCCAATGCCGAGGCGCTCGTCGCAACGGCCGGGGAGTACATCGTCTGGATCATCATCATCCCGATCGCCAGCGCCATGCCCTTCATCATGGACGGCATCATGGTCGGCGCCACCGAGACGCGTGTCATGCGCAACTCCATGTTCTTCGCCACGGCCGCCTATTTCGGCATCTACTACGCACTCCATCCGCTGATCGGCAACAACGCCCTCTGGCTCGCCTTCACGCTCTACATGTTCCTGCGCGGTGTGCTGCAATACTTCATGACCCGCCGTCTGAGCGCCATCCTCGCCAAAGCGACGGACCGCGCCTGAGAAATGCCCGGCCCTCCCGCCGGGTTCCCCGCCTCATCCGTTCCCGCCGCTCCGGAAACGACGACCCCCGAAGGCCGGGAGCCTCCGGGGGTCGGTCGCCCGATGCGGGAGCAGGGGATCACTCCCCGCCCTGCACCTGCTTGTAAAGTTCGTTGTACTTGTTGTACTTGTCCATCATGCCCTCCTCGTCGCGCAGACGGAAGCAGATCGACTTGAGCAGCTCCAGCGAGCTGGGATCGTTCTCCTTCAGCTCGAGCGCCTTCTCCAGATAGGGAATGGCCTCCATATAGATCACGTTCACCTTCTCCAGATCGGCGTCGTAGGCAGCCTGGCTGCTGTACTGTTTCGCATTGATCTCCTTGTTCACCTCGTCGCCCTTGATCGTGTAGAATACGCCGAGATAGTAGTTGCCCTCGTAGAGGTCGGGCTTGAGCTCCACGACCTTCTTGAACGAGTCGATGCTCTGGTCGTAATCCTTCAGCGCATAGAAGATACGGCCGCGGCCGAACCACAGGTCCACGCTCGAAGGATTGTTTTCGATAGCCTTGTCGATCAGACCGATCAGGTCGGCCGGGTCGCCCACGTTATCCTCGGGCGAAGTATAGAGCTGCACCAGACCGTCGATGATGCGGTCGTTCTTCGGGAACTTCTCGATACCCGTCAGCAGGGCCTGCTTGGCCTTCTCGAGGAAAGCCTTGTCCTGCGCCTTCTGTCCGTAGTAGCAGTGGAAGAGGTAGTAGTAGATATTGCCCTCCTCGTCGGCATAGCCCATGTCGAGCGCCTTCGAGAGGTACTCGCCGCCCTGCACGAACGATGCGGGATTGTTCGAACCGTCCACCGTGCGCAGATAACCGGCATAGTAGAGCAGCGCGGGATCGGGCTTGCCCTCGTAGGCGGGCTTGGACTGTGCGGCGAAAGCCAGTACATAGGCATCGGCGGCGCCGATGAAGTCGCCCGTGTCGAGGCCCGCATTACCCACCTGCGAGCAGAAGTCGCTGATCTGCTGCAACCCGTCCTTCACCTTCGAGGCGCTCTTGGGGTCGATCTCGCAGGCTTTGTCATAGGACTCCAGCGCCTTCTCGATCGCGCCGTCGTAAACCGTCTGCGTCTGCTTCCAGGTCTTCACCTTGTCGTCCTGCAGATAGGCCGTGTAGTAGGGATACACCCAGGCGTCGTACTCCACGCCGTTCACCGTCTCCTTGCCCACGGAGGTAGGATCGCCGTCCGCCAGCTTGAGCATCATCGACTCCAGGCCGACGAAGAGGCTCTTCGTCGGAGCCACGGCAGCGTCGTAGTAGGCCTTGCCGCGGCTGATCCACGTGGCGGCCTTGGCGCCCTTCTTGGCGTCGGCCACGGCCTCGTCGCTCTTCTCGATCTTCGACAGGAGCGCGTCCTTGTTCACTTTCTGGGCCTGCACCGCCGGAATCGCCAGAAGCAGCGCGGCGGCAGCCGTCAAAATCGTTCTTTTCATACGTGTTTGAAATTTAGTTTTTCAGTTTGTCCGAATTCGTTTCACATTTCCTCCGCACCTCCGGAAACCGCGCCCCGCATCCCGGGACGCCGCCTCTTCGCCGGCCGCGGCGCTACTGTTCCGCCGGAGCGGTCCCCGCCTCCGGGTTTTCACCCCCGGCGGTCGTCCCCTCCGCGCTCTCCGCATCTTCCTCGACCCCGGCGGCCGGCACGGCCATCACCGAAGCAATGGCATCGCCTTCGCGGAGGTTGATGATACGCACGCCCTGCGTGGCGCGGCCCGCCAGACGGATCTGCGACACGGCCGTGCGTATGGTGAGTCCCGAACGGTTGATGATCATCAGGTCGTTCTCGTCCGTCACGGCCTGTATCGAAATGAGTTTGCCTGTCTTTTCCGTAATGTTGATGGTCTTCACGCCCTTTCCGCCGCGGTTGGTGATGCGGTACTCGTCCAGGTCGGTGCGCTTGCCGTAGCCGTTCTCGCTCAGCACGAGCACGTCCTGCTTCGACGATGGTTCCACACAGATCATGCCGATCACCTCGTCCGCCTCCTCGATCGAGATGCCGCGCACGCCGGCGCCGACGCGCCCGATCGGACGCACCGTGTTCTCGTTGAAGCGGATGGCCTTGCCTTCGCGCGCGGCGATCATCACCTCGGCCTCGCCGCTGGTGAGCTTGGCCTCGATGAGCTGGTCGCCCTCGCGGATCACGATGGCGTTCACGCCGTTCTGACGCGGCCGCGAGTAGGCTTCGAGCTTCGTCTTCTTGATCGTGCCGTCCTTTGTGCACATGATGATGTAGTTGCTGTTCACGTACTCGGCATCGTTCAGGTTCTTCACGTTGATATAGGCGCGCACCTTGTCGTCCGGCTCGATCTGGATGACGTTCTGGATGGCACGGCCCTTCGACGAGCGGGCGCCCTCCGGAATTTCATAGACCTTGAGCCAGTAGCAGCGGCCCTTCTCGGTGAAGAAGAGCATCGTGTTGTGCATCGACGCCACGTAGATATGCTCGATAAAGTCCTCGTCGCGCGTGGCGCTGCCCTTGGCCCCCACGCCGCCGCGGTTCTGCGTGCGGTATTCGGCCAGCGGCGTGCGCTTGATGTAGCCCATGTGCGAAATGGTTATCACCATGTCGTCGTCGGCGTAGAAATCCTCGGGATTGAACTCCTCCGAAGCATAGACGATCTCCGAGCGGCGTTCGTCGCCGTACTTCTCCTTCATCTCGAGCAGTTCGTCCTTGATGATCTGCATCTGCATCGGAACGTTCTCGAGCACCTCCGTGAGGTGGGCGATGAGCTTCATCAGCTCGTCCCGCTCGGCCACGAGCTTGCCGTGCTCCAGCCCCGTGAGGGCGCGCAGACGCATCTCGATAATGGCCGAAGCCTGGATGTCGTCCAGTTCGAAACGCGCCATCATCGTCTGCTTCGCCTCGTCGGGCGTCTTCGACGAGCGGATGATCCGCACGATCTCGTCGATGTTGTCCTGCGCGATGAGCAGGCCCAGCACGATGTGCAGCCGCTCCTCGGCCTTGCGCTTGTCGAAACGCGTGCGGCGCACCACCACGTCGTGGCGGTGTTCGATGAAATACCGGATCAGGTCGCGCATCGACAGCAACTGCGGCCGCCCGTTCACCAGCGCGATGTTGTTCACGGCGAACGACGTCTGCAGGGGCGTATTCTTGAACAGCGTGTTGAGCACCACGCTCGCCACGGCATCGTGCTTGAGGATGATGATGATCCGCAGGCCGTTGCGGTCCGACTCGTCGTTGATGTAGGAGATGCCGTCGATCTTCTTGTCGTTGATCATGTCGGCGATTTTCCGAATCATTTCGGCCTTGTTGATCATGTAGGGAATCTCCGTTATCACGATGCACTCGCGGCCCGACGGGGTGTGCTCGATTTCGGTCTTGGCGCGCATGACCACGCGGCCGCGGCCGGTGAGCATCGCCTCCCTGACGCCCTCGTAGCCGTAGATGATACCGCCCGTGGGGAAGTCGGGGCCCTTGACGTAGTGCAGCAGCTCCTCGCCCGTGATCTCCGGGTTATCGACATAGGCGCAGCAGGCGTCCACCACCTCCGAGAGGTTGTGCGGGGCCATGTTCGTCGCCATGCCGACGGCGATGCCGCTCGCGCCGTTCACGATCAGCAGCGGAATCTTCGTCGGCAGCACCGTGGGTTCGGGGATCGTATCGTCGAAGTTGAGCGTCCAGTCCACCGTCTCCTTGTCGATGTCGGCCATCACCTCGTCGGTGATCTTCTTCATGCGCGCCTCGGTGTAACGCATCGCGGCCGGCGAGTCGCCGTCCATCGAGCCGAAGTTACCCTGCCCGTCCACGAGCGGGTAGCGCATCGACCACTCCTGCGCCAGACGCACCATCGCGTCGTAAACCGACGAGTCGCCGTGGGGATGGAACTTACCCAGCACGTCGCCGACGATACGCGCCGACTTACGGGTGGGCTTGTCCGAATAGAGGTTGAGCTCCGCGCTCATATCGTAGAGGATGCGTCGGTGCACGGGTTTCAGGCCGTCGCGCACGTCGGGCAGCGCACGCGAGACGATGACCGACATCGAGTAGTCGATATAGGCCGACTTCATCTGCTCTTCGATATTGATGGGGATGATCCGCCCCATCAGACCGGCATTCTTTTCTTCTTCTGTTAGCATCTATAATCTCTTAAAACCAAATTCCTTATTTCCGGCCGTCTCCGACGCCGCGCCTTCGTCCGGACGAAGGGAGCGTCCGGACGTACTTTTTAACGAACAAAAATAGTAATTTCTTGCGATCTGAGCAACTTTGCGCACGAAAATAGCGCGCGCCCGCACGATATTTCCCCCGGAGAGGCCGTTTTCGGCCCTTTTCCGCCGATCTGACGGCACAAAAAAATTCTCCCGCCTTCCTGTCGGGAGAAACGCCGCATCCGGGGCACGGGTCCGAAGGTCCTGCGCCCCGTGCCGACGGAAATTCCGTCTCATACACCGGTCATCTGCCGCGCTGCGCCGCGTCCGCGAGCGCATCGAGGCGCGCGCTGACCCAGATCGTGGAAATCATGCTGAGGAACACGCACGAAAGCCCGCAGCAGGCCGCCAGCTCTTCGGAGAACGCCGCATCCACGACCGCATTGCAGAAAAAGCCGCAAAGCCACAGTCCCGCGGCGGCCAGCACCGGCACGAACCATGCGATCGCCAGCTTCAGCCGGACGATCCGGGCATCGACCCCGCGCGCCCGCAGGCGGGGCCGCACCAGATGCGCCACGACCGGAAAGATCAAAGGCGCGAAGACGATCAGCACGACCGCCGGCGGAACCGTCCGCGCGGCAGCGTTCCACCTCCGGCCCTCGAGCACGGCAAACAGAATCCCTGCCGCATAGGTCAGCAGGTAGCAGACGACGAATCCCCGCAGCGAAAAATCCAATCCATCCATAATCACGAATCTTGAAGGCTTCCACTCTTTTCCGCACTCAGCTCATAAGCGGACTCCCGGGACCGCACCAGGGCGGAATGTCCCGGCGATCCGCATCCGGACCCTTACCGGAAGTCGATGAACTCGTAGCCGCCGTAGGCCTGCCGGTCGAAGGTCCTGAAATGTCCGGCCTGCGGCTCGATTCCCGTCACTCGGATCCCGACCCGCTCCCCGTCGTAATCGTAGGCCAGCGACACGGGCCGCATCGAGGAGGTATCGACCACGAGCGTCACCACGCCCGCCGAAGTGTCGTTCTCCGCCGTCGGCACAAGCCGCACCGTGGCGCGGCCGCCGCTCTCCCCTTCGAGCGAGAAATCGTACTCGCTGCCGAGGAAGTCGAACGCCCGCACGGGGTTGTCGAGGATATTGCGGCTCGCGCGGTTCACCTCCGTCACGGTCACCTCGCGGCGACGGTTGTCCACCTCGTAGCGGAGCCGTCCGTCGGAATAGACCTCGGCATCGTCGCCCAGACGGAGGTAATAGCTTCCGCCGCGCACGGCATAGCTTCCCGGGGTCCGGTATTCGTCCGCCGCGACCTCGAAGCGCACCGTGTAGTCCTTCATCGCGCGAAACCCCTCGGCCACACGGCCCAGAATCTCCTCCGCGCGTCCTGCGGCCGAAGCCTCGCACACCCCCGCGAGGAGGGCCGCCACATACAATATCCGTCGTATCATCGTTTGTCTCCGTTTTTTCAGTTCCCTTATTTCCGCGCCGCGCCGACCTGCCGGCCCGCCGAGGTATCCCGCCCCGTCAGAACAGCCCGAGCTCCTGCAGTCTGGCCTCGAGCGACGGCAGGTCGTGATAGAGGATGTCGCGCGGCTTGGCGCCCTGCTGACGGCCCACGATGCCCGCCCGCTCGAGCTGCATCATGATGCGTCCCGCGCGGTTGAAACCCACCTCGTAGTTGCGCTGGATCATCGAGGTCGAAATCTGTCCGCCCGACACGGCGTCGCGGGCGATCTCGGCGAAAAGCGAGTCGTACTTCACCGGCGCCGAGGACTCCTCGCTGCCCAGACCGCCCCCTTCGCCGCTCTCGGGCGTGTAATCGGGCAGCGTGTAGGCCGACGTATAGCCCTGCTGCTTCGAAATGTAGTCCACGATGCGCTCCACCTCCTTGGTCTCGACCAGCGCGCACTGGATACGGGTCAGCTCGCCGTCCTTCGAGATGAGCATGTCGCCGCGGCCGATCAACTGGTCGGCACCCGGACGGTCCAGAATCGTGCGCGAGTCGATCATCTGCATCACGCGGAACGCGATGCGGGCCGGGAAGTTGGCCTTGATCTTGCCGGTGATGACATCGACCGAGGGACGCTGCGTGGCGATGATGAGGTGAATGCCGATCGCGCGGGCCTTCTGCGCCAGCCGCGTCACGGGCGTCTCGACCTCCTTGGCCGTCATGATCAGATCGGCGAACTCGTCGATCACCACGACGATGTAGGGCATGTAGCGGTGGCCGTTCATCGGGTTGAGCCGCCGCGCGGTGAACTTCTCGTTGTACTCGGCGATATTGCGCGCTCCGGCCTTCTTGCACAGCTCCAGCCGGTTGTCCATCTCCGTGCAGAGCGAGTTGAGCGTATAGACCGCCTTCTTGGGATCGGTGATGATCGCCTCCTCCTCGGATTCCATCTTGGCCAGGAAGTGCCGCTCGACCTTGGCGTAGAGCGAGAATTCGACCATCTTGGGGTCGATCATCACGAACTTGAGCTGCGCGGGATGCTTGCGGTAGAGCAGCGACGTGATGATGGCGTTCAGTCCGACGGACTTGCCCTGTCCCGTGGCTCCGGCCACGAGCAGGTGGGGCATCTTCGCCAGGTCGAAGACGAAGTTCTCGTTCTGGATCGTGCGGCCGATCACCACCGGCAGCTCGGCCTTCGACTCCTGAAAGCGCAGCGACCGGACGGCCGAGTACATCGACACGACCTGCTTGCTGCGGTTCGGGACCTCGATGCCGATCGTTCCGCGGCCCGGAATCGGCGCGATGATGCGGATGCCCGATTCGGCCTTGAGGCTCTGGGCTATGTCGTTCTGGAGGCCCTGTATCTTGGCGATCTTGACCCCCTGTTTCTGCACGATCTCGTACAGCGTCACCGTCGGGCCGACCGTGGCCTTGATACGCTGGATCGGGATGCCGAAATTCCGGAGCGTCTCCTCGATCCGGGTCTTGTTCTCGAAAATCTCCTCGTCCGAAACCTCCGAATCGGAAACGTAGTCCTCGAGCAGCGTCACGGGCGGCCTGCGGTAGTTCACCAGGTCCTTCAGCGGATCGTAGGCCTCCGTCGGAATCCGCCGTTCATCGACCAGCCGCGCCTCGCGGGCCTCGACCGTCACCACGACCCCTTCCGTCCGCTGCGCACCGCCCGGAGCCGTTTGGCCCGATGCCGGAACTCCCGGCACAACACTTCCGGCCGCCGCCGTTTCCGGCCTCGTCCCCGGCATTCCGCCCTCCGGCGCCGCACCGGACGGGACGGTCCCGTCCGCGCTTCCCGCGCCGCCTTCCGGACGGGCCGCCGCGTATCCTTCCTCCGCCGCGTATCCCCCGGCTTCCGGCTCCGCAATGTCCGGGCCTCCGGCTCCGGGGGCCCCCGCACGGTGCGGTTCCTCCCCTCCGGCGGACATGCCGGCATCTCCGGTCCCCGCCACGGACAGCTCCTCGAACACGGGCCGCGCGGCGTCGCGCCGCGCTCCGGCGCGTTCGGCCACGATCCGCTCCGCAAGGGTGCGCAGATCCTCCGCAGGAGCCTCTCCGCCGCCTACGGTGATCTCGGTGAAAGGTCCGTCCGACACGGTCTCCCGCCGCACGGCCGGGCGCTCCAGCTCCACGAGCCCTCCGCGGCCCATCACCAAGCGCCCGTCGGGACGCGACAGGTCCACCTCGGTAAACTCCTCCTCCGCAGCAGGAGGAACGGCCGGAGCCGCCTTTTCCGGCACGAGCGGCTCGCCGTCGGGCGTCAGCTCGACGAACGGACTCTCCTCCTCCCCGGCAGGACGCGAAATCCGCACTTCGGAGGCCCCTTCCGGCCCGGCAGTCCGCCGGACCGCCTCCGGTTCCGCCGCGGCACGCTCCACGGCGAACGGCTCCGACGGACGATGCTCCGCCGCCGTTCCGCCGCTATGGGACTGCGGCGTCGTGCGCGCCGCTCCGGCCGCACTCCACGCCCGCCGCTCCGCTTCGGCGATCTCCTCTTCGCCGGCATCCGGCGACACATTCTCCCGGAGAGCGGACGCACCGCGCTCCCGCACCGCCTTTTCCGCCCCCGGCGAATGCGCTCCGGACGGTTCCGAAGGCTCCGCGGCCGCTGGTTCCGTCCCGCGGAACTCCTCGCCTCCGAGCGGCTCGTCGAGCGGCATGCGTCCCGCCACCCTGCGGCGCACGGTCTCCACGATGCGCCCGCTCCGGTCCACCATCGCGTTGCCCGCCCGATTGACTTTGTTGATGAAGTTGCGGTTGATGAACACGCCGGTCAGAATCCAGCCGCCGAGCAGCAGGATCAACGTTCCGAAGACCCCGATACGGGCATGCAGCACCGCCGCGACCTCGATGCCGAACGCCCCGCCCCAGCCC
The DNA here is from genome assembly GCF_006542685.1 of Alistipes dispar. NCBI lineage: Bacteria > Pseudomonadati > Bacteroidota > Bacteroidia > Bacteroidales > Rikenellaceae > Alistipes > Alistipes dispar. Next base: position 2,423,198 of record NZ_AP019736.1, on the reverse strand, counting down.
GTCGAGCAGCAGATGCTCCAGTTGTCACCGAAGGCGAATCCCAGGGTCAGCGACCCGAGAATCAGGATGAGGAACAGCGAGAGGAGCGAATGGTTCACCAGCAGCGGACGCTGACGGATGATCCGCAGCCCCACGAGCACCACCATCACGGGAATCAGTATGCCGAACACCCCGAACGAATCGTCCACCAGCAGACGCCCCAGCCGAGCCCCCGTCTCGCCGCAGAGGTTCTCCACCTCGTTGCCGAGCAGCTCGCGCTCCTCGGCCGGCTTCTGCAAGATGCTCTGGTCCACATCCCAGCTAACGAACGAGAAGAGGACCGACGCGACGGCGAACAGTCCCGCGAAGAGGAGCAGCAAACCCCCGATCCAGCGGATGCTGTCGCCGTTGGTCCGTTCGGCAGTCGGCCTCCGGCCGGAGGCCGGCGACGTATTATTCGTGCTGTTTTTGGATGCCATGTCGTCTAACGCTTGATAATATCAAGCGAAGATACGGAATAATTTGCGGAATTAAAAACGCAGCGGAAAAAATCGCACCGACCCGAACACGCAACGCAATAGACGACAACGCAGTAGGTCCGGTCATATCTCATTTCGCATCATATACGGGGACAAGACATCCAAGGAACCCGGACATTCATCCGTATCCCGGCCATGCGACCCGGCCCGGCTCCCTCCCCCGGTCAGCCGAGGGCTTTCCGCACGAGCCGCAGACGATAGGCTTCGTCGGCGAAGGTGATGAATTCGTAGCGGGGAAGGTGGTCCGGCGCGGCGCGCAGTCCGCCGCGGTCGAGCAGCTCCGCCACCCGACGCGCGACGGCGGGCGACGGATCGACGATCCGCACGTCGCGTCCCGCCACGATGCGGTCGAGCACGGGCCGCAGAAAGGGATAGTGCGTGCAGCCGAGCACGATCTGATCGGCGCCCCGCTCCAGCATCGGCTCCACGACGGCACGCACGCAGGCTTCGGCCTCGGGCGTATCCTCCCGGTCGGCCTCCACCAGCTCCACGAAGCCCCGTCCCGGAACGGTCAGCACCTCGATGCCGCCGCCGTATTTCGCGGCGGTGCGGCGGAACAGCTCGCCGTCGAGGCTCCGCTCGGTGGCCAGCACCCCCACCACCCCGCTGCGGGTGGCCAGACAGGCGGGTTTCACGGCCGGCTCCATCCCCACGATCGGCAGCGGGGCATATCCGGAGCGCAGGCTGTCGATCGCGGCGGCCGTAGCCGTGTTGCAGGCCACGACGACCAGCTTGCACCCCGCCTCCGCGAGCCGTCCGACGGCCGCATCGGCCAGCCGCCGCACCTCCTCGCGCGGCCGCGACCCGTAGGGACAGTTCGCGCCGTCGCCCAGATAGACGAGCGACTCGGCGGGCAGCGCACGGCGGATCTCGCGCCAGACGGTCAGCCCGCCCAGCCCGGAATCGTACACCCCGACGGGGGCGTTATCGTACTTCGCATTCACGCAGGAAAGTCAGAATCCGTTCCACGATTTCGTCGTCCGTGCAGGCGCCGCACTCGACGGTCAGCGCAGCCTGCGCATAGAAAGGTTCGCGGGAGGCCATGTCGCGCGTCATGAAGTCCACCAGTTCCCCGTCGCCGAGTCCCCGCAGGCGGGGCCGCTTCTGCCGTCCGTAGGGGCTGAGCCGCCGGGCGATTTGCTCCGCCGTCCGGCGCAGATAGACCGTCCGCCCCGCGCGGTTCATATACGCCATGTTGTCGCCCCAGACGGGCAGGCCGCCGCCCGTGGAGACGACGGCGGCTTCGCCCGCCCCGACCGTCTCCTCCAGCACCTCGCGCTCGATCCGGCGGAAACACGCCTCGCCCTCGTAACGGAAGACGTCGGCCACGGAGGCGCCTTCGCGCCGCTCGACGAGCGCATCCGTATCGGCGAAGGGAACGCCGAGCCGCCGGGCCAGCTTGCGGCCGAGCGTACTCTTGCCGCAACCCATGTATCCCACCAGAAACAACGGTTCCATCTTCAGAAAAGGTTTAACTGCTCGGGGTCAATCACCTCGTCCGCATCGCCTTTCGCCCGTTCGATCTCGAACTCCACGCCCCCTGCGACCGTACCCGACTGAGGCAGTCCGTGCGTCGCCGCCACCGGCTTCGCGGCGGCGGGTTTCCCGGTCCGGCTTACGGCATCCCGGCCGGCCGCTCCGGGGACATTCCCGGCAGGGCCTTCCGGATTCCCGGGAACCGCGCCGTTTCCCGCATGTCCGTCACACCCGGCATGTCCGCCGTTTCCGGAGGCGTTCCCGGCATTGCCGGCATCCTCGCTCCCGACCGCACCGCCGTCAGCGGCGGCCGCCGGATTTCCCCCGCCGAAGGCTCCGTCCGGATCCCCGTCCGAGGGGACTTCCTCCCCGTCCGGCTCGGGCGGCAGTTCGGGTTCGACGAAGCGAAGCGCGGCCACGTCGTAAGTCGTCAAGCGCTTGCCCTTGGCCCGGTGGCTCTTCACGCCCACGAACTCGTCCACATCCACCAGATCGGCCGGACGCGTGGCATGCGCCCCCTTGTAGGCAATCTCGAGCTGCGCGCCACGGCAATCGGTGACGCAGACGAAATCGGCGTCCTCGTCGAGGAACGCTTGCAGGCGGTCGCTCGTCTCGGCCGTGAAACGCTTCATGTAGTAGTACCGCTGTCCCCGGTCGTAGTAGCAGAGGCTGTAAATCCGGTCGGGATCGTAGCGGTCCACGCGCACCGTCTCGTCGGGGAAGTGCTGCCCGAGGTCATACCCCGTAATATAGTATTGATTCTTAGAGGTCCACACGATCAGCTTGTCGTCCCCCTTGAACTCGCCGAGCCACTTGCCGCGGCCGTCCGAATTGAGACGCCGCACGTCCTCGTCGAACCAGACGTTCAGCCCGCCGAGCGTCGAGGCGCCGCGCTCCTTGAGCACGATCTTGTGGATGCCGTACCGCGAAAAGAGGTTGCCCTGGCTCTGACGGCCCTTGATGGCGAGCGTCGAGAAGTCGAGGTCCACGATCACCTTCTTCAGGCGCGGACGCGGCTTGAAGTAAACCTTCAGCACTTCGGCCTCACCGTTCGGATTGACAGACATATAGAGAATCTCGCTCTTGGGCGTGCCTTTCGTGATGTCGTACTCCTTGTCGCGCGTGACGCCCTTGATGGCGCACCGCTTCATCATCAGCGGACCGTTCTTGCCGTCGCGGTAGAGGACATTGTAGATCGTACGCTCGTCGTTGCGCTTGAAGACACCGATGTAGTAGATGCCCTTCTGGAAAAAGGCTTTGTCCGAAACCTTCGTAATGACATAGCGCCCCTCCTTCGTGAAGACGATCACGTCGTCGATGTCCGAGCAGTCGCAGACCGGTTCGGCGTCCTTCATCGACTTGCCGATGCCGAAGAAACCCTCGGCGCGGTCCACGTAGAGCCGGGCGTTGGTGACGGCCACCTTCGTCGCCTCGATCGAGTCGAACTCGCGCAGTTCGGTGCGGCGTTCGCGCCCCTTGCCGTACTTGTCGCGGATGCGCTCGTACCAGGCGACGGCGTACTCCGTCAGGTGCGCCAGATGGTACTGCGTCGAGCGGATATCCTCCTCGATCTGGCGGATTTCGTTGTCGGCCTTCTCCGTGTCGTAGCGCGAAATACGGATGAACTTCAGCTCGGTGAGCTTCTGCACGTCCTCCGTCGTCACTTCGCGCCGCAACTGTTTCTTGAAGGGCTCCAGCCCCTTATCGACAGCCGCATAGGCCTCTTCGCGCGTCTTGCAGCCCTCGATGAGCTGATAGAGCCTGTGCTCGATGAAGATGCGCTCGAGCGACGCGGCGTGCCACGCCTCCTGCAACTCGCCGAGGCGGATCTCCAGCTCGCGGCCCAGCAGGTATTTCGTATGTTCGGCCGAACGGCGCAGAATCTCCTTCACGCCCAGGAAATGCGGCTTCTCGTCCCAGATGACGCAGGCGTTCGGAGCGATCGACACCTCGCAGTCGGTGAAGGCGTAGAGGGCGTCGATGGTCTTGTCCGACGACTCGTCGGGGGCGACCTGGATCACGATCTCGACCTTGTCGGCCGTGTTGTCGTCCACCTTGCGAATCTTGATCTTGCCCTTGTCGTTGGCCTTGATGATCGACTCCTTGATCGACTCGGTGGTGGTGGTATAGGGAATTTCGGTGATGGCCAGCGTGCGCTTGTCGATCTTCGAAATCTTCGCGCGCACCTTCACCGCGCCGCCGCGCAGACCGTCGTTGTAACGGCTCACGTCGGCCATGCCGCCCGTCGGGAAGTCGGGATAGAGCTGGAAATCGCGCCCTTCGAGGTGGGCGATGGCGGCGTTGATGAGCTCCACGAAGTTGTGGGGCAAAATCTTCGACGCCAGTCCCACGGCGATGCCGTCCGATCCCTGGGCCAGCAGCAGCGGGAATTTGATCGGAAGGGTCACCGGCTCGTCGTTGCGGCCGTCGTAGGAGCGCATCCACTCGGTAGTCTTCCGGTTGAAAACCACGTCGAGCGCGAATTTCGACAGGCGCGCCTCGATGTACCGGCCTGCGGCGGCCTCGTCGCCCGTCAGGATATTGCCCCAGTTGCCCTGGCAGTCGATCAGCAGGTCCTTCTGCCCGAGCTGCACCAGCGCGTCCTTGATCGAAGCGTCGCCGTGCGGGTGGTATTTCATCGTTTCGCCGACGATGCCCGCCACCTTGTTGTAGCGGCCGTCGTCCACGGTCTTCATGGCGTGGAGGATACGCCGCTGCACGGGTTTCAGACCGTCCTCGACGTGCGGCACGGCACGCTCCAGAATCACGTAGGAGGCATAGTCGAGGAACCAGTTGCGGTACATGCCCGTCAGTTTGCGCACCCCTTCGTCCTGCGTCAGGCGGCCGAACCGGCCCGGACGGGTCGGAGCCGCCGCATTCTCCTCTCCGGTCTCCGCCGGGGCGGCGGCGCTGCCGGAAGCTCCGGAAGATGCCGGTGCGGCGGAATCGCCGGAAAGCTCCGAACCCTTCCCCGGAGCGGCGGGTGTTCCGGAAGCGGCGAATGTTCCGGCGGGCATGTCGGCGCCGGGCGTGCCGGGCATGTCGGGCGCATCGCCGGAGAGCGGGCTGCGTGTATCTTTGTCGTTTTCTGCCATAGTCGTCAGCTGATTTTCAGATCCTGCTCGACGAGGTCCTCCTCGATGCGCAGGTTGTCGATGATGAAGCCCTGCCGCTCGAAGGTGTTCTTGCCCATGTAGAACTCCAGCAGGTCGTGGATCGGGTCATCCTTCGTCAGACGCACCCGGTCGAGGCGCATGTTCTCGCCGATGAACTCCTTGAACTCCACGGAGGAGATCTCGCCCAGACCTTTGAAACGGGTGATCTCCACGCCGGCGCCGCACTCGGCGATGGCCCGCTGACGTTCCTCGTCGGAGTAGCAGTAGAAGGTCTTCTTCCGGTTGCGGACGCGGAACAGCGGCGTCTGGAGGATGTAGAGGTGGCCCGTGCGGATCACGTCGGGGAAGAACTGCAGGAAAAACGAGGTAAGCAACAGACGGATGTGCATGCCGTCCACGTCGGCGTCGGTGGCGATGATGACCTTGTTGTAACGCAGGTTCTCCATATCCTCCTCGATGTTGAGCGCCGCCTGCAGGAGGTTGAACTCCTCGTTCTCGTAAACCACCTTCTTCGTGAGCCCGTAGCAGTTGAGCGGCTTGCCGCGCAGCGAGAAGACGGCCTGCGTGCGCACGTCGCGCGAGGCGGTGATCGACCCCGAGGCCGAGTCGCCCTCCGTGATGAAGATCATCGACTGTTCGGCCAGCTCGCTGCGGTCGGTGAAGTGAATCTTGCAGTCGCGCAGCTTGCGGTTGTTGAGCGACACCTTCTTGGCCGTCTCGCGGGCCTTCTTCTGAATGCCCGAGATGGCCTTGCGCTCCTTCTCGTTCTCGACGATCTTCTTCTGCAACGTCTGGGCCGTTTCGGGATGCTTGTGCAGGTAGTCGTCGAGGTGCTTGCCGAGGAAGTCCATGACGAAGTTGCGCATCGAGACGCCCGGTTCGATCTCCTTCGAGCCGAGCTTGATCTTGGTCTGCGACTCGAAGACCGGGTCGGTGACCTTGACCGAAATGGCGGCGATGACCGACGTGCGGATGTCCGACGGGTCGTAGTCCTTGTGGAAGAACTCCTTGACGGTCTTGGCGATGGCCTCGCGGAAGGCCGCCTGGTGCGTGCCGCCCTGCGAGGTGTACTGCCCGTTCACGAACGAGAAATAACTCTCGCCGTAGCCCGTGCCGTGGGTGATCGCCACCTCGATGTCGTCGCCCGAGAGGTGGATCGGCGCATAGAGCGGCTCCTCGGTCAGATTCTCGCCCAGCAGGTCCAGCAGGCCGTTCTTCGAGACATAGTTCCGCCCGTTGAGACAGAACGTCAGCCCGAGGTTCAGGTAGGTGTAGTTCTTCACCATCTGCTCGACGTATTCGAGGTTGTAGGCGTACTGCCCGAAAACCTCCTCGTCCACACGGAACGAAATCAGCGTGCCGTTCTTCTCCGCGACGCCCGACTCCCAGCGGTCGCTCTGCTCCAGTCCCTTGGCGAAGGTCACCGTGCGGGCCTCGCCGTCGCGGACCGAGCGGGCCGTAAACTCGCTCGAGAGCATATTGACGGCCTTGACGCCCACGCCGTTCAGGCCCACGGTCTTCTTGAAGGCCGAGCCGCCGTACTTGCCGCCGGTGTTCATCTCCGAGACGGCCGCCGCGAGCGACTTGAGAGGAATGCCGCGGCCGTAATCGCGCACCGTCACGACGTTCTGCTCGACGGTGATCTCGACCCGGTGGCCGGCTCCCATGATAAATTCGTCCACCGAGTTATCGACCACCTCCTTGATGAGCACGTAGATGCCGTCGTCGGCCTGCGAGCCGTCGCCCAGCTTGCCGATATACATGCCCGGACGCAGCCGGATATGCTCCCGCGGCGAGAGGGTCACGATGGCGTCGTCGCCGTAGGTGTCGTTGGGATTCGTATTGAGTAAATCTGCCATAGTCTAACGGTTGTTGCGGATGTCGGCCAGCGCGGCACACATGTCGTCGTGCACGCGCCGCATCAGCTCGTGCGTATCCGCCGAGGCCACCTCGCCGGCCGGCACGGGCGGCAGCACGCGGATCGTGATGCGGTTGCGCCAGTCGAAGAGGCCCTTCGGACCGATCAGGCTCTTCGTGCCGTCGAGCACCACGGGAAGGATGTCCGCACCGGTCTCCTTCGCCAGCGTGAAGGCCCCGGCCTTGAAGCGGTGAATCTCGCCGTCCTTCGAACGCGTGCCCTCGGGGAAGACGGCCACGGAGGCTCCGCGGGCGATCCACATGCGGCCCTCGCGGAGCAACTGCTCCATCGCCTCCGCGGCACGGCCGCGGTCGATGCAGATGTCGCCGTGCAGGAAGAGGAACTGCCCGAAGAAGGGGACCTTATAGACCTCGCGCTTGGAGACCCAGCGGAAATTGAGCGGCAGGTAGTAAAGCGCCGGAATGTCGATCACCGTATTGTGGTTCACGACGATGACGTAGGGCCGGCGGCGGTCGATCCGCCCGAGCCCCTCGACCCGCTGCCGCCAGAAGGGAGGCACGGCGAAGAAAATCCGCACCAGCACGCGCGAGAGGAAATGCACGACACGGCGCGCGCGGTCGAACGGCCAACAGACCACCAGCGCGACGGCCGAAAGCAACATGAAAAAGGTGCACAACAGCACCAAAAACAGGTAATAGAGGGCACTCAGCATAATCTCGGTTCGGAAAGGAACGCTCCGCACGGCGCGGCTTTCGGAGGCGCCGGGAGCCGATACACCATATTAATCAATCCAAGCAGCAAAGATAGCGATTTTTTCCGGGATTCCTAACTCCGCCGCCCTGCCGTTTCATAAATCGGCAACGGTCGGCGTCCGCAATCCGGGAACGCACCTGCGGATCCGTCCCATCGCGCACCGGGCGGAGGTCCGGCAGGGATTCGGCAGGGTTCCCGGAATGCCGGGGCGGACAAGAAGAAACCAACCGCCCATGACACAGCGAAATATGCGGTCCGGACCGGAAGAAGGAATATTTTTTCCGATATTTTCTTAGTACTATGTATTGCAAACTATTATTATTTTTATATATATTTGCAGAGCAATATAGAGATCGAGACACACTACAATTAAACACATAATATTATGAAAAAACTGATTACCCTGATCGTCATGCTGGTTTTCGTCGCCGGAGAGCTCTCCGCGGCACGTCTATGCCCCTCGAAAGGACGCGTGATGGACGAACGGGGCGGAGCCGTGGAATACGCCACGGTCGTCCTGCTCCGGGATTCGGCGCAGGTGACGGGAACAGCCACCGACGCCGAGGGGCGCTTCACGCTGAAAGCCCCTGCGGGAGACTACACGCTCCGGATTCAATACCTGGGCTACGACCCGCTGACGCGGCAGGTGCATGTGGCGGCGGAGAGCGACCTGGGGGACTTCGTACTGCGCAGCTCGGCCACGCAGATCGAAGGGGTCGTGGTGAAGGCCCGGATCGTCCGGCGCGAGGCCGACCGCTTCGTGGTGGACGTGGCCAATGCGCCGGCGGCGGCAGGGCGCGACGGCGCGGAGCTGCTCGAACGCGCTCCCGGCGTATGGATGGACGGCGAGAAAATCTCGATCAACGGCAAGGGCGGCACGAAGGTGTTCGTGAACGACCGCGAGCTGCGCATGGAACCCGCGCAGCTCATGGCCTACCTCCGATCGCTGCGCGCCGAGGAAATCCAGCGGATCGAGATCGTCCCCACGGCCGGCGCGGACCACGACGCCGACGCGGCGGGCGGCATCGTCCTCATCACGCTCCGCAAACGGCGCGAGGACGGCTTGCAGGGCTCGCTCTCGCTGCGCACGGAACAGAGCGGACTGATACATCGCTACGGCCCCGGGGGCAACGTCTCGATCCACAGCGGACGGCTCGACCTCAACGTCTCGGCCTGGGGACAGCTCGGCTCATCGGAAATGGACAGCCAGGAGGAGACCTCCTACACCGCAGGGCGGAAACGGCTGAGCGCCGCATCGTCGATGAACGACGACGACTACAACGGCGGCGCGACACTGGGGGCCGTTTACGAGTTCGACGGAAGGAACAGCCTCGGAGCCGAATTCTCGTACCTGCACCTCAACACGCAGACGACGACCGGAACCTCGACGGACATGACGTCCGGAAGCGTGACGAACACCGCGAGCCGCTATGCGGGCGGGAACGCCGCAAACGGCTACGAGGGGACGTTCAACTACGTCCGGAAGATCGACACGCTGGGTTCGACCTTCAAGGTGCTGGGCGACTACGCACACCGCAACACGTCGCTCCGCAACGATAACCGCAGCCGTATCGCCCCGCCCGCGCCCGCTCCGGCCGTCGATTCGCTCTACCGCGACCGCACGCGCAGCAGCTACGACGTGGCGGCGCTGACGCTCGCACTCGACAAGCGTTTCTCGAAGCGCTGGAGACTCAGGACCGGGATCAAATACACGCGTAACGAAATGCGCAACGACGCCCGTTACGAATACCTCCGCGGAGAGGCATGGACGCGCAACGAGGCGCAGAGCTTCGAAATCAACTACACGGAACATATCGCAGCGGCGTACGGCGTCGTGACGGCTTCACTGGGCCGCTGGAGCGCGGTGGCCGGCCTGCGCGGAGAATATACCCACACCTACGGACGCGGCGACGTCGGGCAAGATTACTTCTCGCTCTTCCCGAACGCGAACCTCTCCTGCCGTCTCTCGGAGGACGGCGCCTATTCGCTCGTCGCCCAATACGCCCGCACGATCGAACGGCCGCGGTTCTGGACGCTCACACCCCAGCGGATGCAGATTTCGGACTACACCTACCAGACCGGAAACCCGCTGCTCGACCCCGCCTACAAGCAGGACGTGAGCCTGACGCTGGTGCTGGCGCACAAATACACGCTCACGGGCGGCGTCATCCTCCAGCGGGACGAAATCAACCAGACCACCGCGGCCGATGCGGACAATCCGGACATGCTCGGCATCCTCTGGGTCAATTACGACGACACGAAGACGTGGTATGCGGCGGCAAACCTGCCCATACAACCGACCGAATGGTTACAGATCAACATGGGAGCCAACTATATGCGGCGCGGCCAGCGTGTCGAACAGCATGCCCCCGAGACCTTCCAGCATATCCTGCTGGCCAATGTCTCGGCGACGATCGAACTGCCGGCGAACTTCTATGTGGACCTCTCCTACCGCTACCAAAGCCGCATGACATTCGGCAATGCGACAGTCGAGCCGATGCAGTTCCTCAACGCAGAGGTAAAGAAGCGTTTCGGCAGGCGGTTCACGCTCTCGTTCTCGGCGCGCAGCCTGCTCGACGAGGGGCAGGAGATCACGGCGCAGGGCGACGGATTCGTGCGCCGGGTCATCACGCGGCAGCCGTGGTGCGCCCGCAGCTATCAGATCGGAATCACCTGCAACTTCAAGTCAGGCAAGGCCTTCCGAAAAAAATCCGTGGAGGCGGGAGCCTCCGAGGACAAAGGACGCATGTAACGGCGCGCGGCCCGAAACGGAAAGCGGTCCGGCTCCGGAGAGCGGACCGCTTTTTCATTTCGCCCCGTGCCGCAGGCGCGGCAGCGGCAGACGGCGCAGCCAGGCGAGGGTCCAGTGCGGCAGGCGGGGCCGCGAAAGCCAGTGCGCGAGGTGCGTCGCGGCGGTCGGGATGCGGAGCGACTTGCCGGCGATGATGAGTGTCACGGCGGCAAGAATCAGCGCTACACCCGTGAGAATGCGCGGCGTGAGCCGTTCGCCGAAGACCAGCACACCGAAAAAGAGCGCCGTGACGGGTTCCAGCGCCCCGAGAATCGCCGTGGGCGTGGAGCCGATGCGGCGGATGGCGCCGGCCATCGTGACGAGCGAGACGATCGTGGGAAACAGCGCCAGCGAGACGGCATTGATCCAAAGCAGCGGCGAAGGGATCATCTGCAAACCGGCGACGCCCCGCAGACGGACCAGATAGACGCTCAGGCCGAAGAGCAGCGAATAGAAAGTCAGCTTCTCGGTCGAAAGGTCGCGCAGCGAAGAGCGATTGACCCCCACGATATAAACGGCGTAGCAGAGCGACGAGAGGAAGACCAGCGCAACGCCCGCAAGGCTCAGCGTGGCTCCGTCGCCGCCCTTGTAGAGCAGCGCGATGCCGCCCAGAGCCAGCAGAATCGAAAGCACGGTGGAGGCGGTGACCCGCTCGCCGAAGCAAGCCGACATGATGACGGCCACCATCACGGGGTAGAGGAACAGGATCGTCGAGGCGATGCCCGCGTCCATGTAGTTGTAGCTGGCGAACAGGCACAGCGACGAGAAGGAAAAAAGCAGTCCCATGACCGCCAGCGGCAGGATGTCGCGCCGTGTGAGCGCGAAGGACTGCCGCCGGAAGATCATCAGCGAACCGAGCATGACGACAGCCAGCAGATAGCGGTAGAAAAGGACCGAATCCGGACCCAGCCCCGCCCCGTAGAGGGGCAGCGCGAAGAGCGGATTGAGTCCGTAACTGGCGGCGGCCACGGCGCCCAGTACGTAGCCGCGGGTCTTTTCGCCGGGCATCTCAGAACTTCACCTCGGGAGCCGCGTCGGTCCCTTCGGCCGACTCGAAATAGGGCTTCTGCTCGAAGCCGAACAGCCCGGCGACCAGATTGGCCGGGAAGCGGCGCACGGCGACGTTGTAATGCCGCGCGGCATCGTTGAACTCCTTGCGCGCCACGGCGATGCGGTTCTCCGTACCTTCGATCTGGGCTTGCAGCTCCAGGAAATTCTGATTGGCCTTCAGGTCGGGATAACTCTCCGCCACGGCGATAAGCCGCCCCAGAGCCGAACGCACCCCGGCCTGCGCCTCCTGGAACTCGGCCAGCTTCGCGGGTGTCAGCTCGCCGGCCGAAAGGCTGATCGAGGCGGCGCGGGCTCGCGCATCGGTCACGGCGCCGAGCGTCTCCGACTCGTGGGCGGCATAGCCCTTTACCGTATTGACCAGATTGGGAATGAGGTCGGAACGGCGCTGGTACTGCGTCTCCACGTTCGACCAGGCGCTGTTGAGCCCCTCCTCCTTCGTGACGAAGCCGTTGTAGGTGGCGTAAAAGAAAATCGCGACGACGGCGACGAGGCCGATCCAAATCCACTTTTTCATATTGTCTTGCTTTTTACCTTATTATACATTTGCCGATTCCGAAAACTCCCCGCACGGCCGTCACCACTTCGATCCGGCGCCGCCGCCCCCGAACGATCCGCCGCCGAAACCGCCGCCGAGGCTCCCGCCTCCGCCCAGTCCGCCGAAGCCGCCTCCGCCGATAATCATGCCGCCGCCCGAACCGCCGCCGAAGCCGTTGCCGCGCGACTGGCGGGAACGCCGCGTCACCACGGCGCCGCAATGACGGCAGACGTAGGTGTACTCCACCTCGCGGTAGGAGGGCGTCGTCCCGAGCACCCGCTGCGAGTCGCACTGCAACGCGAACCTGCGGCAGCGGGGACAACGGCGCGAAAGGTAGTGGACGGCCAGTCCCGCGGCCAGCGGCAGAAAGACGAAGCCGGCGACGATCAGCAGAATCGCCCCGAGCGAAAGCCCTTCCTCCTCCCCCAGGTCGGGATCGCCTCCTTCGAGCAGTTGCGCCGCGGCCTCCACGCCTGCGACCATGCCCGCGTCGTAATTCCCCTCCCGGAAAGCAGGAAGCATGTATCTGAGCTGGATGCGCTTGCAGAGAGCGTCGGGCAGCACGCCCTCGACCCCGCCGCCCGTGACGAAGCGGATCTCGCGCAGGTCCTTCACCAGCAGGATGCCCAGCCCGTTGTCGCTCTCCGCGCCGCCCACGCCCCAGCGGCCGAACAGCTCGACGGCGAAAGAGAACGTATCGCCGCCGGCAATGTCGTCCACGGCGACGACGGCCACCTGGGCCAGCCCCCGCTCGCGGAGCGAGGCGCACACGGCGTCGATGCGCGCCACGGCCTCCGGGGAGAGAATCCCGTCGGGATTCGAGACGTAGCGGCGGCGGTCGGCGCGCTGGACATGGGGAATCTCCTCCACGCGGTAGGTCCCGGCGGCGGCAGGAACCGCGGCCGCCAGAAAGAGCAGGCAGAAAAGCAGCGATCGTTTCATCGGGGGCAAAGATACGAAAAATCCGCAGAACCGCTACCGGGTCAGAATCCGGTAGCTCCACGGTCCCATCGGCTCTACGACGTGCCCCCGCAGTTCGCTGGGGCGGCCCGTCAGGGCGTCGGTGTACATGCCGGCGTAGATGCCCGTATAGTAATCGGTCTCGATCGCGTAGGGCGAAAGGTTCATCACGGCGACGACCTGGTTGCCGGGAACCTCGCGCACGAAGGTCATCAGGCAGTCCTCGGCGTTGTTGCTGATCTCGACCATGTCGCCGCCCCGCCCGCCCGCCGCGAGGGCCGGATTGGCATGGCGCAGCTCCGTCAGGCGGCGGTAGAACTCCGTGTAGGCGTTGGCCCGGTAGGATTCCGCAGGAATCGGGTCGCGGTCGAAGAAGGCGAACGAATGGTCGTAGCCCACCTCCTGCCCGGTATAGATCAGCGGCAGGCCGCCCGGAACGACGAAGGTGAACGCCGCCATGATGCCCCGCGCGGCCCCCATGCGGGCGAACTCCGAACCGTTCCACGAATTCTCGTCGTGGTTCGAGGTGAAGGCCAGCCGCATGGCCGAGCGGGGATAGCGGCCGCGGTCGGCGCGGAGCCAGTCGCGCAGCGCCGTGACCCGCACGCGCTGCTGCGCCACGTCGTTGAGCAGGTGATGCATCTCCCACCCGTAGCAGGCGTCGAACACGCCGTCGTCGAAGAGGTTCCGCTGTTCGGCCTCGGCCAGCAGGAACAGGTCGGGCTTCACGCGGCGCAGGCGCGCGGCGGCGTACTGCCAGAACCCGATCGGCACGAGCATCGCCATATCGCAGCGGAAGCCGTCCACGGCGTGCCGCGCGATCCAGAACTCCATGGCCGCGGCCTGGGCCTCCCATACGTCGCGGTTCGCATAGTCGAGCTTGGCCGTATCGGTCCAGTCCCACGGCACGGCGGGCTCGCCCGAGGCGTCGCGCTCGTACCACGAGGCGGGCTTCCCGGCGATCCACCGCGCATCGCGCGAAGTGTGGTTGGCCACCCAGTCCATGAGCACCTTCATGCCGAGGCGGTGCGCTTCGGCCACGAAATCGTCGAAATCGTCCATCGTGCCCAGCTCGGGATTGACGGCGCAGTAGTCGCGGATCGAATAGTAGGAGCCGAGCGTGCCCTTGCGGTTCTTCTCCCCGATCGGGTAGATGGGCATGAGCCACACGGCATCGACGCCCAGATCGCGCAGGAATTCCAGCCGCGCGGCAGCGGCGCGCAACGTGCCTTCGGGCGTGAGCTGGCGCACGTTCATTTCATAGAGCACGGCCCCGTAGCTCCATTCGGGATGCTGATTCATCGGCATTGCGTTTTGGGGGAATCCCGGTTCGGGTCCGGATTCCGGAGGCCAAAGATACGATTTTTTCCGAAAAAAATCCGGACCGCTCCGCGCAGGAGACGGTCCGGAAATTTCGCGCGCCGCGGCAGGATCCCTCCGGCACGACGGCGCGGGAAGTCACTTCCACAGATCGCGCGGGTAACGGCCCTTGGCGATCATCCGCTCGATGGCGGCCATGAGCGCCGGCTTGTCCTCCTTGTAGGTGACGCCGTGCCATTGGGCTGCGGAGCGCAGCACGCGCAGCGAAGCCGTACCGTCGCCGATGAGCCTGTTCACCACCGTAGGGATGTAGAACTCGGCCTTCGGATTGGACCGGTTGGCCTCGAACCACACCGGGAAATACTCCTGCGAATAGGCGAAATAGTCGGGCGTGAATCCGAAGAGGTTCATCGACACGGGGGTGTTCTCCGCCAGCGGCTCGTCGGCTCCGCCGTCGTGGAAGACGATACGGCCGTCGGGCATCCGCTCGATCTGCGTGCGCTCGACCATCGAAACGAGGTTGCCCTCGGCATCGACGCCGCAGACGCCGCGCGAGACGGTTCCGTTGTCCGAAAGCGTCCGGTCGAGATCGTAGGCCACCATGCAGTAGCGGTTGCGGCTGTCGCCCAACTGCGAGAGGTAGTCGCCGATGGTGCGGTAGGCTTCGGCGCCGTAGAAGTCGTCGGCGTTGATGACGGCGAACGGTTCGCGGATGACCCCGGAGGCCATCATCACGGCGTGGTTCGTGCCCCACGGCTTCACGCGGCCTTCGGGGACCGTCAGCCCTTCGGGCAGGCTGTCCAGCTCCTGAAAGACATACTCCACGGCGATGCGGCCGCCGAAGCGGTCGGCCGAGAAGACCTCGCGGAACTCGTCGGCGAAGGAGTGGCGGATGACGAAGACCACCTTGCCGAAGCCGGCGCGGATGGCGTCATAGACCGAATAGTCGATGATGGCCTCGCGGTTGGGACCCACGCCGTCCATCTGTTTGAGCGACCCGTAGCGGGAACCCATGCCCGCGGCGAGTACGAGAAGTGCAGGTTTTACCATACTTTTATCGTTAGTTTCGACGTTGATTCGAAGTCGGATCATGCAAAGATAGGAAAAATAGCGGGACCTGCAAACGATTCCGTCCGCAGGAGCGGCGGGAAGAAATAAATTTGGCAGTCCGCACGGCTTATACTATATTTGTGGGATTGAACGCAAAGGTTTCCGAACGATGAAAACGATAAAATCCGTCCGGGCATGGTGGCGCGGACTGTTCCGCAAACGCCGCTTCAACATGCTCAACGCCACGGACAACAGCGAGGAGTGGCACGTGCACGTCTCCCCGGCCAGCCTGCTGGCCGGACTGGTGGCCTTCGTGCTGGTGCTCTTCATCCTCACGCTCTCGCTGGTGGCCTATTCGCCCGTGCTGGAGTTCCTGCCCGGCTACCGGACCGAGGCGGACCGTTCGCGCGAGAGCCTCATCCAGAACATCATCCGTCTGGACTCGATGGAGCGCATGATGAACGACATGATGACCTACAACGAGAATATCGCCATGATTCTGGAGGGCAACACCCCCGTAGCGCGGACCCTGCCGGGAAGCGACAGCACGCGCGCGAGCAAGGTGCTCGTGATGCCGTCGGCCGAGGATTCGCTCCTGCGCGCCCAGATGGAGGGCGACGGCCCCTACTCGCTCGCGGGGCGGGGCAGCGACTCGCGGCGCAGGATACGCGAAGCGATCGAGCTGGCGAAACCCGTCGAGGGGATCATCACCGAGCGTTTCGACATCTCGCAGGGCCGTTTCGGGGTGAAGATCGCCGCGGCGGCCTCCGACCGCATCGCGGCCGTGGACGGCGGGACGGTGGTGCAGAGCCTCTGGACCCCCGAGCGGGGCTACACGGTCATCATGCAGCACCGCGGCGGCCTGCTGTCGGTCTATCGCAACCTTTCGCAGTCGCTCGCGGCTCCGGGGCAGACGCTCCGCCCGGGCGAGCTGGTGGGTTACAACTCCGAAGCCGAGAACGGCGAGGTGCGCATGTTCGAATTCGAATTGTGGAGCGACGGGAAACCGGTCGATCCGGAGAGTTATATCGTATTCTGAAGACCATGAGACAACGACTTGCCATTCTGGGTTCGACCGGCTCGATCGGCGAACAGACGCTCGACATCGTGCGGGAGAATCCCGAACGGTTCGAAGCCCGCGTACTGACGGCCCGCAGCCGCTGGGAGCGGCTCGCCGAGCAGGCCCGGGAGTTCGACGCCGACGCCGTGGCGATAGCCGACGAACGGCACTATGCGCCGCTGCGCGACGCGCTCGCCGGCACCGACACGAAGGTGTATGCCGGCGAGGAGGCCGTGGCGCAGCTGGCCGCCGCGGGGGACACGGAGGTCGTGGTGAACGCGCTGGTGGGATACGCCGGACTGGCGCCCACGGTGGCCGCCATCGGAGCGGGCAAGAAGCTGGCGCTGGCCAACAAGGAGTCGCTCGTGGTGGGCGGCGCCTGCGTGATGCCGCTGGCACGGAAACACCGCGCGCCGATCGTCCCGATCGACTCGGAGCACTCGGCCATATTCCAGTGTCTCGCGGGCGAACGCGCCCCGGTGCGGCGGCTGATCGTCACGTGCAGCGGCGGGGCGTTCCGCGACCTCAGACGCGAGGAGCTGGCCGGCGTCACCGTGGAACAGGCGCTGCGCCATCCCCAATGGCGGATGGGCGCGAAGATCACGATCGACTCCTCGACGCTCGTGAACAAGGGCTTCGAGGTGATCGAGGCCCACTGGCTCTTCGGCACGCCCGCCGAGCGGATCGACGTGGTGCTGCACCCGCAGTCGATCGTTCACTCGATGGTCGAGTTCGAGGACGGTGCGATCAAGGCGCAGCTCGGAACGCCCGACATGCGCATGCCCATCAGCTACGCCCTCATGTACCCCGACCGGGCCGCACGGCCGGGCGAGCGCTTCGACTTCCTGGCCCACTCGCAGCTCACCTTCGCGGCGGTGGACCGCGAGAAGTACCCGGCGCTGGAGATCGCCTACGACTGCCTGCGCCGCGGCGGCACGGCGGCGTGCACGATGAACGGCGCGAACGAAACGGCCGTGGGAGCCTTCCTCGCGCGGCGGTGCGCCTGGCTCGACATCGTGCGGGCGATCCGCCATGCGCTCGAACACGCCTCGTTCGTCGCCTCCCCCACGCTCGACGACTACGCCGCGGCCGATGCCGAAGCCCGCGCGCTGGCCGCCGAATTTCTCGAACTGTAACCGATACGCACAATGGACATAGCAATCAAGATTCTTCAGTTTTTCCTCTGTTTCACCATCCTCGTGGGCATTCACGAGCTGGGGCATTTCATCATGGCGCGCGTGTTCCGGATCCGCGTCGAAAAGTTCTACATCTTCTTCGACCCGTGGTTCTCGCTCTTCAAATTCAAACGCGGAAACACCGAATACGGACTGGGGTGGCTGCCGCTGGGCGGCTACGTCAAGATCGCCGGCATGATCGACGAGTCGATGGACAAGGAGCAGATGAAACGCCCCGTGCAGCAGGACGAATTCCGCGCCAAACCCGCGTGGCAGCGCTTCCTGGTGATGATCGCCGGCGTGGTGATGAACGTCGTGCTGGCCGTGGCGATCTACTGCGGCATCTGCTACACGTGGGGCGACACCTACTTCTCGAACAAAGACGCCCGCTGGGGCTACGACTTCAACGAGGCGGGGCACGAGCTGGGATTCCGCGACGGAGACCGCATCCTCTCGATCGACGGGAGGCCGGTGGACAACGTGCAGGAGATCATCTCCTCGCTGCTCATCACCGAGGACGACCGCCGCGTGGAGGTGGAGCGCGACGGCCGGGCGGTGACGCTGAACCTGCCGCTCGACGACCTGATCGCCATGCGGCAGAAAAAGGGTTACGAGGGATTCCTCGCCCTGCGCTTCCCGTTCATCGTGGACAGCACGGTGTCGGCGGCGGCCTCCGCGGTCCTGAAGAAGGGCGACGAAATCCTGGCCGTGGACGACCTCCGCGGAGCGGAGTTTCCCGACTACCAGCGGTATATCCGCTCGCGCGCCGGGGACTCGGTGCGGATCGAGGCGCTGCGCGAAGGGGACATGGTGCTGACCATGACGCTGCCCGTATCGGAGGAGGGGCTGATCGGCGTCGCGCCGCGGCAGGACCTCTACACCCCGCGCACGCAGGAGTACACCCTCCGGGAGTCCATCCCGGCGGGCATCCGCAAAACGGGAGAGGTGATCTCCTCCTACTGGGAACAACTGAAACTGATCGTGCAGCCCAAGACGAAGATGTACGAGGAGCTGGGCGGATTCATCGCCATCGGGAGCATCTTCCCCGCGGCGTGGGACTGGCAGGATTTCTGGATGAAGACCGCATTCCTGTCGATCATCCTCGCGGTGATGAACATTCTGCCCATCCCGGGGCTGGACGGCGGACACGCCCTGTTCACCTTCTGGGAAATGATCTCCGGACGCAAGGTGAGCGACAAGGTGCTCGAAGCGGCGCAGTACGTCGGCATGATCGTCCTGCTCATGCTGCTGCTCTACGCCAACGGCAACGACATATACCGGTTCTTCATCAAATAGGAACGACATCATGACCGAAATGGAAAAGATGCTCGCAGGCGAGCCGTTCGATTTCACAGCGCCCGATGTGGCAGAAAGCCTTCGCCGAAGGCGGGTGAACCAGGCACATTTCAACGCCGTGTCATTCGACGACGGCAAAGCCTACGACGAAGCGCTCTCAGCGCTAATCCCCCATCGCCATCCCACTGCCCGGATCATGCCGCCGTTCTACTGCGACCACGGTCATCGGATTCAATTGGGCGAAGGCGTCTTTATCAACGCCGGCTGCACGTTTCTCGACTGCGGCGGCATCACGGTCGGCGACCACACGCTCATCGGCCCCGGCTGCCGTATCTGCACGCCGCAGCATCCGATAGACTTCGAAGAGCGCCGCAAACCCGTCGAAACGGGCCTCCCGATCACGATCGGCGAGGACTGCTGGCTGGGAGCCGGCGTCACGGTCTGCCCGGGCGTCCGGATCGGCGCCCGCTCGATCATCGGCGCAGGGAGCGTCGTCGTGCACGACATTCCCGAGGACTCGCTGGCCGCGGGAAATCCGGCGGTCGTGAAGCGGAAGCTGCGCTGAGGACAAACGGAAGTTTCACACGACGACACACAAAGCAAAACACGATGCAGACGAACCAGACGACAAAGACGGAACGAAACGATACGGCGGACCAGACGGCACGGCTCGCACGCTGCGCCGAAGCGCTGCGCCGCCACGGCTTCGAAGCGGTCGTGACGAAGGACGCGCAGGAGGCGTTCGAAAGGCTGCGCGCGGCGGTCGAGGCCGAGATGCCGGAACTCGTATCGTTCGGCGATTCAATGACGATGCGCGACACGGGAATCGTAGAATGGCTGCGCCGGGACGGGCGGTGGAGGCTGCTCGACGGATTCGACGCCTCGATGCCCCGGCCCGAAAGACTCGAAATCCGGCGGCAGGCCCTGCTGTCGGACCTTTTCGTAACGGGAATCAACGCCGTGACCGAAGAGGGCACGCTCCATTGGCTCGACATGGTAGGCAACCGCATCGCCCCGGTGGCGTTCGGTCCCCGCAAGGTGCTCCTCGTGGCGGGACGCAACAAAATCGTGGCCGACCGCAGAGAGGCCGAAGAACGCATCCGGCGCATCGCCGCGCCGCAAAACATAGCCCGCCACCCCGGATTCCGCACACCGTGCGCCAAAACCGGGGTCTGCATGGACTGCAACTCCCCCGACCGCATTTGCAATACCCGGATGGAGATGCTGCGCTGCCACCCGGCAGGGCGCGTGCTGGTGGTGCTGATCGACGAAGACCGGGGATTATGAAAAACAGAAACGCATGAAACGGCTGTTCTATCTATTGTGCGCCCTGTGCGCGGCGCTGCTCACGGCAGCGTGCGGAGAATCCCGGACCGGCGTATTCTACACGGCCCGCTACCCCGTCACCCGGGTCGAAGCCGACGTCGCCCTGACCGAAAACTCCGATCCCGGCACGGGAGAGGAGGGAGACGGCTCCGGGGATAACTCCGGCAGCGGAGAGACCGGAGACGGCAACGAAGACGGAACCGGAGACAATACCGGAACCGGCGATGATACCGGGACGGGGGACAGCGACGGAACCGGAGCGGCCGGAGGCGGGAATCCGGACGACGGCGGCGACGAAGGCGACAGCGAAGAAGACGGCGGCAGCGGGGAGAATCCGCTGGTCGCGCAGATCGAGGCCGAGATCGTGTCGGCGGCCCCCGTGCAGGCGGGAGGCGGCTACACGCTGCACTTCTCGCAATACAACGGCGGACGGGCCGAAATCAGGACCGCGCCCGACACGGAACCCGTGACGGGACTGTTCGGCAAGGAGCCGGGCAAGGAGCAGTTCGAGGTTCTCTTCGGCGAGGAGGACTACGTATGTTCGCCCGCATCGTACACCGACGAGGAGGGCGAGCGGAAAATCGTGCTGGAGGTGGACCTCACGGAACAGTACCAGGCCCTCTACCCCGCGGCCGGCATCACGCGGGCCGTGCGCAGGGAGTACACCTCGGCAAACGCATACTGAACAGGATGGCAAAGGTAAAAAAAGCCTTCTTCTGCAAAAACTGCGGATTCGAAGCCCCCAAATGGCTGGGGAAATGTCCCTCGTGCGGGGAATGGAACACCTTCGCGGAAGAGATCGTGGCGCGCGAGAGCGGCTCCGTACCGGCCGTCGCCGCAGGGTCGCTGCCGGCGGCGAAACCCCAGCGGGTGCGTGACATCCGCGAGAGCGAACACCGGCGGCTCGATCTGGGCAACGCCGAGGTGAACCGCGTGCTGGGCGGCGGCATGGTCCCCGGATCGCTCGTGCTGCTGGGCGGCGAGCCGGGCATCGGCAAATCGACCCTTTCGCTCCAGATAGCTCTGGCCGCGAACGGGCTGAAGACCCTCTACGTCTCGGGCGAGGAGTCGGCCGAGCAGATCAAGATGCGCGCCATGCGGCTCGGGATCGGCAACGAGGAGTGCATGATCTACCCCGAGACGCTGCTGGAGAACATCGTGGCGCAAATCGCCGAGCAGAAGCCCGACCTGGTCGTCATCGACTCGATACAGACCATCTACACCGAGCTGATGGATTCGTCGGCCGGAAGCGTGTCGCAGATCCGCGAATGCGCCGCGACGCTGCTCAAATACGCCAAATCGACCGCCACGTCGATCGTCATCATCGGCCACATCACCAAGGACGGGACCATCGCCGGACCGAAGATCCTCGAACACATCGTGGACGTCGTCCTGCAATTCGAGGGCGACAGCAACAACATATACCGCATCCTGCGCGGCATCAAGAACCGCTTCGGCGCGACGTTCGAAATCGGCGTGTTCGAAATGCTGGACACCGGACTGCGGGGCGTGGACAACCCGTCGGAAATCCTGCTCACGCACTACGAGGAGCCGCTGAGCGGCATCGCCGTGGGTGCTGCGGCCGACGGCGTGAGACCCTACCTGATCGAAGTGCAGGCGCTGGTGAGCGGCGCGGCCTACGGCACGCCCCAGCGCACGGCCACGGGATTCGACACGCGGCGGATGAACATGCTGCTGGCGGTGCTCGAAAAGCGCGTCGGGATGAAGATGTTCCAGAAGGACGTCTTCCTGAACTTCGCCGGAGGGTTCAAGGTCGCCGACCCGGGGCTGGACCTGGCCGTCGTGGCGGCGGTGATCTCCTCCTACTACGACCGTCCCGTGGGAGAGGGCGTCTGCTGCGCGGGCGAAATCGGGCTGTCGGGCGAGGTGCGCCCCGCCCCGCGCACCGAACAGCGTATCAGCGAGGCCGCCCGGCTGGGATTCCGGCGGATCGTCGTCTCGGGATACCTCGCCAAAGGAGCCAAACACCCCAGAGGCATCGAAATCGTGCGGATAAACAGCATCGACCAGTTGCCCCGGGCGCTCTTTCTGGAATAGAATTTGCTGCTCCCCCGGAAAAACGCGGGGGACGCGGCGAACGGCCGCCTCTTCCGAAAGGAGCGACTATGAAAGATTTCGACAAAATCATCTGGAGGGACGCGGTGACGCTCGCGGACTTCTTCGCCACCTGGTGCGGACCGTGCCAGGCAATGGTTCCCGTAATCGACAGATTCCAAACGGAAATGAACGGTCGTGCGGACGTTTACCGGATCGACGTGGACGACCCCGACATGCTGGAGATCGTGCGGCGTTACAACATCTCCTCGGTTCCGACTCTGGTGATCTTCCGCCGCGGCGAAGTGCTCTGGCGCCGAAGCGGTCTCATAGGCTACAGGGAACTCAGGGAGGCTTTCGACACGATCGAACAGCGCGAACACGCCGTACATCACTGAACTTCCAACCGCCAGGCCAGCTCCTCGTGGACGTAGTCTTCGGCACGGAGCCGGCCCAGAGAGCCGGCTTTGCGGAGCACCGCCTGCCGGCTCTCCCCGTTTCGGGACCCGACGGCCGCGAGCAGCGCCACCGCCCCCTGTGCGACAAGGAGTGCAGCGGCGGGAGTGCACACGGAGCAGGCGGCGGAAGGGGTTGCGGACGCGGAAAAACCGCTTTCCGGGGAGGCGGACACTGCGGGGCCGGTCCCGGCAACGACGGCAGCAACGGGTGCGGCAGAAACAAGGCCTCCTTCGGAAGCTGCAACGTCCGGCGGCACGGTTTCGGCGGCCGCGGCAGCCCTGCGGACCGCTTCGACGGCGGAATCGACCCACCCGGAGTCGGGCGGCACGACGCGGGAAGCGGCCATCAGCGCTGCATACTGCAACGGCCACGGCATATCGGTCGCCGTCCACGTCCGGAACAGGGCGGGAAAGTCTCCGATACGCGGCAACAGGGCGAAGGCGGCCTCCTCGGCCAGCTCGTGATTGACGATGCCGGAGGCCCAGAACGGAAATTCGCCGGGCGTAAGGCCGGCCGGATCGGCAATGTGGTAGGCCGCAAGGCGCAGTTCGCGCACATCCTGCAACGAGAGGAACTTCGCAAATGCGTAATCGGGCTTTTCGGCACGCGCCAAACGGCGCAACGTCGGAAGGCTCACGCCGTAATTCAGCCCGTAGGGCGCGCCGACGAGGCGCATGGCATCGGCCACGGCCCCGTTGCGCTCACGGCGCAACTCGCCGAGCAGCGCCGTCATGCGGGAGGTATGGTTCATATACGTCTGCTATCTGCGACGCGGAAGAGCCACCTGGACCGTGCGGCCGAATTCGAACAGCGGCACGACGGCACGGGCGTATTCGCGGCCGGAGGCGATCACCGTGCAGGTCGAAGGATCGGCCATGCGGCACTTCACCGTACCTTGCTCTTTCGGACCGGCCTCGATCGGACACTCCGTGTCGCCCGACGGCTCGATCTGCAACACCACCATATCGCCCGAGAGATCGCTCTCGGGAAGCAGCCCGGCGGCCGGGCTGAAGCGGCAGAAGACATACTGTTTCCGGTCGGCGGAGGGATAGACCAGGTAGCGCTGCGTCCGGGTCGAAACGATCTGCTTGCCGAGGAACAGCTCCAGGTAGCTCTGCTCGAGCCGTTCGATCTCGGCCAGCGCGGCGTTCAGCCCCTCGCCGAAGACATTCTCGCCGGCTTCGCCCGTAATCAGTTCCAGGCGGTGACGGCGCAGGGAGAAAATCTGCTCGGCGGCCATGCGCGCGGCATCCTCGAGCGAATAGACCGTCGCCGAGGTCTTGTCGGGTTGCAGGGCCGCGAAAGCCTCGTCCGAAGCCGCATGGGAAACGACGCGGGAGGCATCGGCCGCGGGTGCGGCTGCCCCGAACGCGTCATCGCCGGCCAGCGCGATCCGCGCCCCCGCGATGCTCCATGTCGTCTTGTCGGTCAGCGGAGCGCGCACACCGAGGTATTTCTGCGCATAGCGGGCATAAGGTCCGCAGAGGACGGTGCTGCACTCGACCGAAAGATCGACGGCCAGCACCGAACGGGGCATGCTGACGGCGATCCCCGCAGCGCTTTCGGCGGCGCCTTCGAGGGCGATATAGGGATTTTGGGCCGTGGCGGCAGCGCCGCAACACAACAGGGCCAGGGTCAAAAGACGGAATTTCATAGTGCACGAAGTTTGGATACCATCTACAAATGTAACTTTTTTTCGCGTGCCGTCAAAATTTCAGGTAAAAATCGCGCGTAAGGGCCCGGTATTCGGGAGTATAGGATTCGTGTCCGCCCGTGCCGACCACCAGTTCGTCGCGCAGCGGGACGACGGGCCGCCCGGTCTCCTCCGGCAGGGCTGCGGAAACGGCCGGGACGGCGACGGCAGCACCGGGAACGTTCAAGGGAGAAACGACGGAAGCGACAAGACCGGAAGGGGCGGAAGCGGAAGCCCCGGCCGAAACGGCGGGACCGGCCAAAGCGGAAGCTCCGGCCGTCAGTTGCCGGAGAAGAAGCGGAGCCCCGGCCGGGCGGGTCAGGCAGAGCAGGGCGCGCTTCGCTTCGCGACGCGGCGTGGTGCGCACGTCGGTACGATGCACGAGGGTCAGGGCGTCCCGGCAAACGGCGAGGAAGCGTTCGGCCTCGGATGAGGGAAGGATCAGCGCGAAACGACCTCCGGGAGCGAGCAGCCGCAGCACGGCGTCGCGCAGCGCCTCGAAAGGCAGATGGACGGCATGACGCGCGGCGGTGCGGCCCGCATCGGGACAGGTGAGCGAACCGACGAAATAGGGCGGATTGGAGACGATGAGATCGAACGCCCCGCCGGCGGCGAACTCCTGCACGGGGCAGCGGTGAAATTCGAGGCGTGCCCCCCACGGCGAGGCGTCGGCATTCTCGCGGGCCTGCGAAACGTCGTCGATGTCCACCCCCGCGATCCGTGCCTGCGGCATGCGCTGGGCCATCATCAGGGCGATCAGTCCCGTGCCCGTGCCGATGTCGAGTACCCGGCGGTCGGAAGGCAGCACCGGGGCCCAGGCCCCGAGGAGCACGCCGTCCGTGCCGACCTTCATCGGGCAGCGGTCCTGCCGCACGGCAAACTGCTTGAAACGGAACATGGATCAATCCTTCAGATAACCGCCGATGCCGGCGCCGAACAACGAAAAATCGTACCGCACGGGATCGTCGGCATCGAAGGTGCGGAGCGCGGCGGTGACCTCCTCGACGGCTCGCCAGTCGTTCTGACGGCGCGAGAGCAACCCCAATGCGCGGGCCATGTCGCCGGCATGGACGTCGAGCGGCAGCCGCAGGGCCGAAGCGGGAATGGTGCGCCACTCCCCGAAGTCCACGCCCCGGTCGTCGCGGCGGACCATCCACCGCAGGTACATGCACAAGCGTTTGCACGCCGCGCCGCGCTCGACGGAAGAGAGGTGTTTCTCGCAGCGCGGCGCATGGTCGGCGGCGAAAAATTCGCGGCGGAAATCGGCGAAGACCGCCGGAAGGTCGCCCACGGCGGCGTAGCGGCTCTCGAAAAAGGCCCCGATGCCGCCGTAGAGCGTTTCGATGCGGCGCAGGGCCAGCACGAAATCGCGGGCGTCGCCCCCGTTGAAGGTGCGGTGGACGAAGGCGCCGAGTCCCGCCAGCTCGCGCTCCGAGGCGTTGCGCACGAAATCGGCCGGAGCATCGTCCATGTAGCGCATCAGGCGGTGGCCGTTACGGACGATCGTGGGACGGCTGCCCCAGGCGATGGTGGCGGCGAAGAAGCCGGCGATCTCCCGGTCGGCACGGCCCGTGTAGCGGTGCGGCACGGCGACGGGGTCGTCCGGAATGAACTCCGGGCGGTTGTACCGGTCGTGGAGCCGCTCGAGCAGCTCGCGCAATGCCCCGCGATCAGATAATCCGGCCATCGGACATGGTGATTTTCCGGTCGGCCATCGCGGCGAGGCGCTCGTCGTGGGTGACGATCACCACGGTCTGCCCCAGCTCGTCGCGCAGGTCGAAGAACAGACGGTGGATCTCTTCGCGGTTGCGGGTGTCGAGGTTGCCCGAAGGCTCGTCGGCCAGCAGCACGGCAGGCGCATTGACGATGGCCCGGGCGATGGCCACGCGCTGCTGCTCGCCGCCCGACAACTGGCCGGGCTTGTGGTCGCGGCGGGCGGTGAGACCCACCAGCGCGAGCAGCTCCGCGGCACGGCGCTCGACCTCGGCGCGGGGCCGCCGGCCGATCAGCCCCGGAATGCAGACATTCTCGAAGGCCGAGAACTCGGGCAGCAGGTGGTGGAACTGGAAAACGAAGCCGATGCGGTCGTTGCGGAAACGCGACAGCGCCTTGTCGCCCAGCGCGAAGGGGTCTTCGCCGCCGATCTCCACCCGGCCCGCGTCGGGACGCGAAAGCGTGCCCATGATTTGCAGGAGCGTCGTCTTGCCGGCGCCGCTGGCTCCGACGACGGAGACCACCTCGCCCTGCCGGACCCCGAGCGAGACGCCCTTGAGCACCTCCAGCTCGCCGAAGCGTTTGCGTATGTCTGTAAGTCGTATCATAGCGAAACCTGTCGTTCGTACATTCCGAAAAGCCGCACCGTATCGACGGCCTCGCGCACGTCGTGCACGCGGAGAATCGCCGCACCCTGGCGCAGGCACTCCCATCCCAGCGCGACCGACCCGGCGAGCGAACAGGCGGGCGTCGTGCCGAGCACCTTATAGATCATCGACTTGCGCGAAAGCCCCGCGAGTACCGGGTAGCCCAGCGCACAGAGCTCGTGCAGCCCGGCGAGCAAGCGGTAGTTCTGCTCCGCGGTCTTGGCGAATCCGAAACCGGGATCGAGGACGATCCGTTCGCGGCGGATACCGGCGGCGAGCATCCGTTCGACACGGCGGCGGAAATAGGCGACCACCTCGGAAACGATGTCCCGGCGGTAGTCGGTGAGCGACTGCATCGTCTGCGGGTCGCCCTTCATGTGCATGGCGACATAGGGCACGTCGTAACGGGCGGCGACGGCGAACATGGCAGGGTCCAGCTCGCCGGCCGAAATGTCGTTTATCATCAGCGGACCGAAGGTCTCGATGGCCCGGGCGGCGATGCCGCTGCGGAACGTATCGACCGAAACGGCCGTATCGGGAGCCAGCCGCCGCACGGCCTCCACGCCCAGCGCCACGCGCCGCCACTCCTCGTCGGGCGGAACCTCGTCGGCCCCGGGACGCGAGGAGTAGCCCCCGACGTCGATGATCGAGGCGCCCTCCCCCACGGCTTCGAGGACACGGCGTTCGACCTCTCCGGCCGAAGGGGTCCGGCTCCCGGCGTAGAACGAGTCGGGAGTGACATTCAGAATGGCCATCACGCACGGCGTGGCCGGAAACGGATCAACGGTGCTGTGCTTCATAACGGAAACGGCGGTCGAGGGCCGCCACGGCGGGTTCGAGCTCCTCTTCGAGGATATTGACAAGGGTGAAATCGGCTGCGGCGCAGAGCGTGTCGTCGTCGGCCTGGGCCGCGATCCGGCGGCGGACGGCTTCGGCGTCGCAACCGTCGCGGCGGCAGGTGCGTTCGATACGGAGTTCCAGCGGGGCCAGCACGGCGACCGTGCGATCGACCGCCCCACGCAGTCCGGCCTCGAAGAGGATGGCGCTCTCCAGAATCACGTAATCACCCGCCTGCCGTTCGGCCCAGGCGGCGAAATCGGCCACGACGGCGGGATGCACCAGCGCATTGAGATCGGTCAGCGCCGCCCCGTCGGAGAAGACCATCCCGGCCAGACGGGCGCGGTCGAGCGCACCGCCGCGGTAGATGTCGGCGCCGAAGCGCGCCGCGATCGCCTGCCGCAACTCCGCGGAACCGGTCATCAGCCGCCGGGCCTCGGTATCGGAGTCATAGACCGCGACACCCCGCGCCGTGAACAAACGGCAGACGGTGCTTTTGCCGCTGCCGATGCCGCCCGTGATTCCGACCTTCATCATGGCGTCACTCCTTTACGGGGTCGTCGATCTCGGGGATCGCACCGATGGAGATGATCTTGATGTCGCTGAAGCGCACCGAAATCGCGTGCTGCAACGACTGCGGGTCGATGACGAGCTTGCCCTCGTGGCCCTCCCCGGTCGCCCGGCGCGTCTTGAGCTCGGCGAGGGGAATGCGCAGCGTCTTGTTCATATAGACCCTGTAACCGAACAGGTTGGTCCCCACCCCTTCGACCACGCAGGTAATTTCGACGGGCTGGCCGTCGATGCTCAGCCGGATGGTCTGTTCGGTGGTATACATATAAGTCAGTTTGGCCAGATACCACAAGATGAACGAGGCGACGAGCAGCGCCAGAAAGACCGGCGAGACGTAGCGGCGCATCCACTTCAGCAGATTTTCCATGTGTCCTACAAAAAAATAGCCACTCCGGCATCGAAGGCGCCGCAACCCGTGGCGGGATGCGGCCCTACGGCCGAAAAGCGATCCGATATGCAAAGATAAGGCAAGATGCGCGCAACGCCAAATTTATTTGCCGCCGCCCGACGAAAAAGGACCGTATCGCGGAGATACGGTCCTTTCGCTATTTATAAAATCAGATATACGCGGGGATTATTTCTCCTCGCCGGCCTTCGCGGCGCGCCGGATCATCAGATCGTAGGCGATCGGCGTGGCGATGAAGATCGTGGCGGCCGTACCGACCACGACGCCGATGATGAGCGCGAAGATGAAGCCGCGGATCGTCTCGCCGCCGAAGAAGAAGATCGCCAGCAGCGTCACGAGCGTCGTGCCCGAAGTGTTGATCGTACGCGACAGCGTCGAGTTGATGGCGCCGTTCACCAGCTCCTTGAGATTGCGCTTCGGGTAGAGGCCCAGATACTCGCGGATTCGGTCGAAGACCACCACCGTGTCGTTGATGGCGTAACCGATGATGGTCAGAATGGCGGCGATGAAGGCCTGGTTCACCTCGAGGTTGAAGGGCAGCAGCCCGTAGAACATCGAGAAGATACCGATGATGAGCAGGGCGTTGAACGCCAGTGCGGCCGTGGCTCCCGTAGCCCACTGCCAGCGCTTGAAGCGGAAGGTGATGTAGAGACCGATGGCGATGAGCGAGAAGAGCACCGAGTAGATGGCGTTCCACGTCATGTCCTGAGCGATCGAAGGACCGATCTTGTCGGCGGTGAGAATACCGTTCAGGTCGGTCTGCGTGTTGCGGAACTGTTCGAAGGTGATGGCATAGGAGTAGAGCGGGCTCAACGCGTCATAGACGATCTTCTCGACCTCGGCCGTAGCCTCGTCCGACGTGTCGTCGTAACGGTACTGCGTCACGATGCGCATCTGGTTCTCGTTGCCGTACTGCTTCACCTCGAAGCTCACGGACGAAGCGTCGGCGTCGGCGATCCGGGAGAAGGCCTTGTCGAGGTTCTCGCGGACATCCTCGGCCGATACGGGCTTGTCGAAGCGGACCACGTAGGCGCGGCCGCCGGTGAACTCGGCTCCGAGGTTCAGTCCGCGGACGGCGAACGAAACGCACGAGAGCGCCATCAGCGCCACGGCCAGTACGTAGGCGACCTTGCGCTTGCCGATGAAATCGACGTGCGTGTTGCTGAGGAACGCCTCGGACCACTTGTAGGAGAACGAAATGGAACCCCATTTCGCAACGATCCACTCGATCATCAGGCGCGTGATGAAGATGGCGCAGAAGACCGAGGTGACGATACCGATGATGAGCGTCGTAGCGAAGCCCTGCACGGGACCCGTACCGAAGACGAAGAGGACGATACCCGTGATGATGGTGGTCAGCTGACCGTCGATGATGGCCGAGTAGGCCTTCGAGAAACCGTCCTTGATGGCCAGCGAAATGCCCTTGCCGCCGCGGAGCTCCTCCTTGATGCGTTCGTAGATGATGACGTTGGCATCGACGGCCATACCCATCGTCAGCACGATACCGGCGATACCCGGAAGGGTCAGCACGGCGCCGAACGACACGAGCACGCCCATCAGCAGGAAGACGTTGGTCAACAGCGCGATGTCGGCCATCCAGCCCGCCGTCTTATAGAAGAGGCCCATGTAGAGGAGTACGAGGATGAAGGCGATCACGAACGAAAGCATACCGGCGTTGATCGACTCCTGGCCCAGCGAAGGACCGACGACCGTATCCTGAATGATCTTCGCGGGAGCGGGGACCTTGCCCGAGTTGAGCACGTTGGCCAGGTCCTTGGCCTCCTGAATCGTGAAATCGCCCGTGATCGAGGACTGGCCCTTGTCGATCTTGCCGTTCACACGGGGCGCCGAATAGACGTAGCCGTCGAGCACGATGGCGATGCACTTGCCGATGTTCTCGCCCGTCATGCGCGCCCACTCCTGCGTACCCTCGGCGTTCATCGTCATCGAGACTTCGGCCGTGGCGCCGCGCTGGGCGTACTGCTCGGTAGCCTCCGTGACGACCGAACCGTCGAGCGGAGCCTTGCCGTCGGGAGTGGAGACGCGGATGGCGTAGAGGTAATAGCGGCCGTCGATATGGTCGTCGCCCTTGACGCCCCACTTGAAAAGGATGTCGGCCGGGAAGAGCTCGCGCACGGCAGGCTGGGCCAGGTAGGCGTTCACGGCGGCCATGTCGGCCTTGTAGGCGGCGCCGATGGCGGCTCCGCCGGCGAACGACGGGTCGAGCACGGCGAAGAGCGGATTCTCCTCACGGTCGTAGTTGCCCGTGCGGGCCGACTCGGCCACCGACGCGGAATCGGCGCCCACCTCGGCGATCAGACCCGAAGTCTCACCGGCGGCGGGAGCCGTCGAAGCGGCCTCCGCCGAAACCTCCGCCTCCCCGGCAGCAGGCTGAGCGGACTGCTCGGAACGGATGAACTTGTCGGCCGAAACCAGAATCGGCAGCACCTCGCGGGCGTCGTAGGTGGTCCAGAACTCGAGCGAGGCGGTTCCCTGCAACAGGTCGCGGACGCGCTGCGGCTCCTTCACGCCCGGCAGCTCGACCAGAATGCGGTGCGAGTTGGGCAGACGCATGATGTTGGGCTGCGTCACGCCGAAGTGGTCGATACGGCTGCGGAGCACGTTGAACGAAGCGGCGATGGCGGCTTCGGTCTCGCGCTTGAGGATCTTCTCCACGTCGGCGTCGGAGCTCTCGAGCGTGATGTCCTTGCGGTCGGGGCTGACGAAGATCCCGGCGATCGGCCGCCCGCCCGAGAGGCGCTCGTAGGCCTTGACGAAATCGGCGATATAGTCGTTCGAGGAGCCCTGCTTCATGGCCTCGTTGGCCTCGGCGATGGCCTCGACGAAGGCCGGATCGTTCTGGCTGTCACCGGCGAGGGCCTTCACGACGTCCTCGACCTGCACCTCCAGCATGACGTTCATGCCGCCCTTCAGGTCCAGACCCAGATTCAGCTCCTTCTCCTTGCACTCCTTGTAGGTGAACTTGCGCAGCCCCATGTTATAGACCGGCAGGTTCTGCACCGAGTCGAGATAGTGCTGCTCGGCCCCGGGCTGTTCCTCGAGCGGGAACTGCGCGGCGTACTCGGCCGCTTTCTTCTCCACGCTACGTGTCTTGAACGTAAACGAGAGTTGATAAACGCACGCGAGCGCCAGCAGCACCGCGATGAGTTTAATAAAACCTTTACTTTGCATCTGCTTGAAAAAAATTTGTTATTATTTGTTGTTATTCAGTCATTACGCACAATAGCACGCAAAGATAAAAAAAAAGAATGGAAAATATGTATCCCGGCTGAAAAATCTCTATTTTTGGAGCCGTATGGCACGTTTGTCCGAATACAGATACCATTTGGCGGCGCTCTTCACCGTCTCGGTATGGGGCGCAACGTTCGTTTCGACCAAGGCGCTGATCGCCGCGGGACTCACCCCGGCGGAGATTTTCCTCATGCGTTTCGCGTTGGGATACCTCTGCATCCTGCCGCTGGCGCCCCGCCGGCTCCGGGCGGAAAACCGGCGCGACGAGGCGGCGTTCGCCGCGGCGGGCGTCTGCGGCGGATCGCTCTATTTCCTGCTGGAGAACGTCGCGCTGGAGTACGCCCCGGCGTCGAACGTTTCGCTGCTGGTCTGCACGGCGCCCGTCTGGACGGCCCTCGCGGCCGGACGCGCCGACCGCGGCGAACGCATGACGCGGCGTCAGGCCGCCGGAGCCGCGCTGGCGGCGGCTGGCATGGCGCTGGTGGTGCTCAACGGACGTTTCGTGCTGCACATCTCGCCGGCGGGCGACCTGCTGGCACTGGCCGCCGCGCTGTCGTGGATGGGCTATTCGCTGGTCATCAAACGGCTGGGGGCGCGTTATCCGGCGTCATTCATCGCCCGGAAGGTCTTCTTCTACGGCATGGCGACGATCCTGCCGGTCTTCGCATTCCGCCCGTTCGCCGCGACCGGGGAGCTGCTCGCGCGCCCCGTCGTATGGGCCAACCTGCTGTTCCTGGGCGTCGTGGCCTCGGGATTCTGCTACGCCCTCTGGAACGCCGTGATGCGCCGGCTGGGAGCCGTCCGGGCGACCAACTACATCTTCTTCAACCCGCTGGTGACGATGCTCACGGCGGCGCTCTGCATCGGCGAGCGCATCACGGCGCCGGCTCTCGCGGGTGCGGCGATGATCCTCTGCGGCATGTGGCACGCGGAGCGACGGTGAGCCGATCGCGGGACTTTCCGGTCCGCAGCAAACGACGGACCGGTTAGCAAGAAGCCGCCGGAGGCGGCATGCGGAAATTCCGGAAATTTTCACTATATTTGGAAACCTCAACCCGAAAAACGCCATGAAAAAACTGCTGCTTTGCTGCTGCACCGCGCTGTTCGCCGCGAACGCGTCCGCACAACCCGCCTACGAGCCGTCGCCCGAGAACCTCGCCGCACGGCAACGATTCGCCGACGGTAGGTTCGGCATTTTCCTCCACTGGGGTCTCTACGCCCTGCTCGGACAGGGCGAATGGGTGATGACCAACCAGGACATCGACTACCGCGAATACGAGAAGCTCGCCGGGGCGTTCTGTCCGGCGGCATTCGACGCGAAGGCGTGGGTGACGGCCTTCCGCGAGGCAGGAGCCCGCTACGTCTGCTTCACGACGCGCCACCATGACGGATTCTCGATGTTCCGCACGGCGCAGTCGCCCTACAACGTCGCGGACGCCACGCCGTTCGGACGCGACGTGGTGAAGGAGCTGGCCGAAGAGTGCCGCCGGCAGGGTCTGGGCATCCACTTCTACTATTCGCTCATCGACTGGTGGCGGGAGGATGCGCCGCGCGGCCGCACGGGGCGCGGCACGGGACGTCCGGCCGAAAAGGAGGATGTGGAGGCCTATTTCGACTTCATGAAGGCGCAGCTCACCGAGCTGCTCACGCAATACGGCCCGGTGGGGGCGATCTGGTTCGACGGCGTATGGGACCAGGACGAAAATCCCGGGTTCGACTGGCGCCTGGACGAACTGTACGAACTGATTCACACGCTGCAACCGGCCTGCCTGGTGGTGAACAACCACCACCTCACGCCGTTCGAGGGCGAGGACGTGCAGACCTTCGAACGCGACCTGCCGGGCGAGAACACGGCGGGACTCTCGGGGCAGGCCGTGAGCCGCCTGCCGCTCGAAACATGCCAGACGATGAACGGCTCGTGGGGATACCGGATCACGGACCGGAGCTACAAACCGACGGACGAACTCGTCCGCTACCTCGCGGGGGCTGCGGGACGCGGAGGGAACCTGCTGCTCAATATCGGCCCGCAGCCCGACGGGGCGCTGCCCGCGGCGGCTTTGGAACGCCTCGCGGGAATCGGCGCCTGGCTGCGGAAGAACGGCGAGACGATCTACGGCACGCAGGCCGGGCCCGTGACGCCGCGCGCATGGGGCGTCACGACCCGCCGGGGCGACAAGATCTACGTCCACGTGCTCGACTGGCCCGACGCGGAGCTGTTCGTGCCCATCCGCGGAGAACGGGTGCGCGAAGCGAAAGCCTTCGCCGACGGCCGCAGGCTGGAGTTCCGGCAGGACGAGGAGGGCGTGACGCTCCGTCTGGGCGAACGTCCGGCAGGACCGGATCACATCGTCGAACTGACGATGGGGAAATAGGCCGGGAACCCGCCCGCACGGCGGAGCGGTCCGCCGTTCTGACCGGACAAGACCCGACAAGGCCTGATAGCCCCGACAGGACCGGACAAGGCCCGGCAGGACCCGACCGAACATGCGATGCTGCAATCCTGCAAGCTCTCGCCGGGAATACGGGACAGTCCGGAAAGGATCGGACAATCCGGAAACGGCCGGAAAATCCGGGAGGGGGTGCACGGTGTCCGGGATACCCTCGCCGGGCATACGATATATTCCGCGTCCAAAAAGCCGGGCCAGCAAATCGAGAGAAGACGAAAAAAGCGGGGAAGTGGATGTCCACTTCCCCGCTTTCGTTTTCGGATACCGACCCGTTCCGCGATCGCCGCCCGGGCCGGAAGCCGGTGCGTTACTTCACCTCCTCGAACTCGACGTCCTCGGGCTGCGAGCCGCCCTCGGACCGGGCGCCGCCCGCATCGGCCTGCGACTGCTGGCCGGCTCCGGCGTTCTGCTGCGCCCCCTGGGCCTGCTGCTGCGCGTAGATGTCCTGCGAAGCGGCCTGCCATGCGGCGTTCAGCTCGGCGATGGCCGTGTCGATGGCAGCCACGTCGGCGTTCTTGTGCGCCTCCTTCAGCTTGCCGAGCGCCGTCTCGATAGCGGTCTTCTTGTCGGCCGGCAGCTTGTCGCCGTACTCCTTGAGCTGCTTCTCGGTGGCGAAGATGTTCGAGTCGGCGGCGTTGATCTTGTCGATACGCTCCTTCTCGGCCTTGTCCTTCGCCTCGTTGGCCTTCGCCTCGTCGCGCATGCGCTGGATCTCCTGCTCGGTCAGACCCGACGAAGCCTCGATACGGATCTTCTGCTCCTTGCCCGTGCCCTTGTCCTTGGCCGAGACGTTCAGGATGCCGTTGGCGTCGATGTCGAACGTCACCTCGATCTGCGGCACGCCGCGCGGCGCGGCCGGAATGCCGTCGAGGTGGAAGCGGCCGATCGACTTGTTGTCGCGCGCCAGCGGACGTTCGCCCTGGCAGACGTTGATCTCCACCGAAGGCTGGTTGTCGGCGGCCGTCGAGAAGACCTCCGACTTGCGCGTCGGGATCGTCGTGTTGGCGTCGATGAGTTTGGTCATCACGCCGCCCAGCGTCTCGATGCCCAGCGACAGCGGCGTGACGTCGAGCAGCAGCACGTCCTTCACCTCGCCCGTCAGCACGCCGCCCTGGATGGCCGCACCGATGGCAACGACCTCGTCGGGGTTCACCGACTTGTTGGGAGCCTTGCCGAAGAACTCCTGCACGATCTTCTGGATGGCGGGAATACGCGTCGAACCGCCCACGAGAATCACCTCGTCGATCTGCGAAGCCTCGAGGCCCGCGTCGCGCAGCGCCAGCTTGCACGGCTCGACGGTCTTGCGGATCAGATGGTCGCACAACTGCTCGAACTTGGCGCGCGTCAGCGTCATCACGAGGTGCTGCGGAATGCCGTTCACCGGCATGATGTAGGGCAGGTTGATCTCCGTCGTGGTCGAGGACGAAAGTTCGATCTTCGCCTTCTCGGCAGCCTCCTTCAGACGCTGCAGGGCCATTGCATCCTCACGCAGGTCGATGCCGTGCTCGGCCTTGAAGGCCTCGGCCATGTAGTCGATCAGCACGTGGTCGAAGTCGTCGCCTCCCAGGTGCGTGTCGCCGTTGGTGGACTTCACCTCGAAGACACCGTCGCCCAGCTCCAGAATCGAAATATCGAACGTACCGCCGCCCAGGTCGTACACGGCGATCTTCATGTCGTTCTGCTTCTTGTCCAGACCGTAAGCCAGCGCGGCGGCCGTAGGCTCGTTGATGATACGGCGCACCTTGAGGCCCGCGATCTCGCCCGCCTCCTTCGTGGCCTGGCGCTGCGAATCGGAGAAATAGGCCGGAACGGTGATGACGGCCTCCGTGACCTCCTGGCCCAGATAGTCCTCGGCCGTCTTCTTCATCTTCTGCAAAATGATGGCCGAGATCTCCTGCGGCGTATAGAGGCGTCCGTCGATATCGACGCGCGGCGTGTTGTTGTCGCCCCGGACGATCGAATAGGGAGCGCGCGCGATGTCGGCAGTCACCTTGTCGTAGGTCTCGCCCATGAAACGCTTGATCGAGAAGACCGTGCGCTTGGGATTCGTAATGGCCTGACGCTTCGCCGGATCGCCGACCTTGCGCTCGCCGTCGGCGGTGAACGCCACGACCGAAGGGGTCGTGCGGTGTCCCTCCGAGTTGGGGATGACCACGGGCTCGTTGCCCTCCATCACTGCCACGCAGGAGTTCGTAGTTCCTAAATCAATACCAATAATCTTTGCCATAATCGTAAATATGTTTTAATTGTTTTTCCGTCTTTTCCGTGCCTGCGGTTTCCGGCCTTCGGGCATCCGCCGCAGGACACGTCCGTTTTCCGAACAAAGGTTGTACCAAACGGCAATCCCTGCCAAATTGTCAGACGAATGGCAGGAAGAGCGGTTCCGGAGCGCCCCGCGCACGGCATTTTGGCAGGAACGGTCAAAAGGCGCCCCGGCGGAACGGAGCGAAAAGGGACGGACGGCGCAGGGCGACGGTACAAACGGACCGGGACGGAACCCGGCATGCGAAAGGCCGGATCCGCACGGAATCCGGCCTTCGACCCGGCACACGGCCGGACAAAATATCGTAAGCTCTTACTGCTGTTCGCTCAGGATACGCATCGCCACGTCGAGAATCGTCGTGTCGTCCAGCGTCACGACACCGCCGTCGGGACCCGGTTCGAAGTGCACGCCGACACACTCCTTGGCCTCGTGTTTGCCTCCGAAATAGTTGCGGACGGTTTCTACGTCTATTCCCAGTTCATCTGCGATACGTTGCGAACTGCCGCTCGGCAGCCGGTCCTTGATACGACGCAACTCGTTAAATGTGATAATCATATCTGTTGAATTTTAGGTGTTGCACTTCTGCACAACTAAATTAATACATTTTTACGGAATTACAAAATTTCTGCCTGAAAAAGTAGCGGGAAACAGGAAAAACGGATCGCGGGACGAGAAAAACGAAAGCGGAGCGAAAGGATCCGGAATCTTCGGCCGCAGTCCGGCAGGCATTCCGGACGAACCGCCCCCGGAAAAACGGGATGCGGGGCGCCCGCGGAAACCGGGAAGGCCGGGTCGGGAGAGCCGTGAAACCCGGAAAAAACGCATCAAGACCGGGAGTCTCTGACAAAGAGGGTTCCGAAAGAGCGGGACGTGCGAAAACGAACCGCTCCCGCGAAAGCAATTTTTCGCGGGAGCGACGGTCGCAGACGACGACCCGGGGGAGGCTACTCTTCCTCCTCGGGTTCGATGTAGAGTTCGAAAATCAGCGGCGAGAAGGGCGGAATCTCCGTGCTGACGGTCGTCACGCTCTCCGAATCGTCGGAATCGCTGCCGTAACCGTAGCCGTAGCCATAGCCGTAATAGGGATTGTAATAACCGCCGTAATAGCCGCCGTAGCCGTAGTAGCCGCCGTAATAGGGATTATAATAGCCGTTGTTGCCGTAATAGCTGTTGTAATAGTTCAGATAATTGAGATAATCGTAATAATCCGAGGAGGAATATCCCCCCGAAGAGGAGGTTCCGCCCGAACGGCCCGTCGAACCGTAACCGTTGGTCGAGGTGGCGACGACGGCCGCCCACTGCCCGTACTTGAGATTGGGAATCGAATAGTACCACATGGTAACGGCTCCGCCCTCCTTGGGAGTGTATTCGTAGGCTTCGCCCTCCGAAACCACCTCGCCGTAGATCAACTCCTTCACCTCGTCGATATTCGTATCGAAAATGAAACCATCGAGGAAACGGCCGATATACCACACCTTAGCCGTGCCGTCGAGCTTCACCGAGTCGGCTTCCAGTTCCTTGATATCGGTCGGATAAGGATTGTCCTCGTCGGGATGGAAGCGTTTGACGAGCGCTTCGTTGATCTTCGTCTCGAGCGTCTCCATCGACGACGCCTCGGCATAGGGCAGGAAGCCCGAAAAATAGGGATCGGGGAATTTCAGTCCCTTCTTCGCCGGGTTGAACCGGTAGTTGATATAGACCTGCGGAATGGTGTCGTTGGCGCTCACCCACTCCTCGGCGACATTGTAGGGGTGATTCTTGTCCTCGGGATCGGAAGGCAGCGGCCCGATGTCGGCCGTATCGTCGTCCTTGTCGTACATTTTCAGGCCGCCGTTATGCGTCTTGCAGAACTCGTCAACCTCGCGGCCTTCGTGCTCGAGCGGATTCTTGACCGTGTCGCAGATCGTCATCGTGACGATGAACGGCCGCCGCGCATCGAGCGTATAGCCGCTCTGCCCTTCGTAGCCGCCGTCGCCCGAAACGCCGCCGGACCCCACGACGCGCGAAGGCATGTAGAGCACCACCTGCGACCCCTCGCGGAGCCGGAGCTCGGTAGGAAGGTTCCGCTCGGGATGCGCCGCCACGTAGTCGGGATCGAGATGCAGCGTGTTGCGCATGGCCAGGTAGGTCCCCTCGATCAACGATCCCGAGAAGCGCTCGCCGCAATAGCGGTAATAGGGCACGTAACGGGTGTATTTGGTGAACGACCCTACCTGATGGGCCTCGTCCGCACGGCGCGTGAGGATGATGTTGCCGCTCAGGTCGCGGCCCGAAAAGTCGAACGACACCCAGCAGACCGTGTCGCTGATCGGAGCCGCCTCCATATCGCCGGCATCGAGGACGTCCACGTAATAGCCGCCGTCGGACTGGTAGTTTTTCAGCAGCTCGGGGCGATGCTGCTGCATCCACGCTTCGAGCGCCATATCCTCGAACTTGTCGAACGATTCGGCCTCCTCCTTCGCGCAGGAACCGAGCAGCAGCAGACCGGCCGCCGCAAGGCACAGGATACGCAATTTCATATTTCGTCGCATTCTCATTCTTTTTCAATCGGTTGCCGGCTCCGGACCTATTCGACGCTCTCGACCGTGAAGAACCACGCAATAGGACTCTCCCGGGGGATCGTGCCGAAATTCCGGTCGCCGAAGGCCATGTTGTAGGTCATATACGCCTCCACCTCGTCGCCCGCGCGACAACCCAACAACGCGAGACGAAGCCCTTTTAGTATGTCGCCGCGCATGTCGAGCGTCAGCGGTTCGAACGACCAGGCCCCGGGGGTCAGCCCCGCCTCGAGGTAGGCCTGCTCCAGCAGCGGATCGTTCGAATAGAACGGAAAGGTGCTGTCGGTGATGTTCGAATAGGTGAACTCGTAGGCCCGGAAGGTGATCGTCACCTTCGACGAGGAGGTTACCTCCGCACGGCTCTCCCGCCCGGGAGCATAGTAGGTCTCGATATAGCGGTAAACCGTGCTGCCCGAAAGGGAATAGAACGGCTGCCGGGCCTCCTTGTCGGCCTCCGACTCCTCGACGAGCGCCGGGGCGTGGGACGATTCGAGATAGGAGACCAGCTTCTCCCGCTGCTGGGGCAGCACCTCCTCCTCGTTCGAGCAGGCACAGCACAGCGCGACGAGCGCGGCAAGGGCGTATATCACTCTTTTCATCGGCATATAATCGTGCAAATTTACAAAAACAATCCGATTTCCGCACAACAAACGCAAAAAAACGCCTCCGCAGCATGCCGCCGAAGAAAAAAAGAGAACGGAAAGGCGAAGACCGGAAGGCGCAGCCGCGCTTCCGGAGGAGAGGGAAGGCCGGAAAGGAAACGGACCGGGAAAGCGGGGGGGGGTAACCCAAAGGGCGAAGCCCCCGAAGGCCGGTTACGGAAAATGCAGCGGCGGACCGCAGTGCGGAAGCAGCCGGAAAATGCGGAGACGGTCCGGGAGAACACGGGAAACAGGACGGGGAAACACAGGGAACGGAACGGCTGCGGGAGCGGCCGCCGGCGCCGGAGGCGTAAGGGCCGGCCGTCAAAGACGTTTGAGAGCCATGCGCACCAGCTCCTCGACCGAGGCCGACGGAGATTCGCGGACGACGGCGCGCAGCACCTTTTCGGCCGCCGAGCGGGCGAAGCCGAGCATGACCAGCGCCGAGAGGGCCTCGTCGATCTCCCCGCCGCCGGCAGCGGCGGCCAACGGCGCACCCTCCCCGGCGCCCAGCGCGGTGAGCTTGCCCGTAAGCTCCACGATGATCTTCTGAGCCGTCTTGAGCCCCAGCCCCTTCACGTTCTTCAGCAGCACGGCGTTGCCCGACGAGATGATCCCCTGCAATTCGCGCGGCGAATAGGTCGAGAGAATCA
This sequence comes from Alistipes dispar, assembly GCF_006542685.1. Taxonomy (NCBI): domain Bacteria; kingdom Pseudomonadati; phylum Bacteroidota; class Bacteroidia; order Bacteroidales; family Rikenellaceae; genus Alistipes; species Alistipes dispar. The sequence goes on along the minus strand of NZ_AP019736.1, from coordinate 2,382,678 downwards.
TCCGCGCCGTATTGCCGCCCACGCCCGAAACGCCGATCAGAAGCCGGAACAGCTCGCGCTCCACGCGCGTCGAGAAGCCGTAGAGCAACTGCGCATCCTCGCGCACGACGTAGTGCACGAAGAGCTTCGCGCGCTCGGCGTGTTCGATCGCCGAATAGGTTTCGAGCGAGATATTGAGGTAGTACCCTACCCCGCCGACGTCGATGACGGCATAGGCGGGAGCCGCCTCGGCCACGACGCCGCTGATATATTCGTACATAAAAGACAAAATTTAGACGCGGACGGGCAAAAATAAAGAAATTTTCCTACCTTTGTGTCTCAAATACGGAATAATTACCAAAAACCGAAAAAAACGATATGAAAAAAACTCTCTTTCCGGTGCTGGCTGCAGCGCTCGTAATGACCGCCTGCGGCACGAAAACGACGGAACAGACCGCTCAGACGGCCCAGACCGAAACGACGGCCCGGGTCGGCGCGAGCGATATCGCCTACGTGCAGGTCGAAGCCGTGCTGGCGCAGTGCGACCTCTTCCTGACCGAAGGCAAGGCCCTGCAGGAGAAGACCGAGAAGGCGCAGAAGAGCTGGGCGCAGCGCGAGCAGAACCTCCAGGCCGAGGTGGCGCAGTTGCAGGAGAAGTTCCAGAAGGGGCTCATCACCTCGCGCGACGCGCAGGCACAGCAGGAGAGCCTCCAGAAACGGGCGGCATCCTATCAGAACAACGCCCAGAAGGAGGCCCAGTCGCTCGACGAGGAGAACTACGTCTTCACGAACCGGGCGCAGGACCTGCTCAACCGCGCCGTGCAGCAGATCAACGCCGACAGGAAGTACAAGCTCATCATCAACGCCTCGGCGCTCATCGACGCCGACACGACGCTCAACATCACGCCTGCCGTATTGCAGAAGGTCAATGAGCTGTACGCCGCCGACAAAAAGGCCGAGAAGAAGTAAAACGGCCGGACAAAAGGCAAAAAAGCGGTTTCCACGACAGCGGGGAAGCCGTTTTTTTCATACATTTGCAGGAAAACTGACAACGGATTAATTTTTCGAAGCAATGGGATTCGTTCCGTTCACATTCATCGACTTCATGGACATCATCCTGGTCGCCGCGATCATGTACTGGATCTACCGCATGACCAAGGGAACCAACGCCCCCTACATCCTTTCGGGGATCATCGCCATCTACCTGCTGTGGGTGATCGTGCGGGCGCTGAACATGGAGTTGCTCTCGACCATTCTCGGACAGTTGATCTCGGTGGGCGCCATCGCCCTGATTATCGTCTTCCAGCCCGAGCTGCGGAGGTTTCTGCAGATGATCGGGATGCGTCAGAAACAGTTCAACTTCATCACCCGCATCTTTTCCTCGGGCGAAGACCGCGTGCAGACGAACGTCGTGCCGATCGTCACGGCCTGCCGCGAAATGGCCGAGACGAAGACCGGAGCGCTGATCGTCATCGGACAGCGGAGCGACCTGCGGCTCATCGCCGAAGGCGGCATCGCCCTCGACGCCAAGGTTTCGACGCCGCTGCTGAAGAACATCTTCTTCAAGAACGCCCCGCTGCACGACGGCGCCGCACTGATCGAAGGCGACCGCATCGTGGCGGCCAAGTGCATCCTCCCGGTGACGCAGAGCGCCGTGCCCAAGTCCTACGGCACGCGCCACCGTGCGGCGATCGGCATGAGCGAAATCTCGGATGCCATCATCGTCGTCGTGTCGGAGGAGACGGGCGGCATCTCGATCGCCCAGAACGGCGAAATCCGCCGCAACATAGACCCCGTGCATTTGCAACAGACCCTCCAACGCTACCTGACGATCAATTCGCGCAAGCAGTCGAAAGGCGAGGTGGCGGAGTGAGCGGACCGCCGCACGAAGAGAAGCGGACGGAGAAGCTCCCCAACGAGTTCGGGCTTACGATTTCACCCCTGTCGGGAGATCGCGCCGACAGGGGTGATTCTTATTTGCAGAGACGTGCCGGACAGCAGGCTCCGGACGAAACGGCGAACGCGAAGGCCCCGAAAGCCAGCGGAGACCGGACGGCACAGCCGCCGAAGTCTCCCCTAACCCGGAGACAACGGGAACCGGACACGGATGCGGGAGAAAAACAGAAGCCGGAGGGACAAATGCCAGGCCCCAAAAGGACGGGAGACGGCAAAGGGCAGAAAGCCCCGAGAAAGCCTCGGAGAGCCAAGCGAAAGAGAACCGGACGGAAGAGACCGGGAACAGCGGGAAACCCGGCGAGGTATAAACCGAAATTCCGCGAGGAGTGAATCCCCGCGGAACGAAAAGGTTATTTCTCCCGGTCGCCGGATTACTCGGCGGGAGTCTCGGCAGGCTGTGCGGGCTGCTCGGCTGGAATCTCGGCCTGCGGCATCGCGGGAGCGGCCTCGGTGTCGAGCAGTTGCTCCTGCAACGCCTTAGCGTCCTTCGAAATCTCCGAATTGCTCTGGGCGACGAGGCCCTTGTCCATGGCCAGCGTGGCCACGAGGCTCAGCACCACGATGGCGATGGCCATCGTCCAGGTGAACTTCTCCAGGAAGTTCGTCGTTTCACGCACACCCATCACCTGGTTCGACGCGCCGAAATTGGCGGCCATGCCGCTCTTGGGGTTCTGCACCAGTACCGCGAGAATGACCAGAACGCTCGCAATGAGAATCAGGGCAATGCAAATCGTGTATAACATATCCTCAATTATTAATTATTTTTTATTGTTCTTCAATTTTGCCGATAAGTTCGGCAAAGTAAACACTTTTTTCGGGATTTAGCAAACTTAATTTGCGATAAATCGCTATGGCTTCGCGGCGAAGCCCCTGCGAAAGGTAGATCGCCGCCAGCTCCTCGCTCACGATCTCGTCCTCGTCGTCCAATTCGGGAGCGGTGCGCACCTCGCAGTCGGGCGCCCCGTCGTCGGCCACGATACGCAGATCCTCCTCGCGCAGGAACCGGTCGATGACCTCCTCCGAAGAGAGCCGCGTGAGGGCCTCCGCATCCACCGCCGCACGACGCAGGGAACTCTCCCCGCGCCACGGAGCGAAGAGCGCCAACTGCGGATCGGCATCGCCCGTTTGCAGTTCGCGCATCACGCGAACCGGCGCGAACCATCCGTAACGTCCGACGGCGGCGGCGACCTCCCCGGCCGGAGGGAGCGACGCTCCGGCGGGCGATGCGAAAAACGCTTTCAGAGAGTCCATATCGCCATTTACCAGTTGGAGGCCGAAGCCTGGAAGATGTCCGTGACGAGCTTATCGACGATCAGCGGAATGAGCGTTCCCTCGACCTCGGTAAGCAACTGCGTCGATTCGTAGTCCTCGAAGGCCGTGAAGGTGCGGTTGAACGACATGCTCTCGTCGAGCGCGTTCGTGAAACGCACCTTGACGGTGATCGTCAGGCGGTTCAACAGCGCGTATTCGTCGCTCGACACCGAGGAGGTCGTCGAGGTGTAGTTCGTGATCTCGCCCTCGAAGGCGAAATCGCCCCCCTCGTCCACCTGCGTCAGGCGCGTCCGGCGCGTGAAAATATCGACCAGCGCCTCGGTGAGCGTCGAACTCAGAATGGGCGACACCATCGTGGCGTTGTTGGGGAAATAGGCCACCGAGAAGGTCTTGGCGTCGGGCGGGATTGACGCGCCCGAGAGCGAATACTTGATGGCCACGCCGCAGCCGGTCAAAAGCACGGCGCAAAACGAGAACAGGAGAATGCGTGTCTTCTTCATAAGCTAATTTTCCGCTATACCCAGCTCCTTGATCTTCCGGTAGAGGGTGCGTTCGGACATGAAAAGTTCGGCGGCGGCCTCGCGGCGGCGGCCGTTGTTGCGGCGCAGGGCGCGGATGATCTGCTCGCGCTGCATGTCGGCCTTGGTCCGCTCGCGCGGCGGGTCGTCGGTCACCTCCTCGCTCTCGGCATAGACCGGAGCGGGCTGCACGGGAGCGAGGCTGCTCTGCGCGGCGGACGGCAGCAGCCCCCGAATGTCGCGCACCGGCTCCTGGCAGCGGCCCGAAGCCTGCATCAGTTCGGCCATCATGCGCTTGAGGTCGTTGATGTCGGCGCGCATGTCGAAGAGCACCTTGTAGAGCAGCTCCCGCTCGGTGGACATGTCGTCGTCCATACGGACCGAACCGGCGGCCACGGGGGCTCCGGCCTCCTGCCGGGGCAGGTACTTCGACAGCACCTCCGCGGTGATGACCCGCGCCTGCTCGATGGCCGAAATCTGCTCGGCGACGTTTTTCAACTGGCGGATGTTGCCCCGCCAATAGTAGTGCATGAGCATCTGCCGCGCCCCCTCGTCGAGCGTCACGGCCGGCATGCGGTACTGCACGGCCACGTCGGCGGCGAATTTGCGGAACAGCAGCGGGATGTCCTCCGGGCGTTCGCGCAGCGACGGCACGACGATGGGAACTGTGCTCAGGCGGTAGAAGAGGTCCTCACGGAAACGCCCCTGGGCGATGGCCTCCTGCAGGTTCATGTTCGTCGCGGCGACGACGCGGACGTTCGTCTTCTGCACCTTCGACGACCCGACACGGATGAATTCGCCCGTCTGCAACACGCGCAGCAGGCGCGCCTGCGTCGGATGCGGCAGCTCGGCCACCTCGTCCAGGAAGATCGTGCCGCCGTCGGCCTCTTCGAAATAACCCTTCCGGGCCTCCGTGGCTCCGGTGAAGGCCCCCTTTTCATGGCCGAAAAGTTCCGAGTCGATGGTTCCTTCGGGAATCGCCGCGCAGTTCACGGCGATGTATTTGTTGTGCTTGCGCGCGGAATAGGCATGGATGACCTGCGGGAAGAACTCCTTGCCCACGCCGCTTTCGCCCGTGACGAGTACCGTCAGGTCGGTGGGAGCCACGCGCAGGGCCACCTCCAGCGCCCGGTCCAGAAGTTCCGAAGTGCCGATGATGCCGAAGCGTTGTTTTACGGTTGCGATCTCTGTCATTGGGTTCGTATGATGTTCGGGTTCGGTGCGGCGGTCACACGGCGGAAGCGGATGCCGGAACCGGCACGGCATCGGAAACGCCCGTCTCCCCCGCCGCGGCAGCATCGGGCTGCGGTTCGTCCGGCACGGCGGGAGCGGCCCACTCCGCCTCGATCTGCCGCTCGCGGTAGTCGCGGTAATAACCGTATCCGATCGCGGCGAGCGCCAGCACGGCGGCGATCACGGCGATCCAGATGAAACGGTCCGTACGGCGGCGCGGGACGCGGCCGACATAGGTGTAGGCATCGGTATTCTTCGGCGGACGGCCGTAACGCAGGCCGCGCACCGAGGGATCGGGGTTCAGTTTGGCCGAAGGCGACACGTGCGGTTCGTCGAAAGCCTGCTTCACGGCCTCGGTCAGCCGTCCGGGATGCACGCGCGGCGTGCGGACCGGGGCAGCGGGCGCCTCTCCGGAACCGTCGGCCGCTGCGGCCGCACCAACCGGCGTCTCCTTTCCTACGGTCTCCGCAGCCGGGGATTCCGGGGAGGCCGTCCCGGACACGGGAGCGGGGTCGTAGCGGAAGGCGACGGTCCCGTTCGGACCGGCGGCGAGAACGCCGAAACCGGGCAGCGGATACTCCCCGCCGTGTTCCGCGGCATGGCGCACCTCGAAAACGAACCGGTCGATCTCGCCCGCGGCCTCCAGCTCGTTCATTCCCCGCTCCGAAAGCAGACGGCGCAGCACGCCGTCGTCGCGTTTGAGCAGTTCCGAAAAGAGCACGGCATGTCCCGGCTCCTTGACGATGAAAGCCCCCAGTTGGGGAACGACGAGCCGCTTGTGCGACTCCAGGTATTGCGATATGACAAGACTCAGCACGATTCCGAAAGCAGGTTTAATCCGGCTTCAAAATTACCTTTTTTCCGAGAAAAGACCAAATATTCGCTTCCCAATTCGCAGGAAGGGCCGAGCGGCGGCGGGAAACGGCCGGACGGAAGGCCGAGTCCCCCGCCGGCAAAAGCGGCCGACAGACGACAGGCAGCCGGCAGCCGCCGCGGGCCTTCAGTTTTCCCGGCCGGAGAGGTCGGCGCGGATCAGACCTCGGGCGACGGCCCGCATCGTGAGATCGACCGAGTTGCGGGCTCCGAGTTTGGCGAAGAGATGCTTGCGGTAGGTTTCGACCGTATTCTGCGAAAGCGACATGCGGCGGGCGATCTCCGCCGTACTGTGCCCCTCGGCGATCCGTTCGAGCACCTCCTGCTCGCGGCGCGTGAGCGGATCGGGTCCGGAACCGCACAGCAAACGCCGGCGGAGCTGTTCGAAGCGGGGACAGAAATAACGGCCCCCGAATGCCACGGCACGGACGGCGCGGGCGAGCTCCCCGGCATCGGAATCCTTCATCACGACGCCCTGCACGCCGCTTTGCAGCAGGCGATTGACGGTCCATATCTCGTTGTGCATGGTATTGACGACGATCCGGGCCGCAGGGTCCTGCCGCCGGATGGCGTCGATCAGTTCGAATCCCGGCAGATCGGGCAGTTCGAGATCGACGACGCAAAGGTCGAAGCGCCTGCTGCGGAGCGCCTGCAAAGCCTCTGCGGCGCTGCGGACCGCGACCAGATCGCCCGCCGTTCCTTCGCGTTCGAGGCTCTGGCGGATACCGAGCAGAATCAGCTCGTGGTCGTCCACGAGCAGCAGGGCGAGTTTTTCGGCGTGTCCGGCGGCGGTCATAGCGCGATCTCCAAAGTAAGCGTCGTGCCCGTATCGGTGCGTTCGAGGCGCATCCCTCCGCCGATGGTCCGCAACCGGTCGGCCACGGTGCGCAGGCCGATTCCCTGCGTGCGCTGCTGCCGACGGTCGGGCGCACGGCCGTCGTCGCGGACCGTGCAGACGATCCGGCGCGCCTCGCGGCGCAGCTCGACGTCGATCAGCGTCGCGCCGCTGTGACGGACCAGGTTGCTCATCACCTCCTGCAGGATGCGGTAGAGCTCGTAGGAGACCTTCGGCGGAATGTCGCCCCAGCCGTCCGGCGACGAGGAGCGGTAGCGCAGATCGACCGCCGGAGGCAGTTCGAGATGGGATGTGTAGTCGCCTATCATCTCGTCGAGCGTGGCGTATTGCAGCGCGGGCGGCATCAGTTCGTGCGAAATGTTGCGCACGCTCTCGCGCATCAAGGCCAGCAGCTCCACCGCCTCGCGCTGCGCCCCGGGAGTCGGATCGGCATGGCGCATGCGCATCTCCAGCCCCAGCAGGTCGCTGCAGATGCCGTCGTGCAACTCCCGGGCCAGCCGCGTACGCTCGGCCTCCAGTCCGTCGATGTACTTGCGGGCCAGCCGCAGGTCGGTCTGCCGACGGAACGCCTCGAACTCCCGTTCGCGGGCCCGCCCGCGGGCGATCTGACGCCTGCGCAGGAAGAGCAGCAGCGACACGGCCGCGGCGAGCAGTACGATCAGCACCACCGACCAGACGACGTAGCGCATCGTCGAGACCCGTTGCAGGGCCCGTTCCTCGCGCAGCGTGGCGATCTCCAGCTCCTTCTGCTGCGCATCGTAACGGGCCGAGAAATCCGACAACTGTTCCTGGAAACGCGCCCCGGAGACCGAATCCTGCACGGCATAGCATTCGGCCATGGTCCGGTAGGCCTCGGCGTAGCGGCCCAGTCCGGCTTCGGCCCGCGCGATGCGGTTGAGCAGCAGCGGCCGGGGAGTCGCCAGGTTGCCCTCCTCGGCCAGCAGCTCGCGGTACAGCCGCAGGCTTTCGCCGTAACGGCCCGTATTGAGGTAGAACTGCGCGATGACCTCCTTGTAGCCCAGCCCCTCGACGCTGCCGGGAGCCACCCGCCCGAGGTAAGGTTCCGTCAGGGAGATGTAGCGGCGCACGGAATCGGGCCGGCCGAGAAGCGTGAAGTTGCTGATGAGCGGCGCGGCGCATTTGACCACGAACGTAGGCATGTCCGCCCGCACGGCGAGCGCATAGGCGTCGCGCAGCGTGGCGGCAGCCTCCTCACGGCGTTCGAGCAGGACCTGGATGCTGCCCAGCGTCTGGTAGGCGTAGAGCTGCTGCCCCGTCTCGTCGCTCCGGAGCGAGCGTTCCAACCCCTTCCGGGCATAGACCAGCGCCTCGTCGAGCCGCCGCGTATTGGCATAGAGCACGGCGATGTTGATGTAGAGATTCGCCACCGACGACTCCTCGCCGCTCGCCTCGGCCAGTTCGGCGGCGCGGGAGTAGCAGACGAAGGCCGAGTCGGGCATCTCGCACCGCCGGTAAACCACGCCCAGCGCCGAAAGCGCGTCGATGCGCAGCGACCCGATGCCGAGCGCTTCGGCCTCGCGGAGCGTCCGGAACAGCCACTCCTTGGCCCGGGGCATGTCGCCGGCCGAAAAGAAAGCGTTGGCGCAGTTGTTCAGCAGCGTGGCGTGGAGCTCCGACGGCGTGTCCGGCAGCAGAGCCAGCCCGCGCTCGGCGTAGAGGCGCGACGAGTCGGCCGAAATATAGTTGTAGTAGCCGCTCAGATCGGCGCAGACCGAAGCCACGGAGTCGTTTTTCACGGCTCCGCCGGCCATCGCCTCGGCACGGCGCAGGCGGCCGAGCAACCCTTCCAGTTCGTCGGCGGGTGCGGCCGCCGCAGCCGCGAAGGAACAGGCAGCGGCAAGACAGCCCGTCATCAGGATTCGTTTCATCGGGTTTTCGTCGGGTTTGTTGCGTCTTCTTCGACAAAGATAGCAAAAAAGAGCCGCCGAAGCGTTTCGGCGGCTCTTTTTTATTCAGAACAGGCGGACCTTGCCGTTCTGGGTCTTCTCCCAGCGGCGTCCGTACTGGTCCTCGAAAGCCGTTTCGCTGACCTTGTTCAGATTGCAGATGCCGCACGAAGGGTCTTCCACCTTGGCGTCGCACGTCTCGTCGCCCTGCATGAGGGGCCAACTCCCGTCCGTATCCGCACCGCCGCCCGAGCCGCCTCCGAAGCCGCCCAGCGACAGACCGCCGCCCCCGCCGGAACCGCCGAAGGCCATCGAAAGGACGTCCAGCTTGATGAACAGCAGCCAGAAGAGCAGGATGATGCACGCCGCGACGATCACGTAGCTCACCAGACTCACCACCGTGACGACAGTCACCCCGGCTGCGGTCAGCAGGTAAACGGCGAACGGGAATTTCCCCGTACCGGGATTGCGGAACAGCCCCCTGAAGCCCTCGCCGGCCTTCATCTTCCACACGGCGATCAGCGTCAGCAGTCCGAAGACGATGTAGAGCAGATCGTAACCTACGCCGTCGGGCCGGACATCACGCAGGTTGAAAAAGAAGAACGACACGAACCACGACAGAATGAAAGCGAGGTCGATGCGCGCCACCCAGCGGACCGGACGGGCGAAATTCGCATCGCGGCGGTGGAGGAACCAGAGGACGGGCGGAGCGAGCAGCACCGCCAGGCAGAGCAGGCCGAGAAGCCAGCTTAGCGCGACAATCAGATAAACGTAAGCCATGACCGCCGGGGTTTAACGGTAAGTGAAGGTATAAATATAAGTATTCGTACCCTTTCCGACCGGAGTCCGGGTTTCATTGGCGATGGTACACTTGTATCCGCCCTCCGGATAGTCGGGATTCACCAGTTCGTCGCCCACCACGATGTCGTATTCATAGCGAATCCTCGTGCAGAGCTCCTCCTGGGAAACGGTCGCAATCGAACCGTCGTCGTTGAAGGCATAGCGGAGCGTCTCGTCCCACTCGTATTCGCAATATTCGGAACTCTGATGAACCGTGACGTTCGGTTCCGGCCACGATCCCATCTCATCCCCGGACACCGATTCGTCTCCTCCGTCGTAACGCACGACATACCGGTCGGATCCCCGTCCCACGAGCCGCAGCAACGCCAGCCGGTCGAGCGGACCGAGGATATCGGAGTAGTTCTCCGTACCGTCGTAGAGCAGTCCGCCCATGAAAAGCGCATTGGGGTCGATGTTCAGCAGATCGTTCTTCACGTCGCCGAAATAGCGTTCGAACCCGTCGGCCGAGTTCTCACCCTCGTCGTCGCAGACCGTACCGCCCGAAACGACGCCGTCCGTATAGTCGAAGGTCGTCCACCCCGACGAATAGCCGGCGGACCATTCCTGACGTATCAGCCGTCCCGCGTCGTCGTATCCGAAATCGCAGACAAAGGGGGTGCTTATCGCGGTGGGCAGTTCGACGTGCCGGACATACCCCGCATCGTTCAGGGAGACGGTATAGCGTTCCGGCATGCCGCCGTCCGAAAAATCATAGGCCTCCTCGATGCGGATTTCGTCCGCGACCGAGTAGTCGAGCCGGCAGACGCGCCGGTCGGAAACGCTGCCGTCACGATCCACTTCGATCGAATATTCGACGATACGGTCGCGGTCGTCGTACTTGAAAACATAGGTATCGGTATCGAACCGGTCCTCGCAGCCCGACCAGTAGTCGATCGTCTGGTCGATCCGGCTGACGAGCTTCCGCACCGAAGGTTCGGGCACGGCGGGGTCGTCGTCATCCTCGTCGGGAACCTCGCCCTCCTCGGTCGTGCCCTTCTGCTCGACGGTGATCGTGATCTTCGTCGAGCCGCACTCGATCGTGATCGTAGCACGACGGTCCTTGCCCGTGGCGTTCACCCCGAGCCCGATCGTAATCGTGTAGTCGCCCGCCGCATCGCCGTGGTCCGGGGAGACGGTCACCCACGACGGCGACCCGCCGGATACCTCGGCGCGGGTCTCGGCCACCGTGGCGCGCCACGGACCCGTCGTCGTGAACGAAATGCCCTCGGAAGGAGTGCCCGAGGTCTCGTCGGCGAAAATCGTGTAGTCTTTCGGCGTGCCGGGAGCCAACTGGATGTCCTTGCCTCCGTCGCCGCCGTTGTCGTCCGAGCAGCCAGCCAAAGCGGCCGCCGCGAACAGGAACGCGAAAATACGTTTCATAATCAATCGTTTGTCGTTCGGATCGGACCGCTGCCGCCGGAAGCTTCGGCGCAACCGGCGGCAACGGCACGAATCATTCGGTGTAGGTGATTACGGTTTCGAAGCTCTTGTACGGCTGTTCGACGTACGAGCTGTGCCTCTTCTGCGTGATCTTGATCAGCAGGCCGTCGGCGTCGGTCTGGTAAACGTACTCGTAAGAGTCTCCGTCGGAATATCCGGCAAACATATATCCAGTGACCGTTTCGGCCATATACGCCGACCGTTTGCCCGTAAGGCCGATGAGCGGGAAGATGTTGTCGGCATCTCCCGAAGCGAAGGCCCAGCCTTCGGTCTTCAGTACGCAGAACCAGTTCAGGTCGAGGTTGGTCTTGTTGGGAACCGTTCCGTAGCTCGCCTTGTCGATCACATCCTGCCCGTCGATCGTTCCCCACCACACTTCGGTCGGGTTGCCGCCCGTCCACGTGATACGCTCCTCGCCGTCCTCGGAGGAGACCGATTTCACCAGATACCCTTCGGCATCGTAAAACAGTTCGTACGTGGCGGAAGTCGGGGTACCACCGTCTTCGTCGTAGTACGAGGTCCATTTGCCCGACACGGCGCGCCCGGCCTCGTCCAGTTCGACCGAACCGGTATCCTTTCGGGAATCCGCCACGCCGTTCTCCTCGCGCGTTATCTCGTAGGAAACGCTCCGGTCGCCGTAGGTAAAAGCGGCCGTGAACGTGACGGGAACGCGCGTACGGGTGGCAGCGGACGCAGCGGGAATCCGCCTGCGGATAAAGGCCGGAGAGGGCTCATTCGTCTCGGAATAGGTCTCCACGACCATCTTCGTCAGGCGGGACTTCTCGTCGTAGAAATAATTCACGATTTCTCCGCCATCTTCCTCGATCCCCGAACCGAAATCGTACCAATAGGTATTCTCCATACGGGAAATCAGCTTCTTGCCGGCCGGCACGACGGGTTCGTCGCCCTCGTCGGGAACCTCGCCCTCCTCGGTCGTGCCCTTCTGTTCGACGGTGATCGTGATCTTCGTCGAGCCGCACTCGATCGTGATCGTAGCACGACGGTCCTTGCCCGTGGCGTTCACCCCGAACCCGATCGTAATCGTGTAGTCGCCCGCCGCATCGCCGTAGTCCGGGGAGACGGTCACCCATGACGGCGACCCGCCGGATACGTCGGCACGGGTCTCGGCAACCGTGGCGCGCCACGGACCCGTCGTCGTGAACGAAATGCCCTCGGAGGGCGTGCCCGAAGTCTCGTCGGCGAAAATCGTGTAGTCTTTCGGCGTGCCGGGAGCCAACTGGATGTCCTTGCCTCCGTCGCCGCCGTTGTCGTCCGAGCAGGCGCAGAAAGCGGCCGCTGCGAACAGGAATGCGAAAATGCGTTTCATGATTCGTCATTTTTCAGGTTATTTACGGGATGCAATGTGTTTGACTTCGTATGTGCGGGGATTCGAACGGTCCGTCTCTCCTTCGGAGGTCAGCCCGTACTCGACGGCCTCGGTGACATAGCCTTCGGCATCCACCTCGTATTCCATGCAGAAATCATCCTTGTAGGACCATTCGCCGTCGCCTCTCGTCCCTTGCATGAGGTTGCGGTTCCGGACGCCCAGCAGTCCGGCCCACGCCAGCTCCTCGTACCACGAAGGAAGCTCGTTCCATGCGCCGATGAAATCCGGCCGTTCGCGGTTCTCCAGATCGGTATAGGTAAACCGCGTCACGTCGCTCTCGCCGTCCGGACTGCCGTAGCGGCTCTCCACGAGGTTGCCGTTTTCCCACACGTAATCCTCCCACTCGTCCTCCTGCTCGGTGCGGATCAGACGGTTTTCGGAATCGTATTCATAGGTGGTGATGTCCGCCGACTCTCCGGAACGGCTCCGCTCGACCCGTTCGGCATACCCCGCGGCGTTGAGCCAGACCGTAAAGTGCGTATCCTCCTCGGGGTTGGCGATCCGCACGACGCCGTCGCCGTACTCGTATTCGTACGTTCGGGTAACCGTCTCGACCGTTCCGGGAGATACGACCTCGTTCGTCGTCTCCTTCCAGCGGACCAGCCGGTTCCGCTCGTCGTAGGTCAGCTCGATGCGTCTGTCCTCCACGCCGGGAGAGTCGTTGAAGTAGCAATACACCTCCGAAACCAGTTGCACGCCGGCCGGTACGACGGGTTCGTCGCCCTCGTCGGGAACCTCGCCCTCCTCGGTCGTGCCCTTCTGCTCGACGGTGATCGTGATCTTCGTCGAGCCGCACTCGATCGTGACCGTAGCACGACGGTCCTTGCCCGTGGCGTTCACCCCGAGCCCGATCGTAATCGTGTAGTCGCCCGCCGCATCGCCGTGGTCCGGGGAGACGGTCACCCACGACGGCGACCCGCCGGATACCTCGGCGCGGGTCTCGGCAACCGTGGCGCGCCACGGACCCGTCGTCGTGAACGAAATGCCCTCGGAAGGAGTGCCCGAGGTCTCGTCGGCGAAAATCGTGTAGTCTTTCGGCGTACCGGGAGCCAACTGGATGTCCTTGCCTCCGTCGCCGCCGTTGTCGTCCGAGCAGGCGCAGAAAGCGGCCGCCGCAGCGGCCAGCAACAAAGTGCGGAATCTTCTCATAAATAGTATTGAAGTCGATCGTTCCTCCGCCCGCTCCCCGGCGAAGGATTGTTAAAAATACAGAAAGCGTGGAGCCGAAGCCTATTTCACTTAAGCAGGTTCTGGAAAACCCCGGAGATGAAACGAGCGACAGCCCCACGCCTGTATCCACGATGGGATAAGACGCGGGAATGTTTGCTTACTCTCTCTCCTTTGAATTTTCCAGATTCGCTTAACGAGAATAAACTTACACTTTCCGTGTTGGTCAATATGTTACCGCAAAAATAGGAAACATATCCGGAATTTGCAACGGTATGCCGGCCGAAGCCGCTCTCCGGCCACGGCCGGACGGCAGAAACCGCCTTGCGGCGCACGGCCGAACGTCGCATTCCGGCTCTCCGGACCGCAATGCGGCGGCACGGACGGACCCCCGACGGAAAAAACTGCTGTCGTTTCATGGCGAATCGTTCGAAATCTGTCGCGGTCATCCGTTGCGGTCCCGGGCATCCCGGATGGCGCGGCGGCGGACCGCCGGCCGAAAGACGCCCGGACGAAACGGATTCGGGAGCAAAGATCGGAGAATGTCTTCATATAAACATCACCGTTTTCCGGGATACGGGCGTTTTTTAATCCGTTCGGGGCTTTTTCCGACAACCGCTCCGGCCCCCTGTCCGGCCGCCTGCGACGCATTCCGGCATCCCGCGTCCTCCTTCCGGACCGGCCGGAGAGAACACCGCACGACGCTTTCCGCTCTTCGGACCGCCATCCGGAAACGGCCCCGCCCGTTCCCCCGGAACGTCCGGGACGCACGCCGCACGGAAGCGGAGGACGGCAAATCGTCGCAATCACCCTGTTTTTCGGAAAATAATCGACCGAACAGTTGGTTATCCGAAAAATATTCACCTACTTTGCATCCCGAAAATTACGGGAATCCGGACGAGCCACTTCGGCCGAAATCGAAGCATGTAGCGAAGCCGGATTCCGAAAACCGCCGCAAACGAGACATGAAAGACAAGTACATCGATCTGATCGAACAGTCGTTCGATTTTCCGCAGGACGAGTTTTCCGTCGAGGACAGCGAGCTGCTCTTCCACGACATTCCGCTCATGGAGCTGATAAAACAGTACGGAACACCGCTGAAAATCACCTATCTGCCGAAAATTTCGCAACAGATCAACCGCGCCAAGCGCATGTTCAACGTGGCGATGGCCAAGGTCGATTACAAGGGTTCGTACAACTACTGCTACTGCACCAAGTCGAGCCATTTCTCGTTCGTGCTGGAGGAGGCGATGAAGAACGACATCCACCTCGAAACCTCGTCGGCATACGACATCCACATCATCAACGCCCTCTACGACGGCGGCATCATAGACAAGGACCGCTACATCATCTGCAACGGATTCAAGCGTCCGCAGTATGTGGAGAACATCGCCCAGTTGGTGAACGACGGATTCACCAACACGATTCCCGTCCTGGACAACAAGGAGGAACTGGACCTGTTCGAGGACGCCTTCACCAAGAAGTGCAAGGTCGGCATCCGCATCGCCTGCGAGGAGGAACCCAAATTCGAGTTCTACACTTCGCGTCTGGGAATCCGCTACAACGACATCGTGGAGTTCTACAAGGCCAAGCTCAAGAACAGCAAGAAGTTCCAGCTCAAGATGCTGCACTTCTTCATCAATACGGGCATCAAGGACACGGCCTACTACTGGAACGAGCTGTCGAAGTGCATGAACGTCTATTGCGAGCTGAAGACCGTATGCCCCGACCTGGACAGCCTCAACATCGGCGGCGGATTCCCGATCAAGAACTCGCTCAACTTCGAATACGACTACGAATACCTCACCGAGGAGATCGTGGCCCAGATCAAGAACATCTGCCAGCGCAACGGCGTCGAGGAGCCGAACATCTTCACCGAATTCGGCTCGTTCACCGTGGGCGAAAGCGGCGCGGCGCTCTACTCGATCGTCAATCAGAAACAGCAGAACGACCGCGAGAACTGGTACATGATCGACTCGTCGTTCATCACCACCCTGCCCGACACGTGGGGCATCAACCAGCGCTACATCATGCTGGCGATCAACAACTGGGACAAGGAGTACCAGCGCGTGCTGCTGGGCGGACTGACGTGCGACAGCGAGGACTTCTACAACTCGGAGTGCCACACGAACGCCATCTTCCTGCCCAAGCTCGAAAAGGGCAACACGCAGTATATCGGATTCTTCCACACGGGAGCCTACCAGGAGTCGCTGGGCGGATTCGGCGGCATCCAGCACTGCCTGATTCCCGCGCCGAAGCACGTGATCATCGACCGCGACAAGTCGGACAACGAATATTACACGCGCCTGTTCGCCAAGGAGCAGTCCTACCGCTCGATGCTGCGCATCCTCGGCTACTGACCCTCCGCAGAAACGCGGGCGACTGCTGCTTGCGGACGAGACGATACAATCAAGCCCTCCTTGCAAGGAGGGCTTTTTTCTCCGAAAGCCTATCCGAATCCGCATCAGGCGGAAGCCTGCCGCCGGGATTCCGGTCCCGGCCTTCTATTCCGCCGATTGCGTCGGGGCCGAAACCGCAGAGGCGTCGCCTCCCCGTCCGTTGCCGCCGCGCCGACGGTTGCGGCCGCCGCGGTGGCGCCGGCGCCTCTTCGCTCCGTCCTGCCCGGCGGCCTGCTGTCCGGCGCCGTCCGATGCCCCGGGCTGCGGAGCCGCTCCCGATACGGCCGCCGCCGCAGATGCGGCGGGCTGCGCATCCCGCGCAGAGGACGAGCCGCCGCGCCCCTTGTTGTCGCGCAGCCGGTCCCGGCGTCCCCGGCCGTGCCCGCGTCCGTCGCCGCCCTTGCTGCGCCCGCCCCGGCCGCGTCCCCGGCCCGAAAAGGCCTCGGGATTGTAGGCGGGGCCTTCGCCCACGACGGCGGGCAGTTCGGCCTTGCGGATGTCCTTCTCGATGAACTTCTCGATCGCACGGAACTTCCCCTGCTCCTCCTCGCAGACGAACGTCACGGCGCTGCCCGTCGCCGCGGCGCGCGCCGTACGGCCGATGCGGTGGATGTAATCCTCCGGGTCGTGCGGCACGTCGTAGTTGATCACCAGTCCGATGTCCTCGATGTCGATGCCGCGCGCCACGATGTCGGTGGCCACCAGGATATTCACCTTGTTGTTCTTGAAATTGAGCATCACCTCCTCGCGCTGCGCCTGCTCCAGGTCGGAGTGCATGGCCGCGACGTTGAGCTTCATGCGCTTGAGCGTATGGGCCAGCTCCTTGACCTTGAGTTTCGACGAGGAGAAGATGATCGTCTTCGACTCGGTGGGCTCGGCGAACATTTCGCGGATGATGCCCAGTTTCTGACTTTCGTAGCAGATATAGGCCGACTGGTCGATGGCCTCGTTGGGTTTCGAAATGGCGATGTTCACCTCCGCGGGGTTGCGCAGGATGGTCTTGGCCAGCTCGCGGATCTTCGGAGGCAGCGTCGCCGAGAACATGATCGTCTGCCGCTCCTTGGGCATGTAGGAGACGATTTTCATGATGTCGTCGCTGAAACCCATGTCGAGCATCCGGTCCGCCTCGTCGAGAATCAGGTACTCCACGTGCGAAAGGTCCACGCCGCTGTTCTGCAGGTGGGCGATCATGCGGCCCGGCGTGGCGATCACGACGTCCGAACCCATCAGCATCCCGCGTTTCTGGGCGTCCCAGCCCTTGCCGTCGCCGCCGCCATAGACCACCGTCGTCGAGACGGGCAGATAATACGAGAAACCCTGGAACTGCTGGTCGATCTGCTGCGCCAGCTCGCGCGTGGGCACGATGATGACCGATTTCACCACATTGTCGGGATTGCCCCCGACGAGCAGCTTGTTCAGCAGCGGCAGCGTATAGGCTGCCGTCTTGCCCGTTCCGGTCTGGGCGCAGCCGATGATGTCGCGGCCCTCCAGAATCACGGGAATCGTGTGCTCCTGCACGGGAGTCATTTCATGGAAATTCATATCCTCGAGACCGTCGAGGATCTCATCCTCCAGGTCGAGTTCGTCAAAACGCATAAGTCCGTTATTTTAATTGTAAAAAATTCATTGTCTCCCCTCTCCTTTCCGTTCCGGCGGACGATCCGGGATCGTCCGGCCGCGGAGACGGACGGTCCGCCGCAGTTCACCCGGCTGCCGGGACCTCCTCGCCGAGCAGCGTCGCGGGCGTGCAGCCCGTGATCCGCACCCGGACGTAGTCCCCCACGCCGTGCGTGCCGCGGTCGAAGACCACCACCTTGTTCTGCGACGTGCGGCCCGAGAGCTGCCCCGGGTCGCGCCTCGATTCGCCCTCCACGAGCACCTCGAACTCCCGGCCCACGTCGCGCCGGTTGCTGGCGAGTCCCAGCTCGTTCTGCAAAGCGATGATCTCCTGCAGACGGCGCGACTTGACCTCGTCGGGCACGTCGTCCGGCAGATGCTTCTGGGCGAAGGTCCCGGGACGCTCCGAATATTTGAACATGTAGGCGAATTCGTAGCCCACCTCGCGCATGAGCGACAGGGTCTGGAGGTGCTCCTCCTCGGTCTCCCCCGAGAATCCGGCGATGAGGTCCGTCGTCAC
Organism: Alistipes dispar; assembly: GCF_006542685.1. Classification (NCBI taxonomy): domain Bacteria; kingdom Pseudomonadati; phylum Bacteroidota; class Bacteroidia; order Bacteroidales; family Rikenellaceae; genus Alistipes; species Alistipes dispar. The sequence goes on along the minus strand of NZ_AP019736.1, from coordinate 2,364,714 downwards.
GGCGCAGTCGGGCAGGTAGCGGCGGATGGCGGCGACCCGGTCCAGATACCATTCGCGCGTGTATTTGCGGTTCATGCGCCCGAGCATCGACGTCGCGCCCGACTGGGCCGGGAGGTGGATCGCCCGGCAGATGTTGGGCATCGAGGCCATCGTCTCCAGCAGCCGGTCGCTCATGTCCTTCGGGTGCGACGTGGCGAAGCGCACGCGCAGCAGCGGCGAGACCGACGCCACGCGCCGCAGCAGCTCCGGAAACCCGACCTCCCCGGCGCGGTACGAATTGACGTTCTGTCCGAGCAGCGTCACCTCGCGGTACCCGTTCTCGAAGAGCGAGCGGGCCTCCGCCACGATCGTCTCCGGATCGCGGCTCCGCTCACGGCCGCGCGTGTAGGGAACCACGCAGTAGGAGCAGAAGTTGTTGCAGCCGCGCATGATCGCCACGAAGGCGCTCACGCCGTTGCGGTCGAGCCGCACGGGAGCGATCTCGGCGTAGGTCTCCTCGGCCGAGAGGCGCACGTTCACCCCTTTCGACCCCGCCTCGGCGGCGCGCACCAGCCGCGGCAGGTCGCGGTAGGCATCGGGCCCCGCGACGACATCCACGCCGCCGGGGCCCTCCGTGAGCCGCTCGCGCAACCGCTCGGCCATGCAGCCGATGACGCCCACCACCAGCCCCGGACGCTCGCGCCGGTAACGCTTCATCTCGGCCAGCCGGCCCCAGATGCGCTGCTCGGCGTTGTCGCGAATCGAGCAGGTGTTTATCAGGATGACGTCCGCCTCGGCGATCCGCTCCGTATAGACATACCCTTCGCGCTGCATGAGGGCGACGACGATCTCCGTGTCGCCGACGTTCATCTGGCAGCCGTAGGTTTCGACGAAAAGCTTGCGGCCCGCCCCTTCGAGCGGACGCAGCGTATTGAAATTCATTGCCATCGTTTCAAATCATTCTAAACCGCCGCATGAGGCGTCCCGCCCCTGCGGGAACGCCCGGGCGGAAGTGCGGCCGGAAGGCCCCGGCGCATCCCGTCCCGCCACGCGCTACTCGGCCTGGATCGTGTTCTTGTCGGGGAACTGCTTGAACCCCTCGCCGAAGGTCTCGTAGGCATCGGTCACGACGACGAACGCCGTGGGGTCGATCTCCCGGATCTGATGCTGCACCAGGTGCACCTCCTTGCGGCTCACCACCAGGAAAATCATGTCGCGCGGAGCGTCGGTGTACATGCCCTTGGCCTTGATATAGGTGGCGCTGCGGTCCAGATCGTCGATGATGAAGCGCTTGAGCTCCTCGTGGTGGTCGCTGATGATGAACAGCAGCTTGTCGTACGAGGCGCCGTCGAGCAGATAGGCGATCACCCGCGAGGTGGTGTAGATCGTGATGAGCGAATAGAGCGTCAGCATCCATCCGTTCGGGTCGGCCTCGCCCGTTCCCAGTCCGAAGCCGATGACGACCAGTCCCGACAGGACCACGAAACCGTCGGCCAGGAAGATGCCCGTCGAGAACTTGATTCCGGCGAACTTCTGCAACAGCATGGCCACGATATCCGTGCCGCCCGTGGTGGCCTGCTGACGCACGACGATGCCCTGCCCCACGCCGATCACCACCGCTCCGAACAGGCAGGTCAGCAGCAGGTCGTTCGACAGGTCGAGCCGACCGCCCAGCAGCAGCGCCGGATCGAGCGACTCGACGGCCGCCGCATCGGGATAGACCAGCCGTGTGAGGACGTTCATGAAACCCGGCGTGAAGAGCGCCGCGACGACCGTCCGCGTGCCGAACTGCCCGCCGAAGACCAACAGCGCGGTGAGCATCAGCGGAATGTCGAACATGTAGCCGAACGTACCGACCTGCACCGACGGGAAAATGTTGTGCAGCACGATACCCATGCCGTAAACGCCGCCCGGCACGAAGTTGTAGGGATTCACGAAGAGCACGAAACCCGTGCCCATGAGCACGCAACCCAGAAAAATCAGCATCCACGAGCGCCACCACGCCCACGATCCCATCGGTTCGAGAAAAGCTTTCGTATTCATAGTCGTCCGTTCAAATCGGCCGGCCCGGGGAGCGCGCGGCCGCAGCCGGAGGTTTCCGTCGGGACGGTAGTTTTCGAAATTGATCCGCACAAAGGTAACAATATTCTCCGGAAAAGCCTTCCCCGCACGGGCGATTTTTCCCGCCGGACGTCCGGTTCCGGAATTTTTTCGTATATTTGCATGTAAAACCCTGCGCAAACAAGAGATGATACTGACATACTACACCGCTACCACCATGATTGTCATAGCCTATCTGCTGGGCTCGATTCCGAGCGCCGTGTGGATCGGCAAGAAATACTACGGCATCGACATCCGCGAGCACGGCTCGAAAAACGCCGGCACGACCAACATGCTCCGCGTGCTGGGCCGCCGGGCCGCGCTGCCCGTCTTCGCGCTCGACTTCCTGAAGGGATTCGTCGCGGTGACGATCATCGAAATGCTCAAATACGACGTCCACATCGGCGACAACGACCTGATAAACCTCAAGATCGCCGCCGTGTTCGCCGCCGTGCTGGGCCATATCTTCCCCGTCTTCGCGGGATTCCGCGGCGGAAAGGGCGTCGCGACGCTCGTGGGCGCCGTGACGGGCATCTACCCGCCGGTGGCGCTGCTCTGCTTCGGCGTCTGGTTCGTGGTGCTGATGGTTTCGCACTACGTCTCGCTCGCCTCGATGGCTGCCGGATGCTGCTTCCCGCTTTTCACGCTCATCTCGCCCAAGGTCAATCAGTCGGTGTCGTTCGTGGTCTTCTCGTTCGTCATCGCCATCCTGCTGATCTACACCCACCGCAAGAACATCGAGCGGCTGAAGGCCGGAACCGAGTCGAAGACCTACATCTGGAAACCGCGGCGCATCCACCCCGCGGGAGCGGCGCCCGGAAAGGACGCGGCCCCGGAAGACGCACCCTCCGGAGCGGGGCAGGCCCCCGGCAAGCGGGAGAAGTAACCGCGGGACACATTCCGTAACACAAAAAACAGATGTTCGCCATGCTGGAGGAAAACCTCATCAAAATCTACGAGCGGAGTTTCCGGGAGAACCGCGAAATGTCGGCCCTGACCGACTATTTCAAGGGCGAAACCTTCTCGTACTACGAAATGGCCAAGGAGATCGCCAAACTGCACCTGCTCTACAAGAAGGCCGGCATCAGACAGGGCGACAAAATCGCGCTGATCGGCCGCAACAACCCCCGCTGGTGCATCACCTATATCGGAACGGTCACCTACGGCGCGGTGATCGTCCCCATCCTGCAGGACTTCACCCCGGCCGACATCATCCACATCATCAACCACTCCGAAAGCCGGCTGCTGTTCCTGGGCGACAACTTCTGGGACGTGATCGAGGAGGACCAGATCAAACAGATCGAGGCGGTCTTCTCGCTCACGGACTTCCACGTGATCTACGAACGCGACGGCAAGGCGCTCACCAAGTTCCAGCGCGACATCGTGAAGAACTACCGCTCGAAATACCCGCGCGGATTCAGCGTCGGCGACATCAAATACCCCGACATTCCGAACGACCGGGTGGTGCTGCTCAACTACACGTCGGGCACGACGGGCTACTCGAAGGGCGTGATGCTCACGGTGAACAACCTCACGGGCAACGTCACCTTCGCCATGTCGGCGCTCAACACCCAGACGGGAACCTACTATTTCCAGAAAGGGGGCCGCACGCTCTCGTTCCTGCCGCTGGCCCACGCCTACGGCTGCGCCTTCGACTTCCTCGCACCGCTGGCCGTCGGCGGCCACATCACGCTGCTGGGGCGGATTCCCTCGCCGAAAATTCTCGTCGAAGCCATGGCCGTGGTCAGGCCCACGATCATCTGCTGCGTGCCGATGATCCTCGAGAAGGTCTATCGCAAACAGGTGCTTCCGCTGCTGGAGAAGGGCCCCATGTCGATCGCCGTGAAGATTCCGCTGCTCAATGCGGCCATCTATTCGGTGATCCGCAAGAAACTCATGGACGCCTTCGGCGGCAACGTCTCGATCTTCATCGTGGGCGGCGCGCCGATGAACCAGGAGACCGAGGCGTTCCTGATGAAGATCCGCTTCCCGATCACCATCGGCTACGGCATGACCGAATGCGCCCCGCTCATCAGCTTCACGCCCGACAACGAGTTCAAGGCCGGATCGTGCGGCCGCTACCTGAAGAACCTGCTCGAGGTGCGGATCGACTCCCCGGACCCGGAACACGAAGCCGGCGAAATCGTAGTCCGCGGCGAAAACGTCATGGCCGGATACTACAAGAACGAGAAGGACACGCAGAAGGTGCTCGACGCCGACGGGTGGCTTCACACGGGCGACATGGGCACGATGGACCCCGACGGCACGCTCTACATCCGCGGCCGTTCGAAGACGATGATCCTCTCGGGCAACGGGCAGAACATCTACCCCGAGGAGATTGAGGACAAGCTCAACAATATGTATATGGTGCTCGAATCGCTGGTGCTCGACGCCGGCAACGGGCGCCTGCGGGCGCTGGTCGTCCCCGATTACGAGCAGGCCGACGCCGAAGGGGTGGACAAGTCGGAACTGCCGCAGATCATGCAGAACAATCTGCAGGAGCTGAACGCCCAGCTGGCCGCCTACGAGCGCGTCTCGGACATCACGATCTACCCCACCGAATTCGAGAAGACCCCCAAACGGAGCATCAAACGGTTCCTTTACAGCGCGTCGCTGCTCGACAGTTGACCGGCGCGCCCCGCAACCCCGGCATGAAGATCCAGAGAAAGCAAACCATAGGCGAAAACCTGCTCTACGTGATGGTCTGGTCGGCCATCATCCTGGTTCCGGTGCTCAACTCGCAGATGATGTCCGAAATGCACATCAATCTGGAGAACGTGCTCATCGCCTGGCGGCAGATCGCCCCCTATCTGATCATCTTCCTGATCCACAACAGCCTGCTGGCGCCGCGCTACATGCTGCGGCACAAGTACGGCAAGTACCTCGTACTCAATATCGCACTCATCGTCACCGTGTTCTGGCTGGTGGACTTCTACGAGGAGCGCCTGCTGCGGGACATGACGCCGCAGAGCGACCCCGCGACGATCGACGCCTACCGCAAGGCTTCGTTCTCCAACCTCGAAATCTACTGGAACGTCGTGCTGGGTTTCTTCATGACCGGAGCCAACACCGGCATCAAGCTTATCTACCAGTCGATGCGCGACGAGCAGCAGATGGAGGCCCTCAAGCGGCAGAACCTGCAAGCCGAGATGGACTACCTGAAGTACCAGATCAACCCGCACTTCTTCATGAACACGCTCAACAACATCCACGCGCTGATCGACATCGACGCCGACTCGGCGAAGAACGCCGTGATCGAGCTTTCGAAGATGATGCGTTACGTGCTGTACGACTCCGGGCGGGAGATCATCTCGCTCAACCGCGACATCCAGTTCCTGAAAAACTACATCGAGCTGATGCGCATCCGCTACACCGACGACGTGGAAATCCGCGTGGAGTACCCCGAGAATCTGCCCGAACAGGTTTCGATTCCCCCGTTGCTGCTCATCGTCTTCGTCGAGAACGCCTTCAAGCACGGCGTGAGCTACAACCACCCGTCGTTCATCCACCTGCGGATCGACTACGCCGACGGCCGGGTGACCAGTACGCTCGCGAACAGCCGCCACGCGGCGCCCGCCGACCGAAAGGCCGACTCCGGCATCGGACTGGAGAACGTCCGCAAACGCCTCGCGCTGATCTACGGCGAGAAGAACTACACGCTCGACATCCGCGAGGAGGAGAACTTCTATACCGTGAAACTCGTAATACCGACGCTCAATGCTTAAATGTATCGCCATCGACGACGAGCCGCTTGCCCTGCGCCAGATCACCGGCTACATCTCGAAAATCCCCTACCTGGAGCTCTCGGCGACCTTCAACAACGCCATCGACGCCCAGCAGCGGCTCACCGAGGAGCCGGCGGACCTGATCTTCGCGGACATCAACATGCCCGACCTGAACGGCGTGGACTTCGTGCGCGCGCTGCCCGACCGGCCGATGGTGATCTTCACGACGGCCTATTCGGAATACGCCGTCGAGGGATTCAAGCTCGACGCCGTGGACTACCTGCTCAAACCCTTCTCGTTCGCCGACTTCAGCCGCTCGGCAGCCAAGGCCAATTCGCTCTACGAACTGCGTCAGAACCGACGGTCGGAGCCGCAGGAGACCGCTTCGGAGGCTACGCCCCGGGACAAGGAGTACATTTCGGTGAAAGCCGACTACAAGGTGTCGCTCGTACGCATCGCCGAGATCATCTACCTCGAAAGCGAGGGCGAATACGTCCGCATGCACCTCGCCGACGGTTCGACCATCACCACCCTTTTCCGGCTCAAGAACATGGAGACGGCCCTGCCCGCCGAATCGTTCATGCGCGTACACCGCTCCTATATCGTCAATCTGCGGGCGATCAAAGCCTACGTCAAAGGGCGCATCTTCCTCAGCGACAACGAATACATCCCCATCGGAGAGAACTACAAGGAGGCCTTCCAGGCCTACATCGACAAGAATTTCAGGAATCTGTGACCCGGCGGCTACCTTGCGCCGAAACGGGGAAAGGCCCCGAGCTGCACGTACTCTCCGTCGCGCAGCTCGCAACAGTAGTGCTTCAGTCCGTTGGTCAGCACCACGTAGCGGGCCTTCAGCACGGAGTTGTAGCGCACGGCCTGCGCCAGCGTCTGCCGACCGACCGGAATCCCCGGCGCCTTGCACTCGGCCACGAGCAGCGGCTCCGCGGCATCGTCCACCACCACCACGTCGGCCCGCTGGGCCTGCCCGTTGAGCGCCACGGCGTACTCCTCGACGATCCGCTTGGGCGGCACGCCGCAATGCGTCACCAGATAGGCCACCAGATGCTGCCGGACCCACTCCTCGGGAGTCAGCACGAGATAGGTCTCCCGCAGGGAGTCCCACACCTCCACCGCATCGCCGCGGCGGCGGGCGCGCAGGCGGATGGCGGGAAAGTTGAGTTTAGGCAGTCCGGACATCGCAACTATCGAAAATTTTCGTATCTTTACGCTGACAAATATACGAATATATGCGGATCATCCTTTCGATCATAGCCCTTTTTTCCGCCGGCGGACTGCTCGCCCAGGAGTACGTCCCCACCTGCGGCCGGGAGTTGCCGCGCAGCCGCGTGACGGTCTATCCCACGGCGCAGGAGGCCGCGGCGGCGGCCGGCGGCAAAAACCGCTACGTCACGCCCCTGGACGGGTGGACGCGGCAGGGCAACACGCTCTCCGCCCCCTTCACCGTGCCTTTCGCATGGATCAACCGGCAGGTGATCCTCCGCATCGACTGGGTTTCGGGCCCCTACACGGTGCGGATCAACGGCCGGGAGGCGGCCTGCGACGCCGACGGCAACGCACCCGCCGAATACAACGTCACGCGGCTCGCGCGGGAAGGGCGCAACGAACTCGAAATCGTCGTCGCGGAACCTTCGCCGACGGCCGTGCTCGAAAGCTGGAAGGAGTCCCCTGTCCCGGCCGCAGGCCCGGCGCTGGTGATGAGCCAGCCGACGCTGCGCGTCCGCGACGTCGAGACCCGCACGCGCATCGGCGAGGACGGAGACGCCACGGCCGAGGTGGGCGTCGTACTCAAGACCCATTCGCTCAACCCGCGCACCTCGCGGCTCCGCTACACGCTACTCTCCCCCTCGGGCCGCACCGTCACCACCGGTTCGAAGGAGCTGACGCTCGACATGCGGCGCGAGGACACCGTGCGTTTCCTGGCGCGCATCCCTTACGACTCGCTCTGGTGCGACACGCTTCCCACGCAATACCGCCTGCAACTCGCAACGCAACACGACGGACGTTACGAGGAGTACCTCGAGCTGCCGCTCGGCTTCCGCACCGCAGAGGTGCGCGACGGCCGCATGACGATCAACGGCCGGGAGGTCGCCCTGCGCTGCCGCGAGGTGCCGGGCTCGTTCCCCGCCTCGGAGGTCGCGTCGCTGCGCGCCGAAGGGTACAACACGCTGCGCCTGCTGCCCGGCCCGGTTTCGGAGGCGCTGCTCGACAGTTGCGACGCCCGGGGGCTCTACGTCGTCGTACAGGCTCCGGTGGACACCCGGCGGAGCGGCGATTCGCGCCGCGTGGGCGGCAACCCGTCCAACGACCCCGCCTGGCGTGAGGCCTACGCCGAACGCGCCGCGAACAGTTACCACACGACCAAGCTGCACCCGTCGGTCATCGCCTTCTCGGTGGCGACGCACTCGGCCAACGGCATCAACCTCTACGAAAGCTACCTCGCGATGAAGCGGCTGCACGAGACACGCCCGTTCGTCTATCCCGAGGCCGGAGGCGAATGGAACAGCGACCCGCTCCCGCTGGAATAGCTCCGCGGGAGGCCCGGAAGACGGGCATGAAAAATATTTTGGAATTTTTTTGACGTTTTTTTTGGAGAAACGAAAATTATAGTTACCTTTGCACTCGCAATCGAAAAGATTGATGCCTCTCTAGCTCAGTTGGTAGAGCACGACACTCTTAATGTTGGGGTCCAGGGTTCGAGCCCCTGGGGGGGTACAGAAGAAACGGGCTGACAAAGGACATTTGTCGGTCCGTTTTTTTATTGCGACTAACCGAAAAATTGTGAATCAATATGTACAGCTACGACAACCGGGTGGTCATCACCCTCGATGCCGGCGGAACAAATCTGGTGTTCGGCGCCATGCAGGCCAACAAATTCATCGTGGACCCCATCACGCTCCCCTCGCACGCCGAGGACCTGGATAAATGCCTCGCCACGATGGTGGAGGGATTCCGTCAGGTCATCGACAGGCTGGAAACCAAGCCCGTGGCCATCAGTTTCGCATTCCCCGGCCCGGCCGACTACCCCAACGGCATCATCGGCGGCTACCTCCCGAACTTCCCGTCGTTCCGCGAAGGCGTCGCCCTCGGGCCCTTCCTCGAGGCGAAGTTCGGCATTCCGGTCTTCATCAACAACGACGGCGACCTGTTCGCCTACGGCGAGGCGCTGGGCGGCGCACTGCCCGAGGTGAACGCCCGGCTCGAAGAGCTCGGCTGTCCCAAGAAATACAAGAACCTCATCGGATACACCTTCGGTACGGGACTGGGAATCGGCGTGGTCGTGAACGGCCGGCTCAACCGCGGCGACAACTCGTGCGTCGAGACCTTCTGCCTCAAGCACAAGAAGATGCCCGACATCATCGTGGAAGACGGCGCCGCCATCCGCGCCGTCAAGCGTGTCTACGGCGAACTGACGGGCAATCCGGATCACGGTCTCGAGCCCAAGGACATCTGCGACATCGCCGACGGCAAGCGCGACGGCGACCGGGAGGCCGCCCGGAAGGCTTTCGCCGAAATGGGCGAAATCGCCGGCGACGCGATGGCCACGGCCGTCACGCTCATCGACGGACTGATCGTCATCGGCGGCGGCGTCACGGGCGCCCGCCGCTGGATCATGCCCACCCTGTTCGAAGAGCTGCGCTCGAAGATACACACGATCTCGGGCGACGAGCTGAACCGCGTGCAGATGAAGGTTTACGACCTGGACAACGAAGAGGAGTTCCGCGAATTCGCCAAAGGTTCGCAGCGGCCGCTGAAGGTTTACGGCACGGACCGCTACGTGGCCTACGACCCGCAGAAGCGCATCGGCGTCATGATCTCGAAGCTGGGAGCCAGCAAGGCGATCTCGGTGGGCGCCTATGCCTTCGCGCTGAGCCAGCTCGACAGCCGCCAGTGAAAACAGCAAAACAAAAAAACAGTTGATTCGATATGTATATGTATAAGTTCAAACCCATTCTCAAGACGATGCTCTGGGGCGGCGAGAAGATCGTCCCCTACAAGCGGATCGTCTCCGACCAGAAACAGGTAGGCGAAAGCTGGGAACTGTCGGGCGTCAAGGGCAACGAGTCGGTCGTGGCCGAAGGTCCCGAGGCCGGCACGACGCTGCCCGGGCTGATCGCCCGCCACGGCGCCGCGCTGCTGGGAAAAGCCAACTTCGAGCGCTTCGGCGAAGAGTTTCCGCTGCTCATCAAGTTCATCGACGCACGGCAGGACCTCTCGATCCAGGTACACCCGGACGACGAGCTGGCCTGGAAACGCCACCGGTCGAAAGGCAAGACCGAAATGTGGTACGTCGTGGCGACGGACGAGGGGGCGCACCTCCGCTCGGGATTCGCCAAGCGGGTGACGCCGGCCGAATACGCCGCCAGCGTCGAGGACAACACGATCACCGACCTGCTGGCCGACTACGCCATCCGTCCGGGCGACGTCTTCTTCCTGCCCGCGGGCCGCGTGCACTCGATCGGCGCCGGCGCCTTCATCGCCGAAATCCAGCAGACGTCGGACATCACCTACCGCATCTACGACTTCAACCGCCGCGACGCCAACGGCAACACGCGGGAGCTGCACACCGAGCTGGCCAAGGACGCCATCGACTACACCGTGCTGCCCGACTACCGCACGCACTACACCCCGGCCCCGGACAGCGAGGTCGAACTGGTGTCGTGTCCCTACTTCACCACGTCGCTCTACGACCTCACGCACGAGCGGACGCTCGACCTCGCCGGGCTCGACTCGTTCCTGGTCGTCATCTGCATCGGCGGCAGCGGCACGCTCACCGACGACGCAGGCAATGCCGTTCCGGTGCATCAGGGCGAAACGGTGCTCGTCCCGGCTTCCGTCCGAAACCTGCGCATCGCGCCCGACGGCGCGGTTAAAGTGCTGACCAGTTGCATCCGCTGACGCGGAAACCCCGGTACGACGAATCCCCGAAGCCCGTCTTTCCCCGAGAAAGGCGGGCTTTTTTACAAAAGCGGGTTGCAACTATACGTTTTTTTCCGTAACTTTGGGATTCCGAAAGGCAATTCAACCGAACCAAAACCATGAAGACCGAATTACAGGCCATAGCGGCCCGCTTTGCATTGGAAGGGCCTGTCGTCGCCATCGACACGCTGGGCGAAGGTTTCATCAACGACACGTTCATCGTCCGCACCGGCGGCGACGCCCCCGACTACATTCTACAACGCAAGAACAAGGCGGTTTTCCCCGACATACCGGCCATGATGGAGAACATCCGCAAGGTCACGGAACACATCCGCCGCCGTGTCGCGGCCGAAGGCGGCGACCCGAAGCGCGAGGCGATGACCGTCGTCCCGACGCTCGACGGACGGCTCTGCCACCTCGATCCGCAGGGCGAATACTGGGCCGTCACGGTCTTCATCGACGACACGGTGACCTACAACAAGGCCGATTCGCCGGAGCTGGCCCGCAAAGGCGGCGAAGGGATCGGCCGTTTTCAATCCCAGCTCGCGGACTTCACCGAACCGCTGGCCGAGACGATTCCGGGTTTCCACAACATCCGCCACCGCTTCGCGCAGTGGGACGAGGCGCTCGCCCGCGACGCCGCAGGCCGCAAAAAGGACCTCGCGGCCGAAATCGGCTGGATCGAGGCGCGCCGCGACGAGATGCTCGCTTTCTGGGAGAAGGTCGAACAAGGCGTGATTCCCACGCGCGTAACGCACAACGACACGAAGATCAACAACATCCTCTTCGACAGGACGGGCCGCGTATTGTGCGCCATCGACCTCGACACGGTGATGAACTCCCCCTCGCTCAACGACTTCGGTGACGCGATCCGCTCCTACTGCAACACGGGAGACGAAGACGACCGCGACCCGGGGCGCGTGGGGCTCTCGCCCGACATGTTCGCCGCCTACACCGACGGCTACCTTTCGCAGCGCGCCCGCGAACTTTGTGCCGCGGAGACAGACCATCTGGCCTTCTCGGCCCGTTATATCACCTACGAACAGGTCCTGCGCTTCCTGATGGACTACATCGACGGGGACATCTACTACAAGACCAAATACGCGGACCACAACCTCGTGCGCACACGGGCCCAGTACCGGCTGCTGCAAAGCATGGAAGAGCAATACCCCGCCATGTGCCGCATCGTGGAGGAGACGGCCGCCAAATACAGATAACGGATATGGATATCGCCAAAATATCGGGGATAAGGCCCGGCGACTGGGAGGTGGTGGACCGGGCCTTCGCATCGGTCGAGGCGCAGCCGATCGCCTGCTGCAACTGGGCCGAAACGTATCCCTACGCCCCCGACGTGCAGTTCCGCATGTTCCACACGGGCGACTACCTCATGCTGCGCTTCGACGTAGCCGAGCGTTACACCGCCGCACGGGTCACCGAGGACAACGGACGGGTCTGGACCGACTCGTGCGTGGAGTTCTTCATCGCTCCCGACACCGAAAGTTACTACAATTTCGAAACCTCGTGCATCGGACGCCTGCTCCTGGGGTACCACAGGCAGGGCGAAAAGACCGTCAGCGCCCCGGCCGAAGCGCTCGGAAGCGTGATACGCCACACCTCGCTGCCCGGCACGCCGTTCGAGGAGCGCGAAGGCGACAACCGCTGGTCGGTCGTGCTGGCCATTCCTCCGCAGGCGCTGTTCCGCCACGCCCTGACCGACTGGAGCGGCGCGGAGGCGCGCGCCAACCTCTTCAAGTGCGGCGACGACCTTTCGCACCCCCACTTCCTCTCGTGGCGCCCCATACGGACGGAAAAACCGAATTTCCACCGTCCGGAATTTTTCGATCATATCAAATTCAAATAATATGAACAACAAGTATTCACTTCCGAAAGACGGCGGCCTGATCGCGAAATCGGCCCCGCGCGACATCATCCATCGCTACGAGAAGATCCGCACGAACGTATATGAAAACGAATACCGCGCCGTGCAGTACGTCGCCGACAACATCGTCAGGGCGATCCGCAACTACAACGAGGCGCACTGTTCGAACGGCGTGTACGACGAGACGCGCCCCTTCGTGCTCGGCCTGACCACGGGCCGCACGCCGCTGGGGCTTTACAGCGAACTGGTGAAACGCCACAAGGAGGGCCAGATCAGCTTCCGCAACGTGGCCGTATTCAGCCTCGACGAATTCTACCCGATCCGCTCGACCGAGCAGCAGAGCCGCAACTACCGCATCCACGAGGAGTTCATCAACCACATCGACATCCTGCCCGAGAACGTACACATCCCCGACGGCACGATCCCCGAGGAGAGAATCTCGGAGTACTGCGACTCCTACGAGCGCGCCGCCTCGCGGATCGACCTCATGATCATCGGCGTCGGCGAGGACGGTCAGATCGGCTTCAACGAGCCGGGTTCCTACTCGCGTTCGCGCACGCGTCTCGTGCAGCTCACCTACAATACCCGCAAGGTGCAGTCGGGCGCCTTCTTCGGACTGGAGAACACCCCCAAGATGGCGATCACGATGGGTATCGAGACGATCATGCGCGCCGACCGCATCATCCTGATGGCCTGGGGCGAGAACAAGACGCAGATCGTGCAGAAGGTCGTCGAGGGCGAGATCACGGGACAGGTTCCCGCCTCGTACCTGCAGGCACACCCCAATATCGAGGTGGTGATCGACGAGAACGCCGCGCAGATGCTCACCCGCGAGCAGACGCCGTGGCTGGTGGGTCCCTGCGACTGGACGCCGAAGTTCGTGCGCAAGGCCGTGGTATGGCTTTGCGGCGTCGTGCACAAACCGATCCTGAAACTCACCTACAAGGACTACATCGAGAACTCGCTGGGCGAACTGCTCGAACAGGGCCGCAGCTACGACCAGATCAACATCGACGTCTTCAACGACCTGCAACACACCATCACGGGCTGGCCGGGCGGCAAACCCAACGCCGACGACTCGACGCGCCCCGTGGCATCGAAGCCCTTCCCCAAGCGCGTGGTGATCTTCTCGCCCCACCCCGACGACGACGTGATCTCGATGGGCGGCACGTTCATCCGCCTCGTGCAGCAGGGCCACGACGTGCACGTGGCCTACGAAACGTCGGGCAACGTGGCCGTACACGACGACGTCGTGTTGCAGAACATCGACACCTCGCGCGAACTGGGCTACGGCGACCACTACGCCGAAGTCGGGCGGATCATCGCCGGCAAGAAGAAGGGCGAACCCGAACCGCGCGCGCTGCTCGACCTCAAAGGCTCGATCCGCCGCGCCGAGGCCCGCGCCGCCGTGCGCTCGTTCGGTCTGAATCCCGACACCAACGCCCACTTCCTCAACCTGCCTTTCTACGAAACGGGCGGCATCAAGAAGGGCCAGCTCACGGAGAAGGACATCGAGATCATCGTCAAACTGCTGCGCGAGATCAAGCCTCACCAGATCTACGCCGCCGGCGACCTGGCCGATCCCCACGGCACGCACCGCACCTGCATGGAGGCCGTGCTCGCCGCGCTCGAGGTCGTCCGCGACGACGAGTGGATGAAGGATTGCCACCTGTGGCTCTACCGCGGCGCCTGGATGGAATGGGAGCTGGGCATGGTGGACATGGCCGTGCCCCTGTCGCCCGACGAGCTGATCATGAAGCGCCACGCCATCTACCGCCACCTGTCGCAGAAGGACATCATGCCCTTCCCGGGCGACGACCCCCGCGAGTTCTGGCAGCGCGCCGAAGAGCGCACGCAGAACACCGCGAAACTCTACGACCAGCTCGGCATGGCCGAATACCAGGCCATCGAGGTATTCGTCAAAATGTTCTGATCCGACAAAGCAACCGATAACGGACGGATGCCGCACAACCCCTCCGGGGCCGCATCCGCCGTTCCTAAAAATTCCGTTATGCGACTTATCATCGAAAACACCCCGCAGCAGGTGGCGCAATGGGCCGCCAACTACATCATCGAGCAGATCCGCAACAAGGCGCAGCACACCTCGTCGCCCTTCGTGCTGGGACTGCCCACCGGCTCAACGCCGCTGGAGACCTACAAGGAGCTCATCCGCCGCCACAAGGCCGGCGACGTGTCGTTCAGGAACGTCATCACGTTCAACATGGACGAGTACGTCGGACTTCCGGAGGAGCACCCCGAGAGCTACCACTCGTTCATGTGGAACAACTTCTTCAAACACATCGACATCCTGCCCGAGAACGTCAATATCCTCAACGGCAACGCCGAGGATCTGGTCAAGGAGTGCGCCGACTACGAGGCGCGCATCGTCGAGGCCGGCGGCATCGACCTGTTCATGGGCGGCGTCGGCGAAGACGGGCACATCGCCTTCAACGAACCCTTCTCGTCGCTCAACTCGCGCACGCGCGTCAAGACCCTGACGCAGGACACGATCCAGGTGAACTCGCGCTTCTTCGGCGGCGACACGAACCTCGTGCCCAAGACGGCGCTGACGGTCGGCGTGGGCACGGTGCTCGCGGCCAAGAAGGTGCTCATCCTCGCCACGGGGCCCAAGAAGGCCCGCGCGGTGCGTCACGGCGTGGAGGGATCGTACAACCACCAGTGGACCATCTCGGCCCTGCAGGTGCATCCCAACGGCATCCTGATCTGCGACGAACCGGCCGCCGGGGAGCTGCGCGTGGCGACCTACCGCTACTTCAAGGACATCGAGAAGGAGAACCTGATCTGACGGGGCGCCGCCGCTCCCGGCGAAGAAGAGCGCCCCGGTCCCGGAGACGGTCGCCGGCCGCCGGAAATGCAGAACGCCCCTGCCGCGAATCGTTGCGGCAGGGGCGTTCTCTTTTTCTTATCGGACGCGGACCCCGGAAAACGGCTCCGCAGGTCCGGGACAGGCGTCCCTCCGGGGAACGGATCCCGGAACGGCCCGCCCGGCTACCGGAAGAGGATCATCGAGGGGAACCAGTATTCGGCATCCGTGTAGGGGAACGACTTCTTCTGCTCGCCCGTGGTCCCGTCCACGACATAGATGGTCGCATGACCGCCCCAGTCGGCGGTATAGAACAGGTAGAGATCGTCGCTTTCGGGATCGGCATTCAGCCCCGCACCGTAAACGGAATAGCGAGTCCCGTCCACCTCCGGAGCCGGGAAGAGCTTCTCCGCAGCGCCCGTGGCGATCGTGAACCGATAGACGTCGTAACCCGAAGAACTGCCCTCGACGAAATAGAGCGCATCACCCTTCTTCGAAGCGTGCAATCCGGTCGGCGTATAGGCCCACTGGTTGTAGTAAACCGAGAGGTCGTCGCCGAGCGTCACCTCCTCCGAAGTCAGAGCCGTCGTGTTGATCTTGAAGAGTTTGTTCCCGGCAGCGGCCCACAGCATGCCTCCTGCCTCGGCGAAACCCGTCTTCGCGGCGGCAGGAAGGTCCTTCACGAAGGCGAGGGTCGAGGCGTCGTAAACCTTCACGACATCCCCCTCGCCGGCCGAAGCGGTGAGGAAAACACGCCCGTCCTTCACGGCGACGTCGCCCCCCAAACCGCGCCCCTCGAAGAAGGCGTCGCCCAGCTCCAGCGGATCGAGCGATACGGAATAGGCGCCCTCGGAGGTGGTCAGCACGCCGTGCTTGCCGTCGATCAGCGCAAATCCGTAGGCCTGGCCGGTCAGCGCGCCGTCGGGCAGCGCCGATTTCTTCAGGAAGTCCTCGAGCCCCACCTCGACCAGCCAGGGCGTCTCCTTCGACACGAAGTAAACGTTGTCGTCGCTGCACACGGCCACCGTGCCGGTGTTGCCCAGCTTCTCGCCCTCGTTATTCTCCTGGTAGAGATTGAGCGACCACTCGCCCGTCGTCTTATCGTAGTAGTTCACCGACGCCGGGGTCCGGCCGTAAGAGCCTTCGTTATAGACGTAGAATCCGCCCTGATACTTGTCGGAAGCGCCGGGGGGGGGCGGTGTCGTCGAACCGTTGTCGTCAGAGCAGGCCGCGAAAACCGTCGCGGCGAGTGCGAAAAGCAATGATTTTTTCATCTTTCGGATCAATTATTAAAATAAGTACATAAAAAAAGTAAATCCGGTCTCCTTTCCCGGAGCCGAATCCCGCTTCGCACATACGCCCGACAAACCGACAGACAATCGCACCGACGCCCCGCAGGGCCGAAGTTCGACGCACCGTTCTCCGCAGCAACCGTTCGAATGAGGATTCTCCCTCGGGAGACGCAAGGCAGGTCTTCTGGCTCGTCCCAGCCGCGACGCCTTCCCGATTCATCCCGGAATCAGTGGCTTCAAGCGTGTCGCGGCAACTCTTGCGGAACTTACAGCAGCGGGAACTGCTGCCGATTCACACGGCATTCCCATTTAATCACGCGGGGCCTCGCCGGACCCTTTGTGAACCATTGCGGCGCAAAAATACGAAATAAATTCGTATCTTTGCCCCAGCTAACAAAAAATTCGCTGAAATCATGAAGCACGCATACGTTTTCCCCGGCCAGGGGGCTCAGGCCGTCGGCATGGGCAAAGATCTCTACGACAACGTTCCCGCTGCCCGGGAGCTGTTCGAGAAGGCCAATGAAATCCTCGGATTCCGCATCACGGACATCATGTTCGCCGGCACGGACGAGGAGCTCAGGCAGACCCGCGTGACGCAGCCCGCCGTATTCCTCCACTCGGTCATCATGGCCAAGGCGCTCGGCGTCGAACCCGATGCCGTGGCCGGTCACTCGCTCGGCGAGTTCTCGGCGCTGGTGGTGGCCGGGGCCCTCTCGTTCGAAGACGGTCTGAAACTCGTTTCGAAACGAGCGATGGCCATGCAGGCCGCCTGCGAGGCGCAGCCCGGCACGATGGCCGCCATCCTCGGACTGGACGACAAGACCGTGGAGGAGATCTGCGCGTCGATCGACGGCGTGGTGGTCGCCGCCAACTACAACTGCCCGGGGCAGCTCGTCATTTCGGGCGCCGTGGAGGCCGTGGATGCGGCCTGCGAAAAGGCCAAGGCCGCAGGCGCGCGCCGTGCGCTGCGTCTGCCCGTGGGCGGTGCGTTCCACTCGCCGCTGATGGAGCCGGCCAAGCAGGAGCTGGAAAAGGCGATTGACGACGCTCCCTTCCGGACTCCGACATGCCCGATCTACCAGAACGTGGATGCCAAACCCTATACCGACCCGGCAGCCATCAAGGCGAACCTCATCGCCCAACTGACGGCTCCCGTCCGCTGGACCTACATCGTGAAGAACATGCTCGCGGACGGCGTCGGAGAGTTCACCGAACTCGGCCCCGGCACGGTGCTCCAGGGCCTGATCCGCAAGGTGGACGCCCAGGCGACGGTCGAGTCGAAATCGACGTTGTAACCGATCCGTCCGCATTCCGCGGAAGGAGAGGGAACAGATTGAAAAACAATCTGTTCCCTCTTTTATTGTTCATTTTTGCAAATAATTTATTAAATTTATTAAGAATTTTTGCAGTCTATTGAAATAATTATTATATTTGTGCCGCCAGTTAAAAAAAGCGAAGAAAATGACATCATTGACCGAGTTCTTCAACAAACACGAAGACGACACCCTCAAGGGCATTTCGCATAAGAACAGCATCATCAAGCGCAACATCATCGCGCACATGGCCGTAAACGGCGAGTGCACGCTCTCGGAGCTGACCAAGGAGCTGCACATCAGCGTTCCGACGATCACCAAACTCGTGCAGGAGCTCGTGGACGAAAACATCGTCACGGACCTGGGCAAGGTCGAGACTCCGGGCGGACGCCGTCCCAACATCTTCGGCCTGGCCAACTCGGCGATCTACTTCGTCGGCGTGAACGTCGGCCGCGACAACATGCGCTTCATGGTCACCGACCTGCAAAACAACATCATCAAGGAGGAGAACGACTTCACCTTCGAGCTGCAGGACCGTCCGCAGTGCCTCGAGCGCATCTGCACGAACATCGAGAACTTCATCGCCTCGTGCGGCGTGGAGCGGAGCAAGATGCTCGGCCTGGGCGTCTGCATGACGGGGCGCGTGAATCCCGACACGGGCCGCAGCTACAAATACTTCACCTCCAACGAGCAGTCGCTGCGCGACATCCTCGAGGAGCGGATCGGCCTGCGCGTGCTGATCGAGAACGACACCCGCGCCCGCTGCTACGCGGAGTACACGTGTGGCAAATCGAAGGAGGAGAGCAACGTGCTGTACCTCCACATGGGCCGCGGCGTGGCCATCGGAATCGTCGTGGACGGCAAGCTCTACTACGGCAAGAGCGGCTTCGCCGGCGAGTTCGGCCACATCCCCTTCTTCGACAACGAGATCATCTGCTCGTGCGGCAAGAAGGGCTGCCTCGAAACCGAGGTGTCGGGTATCGCCATCGAGGACAAGATGCGCCACATGATCGAAAAGGGCGTGAACACCATCCTCAAGAAACAGTACGACGAACAGCGGACCGTGCACATCGACGACATCATCAACGCGGCGATGAACGACGACAACCTCTCGATCGAACTGATCGAGGAGGCGGGCGAAAAGGTCGGCAAGGCCATCGCGTTCCTCATCAACACGTTCAACCCCGAGACGGTCATCGTCGGCGGCAACCTCGCGGCGGCGGGCGACTACCTGATGCTCCCGCTCAAGTCGGCGACGAACAAATACTCGCTCAACCTGGTTTACAAGGACACCAAGTTCCGCGTTTCGAAGATGACCGAGAGCGCGAACGCGTGGGGCGTGGCCATGCTTATCCGCAACAAGGTAATCGGCATCTGATGAACCTCGAAGGCCGCATCGTCCGGCTCCGGGCCGTGGAACCGGAGGACGCGGAGCTGCTCTACGCATGGGAGAACGACACCTCCGTGTGGAGCGTGAGCGGCACGACCGAGCCCTTCTCGCGGGCCCAGATGGAGCGGTTCATCGCGGCGCAGTTGCAGGGCGGCGACCTCTTCCGCACGGGTCAGTTGCGGCTGATCGTCGAGACGCGCGCCGAAGCGCGCCCCGTAGGCATTGCGGACCTCTTCGAGTTCGATCCCCTCAACCGGCGCGCCGGTCTCGGAATCCTGATCCACGACGCGGACGACCGCGGCCGCGGGTATGCCTCCGACGCGGTGGAGACGCTCTGCGGATACGCCCGCGAACGGCTGCGGCTGCACCAGTTGTGGTGCAACGTGGGAACGGACAATGCGGCCAGTCTCGGACTGTTCCGCCGCACGGGATTCGTCCCCGCAGGCATCAAACGCCAATGGCTGTGGACGCCGGAAGGCTACCGCGACGAAATGCTGATGCAAAAGATTCTGGAATAGAAAAAAGAGGCTGACTAACTTCAACCGTTAGTCAGCCTCTTTTTCCATGCAGCCGCTGCGGATCACTCCAGCCGCCGCGAACCGTCGGAGATCACCACGTCGTAAATCTTCGGCTCGTGGCCGTATCTGGCGTTGAACTTCTCCTTCGCCGTGGCGATGAAACGATCGTACAGCTCGTCCCTGACCAGATTGATCGTGCAGCCGCCGAAACCGCCGCCCATGATGCGCGCCCCGGTCACACCGCACTCCCCGGCGAGCGTCGCCAGAAAATCCAGCTCCTCGCACGACACCTCGTAATCCTTCGACATGCCCCAGTGCGTCTCATACATGCGCGCGCCGACCGTCTCGTAGTCGCCCTTCTCCAAAGCCTCGCAGACGTCGAGCACCCGTTTCTCCTCGCCGATGACATAACGGGCCCGTTTGTAGTCCTCCTCCGAGATCCGGTCCCTGACGGCATCGAGCTGCTCCATCGTAGCTCCGCGCAGGAACTCCTGCCCGAGCACCTTCGCCACACGCTCGCACGAGGCGCGGCGGTCGTTGTAGGGCGAACCCACCAGCTCGTGCTTCACGCGCGAATCGACGAGCACCAGCCTGTAGCCCTTCGGATCGAACGGGAAGTAGGCGTACTCCAGCGAGCGGCAGTCCAGCCGGATCAGGTTGCCCTTCTTGCCGAACACCGAGGCGAACTGGTCCATGATGCCGCAGTTCACGCCGCAGTAGTTGTGCTCGGTGGCCTGGCCGATCTTCGCCAGCTCGAACTTGTCGATGCCGCAGCCGCAGAGGTCGTTCAGCGCGAAGGCGTAGGTCGATTCCAGCGCCGCCGACGAGGACATGCCCGCTCCCAGCGGCACGTCGCCCGCGAAAACCGTGTCGAAACCGCCGATCGTCCCGCCGCGCTTGCGGATCTCGCGGCAGACGCCGAAAATATACCGCGCCCAGCTCTCGGCAGGCTTGTCCGCCTCCTCGAGGCCGAACTCCGACGATTCGCCCAGATCGAACGCATAGGCGCGCACACGATCCGTACCGTTGAGCCGGATGGCCGCCACGATGCCCTTGTCCACGGCTCCGGGGAAGACGAAACCTCCGTTGTAGTCGGTATGTTCGCCGATCAGGTTGATACGCCCCGGCGAGGCGAACAGCACGGCGCCCGCACCGTAAAGCTCTTCGAATTTCTTGCTGACTTTCTCTTTCATCTCTTTCATAGCAGGTTTGTAGGTTATGGATCGCAACCGATCATACGAAGATAGGAAAAAATCCGGGCTTTTCCGAATTTTTCCTCCAAAAACGGCATCGTTCCGGTTCAAAACCGCGAAACGTGCGGAAAGACCGCCCGCAAGTACGGCAATTCACCGACAACCGATTGCCGGTCCGGGATTTTTCCCTATCTTTGCGACAGTTTCGTTTCACAAGCGCACAACCCGAAAACCGAACGATATGATCCGAAAGATTCTGCTCTCCGTCGCCCTGCTGTCGGCCGGAGGAGCCCTGCACGGACAACCCAAAGTAATCGCCCACCGCGGCTACTGGACCGCTCCCGGATCGGCCCAGAACTCCCTCGCCTCGTTCGCCAAGGCCGACTCGATCGGCGTTTACGGCTCGGAAATGGACGTCTGGCTGACGGGAGACGACAAACTGGTGGTCAATCACGACCAGGTTTACAAGGGAACCGACATAGACATGGCACGCGCCCGGGCCCGGGACATCACGCGGATCGTGCTGCCCAACGGCGAGAACCTGCCCACGCTCGACGAGTACCTCGAGACGGTGGCGGCCCGTCCCGCCACCCGGCTCGTCCTGGAGACGAAGACGCTCGTCCCCTACCGCCGGGAGGACATCGCGGTGGAAAAGATCGTCCGCGCGCTGGAAAGACACGGCCTTACGGAGCGGACGGACTTCATCTCCTTCTCGCTGAACGCCTGTCTGGAGTACCGGAAGCGGCTGCCCGAAGCCAATGTTTACTACCTGGCCGGCGATCTCTCGCCCGAAAGCCTCCGCCGCGTGGCCCTGACGGGTCTCGACTACTCGGCGGGCGTGCTGCGCCAGCACCCCGAATGGATCGAGCAGGCTCACCGGGCGGGACTCGAAGTCAATGTCTGGACGGTGAATTCGGAGGAGGAGATGCGCTATTTCATCGCGCAGGGCGTGGACTACATCACCACCGACTATCCCGAACGCCTGCAAGCCCTGCTGAGGGAGTAGGATTCCCGGAATGACGACACGGAACGGGCGGCAGAGCTTCTGCCGCCCGTTCCGCATTCCCGTCCGCCCGGAGGTGCGTATCCCCGCGAACAGAACCGCGACGTCCCGCGCCGGGACCTCAGACCTCCACCACCGTCACCTCGATCCCCCGCTCGCGCAGCCGGTCGAGGTAGAGCGGCTGCACCCGGTTGTCGGTGATGATCCGGTCCACGGACTCCAGGTCGCAGATCTTGCTGAAGCCCCGGCGGCCGAACTTCGAACTGTCGGCCAGCACCACCACCTTCTGCGCCGCGTCGATCATCGCCCGGTTGAGCGAGGCCTCGAGCATGTTGGTCGTCGTCAGTCCGAAATCGGGGTCGATGCCGTCCACGCCGATGAAGAGCTTGCTGCAGTTGAAGCTGCGCAGCATCTGTTCGGCGAAGGGTCCCACGACCGAAACCGAGCTGCTACGGGTGATGCCGCCCAACTGGATGACGTCCACGTCGGGATCCTGCGAAAGGATCTGCGTCACGGGAACCGACGCCGTGATGACCGTCAGCCGTCCCTGGGGCTTGATCTCACGGGCCAGAAAGGCCATCGTCGTTCCCGACGCGATGATGATCGAGTCGTCCTGCGCGAGGAGCGCCGCGGCCGCGGCCCCGAGCGCCTGCTTCTCCGCCACGTTCTTCTTCTCTTTCTCGTTCACGTGCCGGTCGCTGATATAGGGACTGATCAGGATGGCGCTTCCGTGCGTCCGGTAGAGTTTCTTCTGCTGCTCGAGGAAGGAAAGGTCCTTGCGGATGGTCACCTCCGAAACCCGGAAACGCTCGGAAAGCTGCGTGACCGAGATCGAACCGTATTGCTGCAACAGGGCGAGTATCCTGCCGTGCCGTTCCGGCAGGCTCAAATTGTTTTCTTCACCTGATTTGTTCATATTCCGATAACCCGTTTTGTTGTTTATAGAATGCAATATACGAAAAATAATCCGGAATCGGCAGATTTTTTCGGAATAAAAATCCGCTTCAAGACGATCCGCAACCGAATTCGCAATAATTCAAAATATATTCGATTTCATTTTGAAATATAACAAAACATTCATACCTTTGCACCGAAACAAAATCGAATCACTTCAGACTGACGTATGGAAAGAGCTTCGCAAATCGGAAAATTCTCCGACAGAGACAAGATATGGGACATGGTCGTCGTAGGCGGCGGCGCGACGGGACTGGGCGTGGCGGTGGACGCCGCGACACGCGGCCTGAGCGTCGCGTGCCTCGAAAAGAGCGACTTCGCCAAGTGCACTTCGAGCCGTTCGACCAAACTCGTGCACGGCGGCGTGCGCTACCTCCAGAAGGGCGACGTGCTGCTCGTGCTCGAGGCGTTGCGCGAGCGCGGCCGCATGAAGGCCAACGCACCGCATCTGGTCAAGGACCAGGCATTCGTCATCTCGAATTACAGCCATTGGAACAACGTGCTCTACTTCTGCGGACTCGCGTTCTACGACCTGCTTTCGTTCGGTTTCGGTTACGGACGTTCGAAATTCATCTCGGCGAAGAAGGTGCGGAAATACCTTCCCACGTCGGTGGAGAAGGGGCTGAAGGGCGGCGTGGTCTACCACGACGGGCAGTTCGACGACTCGCGCATGGCCGTAAACCTCGCACAAACCTGCGTCGAACATGGCGGCACGGTCCTCAACCAGGCCACCGTGACGGGGATTCTGCACGATGACGCAGGCCGCGTGGCGGGTGTCCGCTTCACCGACAACCTCACGGGCGAGAGCCGCGAGGTGAAGGCCCGCAGCGTGGTGAATGCCGCCGGGTGTTTCGTGGACGACATAATGCACATGGACTGCCCCGACCACAGCCCGATGGTGACGCCGAGCCAGGGCGTGCACCTCGTGCTGGACCGGAAATTCCTCCGGAGCGATTACGCCATCATGGTCCCCAAGACCTCCGACGGGCGCGTGCTGTTCGCCGTGCCGTGGCACGACAAGGTCGTCGTCGGCACGACCGACATCGTCCGCCCGAAAGCCGAGGAGGAGCCCCGGCCGCTCCGGGAGGAGATCGACTTCATCCTCTCCACGGCGGGACTCTACATGAACCCCGCCCCGACCTACCGCGACATACTCTCCGTCTTCGCGGGCCAGCGGCCGCTGGCAGCACCCAAAAAGGAGGGCAAGAGCACCAAGGAGCTGTCGCGCAGCCACAAGGTCATCGTATCGGACAACGGGCTGGTGACGATCACCGGCGGCAAGTGGACCTCCTACCGCCTCATGGCCGAAGACACCGTGGACCGGGCCATCGCGGAGGCCGGGCTGCCCCGCCGCAAATGCGTCACCCGGAAACTCCGGATTCACGGCTACCGCCCCGATCCCGACCTGAGCAACCACCTCTACGTTTACGGCTCGGACGAGGAGCGCATCCGCGCCCTCATCGCCTCCGACCCGGCATTGGGCGAACGGCTCTCGCCGAAATTCGGCTACACGCTGGCCGAGGTCGTCTGGGCCGTGCGCGAGGAGATGGCCCTCACGGTCGAGGACGTGCTGGCGCGCCGCGTGCGGCTGCTGTTCGTGGACGCCCGCGAAGCGACGGCCGCCGCCCCGAAGGTGGCGGAGACGATGGCCCGCGAGCTGGGCCGCGACCGGGCGTGGATCGACCGCCAGGTGGCGGACTTCACCGCGCTGGCCCAAAACTATATCTTCGAAGAATAACGGCGCCTGAACCGGACGCCGCCCCGCCGCCTACCGGATCGCATAGGCCCTCAGCTCCCGGCTGAGGGCCTTTTCGCGTCCCCCGACCAACCGGTCCACAAGAGCGTGGAACCGCGGCGAATGGTCGTGATGCACCGTATGGCAGAGCTCGTGCACGATCACATAGTCGCGCAGGTGTTCGGGCAGGGTCATAAGGAACAGGCTGAGCGATATGTGGTTCCGCCCCGAACAACTTCCCCACTTCGTCCGCGAGGCGCGGATCGAGAGCTTCGCATACCGCAGTCCCGTCTCGGCGGCGATCCGCCCGATGCGGACCGGAAGATCGGCCTTCGCGGCGCGGCGCAGCATCTCGACACGGACCTTCTCCTCCGCAGGGGGCAGCTGCGGAGGCAAAGCGGCCCTGCGGTGCGAAAGCCGTTCGCGGGCCGCTTCGACCCACGGGATCTTCTCCTCGAGGAACGCCAGCGCCCGCATCTCCGACACGCCGCAGGGATAGACGAGCCGCACGTCTCCCGAGGCGCGTACGCGGATCGAGACCCGCCGGGCGCGCGACGACCGCACGCACTCGATTTCGCCCAGCACCGGATGGGTCATCGCAGCATGACGGCCCGCAGTTGCGCACCGGCGATCCGCCAGCCGAGCGAATCGGTGCGTTCCAGCGAAAGGTCGCTGAAAATGATCCTACACCGCGCATCGCGGTAATCCATCAGCGGCTCGATGTGCTCCCGGCTGTCGCGCAGCTCCTCGCACGAGGCGACGCCGACCCGCGCGAGCTGGCGCGCGAGCAGCTCCGCCCCGGCGATCCGGATCCGTTCGCCGCCGACATCCACCCGCAGCGTGTCGTTCCCGAACTCGGCCCAGGAGGAGTAGCAGGGTAGCCAGAGACGCGAATAGCCGTCGCCGAGCGCGTACTCCGCGTCGTCCGGAAGGTAAAAGAAGCGCGTCGCGCCGCCGCCGGTGCCGGCCGCCGGCACACGATCCGTCCATCCCCGCACGTAATCGGCGAAGTCCGAGGGAAAAAGTTCGGCATACCGCTCCGTCGAGCTCAGGCCGAACGCCGCAAGGCGAAGCGTATCCCGCGAATACAGATAGGCAAGCGCCTCGTACAACTCCCGGTAGCGCGCACCGCGCACCGTGTCGGCCAGCGGAACGGGCGTCAGCACGAGACGTCCCGCAGAGTCGAGCCGGTCGAGCGACCGGGCGATACGTTCGGCGCGTGCCTGCTGCGAGCGGACGGCGACCCGCCCGGGCTCCAGCGCAGGGACGTAGGCGACGGCCGCGAAGAGGAGCATGGCGAAAAGCACGACCCAAAGGTAGCGTCCCGTGCGGCGCGAAAGGAAGATCGCGAGGCAGAAGGTCATCACGG
This sequence comes from Alistipes dispar, assembly GCF_006542685.1. Classification (NCBI taxonomy): domain Bacteria; kingdom Pseudomonadati; phylum Bacteroidota; class Bacteroidia; order Bacteroidales; family Rikenellaceae; genus Alistipes; species Alistipes dispar. Next base: position 2,338,502 of record NZ_AP019736.1, on the reverse strand, counting down.
CGCCGCAAACCACGAGATAGACGCGCGGTTCCGTCAGACCGTATTCGCCCACACGGCGCAGCGTCCCGATCCAGAACAACACCGCCGCGGGCAGGGCGAAGAGGCTCAACCGGTCGTAGAACCAGCCGTAAATCCGCCGTCCGAACAACTCCTGCAAAGCCTTGACGGCCAGCGCCACCGACGTGAATCCGAAGACCAGATAGGCCACTCCGCCCTCGGGCAGCGACCACGTGACGAGAATTTTGAACGCATAAAGGTAGAGGATCGCCGCATAGATCAGCACCGCCGGCGAGACGATCCAGTCGAGCAGCACTTCGAGAATGCGCGTTCCGTGTACCTCGGAGCGCTCCCAGCGGTCGAGCATCATCATGAAGAGCAGCGGCACGACGAACGTCGAGGTCACGATCCACGTGTCCACCGCCGCATGCTCGACCCATGCGGCGCCGCCGAATCCGAAGATATAGGCCGCCGACCAGAGAATCGCCTGGAAAAGGCCGAGCGCGACGTAGGCGAAAAGCAGCGCCAGCAGCGCGGCGCGCAGCAGAATCACCGTGTCGAAGACGAAACGGCGGTTCGCCACGGCCCGGCGGCAGGCCAGCAGCGCCAGCGGGGTGAGCAACCCGACGGTGATCGCCCCGCGCGCCGACTCCAGCCACGCGCCGAATCCCGGCCACAGGGCCAGCGGCACGAGCGGCGCCCACGCCACCCAGTAGAGCCTCCGCCAGGGCGTCCGTCCGGTCAGCAGATTGACCGCGAGCAGCAGAACGGCTCCCCACCCCACGGCCGCGAGCCGCACGTCCGGCTCCCAATCGCATTCGTAGCAGAGTACGAGCGCCGCGGAAAGCCCCGCCGCAAGCAACAGTTCGACGGGATGACGCCGCAGCACGCCGTGCGCCCCCGTCCGGAACGACGTCCATAAAGATTTGAAATCGAATACCATACCCAGGTCATTTGAGATTAACGATCGTCCCCGCTTTCCCGCACCGCCCGGCTCCGCGGCCCCGGCGTCACTCCCCGATCCGCTGGCGCACCGCCTCGAAGAGCATCACCGCGGCGGCGGCCGAGACGTTCAGCGACTCGATTCGCCCGATCATAGGAATGGCCAGTTGCTCGTCGCAGAGCTTGAGCACCTCGCGCGATACGCCCGTGTCCTCGGCCCCCATGACGATCGCCGTCGGGCGGCGGAAATCGGCGTCGTATAGCAGCTTGCGGCTCTTCTCCGTGGCCGCTGCGACCTGGAAACCCTCCGTCTGCAACTGCCGGAGCGTGTTGCGGACCGACCCCACGCGGCAGACGGGAATCGTCGTCAGCGCCCCGGCCGACGAACGGATCGCCTCGGCATTCACCGGGGCGGAGTTCTTGAGCGGCACGATGAGTCCGTGCGCCCCGGCGCACTCGGCCGAACGGGCGATGGCTCCGAAGTTGCGCACGTCGGTCACGCCGTCGAAGACCACCACCAGCGGCGTCTCGTCCTCCGGAACCCGTTCGAGGATGTCGGCCAGCTCCACATAGGCGATGGCCGCCGTCTGCGCAACGACCCCCTGGTGGTTGCCGCGCGTCAGGCGGTTGAGTTTCTCGACCGGAACCTCCTGCCAGCGCAGGCGATGGCGCATGCAGAGGTCCTTCAGCTCCTGCATCAACGGTCCCTCGGCCCCCTTGCGGATATAGAGTTTTTCGATCTGCCGCCCGGCCTCGACGGCCTCGGCCACGGGACGAATCCCGAATATGAGGTTATTGTCCATAATTGTCCTGTGGTTTTATCGCTTCCGCCGCCGTCCGCCGAATCACTCGCCCTCGGTGATCTCCAGTTCGTAGGAGGCCTTCTCCCACTCGTGCATCTGTCGGTCGTAACGGGTTTTCAGTTCGTTGTAAGCCTTGTAGTCGGCCTCGTCGTAGGCCGTCGCAGCGGCGAACCGCGCGTCGTACTCCGCGATCCGCTTCTCGATGTCGGCCAGTTCCGCCTCGATGGTCTCCACGTTCCGGCGCAGTTTGCGGAGCAGCTTCTCCTGCTCCTTGCGCTGTTCGTAGGAGGCCTTACCGGCGGAAACCGCCTTCGCGGGCTCCTCCGCAGCGGAGGATTTCACCGGGCCGGATTTCGCGGCGGCCTTCGTCCCGGCCGCACCCCGTCCCGCAGCGCTTCCCGCTCCGGAATCGTTCCCTGCGGCGCCCTTCGCGGCAGCGCCTTTCGGCGACGGGTCGCGCCGCTCGATCTCCCGCAGCGACTCGATCTTGCGCTTTTCGAGGAAGTAGTAGATGCCGCCGAGGTACTCCTTCACCCCGCCGTCGCGGAACTCATAGACCTTCTCCACCATGCCGTCGAGAAATTCGCGGTCGTGCGACACGACGACCACCGTGCCGTCGTATTTCATGATGGCGTTCTTGAGGATGTCCTTCGAGCGCATGTCCATGTGGTTCGTCGGCTCGTCCAGCACCAGCAGGTTGCGCGGTTCGAGCATCATGCGGGCCATCGCCAGCCGCGCCCGCTCGCCGCCCGAGAGGACCTTCACCTTCTTGTCGATGTCCTCGCCGCGGAAAAGGAACGCCCCGAGGATGTCGCGCAGCCGTGTGCGGATGTCGCCCACGGCCACGCGGTCCAGCGTGTCGTACACCGTGAACTCGCCGTCCATCAGATCGTCCTGGTTCTGCGCATAGTAGCCGATATTGACATTGGCCCCGAGGCGGACCGACCCTTCGGTGGGCGTCAGTTGCCCCACGAGCATCCGCGCCAGCGTGGTCTTGCCCTCGCCGTTGCGGCCCACCAGCGCGATCCGGTCGCCCTTTCCGATCGTGAAGTTCGCGCCGCTGAAAACGTGCTTTTCGCCGAACGACATGCCCGCATCGCGGATCTCGGCGACGATCTGCCCCGACCGGGGCGCCGGCGGGAACTTGATGTTGAGCGTGGCGAGGTCCTCCTCCTCGACCTCCAGCCGTTCGAGGCGTTCGAGCTGCTTGATGCGCGACTGCACCTGGTTCGACTTCGTGGGCTTGTAGCGGAACTTCTCGATGAACTCCTCGGTCTTCTCGATCATCCGCTGCTGGTTCTCGTAGGCGGCCAACTGCTGCGCACGGCGTTCGGCGCGCAGTACGACGTACTTGGAATAGGAGACCTTGTAGTCGTAAATCTTCCCGAGCGACAGCTCCACCGTGCGGTTGGTCACGTTGTCCAGAAACGCCCGGTCGTGCGAAATGAGCAGCACGGCGCCGTTGTAGCCGCGCAGGTACTCCTCGAGCCACTGGATCGACTCGATGTCGAGGTGGTTCGTGGGCTCGTCGAGCAGGAAGATCGAAGGCCGGCGCAGCAGCAGCTTCGCCAGCTCGATACGCATGCGCCAGCCCCCCGAGAACTCGCTCGTGGCGCGGCCGAAATCCGAACGCTTGAATCCCAGGCCGAGCAGCGTCTTCTCGATGTCGGCGTCGCGCGTCTCGCCGCCGAGGATGTGATAATGGTCCTGGGCGTCGTTGAGCCGGTGCAGCAACTGCTCGTAGGCGGCGCTTTCGTAGTCGGTGCGCTCGGCGATCTCGCGTGTCAGCGCGTCGATCTCCGCCTCGAGCCGCAGCACCTCTCCGAAGGCTTTGGCCGTCTCCTCGACGAGCGTCGTGGTGTCGGCCACGCGCATCGTCTGCGGCAGGTAACCGATCGTACAGTCGCCGTTGAGCGTCACGGCTCCCGAGGTGGGCTGCTGCTCGCCCGTGATGATACGCAGCAGCGTCGTCTTGCCCGCGCCATTCTTCCCCACCAGGCCGATGCGGTCCTTGGGGTTTATCAGAAACGAAATATTGTCGAAGAGGGTCCAGCCCCCGTAGCTCACCGTGAGATTGTCGAGAGAAATCATAAATTCGTGAAACTCGTATGCCATAATCCGGAGGGCCCGTGCGGCGAATCCGCTATCCGCCCCGGCATCTCCTCCAAACCTCTTTCCGGCACGCCGCCGTCGTACAGGCCGCCGAAATTCAGCGCAAAGGTAGCGATTTAATCCGATATATCGTATCTTTGCCTCCCGAAACGAACTCCTGTCATGGAAAACCCGGAACGATACCTGCGCTTCGTACGCGAAGCGGAACGCCTGAAAGACACCCTGCGCTCGGCGCATACCTCGCAGGGACGGCACGAAAGCACGGCCGAACACTCGTGGCGGCTGGCGCTGCTGGCCCTCGCGCTGGCCGGCGAAAGACCCGGGCTGGATTCGGAGCGCGTGCTGGGCATGTGTCTGATTCACGACCTGGGAGAGGCTTACGAGGGGGATATTCCGGCCGTCGAGCAGACCGATCCCGCCGCCAAGGCCGCGACGGAGCGGTCGGCGGTCGATCGGCTCACGGCACTGCTGCCCGAAGCCGCCGCACGGCGCATCCGTTCGCTTTGGGAGGAGTACGAGGAGTGCCGCACGCCCGAAGCCCGCTGGGTCAAGGCGCTCGACAAGGCCGAAACGATTCTCCAGCACAACCAGGGCGCCAATCCCGAGGGGTTCGACTACGCCTTCAACCTCGGCTACGGCGCCGCGTGGTTCGGCGGGGATGCGCTGCTGAGCGAACTGCGCCGCCTGCTCGACGAAGAGACCGCACGGCACATTCCTCCCGCCCGCTGATCCCGGTCAGACCGCGAGAATCCGCGCGATCTCCGCCTCGGGGTCTTCGGCCCCGAACACGGCGCTGCCGGCCACCAGCGCATCGGCCCCCGCATCGAAAACCTCGCGGGCGTTGCGTGCCGAGATGCCGCCGTCCACTTCGACGATCGTCCCGAGCCCTTGTTCACGGATCATCGCCCGCAGCGCCCGGATCTTGTCGAGCGATCCGGGGATGAACGACTGCCCGCCGAAACCCGGCTCGACGCTCATCACCAGCACCAGGTCCACCAGCGGCAGCACCTCGCGCAGCGCCTCGGCCGGCGTGGCGGGTTTGATCGAGACGCCCGCCCGGGCTCCGGCCCCGCGGATCAGCCCGATGCATGCACGCACGTCGGAGACCGCCTCGTAATGGAAGGTGACGATGTCGGCCCCCGCCTCGGCGAAACGGGCGACGTAACGTTCCGGCTCGACGATCATCAGGTGCACGTCGAGACACTTGGCCGTCGCCCGGCGGATCGCCTTCAGCACGGGGAACCCGAACGAGATATTGGGCACGAACACGCCGTCCATCACGTCGATATGGACCCACTCGGCCGCGCTGCGGTCCACCATACGCGTATCGCGGTCCAGATGGCCGAAATCGGCCGAAAGCATCGAAGGAGCTACTATTCTCATCGCATCCGAAATTTATCCGTTTTTCACTTCCGCATCCGCTCCAGCGCACCGATCTTCCGGCGGATCGCCGCCCCGTTCAGCGCCGTGAGCAGCATCGCCAGTCCGACGCCGCACAACACCGTAAGGCCCGCACCGGCCGGCACGTACCCCTCCTGCATGGTCTCCAGCAGCGGCAGGTAGCGCATCCGGATCGCCCACACGGCGACCAGCGCACCGCACAGCACCGCAAAATTCAGACCGAGCGTCAGCAGCCCGTACGGCAGTGCCACCCGCGCGGGACGGTAACCGATGAGCAGGAGCGTCTCGAGCTTGCGGCCGTTCTTCTGCAACAGCAGGAAGATACTCAGCATCAGGATATAGAACGACATGACGCTGAATACCAGCCCCACGCCCGCCACGCCTGCGGCGGCCAGCCGCACGAAGCGCACCGCACGGCCGTCGTCGGGTCCTCCGCCCTCGGCTTCGTACCCCTTCCGGCCGAGGTAGGCCGCCACCGCCTCGTCGGCAGGACCTTCGGTCTCCACAATGACGCGCGAAGGCCCCTTCGCCGCCGCACCGCTGCCGAAACGCTCGTTCGACCAGCGGATGAAACTCTCCGGCACGAGAATCGTATTGAGCCGGTTCGACAGCCCGACGATCCGCCCCCGGAAGTGTTCCGAACGCCCGCGGCCCGAAATCTCCACGCCGAGCGTCACCCGGCGGAACAGCCCCTCGGAAATCTGGGGAAGGCCCTGCGAGCGGGCGAATCCGAAATTATAGAGGTTCAGGTAGTTGCGCGGAATGACAATGGGTATTTCGCGGTCGCCCTCCGCGAAGCGCCACGCGTCGGTCTCGACGTCGAGAAATCCGTCGGGAACCGACTCGAAGAACAGGTAGGTCGAAAACCCGACGCCGCCCGCGCTGACCGAACCCTTCACCCGGTAGTCGGCCGGCGTGAAGACACCGACCTCCCGCACGAAGGGCTGCGCGCGCAGCTCCTCCAACTCTTCGGGAGTGAAGTCGCTGTTTCCGATTCCGATGGCCTGCAGGGTCCCGACCCGTTTCGAGAGCACCAGATAGTCGCCTTCAGCGAACGAATCCGGCCCTTCGAAGACCGGCAGCACGTCGCGGTAGGCTTGCAGGGCGGTCAGCACGACGGTCATTCCCACCAGTCCGGCCAGGGCGAACCCGAGGGTCTGCGCCACGCTCAGGTGGCTGCGCAGGAGTTTCCAGAGCAACGTCATAGGGCGAAGATTTTATCGTAAGGCAGTCCGAGACGGTTGCCGACCGAGGTGACGATGACGCCCGCCCCCTGCCGCCGGGCCTCGGACACGAGCAACTCCGCGAGCACCTCGCCGTTCGCGGCGTCGAGGTGGCTCACCGGCTCGTCGAGCAGCATGAAATCGAAAGGCTGGCACAAGGCGCGGACGAAGGCCACGCGCTGCCGCTGGCCGAACGAAAGCAGTCCGACGGGCGTATCGCGCTTGTCGGCGATTCCGGCCGCCCCGAGCAGCCCGTCGATCCGCTCCGCGGTCTGGAAATGCGTCAGGTCGTTTTTCAGCGCAATGTTCTCCGCCACGGTCAGCTCCCCGAAGAGCCGCAGGTCCTGGAACAGCAGGCTCAGCGACGTGCGCCGCACGTCGCCCCACGCCGCACGGGAAAGCGTGCGGCAGTCCACCCCGTCGAAAAGGATGCGGCCCGCATAATCCCCCCGGATGCCGTACAGGAAACTGCACAGCGAGGATTTCCCCGCTCCCGAGGCCGCCTCCACCAGGCAGAACTCACCCCGGCGGAAGGTCACCTCGCGCCGCCATATTTCGGAGCGCAGCACCGCCGGCCCGCCGGCCGCGAACGCCGCGGGCAGCACCTCCTTCAATTCGATCTTCTCCATCGCACTCCGTCCATAATGCCGGGAAGCGGCCTTCCGTCGCCGGAGGCCGCTTCCGCATGCCGTTCGCTACTCCTGTGGCAGGGCCTCGCGGATCAATCCGTCCGCCGTCGAACAGATCGTCTCCAGCGCATTGCGCTCCTTGTCCGCCATCTCGACCACGACCTTGCCGCCGTCCTTCGCACCCCATGCCTCCATCCGGTCGAACATGCCCAGCAGGGTCACTCCTACGGCCGCCTGGGGAGCCCGCACGTCGGTCAGGGTCCCGAGCAGGGCGTTCAGCCCCTTGAAATCGAAACAGAAACTCGACCACTGTCCGGCAAACACCTCATCGCATCCGGCCATCGCGTCGATCTTCGTCCCGTCGAGCGCCGTCTTCACCGCCGCGTCGGTAGTGAAATAGAGCACCCCGTCCTTCACGCCGAAGAACGCCGAAAGGGTTCCCAGCGACACCGTATAGGCCCCTTCGCCGGTCTTCACGAGCGGCATTCCGGGCAGGTTGGCCACCAACTGGTCCACGACCGACGGATCACCGACCTCGGCCAAGAGCGACGCCACCGGATAGCTGCCGCCGGGAAGCATTCCCGAGAAGAGCAGCAGCAGGTCGCCGTCGAAAGCGTCCATCACCTGCTTGACCATCGGATTGGCGAGCAGCATTCCGTAACCGGGCATCTGCGAAAGCATGGCATAGAGTTCCGAACCGTTCAGTCCGCAGCCCAGCGCCGCAACGGTCGATGCGGGCGCATACTTCAGCAGCGAGCCTTTCTGGGGCTTCACATAGGTGTAGAACGACGCCAGCTCCTCCTCGGCCTCCTTCGAATCGAAGGCCATCGAACCGTCGGCGACGATGCGGCCCTTCTCGAAATTGACCGACCCGAGCGCCTTCACGCCTTCGAGCGCCCCGGCCATCGGCAGCGACGCCAGCATCGGATTTTCCTGCACCAACACCCCGTAGGAGACAGCCACGTTGATATCGTTCTTCTCGCTGAAAAGCCGCTCCACGGCGGCGTTCCCCACGAGACTCTCTTCGCGCTTTTGGGCGAACAGCCCCTTGACACGGGACAGCGTCTCCTCGTAGGCATCCTGCGCGAAATAGAGCATGCAGGCCGCCCCGTCGTAGGCGCACAGGCCGCTCACACCCTCCTGCTCGCCGATGCGGACCACCGAAAGCTCCCCTTCGCGCACGGTCTCCGAACCGCTGCGGGTATTGATCCGGTCGATCAGCGTCTCGAACTTCGTCAGATCGCCGATCGGCAGCAACATACCGCCCCGCACCACGGGATTCGCGGCGCTCAGATTCTCCGGCGAGAGGAACAGGTAGGCGTCGCGCGAGCCGTCGATTCCCGTCTCCTCCGGATTCTTCAGCAGGGCCAGGCAATACGCCTTCTCCTCGGCCGAAAGGCCCTCCATGCCGTTCAGCTCCTTCTCGATGCGGAGACAGAGCGGATGCTGCGACATGTCGCCCATGCCGCTCTTGGCCGCCAGCTGCGCGGGGTTGAACGACATCGTCACGAACGCATCGGCCGGCAGGGCCGTGCGGTAATCGGCTTCGCTGCCGCAGGCCGCCGTCAGAGCCGCGACCGCCGCGAGGCAGGCCGCCTTACAGGTTGTGAAAAAATGTTTCATAGTTTTCGAATTAAAATGGTTTTCTCCAATGCGGTACACGGCACGGCGATCCGTTTCCGGCCGAAACCCCGCGGGTTTCCGCCGCGTGTCTGTCCTTTTAATAGTGTCAAAGATAGAAAAAAGCGCGGACATTCGCAAACAATTCGTGCGGCGCACCGACCGGAATGCCGCGGGAAAGGGAAAAGAGCCGTCCGCGAAGGATCGGGGAACCGGACTTTTCCGTATATTTGCACCGTCCCGCACAACGAAGCCACGCGATTCATGGAACTGCACACCGACGCCAAATCCCGTATCGAAGCGGTGGACGCCCTGCGGGGGTTCGCCGTAATGGCCATTCTTCTGGTACACAACCTGGAACATTTCATCTTTCCGGTCTATCCCGCCGACTCCGCAGGCTGGCTCGGCACGCTGGACCAGGGTGTATCCGACGTCGTGTTCAGCCTGTTCGCCGGCAAGGCCTACGCCATTTTCGCCCTGCTGTTCGGCTTCACGTTCCACATCCAGGCCGACCGCCGGAAGAGGGAGGGACGGGATTTCGGCTACCGTTTCCTCTGGCGGCTGGTGCTGCTGGCCGGATTCGCCGCGCTGAACGCCGCCTTTTTCCCCGCGGGCGACGTACTGCTTCTGTTCGTCGCGGTCGGTCCGGTGCTCTTCCTCACGCGGCGCTGGAGCGACGGAGCGCTCCTCGCCGCAGCCGTGGTGCTCCTGTCGCAGCCCGTCGAGTGGTATCATTGCTTCGCCTCGCTGGCGGACCCGGCGCACCGGCTGCCCGACTTCGGAGTGGACGCCCTGTATGCGGAAGCGGCCGAATATACGAAAGCCGGGGATTTCGGACGCTTCCTCGCGGGCAACCTCACCCTGGGCCAGAAAGCCAGTCTGCTGTGGGCCGTGAACGCCGGGCGGTTCGTCCAGACCGCCGGACTGTTCCTTCTGGGCTGCTACATCGGCCGGAAGCGGCTTTTCGAGCCCTCCGGGGAGCACTTCCGCGTCTGGGTGCGGATACTGATCTGCGCATCCGTCGCCTTCGCTCCGCTGTACACGCTCCGCCAGACGGCCATGGAAGGAGACGCGATCGTGCGGCAAACCGTCGGAACGGTCTTCGACATGTGGCAGAAACTGGCCTTCACGCTGGTCCTCGTCGCCTCGTTCGTCCTGTCGTACCGGAACGGGAAATTCGCCGAAGCCGTCGGCGGCCTGCGGTTCTACGGACGGATGAGCCTGACGAGCTACATCGCGCAGTCCGTCCTGGGAGCCTTCGTCTATTTCCCCTTCGGGCTGTATCTCGCACCGCATTGCGGCTATACGGCCAGTCTGGCGATCGGCCTTCTCATCTTCCTGTTGCAGATGCGGTTCTGCAAACGGTGGCTGTCCGGACACCGGCAGGGTCCGCTGGAATACGTCTGGCATCGCTGGACCTGGCTCGGAGCGAAACAAACACCCGGCAACCCGGCCGGAAGTGGTTTTTCCGGGAATTAATCGTTACATTTGCCGAAAAGATCACCCGAAGAACATGTCCCCGACACTCCTGCTTTCGTTTCTCGCCTGCGGTCTCGCGGCGCTTTCAATCCTGCTGCTGCGGCTGTGGCGCAGGGACTCGCAACGTCATGCGGCCTACCGCAGCGAATCCGAGGCGCGCGAACGCGACGCCGCGGCGCGCCTGGCGGCGGCGGAGGCCCGTCTGACCGCCGCCGCCGAGGCGGCCGAAACGGCCGGAGAGACGCAGCGGCAGCAGGAGGAACGCATACGCCGCCTCACGGAGGAGCGGATGCGGTCGGAAGCCGAGCTGGCGGCGCTGCGCGCCTCGTCGGAGGCCGAAATCACGGCCCTGCAGGAAAAAATAGCCGAACAGCACGCCGCACAAAAAGCCGAACGGGAGACGACCGAGGAGCGGTTCCGCGCGCAGTTCAGGAACCTCGCCACGGAGATCCTGGGCGAGCAGTCGCAGCATTTCCGCCAGACGAGCCGGGAGTCGATCGACCTGCTGCTCAAACCCTTCCGGGACAACATCACCGACTTCCGGCGGCGTGTCGAGGAGATCTACACCACGCAGACCTCGCAGCGCGGCGAACTGCGGGCCGAGCTCAAACGGCTCATGGAACTCAACCAGCACATTTCGACCGAGGCGCAGAACCTCACGCAGGCACTCAAAGGCAACTCGAAGGTGCAGGGCGACTGGGGCGAGATGCTGCTCGAAACGATCCTCGACAACTCGGCCCTGACCAAAGGCATCCACTACGAGACGCAGTACAACGTCAAGGACGAAGAGGGACGCAACCTGCGGCCCGACGTGGTGCTGCACCTGCCCGAGAAGAAGGACATCGTCATCGACTCGAAGGTGTCGCTCACGGCCTTCGTGGCCTACACCGCGGCCGCGACCGACGAGGAGCGGCGGCGCGCGCTGGCGGCGCATGTCGCCTCGGTGCGCCAGCACGTCGCCGAACTGGGGCGCAAGGAGTACCAGCGGCGGTTCAACTCGCCAGACTTCGTCATCCTGTTCGTCCCCAACGAACCGGCCTTCCTCGCGGCCTTGCAGAGCGACCCGGCCATCTGGTCGGACGCCTACGAACGGAAGGTGATCGTCTCGTCGCCGACGAACCTCTTCGCCCTGCTCAAACTCGTGGCCGACCTCTGGAAATACAACGACCAGGACAAGAACACGAAGGAAATCGCCGCCTGCGGGCTGAAGCTCTACGAGCAGCTGGTGGCCTTCACCTCGTCGCTCGAAGGGGTCGGCACGGCCCTCGGCAAGGCCCGCGACGCCTACGAGGACGCCTACAAACGCCTCTGCACGGGCAACGACAACATCGTCCGCGTCGGTGAACGGCTGCGCCGCACGGCCCGGCTCCAGACCAAGCGCCGCCATTCGGCCCGCACGCTCGAACTCTCCGGCGACGACGCGGCGGAAGCGCTCCCCGAAACGGACGCCGCACCGCAGGCCGGCATCCCGCAATCCGGCGCCGATGCGACCGACACCGGCATCGCCGGAACATCCGAAACAGCCGTTCCCGGCAAGTCCGAAACCCCGGCTGCCGCCGATCCGTCCGAGGCGTCCGCTTCCGAGGCGCTGTGACCCGGAATCCGCCGTTCTCCGGCAGGGTCCGGACCGGACCGCGAAAACCGGGCCCGGGCAACGGGCAAGAAGCCGTCCGGTCCCGCAAAGCACATCCGGCCGCACAAAAAAGCGGTCCGGAGCCAACGCTCCGAACCGCTTCATCCGATCCTCCGACGGGAACGGCCCCTTCATTCCGGCCGCGGTACGCTCCGATCGTTCACCGGCCGCTCTCCGCCGCCCGTCTTCACTTCCCTCCGTTCCGGGAGCGCAGCGCAACCCCCGTCCCGGCCGCTTCACCGGCCGTACACCCGCGCAAGCGACAGGCGAGCCCCGGCGCGGCATCGCGCCCGAGCGTCTCCGTCAGATCGTCCCATGCGTCGGCGACCCATCCGACCCGGCCGCGGCACGTCCGCAACAAACCGAGCGTCCAGACCTTCACCGACACCGGCATCGCCGGATCGACCGCCCACTGCATCGCGGCTTCGGCTATGCGCCCCAGCTCCTCCCCGCCGCAGAGCCTCTCCTCCCGCACGAGCAGATCGGCCATGATCTTCGCGAAGAGCCGCCGCCGGCCCGGATCGGACGCCGCGGCGAAATCCCTCCGGCAGAAACTCCCGGCATGGGGCATGAAACGGTCGCGGGCCCCGAAATAGATGCGTTCCAGCACCCACGCCCCGCGGAAGAGCACCCTGCGCCGCAACGGCCGGGGCAATCCCTCGTCCGGCTGCGTGGCCAGCCGGTACAACTCCCCGACAGCCCCGTCTCCGTCCTCGGCACAGACCCTCCGGGCCGTCCGGTCGGCCGTATCCGCCCCGAAAGGTCCCATGAGCAGCCCGGCCAGCTCCCCGCGCGTCACAACAGTTTCTTCTTCGGAGTCGTGACGACGAAATCCTTGAGATAGAAGGGCTCGAAATAGGCCACGTCCTCCGTGCGCCCCTCGTCGAAGACCCGCTGCGCCAGCCGCGCCAGTCCGCGGGCCGAGGGGGTCACCTCGACGAAAACGGCGTCCGGCAGCACCCCGGCGCACTTGCGGGCGCCGCTTCCGAAAATGACGAACGGCCGGCCCTGCGATCGGAACGAGGCGAAACTCCCGCCGTCGATCACCTCGGCCGACACGCCGCTCTGCGGCCGGCCTTCGGCGTCGAACACCTGCGCATAGACCTCCATGCGCCGGGCGTCCACCATCGGGCAGAGAAACGCCCGTTCCCACTCCCCGACCGAGACGATCCCCGCCTCGTAATCCTCGCGGGCCACCTCGGCCAGCGCATCGAGCGACCCGACCGAGAGCAACGGCTTGCGCAGCCCGTAACAAAGCCCCTTGGCGAACGAGACGCCGATGCGCAGTCCCGTATAGGAACCGGGCCCCTTGCCGACGGCCACGGCGTCCAGATCGTCGGGTGCGATGCCCGTCTCCCGCAGCAGCTCATCGACGAAAACGCCCACCTTGCGGGCATGGTCGCGCCCCTCGTCGCTCTCGCGCAGCGAAAGCAGTTCGCCGTCCCGGGCGATTCCGACCGAGCAGATATCCGTGCCGGTCTCGATGCAAAGAATCAATGCCATATCTTTCCGTTTCGTTTTCAGTCCGTTACACTCGGCGGAAACATGCCCGCCGCATCTTAAATCACCCCGAAATGCTCCAGCGCCTTCCGGATGCCGTCGTCATCGACCGAGGCGGTCACGAAATCCGCCGCCGAGACCGCCTCCCCGCAGGCATTGCCCATGGCGACGCCCGCCCCTGCGGCCCGCAGCATCGGAACGTCGTTGCCCCCGTCGCCCACGGCCATCAGCTCGTCGGCCCGCAGGCCGTACTCCCGGGCGAAGGACAGCATGCCCGTCGCCTTGTCCACGCCGCGCACGTTTATGTCCGTGAAGATCGGACACCAGCGGTTCGCCGCCAGCGAAGGCAACTCGGGCATCACCCGCCGCTCGGTCTCCGCATCGAGGTAGAAACACATCTGACAGCACCCGCCGCGGTCGAAGAGCGCCCGCAGGTCGGCCACTTCGGGAACCGGATGCGCCACCATGCGCGCCAGCTCCGGCACGGACGGGGTCATGCGATTGACGAAGACGCCTTCATCCAGTTCGAGCGCGAGGGCGAAGCCCAGCTCGTCGGACAGACGCAGGGCCCGTTCGAAATCGGCGCGGGGAATCAGGCTGCGGCTCACCACACGGCCGTCGGAAGCCACACAACAGGAGCCGTTGAGCGCCGCCACACCGTCGTAGGGAATCCCGGCGAGCGGCTCCAGATCGCCGGCCGTGCGCCCCGTGGCGATGAAGAGCCGCACCCCGCGCGCATGAGCCGCGCGGAGCGCCCCGACCGCCGAACGAGGCACCTCGTGTGTCCGGAAGCTGACGAGCGTCCCGTCCACGTCCAGGAAAACCGCCTTTATCATCGTCTGTAGTTTTTCATCGCCTTGTCCATCTCCCGCTTCGCGTCGTTCTCCTTCAGGTACTCGCGCTTGTCGTACGACTTGCGGCCGCGCGCCAGCCCGACGACGACCTTGGCCAGCCCCCGGTCGTTCAGGAACAGGCGCAGCCCCACGATCGTCAGTCCGCGGTCCTGCGAAGCGCGCCGCAGCTTTTCCAGTTCGCGCGCCGTGAGCAGCAGCTTCCTGTCGCGGCGCGGCGCGTGGTTGTTGCACGTGCCCCAGGCATACTCGGCGATATTGATGCCCCGCACCCAAAGTTCGCCCTTGTCGAAATAACAGAACGTATCGACCATCGACACCTTGCCCGCACGGATCGACTTGATCTCGGTCCCGGCCAGCACGATGCCCGCCGTGTACTCCTCGAGAATCTCGTAGTCGAACGTGGCGCGCTTGTTCCGGACGTTTATCTTCTTTTGTTCATTCATCGTTCAAAACGGTACGTTAATTGCATTTTTCCCTGCCGGGCGGGGATCGGGTCAGATAACTGATTCATTTATCTTCGATATGTTTTTACACATCTTTCTGTTTATTTTCTGTTTGCACACGGTATGCGCAGGGATGCGCGTACGCCCCGGCTCCCGCCCTTTTTTCACAAAATGAGCCGCTGGAGCCTGCGGGCGATCGACACCTTCACCTTGTTCAGTCCCGACAGCCGCTGCAACAACGCCACCTGCTCCTCCTCGGGCAGGCTCTCGTCGCCCAGCTTCGCCTGCAACTCCTTGATCATCTCCTCCACCACCTTCGACTTGTAGAGCGTCACGGCCTTCGGCACTCCGACGGCCAGCATCTCGGCGTCGCTCTCCACGTGAATCTCCTTGCGCCGCCACAACTGGCTGGGCACGTAGTTGTCGTCCGAGGTGAGAATGTCCACCGAGGCGTTGCACACCTCCGGGTCGATGTGGTTCAGGAAACAGTGCGCCGGGACCTCCGTCCCCGTACCCAGCCGCTCCCACTGTCCGCGGTAGGTCTCCATGATTTTGGCGTACACCGGGTTGCGGAAAACGATATTGTCCCGCCCCAGCTCGTCGAAGACCACCTCCGCGACGTTGCACGCCACCATCGTCCGTCCCTCCTTGAAGTCGAACGAACAGTGCCCGTACTTGAGCAGGTATTTCACGATCTCGCGCTCCAGCGCCTCGAAACCGCTCCCCGCCTCGACCTTCCGCACATACTCCACCTCGGGCTGCGCCGCCTCCCGCTGCCGCTGTGCGGCCTGCCGGCGCAGGAACTCGTCCGCCTCGCGGTCGCCCGACGTGGTGAGCCGCTTGCGGGCCACCTCCGAGATGAGGATGTTCTCGTCGATGTCCATGATCCGCGCGCACTCCTTGACATAGACCGACCGCTGGATCGGGTCGGGAATCTGCGCGATCGACTGCACCATGTCGCCGATCAGCGCCGCCTTGCGGATCGGGTCGCCCTCGGCGTCCTGCAACAGCAGGTTGGCCTTGAATTCGAGAAAGTCCCGTTCGTGGTCGCGGATATACGCCTGCACCTCGGAGGCCGTATGGCTGCGGGCGAACGAATCGGGGTCTTCGGGCTCGGGCAGCAGCACCACGCGCACGTTCATCCCCTCCTTGAGAATCATGTCGATACCGCGCAGCGAGGCGTGGATACCCGCCGAGTCGCCGTCGTAGATCACCGTGATGTTCTTCGTGAAGCGTCCCAGCAGCCGGATCTGCTCCGTCGTGAGCGACGTTCCGGACGACGCCACGACGTTCTCGATCCCGGCCTGGTGCATCGAGATCACGTCGAGGTAGCCCTCCACCATGATCGCGAAATCCTGCTGCTGGATGGCCCGCTTGGCGAAGTACAGTCCGTACAGCTCGCGTTTCTTGCTGTATATTTCGCTCTCGGGCGAATTCTGGTACTTGGCAACCGTCTTGTCGGTGCGGAGCGTGCGGCCGCCGAAGGCCACGACGCGGCCCGAGATGTTGTGCACGGGAAAAATCACCCGGTCGCGGAAACGGTCGTAGAGCGACCCGTCGCGCTCGCGCGCCAGCGAAAGGCCCGTCGAGAGCAGGAACTCCTTCTTGTAGCCCGCCGCCAGCGCATCCTTCGACATGCGGTCGCCCTTCGCCGGGCAGAACCCGAGGCCGAACTTGCGGATCGTGGCGTCGGTCAGTCCGCGCGCCTGCCGGAAATAGGCCAGTCCGACACTCTGCCCCTCGGTCTCGCGGTGCAGGTAATTGGCGAAATACTCCGCGGCCCAGCCGTTCAGGACGAACATGGATTCGCGGTCGTCGTTGCGGCGGATCTCCTCCTCCGAAAGCTCCTTCTCCCGGACCTCGATGCCGTAGCGTTTGGCCACCATCTTCAGCGCCTCGGGATAGGTGATGTTCTCGTGCTCCATCAGGAAAGTCACGGCATTGCCGCCCTTCCCGCAGCCGAAGCACTTATAGACGCCCTTCGAGGGCGAGACGACGAACGACGGGGTCTTCTCGTTGTGGAACGGGCAGCACGCCTGATAGTTCACGCCCTTGCGTTTGAGCGTGACATAATCGCCGATGATGTCCACGATATTCGCGGCGGCGTAGATGCGGTCTACCGTTTCCCTGTCGATCATAGCCTACAAAGGTACGAATCGCCGCGAAATATTGAAAACGAAAAGCGAAAAAATCCCCTTCGCCCCGCCGGCCGGCCCTTGAGAGCGGTCCCGCCGCCGGATCGGGTCCGCCGGACGACACCTGCCGGCAACCCGCATCCCGACCGGGACGGAACCCGTCCCGTCGTTGCGCAAGACCCGGGAAGGAGTCAAAAACGCGGTACGGAATTGGCAACTGTTTCTTTTTATCACTACCTTTGCCTTATGGACTTCAAACTCGTATCCGATTACGCCCCGACGGGCGACCAGCCGGAGGCCATCGCACAACTGGTCGGCTCGATCGAGCACGGTTCGAAGCACAACACGCTGCTGGGCGTGACCGGCTCGGGAAAAACCTTCACCGTAGCCAACGTCATCGCCGACCTGAACCGTCCGACGCTCGTGCTGAGCCACAACAAGACCCTCGCGGCGCAGCTCTACGGCGAATTCAGGAACTTCTTTCCGGAGAACGCCGTGGAGTATTTCGTGTCGTACTACGACTACTACCAGCCGGAGGCCTATCTTCCGGCGACGGACACCTATATAGAGAAAGACCTCTCGATCAACGCCGAGATCGAGAAGATGCGGCTCAACACCGTGGCCACGCTGCTCTCGGGGCGGCGCGACGTGGTGGTGGTGTCGAGCGTCTCGTGTCTCTACGGCTGCGGCAACCCCGCGGATTTCCACGCCACGGCCATCACGCTGAAGGTCGGGCAGGTCGTCAGCTACAAGCACTTCCTATACAAGCTCGTCGAGGCGCTCTACACCCGCACCGAACGTGAGCTGGAGCCGGCGACGTTCCGCGTGAACGGCGACACGGTGGACATCATGGCCGCCTTCGGCGAATTCGGCAACCAGTGCTTCCGCGTGATGTTCTTCGACAACGAGGTGGAGGCCATCCAGTCGATCGACCCCGTGACGGGGCAGCGCATCCACTCGCTCGACACCCTGACGCTCTACCCCACGAATCTCTTCGTCACCACGAAGGAACGCATCCATGCGGCCGTGCAGCAGATCTACCTCGACCTGGGCAAACAGATCGAGTACTTCGAGCGTTCGGACCGCCCGATGGAGGCCCAGCGCATCAAGCAGCGCGTGGAGTACGACCTCGAAATGATCAAGGAGCTGGGCTACTGCCCCGGCATCGAGAACTATTCGCGCTATCTGGACGGCCGGGCCGCCGGGACACGCCCCTTCTGTCTCATCGACTACTTCCCGAAGGACTACCTGCTGGTCGTGGACGAGAGCCACGTCACGCTGCCGCAGGTCCACGCCATGTTCGGCGGCGACCGCGCCCGCAAGGAGAACCTCGTGGAGTACGGATTCCGGCTTCCGGCGGCCAAGGACAACCGCCCGGTGACCTTCGCCGAGTTCGAACAGTTGCAGGGCACGTCGATCTACGTGAGCGCCACGCCCGCCGACTGGGAACTGATGAAGAGCGAAGGGGTGATCGTCGAACAGCTCATCCGCCCCACGGGACTGGTGGACCCGCCGCTGGAGGTGCGCGTCACGACGAACCAGATCGACGACCTGCTCGAAGAGATCGACAAGCGGGTGAAAAACGACGACAAGGTGCTCGTGACGACCATCACCAAGCGCATGGCCGAGGAGCTGTCGAAATACTTCGACCGCGTGGGGGTGCGCAACCGCTACATCCACTCGGATGTAGACACGCTGGAGCGCATCCAGATCCTCGAAGACCTGCGGGCCGGCCTGTTCGACGTGCTGGTGGGCGTGAACCTGCTGCGCGAGGGGCTGGACCTCCCGGAGGTGGCCCTCGTGGCGATTCTCGACGCCGACAAGGAGGGATTCCTGCGCAACGTCCGCTCGCTCACCCAGATCGCCGGACGCGCCGCACGCCACTCGCAGGGCAACGTGATCCTCTACGCCGACACCTGCACCGAGTCGATGCGCTATGCCATCGAGCAGAGCAACCGCCGCCGCGAGAAGCAGGTGCGCTACAACATGGAGCACGGCGTGCTGCCGCGCCGTGCACAGAAGAGCGGCACGGGCCAGAGCACGCTGCTGGCGGGCCGGACCGACGAGAATGCCGGCAACACACCCGTCGCCTATCCCATCGCGGAGGACCACTACGCCCCGGCCGCGGCCGACGTCGCCCGCGCCTATACGGCCGGCGGTGACCTCGACGCGCTCATCGACAAGGCGCGCGAGGACATGGAACGGGCTGCCAAATCGCTGGATTTCCTCGCCGCGGCGAAATTCCGCGACCGCATGTACGAATTGCAGAAGTTACGCGAGGAGAACCGGAAATAGCCTGCCGGCGCCTTTCCCGGCGGATCCGCTCCGAAAGCCGGACCGTACCTCGGACCGGGAATCGAGTACCCGGATCCGTCCGCTATCGCCTCCCTGTCCCTACTCCGCGGCGGCGTGGCGGAAGGTGAAGTACTTGGCCGCGAGAAAACTGTATACGGTGGTGATGCAGGAGGCCAGCATCTGCGAAGGCGTGGCCCAGATCGCGCAGACCTCGACGAAGAATTTCAGAAAGACGTAGTTCACGCCGACCGACCCGGCGACCGAAAGGGCGTAGCGGAAGAGCTGCGTCCCCTGCGGAATCGGCGAGCGGCGGAACGCCACGTGGCGGTTCAGCCAGAACCCGGCGAAGAAGGTGATCGGAAAGGTGCAGAGCATCGCCGCGACATGGGGCGAAACAGCCACGAATCCCAGGTCGAGCAGCTCCTTATCGAGCAGAAAATTGTATATCAGGAAGTAACACCCCCATCCGAAGAGGACGTTTCCGCCGCCGCAGACGGCATAGCGGAACACCTGCCGGGACAGAAGCGACGACACGGGCGCGATGTAGAACAGGTCGATCGCCCGGATGATCCATTCCACGACGCGCATCAACGGGCTGTATAGGTCCACATGCCGGGGAAACGCTCCGCATGCGCACGGATGAAGAGCGCGCACGCCTCCGGATCGTCCGACTCGAAGGGCGACACCATGAATTTGGCTCCGAAACGGTAGACGCCGCAGGTCACCGCCACGTCACCCGACGCGGCGTTCCGCGCGGCGCGGGCCGCATTTTCGGGCGTACTGAACACCCCCAGCACCACATAGGAGCGCTTCGAAGTCATCGAAGCGGGTTCGGTCCCCGCAGGCCGGGACGCCGGACGCGATTCCGTCCGCACGGTCTGCCGTGCCGTGACGGCCGCACCCGCTGCTCCCGAATCCGTGCCGGCCGTCTTTCCGGCCGTCGCCGCACCGGTGTCCGATGCGGAAGCGCCCGAAGCGTTTCCGGCGGGCTCCGACGCCGCGGCGGACGATCCCGCACCATCCGCAGCCGGTCCTCCGACGGCATCCGCCGCACCGGCAGCGCTTCCGGCCGTTCCCGCCGCAACGGTTTCCTGACCGACGGCCGCATCCCCGGCAACGCCCGCCGACGGGTTTCGGTCCGCGGAGACTGCGACGGAACGCTCCGGACGGGTCGTCAGATAGGAGTATCCGCCGATTCCGACCGCGGCCGCGACAGCCGCCGCTCCGATCCAGATCACCCAGTCGGGCCGGCCTGCGGAACGCACCTTCACGGGCGCATGACCCTGCGGATTGAGCCGCCGGTCGAAAGCCTCGTCCAGGATGAAACGGTCCTGTTTCAGCACGCCGACGCCGCATACGGTCAGGGTCTCCCCCTCCCGGACGCGTTCCAGCCAGCGGCCGTACACCTCCTGTGCGGCCTGCGGGGCTTCTGCCTCCGACATGCCGCTCGCCGTCAGCACGCGGGCGATCTCCTCCACCAGCGACACCCCCCGCCGTTGCGGGGTGAACGTCACCGCCCGGTAGGGCGGCCGCACGCTCCGGCGCGACAACCGCTGCGCCCGGCGGCGCTCCACGCAGAGCGATCCCACCTCCGGCAGGAAAATCTCCCCGCCTGCGGCCAGGACGTTTCCCACGACCCGGCCGACCTGTTCCTCCATCGGATTGCTGCTCATCGTTTCCGTTTTTTATGCGAATTTCCCGAAGCGGACCCCGGCCCCGGAACCGCCTTCGGCCCCGGAGCGGCCGCGGACACGGCGGGCCGCGTCATTCCGCGCCAGATCATATAAACTCCCAGCAGGATGAACGGAATGCTCAGCCACTGTCCCATGTCGAGCGCCCAACCCACTTCGAAGGACTCCTGCTCGGTCTTGATGAATTCGATGAAAAAGCGCGTCAGGAACACTCCGATCAGGCCGATGCCGAACAGCACCCCCGGACGGCGGCGCGCCATGTCGCGGCCGTAGTAGAGCCAGCAGAGGATGCCGAATGTGGCCAGGTAGCACAGCGCCTCGTAGATCTGCGTGGGATGCACCGCCGCCGGGGCGAACTCGTGCACCCACTTGGCCGAACGGACGAACTCGAAGCCCCACGGCAGGGCGGTCGCCGTACCGAAAATCTCCGAATTGAAAAGGTTGCCCATCCGCACGACCGCCCCGCCGATACCCACGGCGATCATGATGCGGTCGAGCGACCAGACGTACGGCAGCCGGTTCTTGCGCGAAAAGAGCCACAACCCGATGAGCAGGCCGACGGCCGCGCCGTGGCTTGCCATGCCGCCGTCGCGGAACCCCGTGATGATGGTCCACGGTTTCGAAAGATACTCCACCGGATCGTAGAAGAGGCAGTGGCCGAGCCGCGCGCCGAGGATCGTCGCCAGCGTGCCGTAAATGAAAATCGAACCGGAAACCTCCTGCGAAAGTCCTTCGCGCTTGCAGAAGTTGTCGAAAAACCAGGCTCCGATCAGAATGGCCAGCGCCCACATCAATCCGTAGTAACGAATGTCGAACGATCCGAAACTGATGAAAACCGGATCGAAATTCCAGACAATGCTCAAAGGTTGTATCATCTATTCAAATTTGTTTCTCCATTTCCGGGCTCCGTCCCGTGCCGTGCGAACCGCCCGGCGGCCGGAACCATCGTTTCCCGCAGCCTTCGCGCTATTCACGAACGCCGCAGAACTGGTTCCCTCCATGTCGGGAAGCGTCTGCCGGATCCGGGACGGCGAAAATTCGTCCCCGCCGCCGCTGCACCCCGCGAAGAACAGCGGGGATACCTCCGGCAAACGGCCGAATCTCATATTCCGGACGCTATTTTATATCCTGCAAGCCGACCTTCTTCAGCGTGAACGAGAAGGTGCTGCCCGCACCGAGTTCGCTGCGCACGGTGATCCGCTCGCCGTGGGCCTCGACGATGTGCTTGACGATCGCCAGACCCAGTCCCGTGCCGCCCTGTTCGCGCGAACGCCCCTTGTCCGTGCGGTAGAAGCGTTCGAACACGCGCGGCAGGTCCTCCTTGCCGATGCCCTGCCCGTTGTCCTCGACCTCGACCAGAATGCGGTCCAGCATGTCGCGGAAGCGGATGCGCGTCGCGCCGCCCTCCCGGCCGTAGTGGATCGAGTTGATGATGAGATTGACCAGCACCTGCCCGATATAGTGCTTGTCGGCCAGCACCCAGAAGGGCGACGGAAGATTCTCGGCCCCCTTGACCGAAATCCGGATGCCCTTCCTGTCCGCCTCCATCTCGGCCTGCTCGGCGATCTCCCGGGCCAGCGCCACGATGTCGAACCGCTCCATCTTCAACTGGTTCATGTTGCTCTCGAGCTTCGAAATCGTGTCGAGGTCGTTCACGATATTTATCAGCCGGTCGATGCTCTTCTCGGCCCGCTCGAGGTATTTGCGGTTGATCAGCTCGTCCTCCAGCCCGCCGTCCAGCAGGGTCGAAATATAGCCCTGGATATTGAAGATCGGGGTTTTCAGCTCGTGCGCCACGTTGCCCAGATACTGCTTGCGGAATCGTTCGGCCTCCTTCAGGCGGGCGATCTCCCGGTCGTTGGTGTCGGCCCAGGCCGTCAGCTCCTCGCCGATGTTCTCCACACGCTTGTCCTTGAGTTCGGAGAAAATCTCGTTGGTGTGCACGTCGCGCGAAAGCACGATCGAATAGATCGGCTTGAGCTTGTAGGCCACATACTTGCGGATGATGAACAGCGCCGCGAAAAAGACGACGCAGAAAGAGGCCGACACGGCGACGAGCGCATAGCCCCACCGCACGTGCACGGCTCCGAGCACAATCCCCACGATCGCCGCCGCCAGCAGCGCGATCCACAGCGAGGAGGCCTCCTTGGTCTTGATTCGCAACATGGCTCCGGTCTATTTCAGGTAACTGCCCATCAGGCGGGCGATGTATTTGCCCACGATGTCGAACTCGAGGTTCACGACCGATCCCACGTCGATCCGGCAGAAATTCGTATGTTCGAACGTATAGGGGATGATCGCCACGCGGAACGACGCCTCCTTCGAGTCGCAGACCGTCAGGCTCACGCCATTGACCGTCACCGACCCTTTCTCCACCGTGCAGAGCCCCCCGCCCTGCGGCTCGTATTCGAAAGTGAAATACCAACTGCCGTCGGCATCCTCCTTGGCCGTGCAGACGGCCGTCTGATCGACGTGTCCCTGCACGATATGGCCGTCGAGCAGCGCATCGGGCTTCATCGACCGCTCGAGGTTCACCAGATCGCCCGTGCGGAGCAGCCCGAGGTTGCTCCGGTCGAGCGTCTCCTTCATGGCCGTGACGGTGTAGGTATCGCCTTCGATGCCCACAACCGTCAAACATACGCCGTTATGT
Source organism: Alistipes dispar (assembly GCF_006542685.1). NCBI lineage: Bacteria > Pseudomonadati > Bacteroidota > Bacteroidia > Bacteroidales > Rikenellaceae > Alistipes > Alistipes dispar. The sequence goes on along the minus strand of NZ_AP019736.1, from coordinate 2,315,095 downwards.
GCTATGCTCTGGTCGATTTTCAACTCGCCGCAGAAATCCGCGCGCAGCGTGAAATCCCTGTTCTGACGGTCCGTGCGGATGGCCACCACCTCCGCCGTGCGCTCCACGATACCTGAAAACATACGCTCAACTGTTTACGATCAATTTTCCCTTTACCTTGTACACCGAGACTATATCGCTGGCATTCACCACGATATCGTCGAAATCGTCCCGGTTTCCGGCCACCAGGCGGAATTTTTCCTCCGCGTCGGCGGCCCGAACTATCCGCAAAGTTACAATTTTTCGGCAGACTACCACATATTCTTCCCCGGGAATAATCGCATCCCGGTCCACGGCCTTCAGCAGCACGACCGTTCCCGGCGGCACGAGCGCCCCCATGGCACGCCCGGCGTAGATCATGGCCAGATCGCAGTCGCCCGCCGGAGCCGCCACCAGGTAGCTCTCCGCCTTCAACCGCCCGACGTCGGCAATGTGCCGCTCGACATCGACGTCGTAATAAGGTATCTGCGCCCCGCGCACGCGGCCCTCGGCGAACATCTGCCCCTCGCCGGTCAGCAGCCACAGCTTGTCCACCTGCGGAAACTTCGTCACGATCCGGTCGGCGACGTCGAGCGAAATGCCGTTGTTGCCGCGTTTGATCTGGTAGAGATTCTCCCCCCGCGCCAGACCGATATGACGGGCGAAGTAGTTGGTGGACATGTTCGCCCACTTGATGACGGCCTCGATTCGCTGCCAATTATTCTGTTTTTCCCGCATTTTTTTGTATAATTTAAATTTTTTTCACACCTTTGCAGTCCCGGTCCCGTAGTTCAATGGATAGAATATAAGATTCCGGTTCTTACGATAAAGGTTCGATTCCTTTCGGGACTACCCGGCACAAGTGCGGAAATCTCCGTGCTTGTGCTTTTTTTATCGCATTCCGAACGGCCCGACGACCCGATTCGAAAATCGTTTTTCCCGACAAAAGTAATAACAAAATCCTTCCGGGCAAGGAAAAACAACACTTTTGATCGTTTTGATAGCACATTCGGACACGCACGGACGAAAAAAGCCTGCGCCGTGCGCGCAGACTTTCTTCCATGCAACAAACATGCAAGTATGTGAAACGGGCCGCGTCAGAACGTGAGGCGCACGCCCAGCCGGAGTGTCAGCGTCAGCGGCGAATCGGTGCGCACGGTGCGCAGGTTCGTTTCGGTGAGGTAATACGACCCTTCCGGCTCGAAGTAGAGTCCGACGATCCCGCCCAGCCGGTACTGCGCGCCGGCGGCCGCGAGCAGCGACCACTGCACGCCCGGCTCTGACACGCTCTTCGAGCCGAATTTCGCGGAGACGCACTTTTCGGCCATTCCTCCGGCCCCTATATATAAGGAGAAGCGTCCGCGTTCGAGGAACTGCCACTTCATCCTGAGAGGAATGCCGAGAAAATGCAGGGTCTGCCCGGTCTCCTCCGAGGCGTACATCGCCCGCACGTCCGACCGCAGCAGCGTGTAGTTGAGCCCGCTCTCGAGCGACAGCCCGTGGGAAAACTCCTTCCCGACGGTGAACGCGACGCTCAGCGGCTGATGATGGCGGAACGAACTCTCCCCGTAATCGTAATTCTTCAGCAGCACGATTTCGGCTCCGTTGCCGATCACCGAGGACATGCCGCCCGGGGCATCGCTCATCATGGGAAAATGCGGCGTCCGTCCTGCCGAACCACCGTCCCCGGAGACGCCGCCTCCTGCCGACAGCGAGAACGACATCCGCTTCCGTGCGGAGGGCCGGGATGCCGGACGCGCATCGCCGCGGACCGCATAGAGGCTGCCTCCCGCTGCCGCGGACCGGGCGGCAACTCCTCCCGTCCGTCCGCCGTTGTCCGCCGCACGACTTCCGACGTTTGTCGCCCGCCCGTCGGACGCACGCTTCCGGCCGGTCTCCGACTCCCCGCCGGAAACGGCCGCCGCGGCTTCCGCCGGCACTCCGCCGGACTCGACTTCCGCGACATGCCCGCCGCTTTCCGCCGAATCCGGCGCCCCCGCATCTTCCGACGTCGCGTCCGGAGCCGCAGTTCGCAGCAACAGCGACGCGGCATTCCCGGCCGTCTCCGCAGCCGTTCCGCCCTCCGATCCCGGCCGCCCGGTCGTCTTCCGCAGCCTTGCGGACGCTTCGGAGCCGGTCTCCCGTGCCGCGCCTCGTGCGGGCGGCACGGCCTGCGCCAGGACGGGCCCAGCCGCTTCGCCGCCGGAACCGGGCAGCAAAGGTTCCGCGGTCTTGCCGCCGTCCGCCGTCGTGATAACAACCCCTTCTTGTTTCAACACCGTATCCGGCCGCAGCAGAAGATCCCCTGCGACGATCCCGATCAACACGACGGCGGCTGCGGCGGCAATCCGCGGCCAATAGATCCGCCATGCGGGCCTCTGCGAAGGGGCGGGCGAAGCCCCCTCCTGTGCAACTGCCAACTCCCGCTCCAGCCGTTCCCAGCCCCCTGCGGGAGGCGTGGCCTCGGCATCCCGGAGCGAGCTCCGCACGGCATCCGTCCACTCTCTATTTCGTTCCATACTTCAATGCGACTCCAAATAAGCCCGGATCTTGCGGGCCAGCAGCGCCCGGGCGCGAAACAATTGCGACGAGGAGCTCTTCTCGTTGATTCCCAGCATCCGGGCGATTTCGCGGTGGGAATACTCCTCGATGCAATACAGGTTGAACACGGCCCGGTAGCCTTCGGGCAGCTCGGAAACGAAGCGCAGCAGCACCTCGCGCGGGACCTGCTCCACATCCGACACGGCGGGTTCGGCGACGGTCGCCGCGACCCTTCCTTCGTCGAGTTCGGTCATACCCAGCCGGTTGCGGCCTCGCAGCCATTCAAGCGCCACATTGACCGTGACGCGCTCCATCCAGGCCCTCAGCGATCCCGGACCCCGGTAGGAGAACTTCCCGAACGCGCCGTAAATCTTCAGGAACGCATCGTGGAGCAGGTCTTCGGCCGTGGCCCGGTCCCCGGCATAGCGCATGCAGACTGCCATCAGACGCCCGGCGAAACGGTCGTACAGCTCCCGCCGGGCCGCACCGTCCCCCTCTCTGCACCCTTCGGCCAGTATCCGTTCATCCATCTGCATCGCTGAATTCACCTATATAAATTGTCCGGACGGCGAAATACTGCATCCGGACGGAAAAAATTTCCGCACCGTGCAGTATTCCGGCTTTCCGCGCGTTTTCAGAAGCGAAAGGTAACAATAAAATACGGAAATCATGAAAAAAATCGGTTTGCTCTTTCTGACGGCGCTCCTCTCCCTGACGCTCCCCGCCTGCAACGACGACGACGGAGATTATCCGTATGTTTACGGACTGATAACCACCGTGCATACGCTCGGCGACAAGGAGTATTACTTCGAACGCGACAACGGCCAGACGCTCTACCCGAGCGAGAAATCCGCCACCTTCGAGGCCGAGGAGGGGAAACGGGCCGTCATCTATTTCGACCTGCTCGAAGGGATTCCCGACTACGACTACAACATCCGCCTCTACCGCGCCGAGGAGATCTACACCGGCCCCTCCGCGATCGTCACGACGCAGGAGGAGCTGGACCGGCAGGGCGGCGACTGCGCCGGCTTCCCGGCGGCCTACTGGCAGTATTTCAACCTCACGCCGAAATGGCTGACCCTTTATCTGCTCTACCCCGTGACGGACAACTCGAAACACACCTTTTCGGTGATCGTCAACAAGGTCGAGGCTCCCGAACAGACCGAGGAGGGTTACCTCAACCTCGAACTGCACCACAGCGCCGGCGGCGACGTCCCGGGCTACACGCAGGGATACTACGTCTCGTTCGACCTGACCCCGATCGCCGCGGAACTGGAGGGAAAAAAGGGCGTGATTCTCGGGATCGAGACCTGCGAGAACGGCACGAAACACATCAAGCTGGACCTGCCGCAGGAACAGTAGCCGCTCCGAACGCGCAAGTCCCCGTCCGGCCCGCCTTCCCGCGGGCCGGATTTTTTCGCGGGGCGCCGCGGCGTCTCGTGAAAATTCGCTATCTTTGCCGCATGTCTATCGTACGCAATACAGAGAGCGACCTCGAATTCGAGAACAGGATCCGCCCGCAGGAGCTCGAAAACTTCTCGGGACAGGACAAGATCGTCGAGAACCTCCGCATCTTCATCAAGGCGGCGCTCATGCGCGGCGACTCGCTGGACCACGTGCTGCTGCACGGACCTCCGGGACTGGGCAAGACGACGCTGGCGAATATCATCGCCAACGAGATGGGAGCGCAGCTGCGCGTCACGTCGGGTCCCGTGCTGGACAAGCCGGGCGACCTGGCCGGCCTGCTGACCAACCTCAACCCGGGCGACGTGCTCTTCATCGACGAAATCCACCGCCTCAGCCCGATCGTCGAGGAGTATCTCTATTCGGCGATGGAGGACTACAAGATCGACATCGTACTCGACAAGGGTCCTTCGGCGCGTTCGATCCAGATCGAGCTGGCCCCCTTCACGCTCATCGGAGCCACGACGCGCAGCGGTCTGCTGACCTCGCCCCTCCGGGCGCGGTTCGGCATCCAGTGCCACCTGGAGTATTACGACGCTCCGGTCCTGGCCGGCATCGTGCGGCGGTCGGCGCGGATTCTCGACGTCTCGATCGACGACGACGCGGCGCACGAGGTGGCCCTGCGCTCGCGCGGCACGCCGCGCATCGCCAACGCCCTGCTGCGGCGCGTGCGCGACTTCGCGATGGTCAAGGGCGAGGGGCACATCGACCTGGCCATCACCCGCATCGCCCTCGCGGCGCTCAACATCGACTCGCGCGGACTGGACCGCATGGACAACCGCATCCTCTCGACGATCATCGAGAAGTTCAACGGCGGACCCGTCGGGCTGAACACCGTCGCCACGGCCGTCGGCGAGGAGGCCGGCACGATCGAGGAGGTTTACGAACCGTTCCTCATCAAGGAGGGGTTCCTCAAACGCACGCCCCGCGGCCGCGAAGCCACGGCGCTGGCCTACGAACACATGGGCTTCACCCCGCCCCGCAGCGAAGGCACGCTTTTCTGACCGCCCGGCAGCCCGGAGCGAGGCTTCCGGCCGCAAAGGAGCCGCATGCCGGACGGTCGTCCCCCCCATTCTCCGGGCCGGGCGCAATATTTGCAACGAAAGCCCGTTGGTATTCGACGGGTCTAACCGAAAAAAAGAGAAAAACAATGACAACCGACAATAAACTCGCCGAGGAGGCGCTGCGCTACCACAGCGAAGAGCGCCCCGGAAAAATCGGCATCGTTCCCACGAAGCCCCACCGCACGCAATACGACCTTTCGCTGGCCTATTCGCCCGGCGTGGCCGTTCCCTCGCGCATCATCGCCCAAACGCCGGAGAAGATCTACGACTACACGGGCAAGGGCAACCTCGTGGCCGTCGTATCGAACGGCACGGCCGTACTCGGACTGGGCAATATCGGCCCGCTGGCCGCCAAACCCGTAATGGAGGGGAAGTGTATGCTGTTCAAGACCTTCGCCGGCATCGACGCCTTCGACATCGAGGTGGCCGAGACCGACCCCGACGCCTTCGTGCGCGCCGTGCGGGCCATCGCCCCCACCTTCGGCGGCATCAACCTCGAGGACATCAAGGCCCCCGAATGCTTCGAGATCGAGGCGCGGCTGCGCGACGAGCTGGACATTCCCGTCATGCACGACGACCAGCACGGCACGGCCATCATCACCTCGGCGGCACTGCTCAACGGCGCGAAGATCGCCGGCAAGGAGATCGCCCGCCTGCGCGTGGTGGTCAACGGCGCGGGAGCCGCCGCCATCGCCTGCGCACGGCTGTTCCTCTCGCTGGGCGTCCGGCGCGAGAACATGGTGCTATGCGACAGCCGCGGCGTGGTCTCGGCCCACCGCGAGGACCTCAACCCGCTCAAACGCGAGTTCGCCACCCCGCGGCGCATTTCGACGCTGGCCGAGGCGCTGCACGACGCCGACGTCTTCCTCGGCGTGTCGAAGGCCGACACGCTGACGCCCGAGATGCTGCGCACGATGGCATCGAACCCGATCGTCATGGCTTTGGCCAATCCCGATCCCGAAATCGCCTACGACACGGCCGTCGTCTCGCGCCCCGACATCATCTTCGCCACGGGCCGCTCGGACTACCCCAACCAGGTCAATAACGTGCTGGGATTCCCCTACATCTTCCGCGGCGCGCTCGACGTACGGGCCTCGAAGATCAACGAGGAGATGAAGCTCGCCGCAGCGCACGCCATCGCCGCGCTGGCCCGGGAGCCGATCCCGGCCTCCGTGCTGCGGGCCTACAACCTCGAAAAGCTGGAGTTCGGGCGTTCGTACCTCATCCCCAAGCCGCTCGATCCGCGGCTGCTCTGCACCGTGGCGACCGCCGTAGCCCGCGCCGCCGTCGAATCGGGCGTCGCCCGCCGGCCCGTCGCCGACTGGGATGCCTATGCCGAGCGCCTGCGGACGCTGGCCGAATAGCCGGAAACTCCGGAAACACGAACGGCGCGCTTCGATACGGATTCGAAACGCGCCGTTAAATATTCGGAACGGAACCGTCGCCCGACGTCCCTTATGCGAACAACGCCGCGAACCCGTCGCGCGTCATGGGACGCACCTCGCAGCCGCCGATCCCCGTCGGGAACACGACCCGCAACACGCCCTCCTCGCTCTTCTTGTCCTTGCCGACCTCCTGCAACAGCCGCGTCACCGGAACCGGAGGCGTGAGGTCGAACCCCAGCCGTGCGAGCAATCCCCGGATACGGTCGCGGTCGGCCGGAGCCAGCACGCCGAGCCGCACGGCCGCATCGGCCGCGAGCGCCGTCCCCACGGCCACGGCCTCGCCGTGGTTCATGGCGTCCGAGCACTTCTCGATGGCGTGCCCCAGCGTATGTCCGAGGTTGAGCTTGCGCCGGTCCCCGGCCTCGTACTCGTCGCGTTCGACGATCTCCGCCTTGACGCGCACGGCCGCCGACACCACCGCCGACAACTCCGCCGTATCCCCGCGCAACGCGTCGAAGCCGAGGCGCTCCAGCCGTGCGAACAGCTCCGCGTCGGCGATGACCGCCGCCTTGACCGCCTCGGCCAGCCCGGCCCGGAACTCCCTTTCGGGCAGCGTCCGCAGCAGCGCCGGATCGCAGACGACGAACCGCGGCTGGGTAAACGTTCCGGCCATATTCTTGTACCCGTCCACGTTCACCCCGTTCTTGCCGCCCACCGAGGCATCGACCTGCCCCAGCAGCGTCGTCGAGACGAACCCGAACGGAAGTCCCCGCATGTAGATCGAGGCGGCGAACCCCGCCACGTCGGTCACGATGCCGCCGCCGACGCCCAGAATGAAGGTCTTGCGGTCCGCACCCATCCCGATCAGACGCCGGCAGAGGGTCTCGACCGTGCGGAGCGTCTTGTGCTCCTCGCCGCGGCCGACGAGCAGCGTCTCGTAGGGGGCCAGCAGCCGGCCGTGCAGCTCCGCCACCGCGGCGTCGGAGACCGCCACCACGCGCCCCGCGGGCAGCACGTCCGGAAGAATCTCCGCGGCCGGGCCGATGAAAACGTCGCTCCGGCCGCGCACGCTGAAAGCAGGTTTCATTTATTCAACTTTTTTAACAATCGAACAAATATAGCACAATTTCCGGAGAAATTCTTACCTTTGCACGACAAAACGAACTTCTATGCAGAAACTGCGCAACATCGCGATCATCGCCCACGTCGATCACGGCAAGACGACCCTCGTGGACAAGATGATTCTGGCGGGGCATATCCTGCGCGACAACGCCAAACAGAGCGGCGAACTCATTCTGGACAATAACGACCTGGAGCGCGAGCGAGGCATCACGATCCTCTCGAAAAACGTCTCGGTCATCTATAAGGACTACAAGATCAACATCATCGACACCCCGGGCCACGCCGACTTCGGCGGCGAGGTGGAGCGCGTGCTGAACATGTGCGACGGCGTGCTGCTGCTCGTGGATGCCTTCGAGGGCACGATGCCCCAGACGCGCTTCGTGTTGCAGAAGGCGCTGGCGCTGGGCAAGAAGCCGATCGTGGTGGTCAATAAGGTGGACAAGCCCAACTGCCGCCCGGAGGTGGTGAACGAACAGGTCTTCGACCTCATGTTCTCGCTCGACGCCACCGAGGAGCAGCTCGACTACAAGACGATCTACGGCTCGGCCAAACAGGGCTGGATGTCGCACAAGTGGAACGAGCCGACCGATTCGATCGTCCCGCTGCTCGACGCCATCATCGACGAGATTCCCGAACCGGCCGTGGTCGAGGGTACGCCGCAGATGCTCATCACGTCGCTCGAATACTCCTCCTACACGGGCCGTATCGCCGTGGGCAAGGTCACGCGCGGGTCGCTCCGCGCCGGGCAGAACGTCACGCTGGCCAAGCGCGACGGCGTGACGATGCAGAAGTGCAGAATCAAGGACCTGATGGTCTTCGAAGGACTGGGCAAGAAGAAGGTCGAGGAGGTTCCGTGCGGCGAGATCTGCGCCGTCATGGGCATCGACGGCTTCGAGATCGGCGACACGATCTGCGACTACGAGAATCCCGAACCGCTGCCGCCCATCGCCATCGACGAACCCACGATGTCGATGCTCTTCACGATCAACAACTCGCCCTTCTTCGGCAAGGACGGAAAATACGTCACCTCGCGCCATATCAAGGAGCGGCTGGACCGCGAACTGGAGAAGAACCTCGCGCTGCGCGTGACGCCCGGCCCGTCGGCCGATTCGTTCAACGTCTTCGGCCGCGGCGTGCTGCACCTCTCGGTGCTCATCGAGACGATGCGCCGCGAAGGGTACGAGCTGCAGGTGGGACAGCCCCGCGTGATCGTCAAGGAGATCGACGGCCGCAAGTGCGAACCCGTCGAGGAGATGACGGTCGATTGTCCCGAGGAATGCTCGGGCACGGTGATCGAGCTGACCACCAAGCGCAAGGGCACGCTGAAGAACATGACCTCGAACGGCGACCGCGTGCGTCTGGAGTTCGACATTCCCTCGCGCGGCATCATCGGCCTGCGGTCGAACATGCTCACCGCCACGGCGGGCGAGGCGATCATGACGCACCGCCTGAAGGACTTCGAACCGTGGGTCGGCGAGATCGAGATGCGCACCAACGGTTCGATCATCTCGGGCGAGACGGGCACGGCCTATGCCTACTCGATCGACAAGCTCCAGGACCGCGGACGCTTCTTCATCTCGCCGATGGACTCCGTTTACGAAGGACAGGTAATCGGCGAGCACACGCGCCAGAACGACATCACGGTGAACGTCACCAAATCCAAGCAACTGACGAACATGCGCGCTTCGGGTTCGGACGACAAGGCCGTGATCACCCCGCCGAAGGTCTTCACGCTCGAGGAGGCGCTCGAATACATCAAGGAGGACGAATACGTCGAAGTCACGCCCCACGCCATGCGTCTGAGAAAGATTCTGCTGCACGAGGTGGACCGCAAACGGGCCTCGAAATAACGGCTGCGACACGATGGATCACTTCACCCTGTCGCTCTGCGTGGGCGCGGCGGCCGGTGCGCTGGACGTCCTTCCGAAGGTTTTCCAGGGGGCGTCGGCCCGTTCGTGCTTCTCGGCCTTCTTCATTTTCCTCTTCTCGGCCGTGATCGTCTTCCACGCCGACCTGCCCTACCTGCCGTGGTGGGCCGACGGCATGGGAACGACCCTGATGCTGTCGATCCCGGTGTTTTTCACCCTCGCGGGCAAGGAACGGAAGACGATCCCCGTCTTCGTGTTCGACGCTCTGCTCTTCGGCCTGCTCATCAGTCTCGCGGAACGCTACCTGTCGTAAGGACGTCACGACCGGCGGCTTCGAAGACACGACGGACCGCACGATGCGGCGGACCTTCCTCCCGAAGGTCCGTTTTTTTCGGCCCCACATCCGTGCAGTATCGCCGCCCGGCTCCGTATTCAAGGGAAACGGCCTGCCGCCGGAGGAGAGGCGGAACCCCGATGACTACTACCGCCGCAGCGTGGCGAACGACAGAATGTGCCAGGTGATGCCGGCGGCCACGGCCAGCAGCGACGCCTGCGCCCATGGCCACGCATCGACCACGGCGAAGACGCAGTAGAGCATCGAAGCCCACATCAGCCCCAGCGAGAGGACCTTGGCACGCAGCGGAATGGCCCGTTTCTCCCGGAAATCGCGGATATAGCCGCCCAGCCTGCGGTGGGAAAGCAGCCACCCGTAAAGCCGCGGGGAGGAGCGGACCCACAAGGCCGCCGCCAGCAGCAGAAAGGGCGTGGTGGGCAGCAGCGGCACGAAGATACCGATGACGCCCAAAGCGAGTGCGAACGCACCCAAAGCGGCCAGAAGGGTTTTCATGCGGCAAAGATAGCGCAAGCCGCGCACGGAACCAAATGCGGCGGGGCGCACGGTCGCCGGACGGGCGGGACGAAAGGCCCTGCCGTGCCGAAGGAGACAAATTCTTCCCCCGGCCGGTGTTTTCCCGCCGGATAAATTTGGCATTGGCCGGGCGTTGCACTATCTTTGCCTGCGGGCCTTTTCCGGAGACTCCGCCCCGGCCCCGCACGATCCTTGCAACACGAACGACAAATCGCATACGGAATGAAAAAAATCGGCATCGCCTGCGACCACGCGGGCTACGAAATGAAAGAGTTTCTGGTGGGTTACCTCGACGCCATGGGTTACGAGGTGCTCGACTTCGGGACCCACTCGCCCGAGAGCGTCGATTACCCCGATTACGCGCATCCGCTGGCCGAGGCCATCGAGGCGGGCGAACTGGAACAGGGTATCGCCCTCTGCGGCTCGGGCGAGGGGATGACCATGACGCTCAACAAGCACCGGGGCATCCGGGCCGGACTGTGCTGGGACGCGGAGGTGGCCTCGCTGATCCGCCGCCACAACGACGCCAACGTGATCGTCTTCCCGGCGCGCTTCATCACCAACGACGAGGCGGTGCAGATGCTCGAAGCCTTCTTCTCGGCCTCGTTCGAAGGCGGCCGCCACGAAGGGCGTATCGCCAAGATGCCCGTCGGGGGCTGCAAATAGCCGCCCGCACGGCGAAGAAGATGCTCCGGCCGACGCAGACCGAGATTACGACCGATGCGGGCGAGCGGGTCGCGGCCCGGACGCCCGTGATCGTCTCGGCGAGCCGTGCCACGGACATTCCGGCCTGCTACGCCGACTGGTTTTTCGAGCGGCTGCGGCGGGGCTACGTCGCGCGGATCAACCCCTTCGACGGCCGTCGGTCCTACATCTCCTTCGCCCGGACGCGCGCCGTGGTCTTCTGGTCGAAAAATCCCCGTCCCCTGCTGCCCCGCCTCGCGGAGCTTCGGGAACGGGGTATTCACTGTTACGTGCAATACACCCTCAACGACTACGAAGACGAAGGACTGGAGCCGCACCTCCCGCCGCTGGAGGAGCGGATCGACACCTTCCGCCGGCTGGCGGAGCACCTGGGCCGGGGGCTGGTCGTCTGGCGCTTCGATCCGCTGCTGCTCACCGACCGCCTCGGAACGGAAGAGCTGCTCCGCCGGGCGGAGCGCATCGGCGACAGCCTGCGGGATGCGGCCGAAAAACTCGTGTTCAGCTTCGCGGACATCGGCATCTACCGCCATGTCGCCCGGAACCTCGACCGCCGCGGCATCCGCTGGCGGGAGTTCACCGACGGGGAGATGCTGCAAACCGCCGCGGGACTGGCCGCCCTGAACGAACGGTGGGGCTACACGCTCGCCGCATGCGGCGAACGGACCGACTTCGCGCATCTGGGCATCGTCCGCAACCGCTGCATCGACGACGAGCTGCTCCTCCGCCACTTTCCGCACGACCGCGCGCTGACGGACTACCTCGGCGCCACCCCTCCGCCCCCCGCCCTGTTCGGGGAGACCGCCCGGCCGGAACGCACCGCCGCGCACCCGCCCAAAGACCGGGGACAGCGCGCCTTCTGCGGCTGCATCGCCTCGGCCGACATCGGCCAGTACGCCACCTGTCCGCACCTGTGCGCCTACTGCTATGCCAACCGTTCGGAGCGGAGCGTGGCCGAAAACCTCCGGCTGCACCGCCTGCATCCCTTCGCCGAAACGATCACCGGCAGGTGACGGCGCAAAAAGCCGGCCGACGTCGCAGCCGGACTTCACCGGACACCCGGAAAGGGCGCACGCCGCCTTCGCCGGGCGACGCAACGTCCTCCAAAAACCGGCGCCGCCCTTCCCGGCTTCAGGGGAGGAAAATCAGCCGTCCGCTCCGATAACTCAGCACCGTCCGCTGAGCGGAAAGCACCGGAAAGCCGATCAGCCCGTCCAGCCCGTGCCCGAGCGAGAGGTTCAGGTGGCTCATGTCGTTGAACACCGTGGGAACCCTCCGGAACTCCCGGTCGCCGATCGTCAGCCGTTTCACCCGTCCGGAACGCACCCGGCGTACCTCCGCGTCGGCTCCCGTGAGCGTCGTCTCCCGGCGCCGGACCAGATCGGAGCGCAGCGAATCCCACAACCCGTCGTCCAGCAAATCGGTCCCCGCACCGCAGTCGATGCCGAGGCGCAGCGTGTGCGTCCCGATCCGCGCCTCCACGCAGGCGACATGCCCTTCCATCCGCACCGGAACCTCCGTCACGGGCCGTCCGCACGCCAGGCGCCGCACGCAGGAGTCCGTCACCGCCGGATCGAGCAGCGTCAGCATCCCCGCCCCGTAGTCGAACAGCAGATCGTAATCCTTATAGACCTCGTAGCCGAGCAGTCCGAAAACCTCCGTCCCGTCCTCCAGATGCGACATGTCGAAACAAAGGAACTCCCCGCCGCCGGCACGGATTCCGTGGAAATCGAATCCGGAGATCGTCACGATGTCCATCCCCGCGATGGAGGCGTTCACCCCCTTCGAAGAGGAGATCCGAAGCGCGGCCGTATCGCGCACCGGGACGCAGCGACGGCTGTTGAGCATCAGCCTCGGCGCACCGTTGTCGAGGATGAACGTGCGCTCCCGGCCGTCCAGCAGCGCCGTCGCGGTCAGCAGATTCCCGAGCCGGCGGACCGGAATATCGAGCTGCCGGGCAGCCGGTCTTGCGAACGTCCCGCCCTTGTCGCCCAGCGTCCTGACCCGGATCGGAAGCAACTCCAGCCGTTTCAGGCGGCCCTCCCCGTCGAAGAGAAAGGTCGCCTCCTTCCGGCCCAGCCGCCCCGCATAGGTGAAGGCGCAGACCAGCTCCAGTCCCTCCTCCGTCCGTTCCTGCCGGACCGTCTCGATCCGCTCCACCCGCTCGCCCAACTGCGCCACGAGCAGTTTCATCACCGCCCGGGCCCGGTCGCCCTCCTGTCCCGAGAAGATGAACCCGGGAGCCAGGAAAGGTTCGATCTCCCCGATCGACCCGGCTCCGACAGCCTCCGCCACGAGGCGCACGATCCGCTCGCACGCGGCCCGGTCCTGAGCCTGCGACGCCGTACACACGCTCCACAGCAACGCCACGGCCAACAACGCTCTTTTCATCATAACACCAAGCTCTTTTTCCGGCGCCCCGAGCACCCCGGGCAACGGGGAGCGCGGGAAAACGCCTTTTGTTTCCGCAAATATAACTAAATTTTCTTCACATACAACTATTTTTAATAGTTACAAACTGCACAACGTCCCGAAACCGCACGAAACGGCTGCGAACACCGCATCGGACGCCGGACCGAAGATCAAAACGACCCCCGTCCGGGATCGCCGGACGGCAAACGGAGGCACGAAAAACAGGAGCGACCGCCCGGCCGCGACGGACGATCCGACCGAAACGGCGCGGACCGCATCGCCGGAAAGGCCGGACACGGCCGAGCCACGCGTCCGAAACGCGACGGGATGCCCCGCCGCGGACAAACCCAGGATTACGAGATTAAAAACGCTATAACGCGAAGACGAAGGGAGTCCGCTCCCGCAGCCGGGCGGCGCGGGCCGGATCGTCGAAAAGGCCGAACACGGCCGAACCCGAGCCGGACATGGAGGCATAGAGCGCCCCGGCGGCGAGCAGCTCCTCCTTCGCCGCGCGGATCGCGGGATGCGCGGCGAAGACCGACTCCTCGAAATCGTTGGTCACCGTCCCCTGCCACTCGGCGACGGGACGCCGCAGCCGCCCGGCGAGCGGAACCTCCGGCATGCGGGGCCGCACGCCGGCATAGGCCTCGCGGGTCGAGACCCCCTCGGCGGGTTTCACGATGACGAGCGTCATACCCCCGAGGTCCAGCGGAAAAGGCGTCATCACCTCTCCGCGGCCGGTGCACAACTGGGGCGTGTCGCGCACGAAAAAGGCCGTGTCGCTGCCCAGCTCCGCGGCACGGGCGACGAGCTCCTCCTCGGCAAGACGCAGCCCGAAGAGCGTGTCGAGGGCCTTCAGCACCGCCGTCCCGTCCGACGAACCGCCGCCCAGCCCCGCGCCGAACGGCACGCGCTTCACGAGCCGGATCACGACGCCGTCCACGCCGTAGCGGTCACGCATCAGACGGAACGCCTTCATGCAGATATTCCCCTCCGGGGCGCAGTCCACGGCGATCCCCTCCGTGCGGAGCTCCGCCCCGGCGCCTCCCGTGCGCAGCACCTCCACCTCGTCGAAAAGTCCCCGCACGGGAAACATCACCGTCTCCAGGTCGTGATATCCGTCCGCCCGGCGGCGCAGCACGTCGAGACCCAGGTTTATTTTGCAGTTCGCTCGCAGAATCATATCCGCAAAGGTAAGAATTTTCTATTTTTGCCGTATGAAATTCCGCACCGAAATCGAAACCGCGCCCCTCCGCATGCGTTTCGGCTACGAAAACCGCACGCTCGCGCTCGGTTCGTGCTTCGCCGCGCATATCGCCGCCCGGCTCTCCCGGGCGAAATTCCGCGTCGAAGCCAATCCCACGGGCATCCTCTTCAACCCGCTCTCCGTCGCTGCGGCCGTCCGCGGCTTCGGCCGCCCCGTCGTGCGCGACGAGCTGCACACCGACGGCCAGCGGTGGTTCCATTTCGGATTCCACGGCGACTTCTCGGCCCCCACGCCCGACGAGGCGCTCCGCCGCATGAACGCCGCCCGGCAGGCGGGCTCCGAGGCGCTCCGCACGGCCGACCGCGTGATCCTCACCTTCGGCACGGCCTGGGTCTATGAACGGCAGGGCGAAGTCGTGGCCAACTGCCACCGCCGCCCGGCGGCGGAGTTCGCACGGCGGAGGCTCTCCGTGGACGAGATCGCCGACGCGATCTCGGAACTGGCCGAAGGCCCGCTGGCCGGGCGAAGCATCCTGCTCACGGTCAGCCCCGTGCGCCACACGGGCGACGGGCTTGCGGGAAACGCCGTGAGCAAAGCCGCACTGCGGCTGGCGGCCGAGGAGCTCACACAGCGCTTCAGACGGATCGAATATTTCCCCGCCTACGAAATCCTTACGGACGACCTGCGGGACTACCGCTTCTATGCCGACGATCTGGTGCACCCCGCACCGCAGGCCGTGGAGTACATCTGGGAGCGGTTCACGGAGGCGGCCCTCACCGACGAGGCCCGGCGCCTGCTTCCCGAGGCCGAAGCCATCGCGGCCGCCGCAGCACACCGTCCCCGCGACCCGCGGAGCGCCGCCCACCGGGCGTTCTGTCTTGCGCAACTGGAGCGGATCGCCGCATTGCACGGTCCCGATTTTCGGGCCGAGGCGGAATATTTCCGCCGATGTATCGAAATAAATTCGTAAATTTGCGGCCGATCTTCCACATTCGCCATGAACAGAAAAATTCTCCTGCTCGCCATAGCCGCCCTCGCCTCGTTCCGGGGCATCGCCGCCGAAACGCCGCGCCTGATCGTCCAGATCGTCGTGGGGTCGATGCGCGCCGAGGACCTCGCGCGCTACGCCGAAAACTTCGGCGAAGGCGGGTTCCGCCGCCTCACGCAGGGCGGCACGGTCTATACGGACAGCCGCTACGACTACCAGCAGACCACCACGCCCGTCTCGCTGGCCACGCTCGCGACCGGGGCCATGCCCTCGACGCACGGCGTGATCGGCTCGCAGTGGGTGGACTACACGTCGAACGCCGTCGTGGGGCTGACCGACGGCCGCAAAGGCCCCGGAGCCTACCACCTGATCGCCCCGACGCTGGCCGAAACCCTCCGCCAGCACGCTCCCGGCAGCCATACGGTCACGGTGGCTGCCGAAGCCGTGTCGGCCGTGGTGACGGCGGGCCGCGGCGGCGAGGTCTTCTGGCTCGACCCCGGACGCTGCGACTGGGTCACCTCGCCCTACTACGCACCGGCGGTGCCCGAGTGGATCGACCGCAGCAACGACGAGCGGTACAACCTCTCCTACATCGCCTCCGAGTGGCGGCCGCTGCTCGACCGCGACCGCTATGTCAATACGCGCAACATCCGGATCGGATTCCCCGAGAAGCGCGGAAAACGCGGGGAGGGGCGGCAGCCCGAAGGGGGCGGCCCGGAACTTGCGGACGACTACGAACGGTTGCTCTACACCCCCGCGGGCAATACCGCGGTGCTGGGACTGGCCAAGCAGCTCATCGCCCAGTACAAGCTCGGCGCCGACGCGACGCCCGACCTGCTCTGCGTCTGCCTCGACGCCTCGCGCCGCATCAGCGAAGCCTACGGGCCCGAATCGGTCGAGGTCGAGGACATGTACTACCGGCTGGACCGCGACCTGGCCGACTTCCTGACCTTCGTCTTCGCGCAGGTCAGGGACGGCAACGCGACGGTGGTCCTCACCTCGGACCACGGAACCAGCCCCTCCTACGACGCGACGACCGAAGAGCCAGACCGGTTCAACGCCCGGCAGTTCGAGGTGATCGTGAACGGATTCCTCAACGTCCGCTACGGCACGGGCGACTGGGTGGTGACCTACGGAGACAAGTGCATCTGGCTCAACCATAACCTGATCTACGAACGGGGGCTGGATCTGGCCGACGTGCAGAACGAGGTGGCGATCTTCGCCATGCAGTTCCGCGGCGTCTCGCACGCCCTCTCGGCCACGGCCATGCGGTCGAGCTACTTCGGCAGCGGCTATGCGCGGCGGATGCAGAACAGCTTCTACCCGCGCCGCTCGGGCGACGTCATCCTGAACCTGATGCCCGGGTGGATCGAGGAGCGCGACCGCTGCCGTTCGATGTCGGGGTCGATGTACGGCTACGACACCGAAGTGCCGCTCGTATTCTACGGCACGGGCGCCGGACAGCAGCACGTGCAGCGGCGCGTGGACATGACCTCCGTGGCTCCGACGCTGGCGCGGCTGGCGGGCGTCACGGAACCCGCGGCCTCGGAGGGCGACGTCCTGCCCGAGATCGTGGACCTGTAACCGCAAAAACGCAAGGAAAAGGAAATGGACAAGAAAGATCAGATTCAGGAGGAGATCATCGAGGAGTTCTCCGTTTTCGACGACTGGCTCGACAAATACGACTACCTGATCGGCCTGAGCGACTCGCTCCCGGCCATCGCTCCGGAACACCGCACCGGACAGTATCTCATCGAGGGATGCCAGTCGCGCGTGTGGATCGACGCACGGACGGACGGCGGACGGATTTTCTTCACGGCCGACAGCGACGCCATAATAACCAAGGGCATCATCGCGTTGCTTATCCGCGTACTGAACGGACGCACGCCGCAGGAGGTGCTCGACACGGACCTTTATTTCATCGACGCCATCGGCCTGACGGCCAACCTCTCGCCCACGCGGGCCAACGGGCTGGCCGCGATGGTCAGACAGATGCGGCTCTACGCACTGGCGTACGCGAGCAAAAACGACTGAACGATGACACCCGAAGAGATTCTCCAGGTCGAGAAAGAGATCGTCCTGACGCTGAAAAACATATACGACCCCGAGATTCCGGTGAACATATACGATCTGGGGCTCGTTTATGAAATCGACTACACGCCCGACGGAACGGCCACGATCCGCATGACGCTCACGGCCCCCAACTGCCCGATGGCCGACATGCTCGTCGAAGACGTCAATCAGCAGGTCGCCAAGGTCAAGGGGGTGAAATCGGTGAACGTCATCCTGACGTTCGACCCGGTGTGGGACAAAAGCATGATGTCCGAAGAGGCGCTGCTCGAACTCAACCTGTTGTGACATGGCGGACGGCGGCGGGGAGCGGACGATCGAACGGCTGAAGGCCGGAGCCGGGACATACGCCTGCGGCGGTTACCTGGCGGGGCTCGGCGCGCTGCAACGCACCGAGCTTCTCACGGCGCTGCTCTTCGACCGGCTCGGCCGCAAGATCCGACGCGTCGGGGCGCTGCTCTCCGAAACGTCCGACAACTGGAACGAGACCTTCTACCGGCTCTATTTCCGCACGCTGGGCGACAGCCGGAACCAGGAGGCCTACCTCTCGCTGGCCCGGAGAGTGCCTTACAGGACCGTGCTGCGGGAGCGGCTCGCCCCACAGGCCGTCGAAGCGATGCTCTTCGGCGCATCGGGGCTGCTGGCGCTCTACCGCCACGATGCGTACACGCTCGACCTCGGGCGCCACTTCGAATACCTCTCGGCCAAATACGGCATCGAAGCGATGGACGCCTCGGAGTGGACGCTCGCGGACATCCGCCCGGCCAACCACCCCGCACTGCGGATCGCGCAGGCGGCGCGGTTCTTCGCGCAGGACGAGTTCGTGATGGCGCGCGCCATGGCCTGCCGCACGGAGGAGGACATCCGGCGCCTGTTCTGCATCGAGGCGTCGCCCTACTGGCGGACGCACTACGTCCCCGGCGCTGCGGGCGACGAACTTCCCAAACGCCTCGGGACGTTCAAGGCCCGCATCATCGGAATCAACCTGGTGGCCGTACTGCAATTCGCCTACGGCAGCCGCACGGGCGACGAACGGCTGCGCGACAGCGCGCTGTCGCTCCTCGAGCGCCTTCCCTCCGAGGACAACCGTTTCATGCGGGCGTGGAGCGGGGAGGGCGTCCCGATCCGCAACGCATTCGAATCGCAGGCGCTGCTGCAACTGGCCACGGAGTACTGCGCCCGAACCCGGTGCGCGGAGTGTCCCGTCGGGCGGCGGATCGCGGTGCATACGGACACCCCGAAATAACCACCCGCCCATGAATGCCTTCAGTTACATACTGGAACACATCGAGGGAACCGTCCTCTTCGTTTCGCTGCTTATCGCCGGAGTTGCGGTCGTGCTCCGATTCTTCGATATCCAGAGCAAGTCCTCCCGCCGCAGAATCCTCAAGGAGGAGTTCGATGCGGCGATCCGACAGCTCTCCTCGGAAAGCGAGACCAACCGGCTCGCCGCGGCAATTCTCATCCGAAGGTTCTTCACGGCGGAAAGAGGCTGCTACCGCAACGAAACGATCTACGTCCTCTCGTCGCTGCTGCGGGTGGTCCCGACGGGAGTTTTCCAGAAGACGCTGGCCGACGGACTCGCCTACGGGCACGACCTCTCCAAGGCCGACCTCCAGAAAACCAACCTGCAAGATGCCTATATCGGATCCAAGGAGCAGGTCACGACCGACATGCGCGAGACGGACCTTTTCCAGGCCGATCTGTCGAATGCCCTGATCGAGCGGATCGACGGCCGGAAAGCCGTGTTCTACCAGAGCAACCTGCAACACGCGAGGATCAAATACAGCGACCTCTCCGAGGCGAACTTCTCGATGGCCGACCTCAACCACATCGGACTGCGCGAAGTGAAACTCGGGAACGCCTGCTTCGCGGGCTGCACGAATCTCCCGCGGGAGATCGCCCGGCATCTCGACGCAGAGGGCCGCTACACCCGCCCCGAACCGGTTACGGTGCATGCCGCCGCGGGAAAGCACCGCATTTTCTTCAGCATGCCGGGGAAGCTCCGCATCGAGGATTCGCTCATGATACGCTCCGTACGCGACCACCTGCGACAGGAAGGCTACGAGGTCTGTTTCTACGAACGGGGCGAATACCGCATGTTCGGCCAATTGGGCAACATCCGGACACTCGTCCAGCAATGCGACGGGATGGTCGTCTTCGGACTCAAGCAACTCCACATCGAAAAAGCGACGTTCCGCCCGGCGACGGACGAATGCGAGACGTGGAGCGACCGCTGGCTGCCGACGCCGTGGAACGAAATAGAAACCGGCATGGGGCTCATGGCCGGAATGCCGATCCTGCTGATCCAGGACGCGGAGATCGACTTCGGCGTCTTCGACAGCCACATCAGCGAGACATCGCTCCATGTCATCCGTACCGATTCGACCGACTTCAAGAAATTCCCGGAACACAGGGAGTTCATCTCCTGGAAGTCGCGCATCGGAAATCCCGCGGTTCCGCAGCCGCAGGACGGGAGCGCAAAAAGCCCCTCCGGGAGTTGATAAATCGCAAAAAATAAGTATCTTTGCAAGATTTAGAATCCGAACCGAAAAAACAACGACTGAAATATGGATATTCTTGCAAGCGTAATCAAAGCCGTTTTCGGCTCCAAGGCCGAAAAAGACCGCAAACAGATCCAGCCTTACGTCGAGAAGATCAAGGCTGTCTACCCCTCGATCGAGGCCCTCTCGAACGACGAGCTGCGCGCCCGCAGCCAGGGGCTCAAACAACAGATCGCCGACTACATCGCCGCGGACGAGGCCCGCATCGTCGAGCTGAAAGCACGGCTCGAACTGCCCGAGACGTCGCTCGAGGAGAAGGAGAAGATCTCGAAGGAGATCGACGAGACGACCAAGCGCATCGACGACAGGATCGAGGACAAGCTCGACGAAATCCTGCCCGAGGCCTTCGCCATCATGAAGGACACGGCGCGCCGCTTCGCGCAGAACGACACGATCGCAGTGACGGCCAACGACTTCGACCGCGAGCTGGCCGCGACGAAAGACTTCGTCACCATCGAGGGCGACAAGGCCGTGTACGCCAATCACTGGATGGCAGGCGGCAACGACATGAAGTGGGACATGATCCACTACGACTGCCAGCTCTTCGGCGGCGTGGTGCTGACGCGCAGCAAGAAGAGCCCCGCCAAGAAGCTCGGCGAACGCGAACGCGAAGGCAACATCGCCGAAATGGCGACGGGCGAGGGCAAGACGCTCGTGGCGACGCTCCCCGTATTCCTCAATGCGCTGGCCGGAAAGGGCGTGCACCTGGTCACGGTGAACGACTACCTGGCCAAACGCGACTCCGAGTGGATGGGACCGCTCTACCAGTTCCACGGACTGTCGGTGGACTGCATCGACCGCCACCAGCCCAATTCGGAGGCGCGCCGCAAGGCCTACATGGCCGACATCACGTTCGGTACGAACAACGAGTTCGGCTTCGACTACCTGCGCGACAACATGGCCTCGTCGCCCAAGGACCTCGTGCAGCGCAAGCACCACTACGCCATCGTGGACGAGGCCGACTCGGTGCTGATCGACGACGCCCGCACGCCGCTCATCATCTCGGGCCCCGTGCCCAAGGGCGACGACCAGCTCTTCGAGCAGTACCAGCCCTCGATCGAACACCTCTACAACCTCCAGCGCAACTTCGTCACGGCGCTGCTGGCCGAGGCGCGGCAGCTCATCGCGGAGGGCAAGACCGAGGAGGGCGGCATCAAGCTCTACCGCGTGCA
Organism: Alistipes dispar; assembly: GCF_006542685.1. Taxonomy (NCBI): domain Bacteria; kingdom Pseudomonadati; phylum Bacteroidota; class Bacteroidia; order Bacteroidales; family Rikenellaceae; genus Alistipes; species Alistipes dispar. The sequence goes on along the minus strand of NZ_AP019736.1, from coordinate 2,293,650 downwards.
CAAGGGACTGCCCAAATACAAGCCGCTGATAAAATACCTCTCCGAGCCGGGAATCAAGGCCCTGATGCAGAAGACCGAAAACATCTACATGCAGGACAACAACCGCCGGATGCCCGAAATCACCGATCCGCTCTACTTCGTCATCGACGAGAAGCTCAATTCGGTGGAGCTGACGGACAAGGGCCACGAGGAGCTGTCGAAATACTTCAAGGAGGACGGCTTCTTCGTGCTGCCCGACATCGGCGCGGCGGTGGCCGAGCTCGAAAAGAGCGACCTGCCCGCGGAGGAGAAGGCGCAGAAACGCGACGAGGTGATAAACGACTACTCGATCAAGTCGGAGCGCGTGCACACGGTGAACCAGTTGCTGAAGGCCTACGCCATGTTCGAGAAGGACGTGGAGTACGTCGTGATGGACAACAAGGTGAAGATCGTGGACGAGCAGACGGGACGTATCCTCGACGGCCGCCGCTATTCGGACGGCCTGCACCAGGCCATCGAGGCCAAGGAGCACGTGAAGGTCGAGGCCGCGACGCAGACCTTCGCCACGATCACGTTGCAGAACTACTTCCGCATGTACCACAAGCTGGCCGGCATGACCGGTACGGCCGAGACGGAGGCGTCGGAGTTCTGGAGCATCTACAAACTCGACGTGGTGGTCATCCCGACGAACCGGCCGGTGATCCGCGACGACCGCCAGGACCTGATCTACAAAACCAAGCGCGAGAAATACAACGCCGTGATCGAAGAGATCGTGCGCCTCGTGGGCGAAGGGCGCCCCGTGCTGGTGGGTACGACGTCGGTCGAGATCTCGGAGCTGCTGAGCCGCATGCTCAAGCTGCGCGGCATCAAGCACAACGTGCTGAACGCCAAACAGCACGCACTGGAGGCGCAGGTGGTGGCCGAGGCCGGGCGCGCCGGGCAGGTGACCATCGCCACCAACATGGCGGGCCGCGGTACGGACATCAAGCTGACGCCCGAAGTGAAGGCCGCCGGAGGTCTGGCGATCATCGGCACGGAGCGGCACGAAAGCCGCCGTGTGGACCGTCAGTTGCGCGGACGTGCGGGACGTCAGGGCGACCCCGGATCGTCGCAGTTCTTCGTCTCGCTCGAGGACGACCTGATGCGTCTGTTCGGCTCGGGCCGCATCGCCGCGATGATGGACCGCATGGGCCTCAAGGAGGGCGAGGTGATCCAGGCCGGAATGATGACCCGGGCCATCGAACGCGCCCAGAAGAAGGTCGAGGAGAACAACTTCGGCATCCGCAAGCGGCTGCTCGAATACGACGACGTGATGAACTCGCAGCGCGAGGTGATCTACACGCGCCGCCGCCACGCCCTCTACGGCGAGCGGATCGAGATCGACCTGAACAACATCATGTACGACTTCGCCGAGAACTTCGTCGAGGAGAACCGCGGCATCGAATACGAGGATTTCCGCATGGAGCTCATCCGCCAGGTGGCCGTGGAGCTGCCGGTGGACGAGGCGGCCTACGGCGACGCCAAGCCCGAGGAGCTGGTCGATGCCATCGTCAGGGCGCTCAAGGAGACCTACGCCCGCCGGGCGAAGGCCGTGGCCGACACGGTGCGTCCGGTGATGCAGCGCATCTACGAAGACCGCAAGGAACAGATGGATTCGAACATCTACTTCCCGCTGACGGACGGACATCTCGGCTACAATATCCCGGTGAACCTGCAGAAGTGCAAGGATACGGACGGCGCGGAGATCTACAAGGTCTTCTCGAAGGTGGTCATGTTCACCACGATCGACGACGCCTGGCGCGAGCATCTGCGCGAAATGGACGACCTGCGCCAGAGCGTGCAGAACGCCACCTACGAGCAGAAGGACCCGCTGCTGATCTACAAGTTCGAGTCGTTCGGACTGTTCTCGAAGATGCTCGTCAAGGTGAACCGCGAGGTGCTGGCGATCCTCGACAAGGCATACATCCCCGTGCGCGAGCAGAGCGCCGAGGAGGTGCGGCGCCAGCAGCAGGAGCGCGAACGGATGCAGATCGAGCGGGAGCGGCGCGCCAAGGTGGACGTCAATAAGTTGCAGGCGTCGCGGATGCAGGCCGCCGCGCAGGCCGGACAGCAGGATCGGTCGAAACCGATGCCGGTGCACGTCGAAAAGAAGGTGGGCCGCAACGATCCCTGCCCCTGCGGATCGGGCAAGAAGTACAAGAACTGCCACGGAAAGGGGTTGTAGCCCCGTCCGCAGAGCGGCCGGAGAGTACGGAAGTGCAACGCGATCGAAAACAAGAGTATGGGTTATCAAGAGGAGAAACAACGCCAACTGGACCTGCGCTACCTGCGAATGGCGGCGATCTGGGCCGAAAATTCCTACTGCGTGCGCCGCAAGGTCGGAGCGCTGATCGTCAAGGACCGCATGATTATCTCGGACGGGTACAACGGCACGCCGGCCGGATTCGAGAACGTCTGCGAGGACGAACAGGGACTGACCAAATCCTACGTCCTGCACGCCGAGGCCAACGCCATCACGAAGGTCGCCAAGTCGGCCAACAACTGCGACGGCTCGACGCTCTACATCACGGCCGCCCCGTGCATCGAATGCTCGAAACTCATTATCCAGGCGGGCATCAAACGGGTGGTTTACGCGGACGACTACCGTTCGGAGGAGGGGCTGGACCTGCTGCGCCGCGTCGGCATCGAGTGCGTACAGTACCGGATCGACCGGACGTGACCCGGAACGGCAGACGAAGAACAGGGAAAAGGGAGACGCAGAGGTCTCCCTTTTTCATTCCGGACCTGCACCCGGCACGGAAGCGGCCCGGCTCCGAACGCCAGCGGACGACCGGAAACGGAAAGAAGCACCGTCCGCGGGGGAGGGCGAAAACGCATATAAAGCGAAGGTTATGCGGAACGCCGGGCCCGGCCGTCACATACCGTAAAACAGCAGCAGGTTGCCGTCCTCGTTCAGATTCCGTTCGACGGCATCCGGAGCGCGCGGAAACCCCTCCTCAACGAGATTCGCATACGAGCTGCCCGGCAGAAGAGCCACGAAACGCCCCTCGAACACGGCGACGGGCGGAAAGAGATACGCACCCGTCTCCGAATTGCCGATAAAGGCGTCGGCCGCAGGATCGAACAGATAGGTGTCCAGGTATTCGCCGCAGCGGACATCGACCGCCACGTAATCGCCGCAAAGTACGGGAACGGCAACCGGATACCGATACGGCCCGTCGAGCACGACATCCCGATCCTGGCGGTACTTCCCGGGAATCCCGCGAGCGAAGTCGATGGCCACATGGCGGAACCCGACGGCATCGCGGCGGTCGAACACCGTGAATCCGTCGAACCAGAACGAGCTGAAAACGAGGCTGTCGCCGGATACCGAAAAATAGGTCGGCCGGCCGAGCGGTTCGCTGTAACCGGGATCGAACGCGAACAGGCGGCGTTTGACGGCAAAATCCGAATCGGTGACGAAAAGCCTGTAATTCGGCTGGGATTCGGACAGCGTGCCCCCGGTCAGAGGGCTGAACGCCAGAATGAAATCCCCGTTATGCAACGCCTCGATGTCCCAGGCGACGACCGGCAGCGGCTTCGACTCCCGGAACACTCCGGTACGGCAGTCGTAGAGCAGCACCCGGCGGGAGGCGTTATCGACGACATAGACATTCCGGTCGTCGGCCGTGAAACTCTTCATCTCCAGATACTCTCCGGGACCCCGGCCGTGCCGGTGAATGACGAACGACACGCGGCCCGCCATGTCGTAGGCCACGATCTTGCGGCTTCCGAAGTCGCCGACATAGATCAGCCCGTTCCGGAACAGCAATTTATCGGCGCGCCGGAACGCCGCGGCTTCGGAAAACTCCAGCGGCAGGAAATCCACCCGACGGATCCGATCCGGAATCGACGGCGAAGGCTCCTCCCCGAAAGTCAGCACACGGTCGCAGACGATCCGCTCCTCCCGTCCGGAAACGCAGGCGGCAAGAGCGCATAACGACAAACACGCAACAATACGTCCAATCATAAGATCGCCGAACAAAAAAGCGGTCAAGCGGAACGGGAAGGCGGAAGAGCCGGGACGACGGACACGGAGGCTATTGCAGCGGGTCCGTCTCCTCGTCTGCGACGCCGCAATCGCAGAAATGGAACTCCGTGCGCGCCCGTTCCTTCGGAAAAAGGAAGTAGAGACAGGTCGCCTCGGTGCAGAGCGTCCCGGCGCCGTCGAAGATCCGCACGCCGATTTCGACCAGGTTGCGCCGCTGCTGCCGCACGGCGGCACGCAGCACGACACGCTCGTCGGAGGTCCGGATCGGCTTGTGGTAACGCACCTCCATCCGCGAGGTGACGCCGCTGGTCCGGAACTTGCGGAAGACGACCCAACTGCTGATCTCGTCGGCCAGCGTCGCCTGGACGCCTCCGTGAAGCGTATCCACCCATCCCTGAAACTCCGGACGGGGATGCCAGACGCTCACGATCTCCTCGCCGTCCTCGTAGAACTCCATGCGGAGTCCCTGTTCGCTGTGCGGATCGCAGCCGTAGCAGCGATACCCTTCCATTCCCCGCCAGGGATTCGTAATGCGTTTCATATCGGTCCGAATCATTGTCCCGTTCCGCCCTGCCGGAGCGGAACTGTCTGCCGAATATACGGAAAATTCACGGAACCGGCAACTCTTCCGCGAAATTCCGGATTTGTTTTTTCCGCGGAAAACGCCTATATTGGAGCGGCCGGAAAAGCCCGGACGCCCCTACGGCACGGAACGGAGCCCCCGAATCCGGCGGAACGGGCGGAAAAGACTCACCCACATATCGCACGAAACGATGAAAAGATTCGTATGGATGCTCCTGCTGCTCCCGATAGGGTTGCAGGCGCAGGTACGCACCGAACGGTTGCTCGAAAAAGGATGGCGTTTCACACGCGACGACGCCCCGGCATTCGCCGAACCGTCGTACGACGACTCCCGGTGGCAGGAGGTGACCGTACCGCACGACTGGGCCATCTACGGTCCGTTCAGCGCAGGAAACGATCTCCAGCACACGGCCATCGCGCAGGACGGCCAGACGCAGGCCGTGGAACACGCCGGACGGACCGGAGGGCTGCCCTTCGTCGGCACGGGCTGGTACAGGCTCCGCTTCGAAGTACCGGAACGGAACGAAGGCCGCCGGTGCACGCTCCTCTTCGACGGCGCGATGAGCCATGCGCGCGTGTACGTGAACGGCCGGGAGGCGATCCGCTGGCCCAACGGCTACAACTCCTTCCACACGGACATCACGCCCCTGCTGAACCCCGGCGGGGAGAATCTGCTGGCCGTCCGGCTCGAAAACCTCCCCGAATCGTCGCGCTGGTATCCCGGCGCCGGAATCTACCGCAACGTGCACCTCATCGTAACGGACGAGGCGCACGTCCCGGTGTGGGGAACGCAGATCATCACGCGGCGGGCCGACGAAGCGTCCGCCCGCGTCCGGCAGTGCACCGCCCTCGCCGTTCCGCAGGGAAAGTCGCCCGCCGACTATGCGATCGAAACGGCGGTGACGGACCCCGCCGGACGCATCGTGGCACGACACAGGCAGTCCGCCGGAGCCGACTTCGGCGACCACTGCTTCGAGCAGGAGTTCACGATCGACCGCCCCGCGCTCTGGTCGCCCGACACTCCGGCGCTCTACACCTCGACTTCGGAGATCTACGAAGGCGGCGAGCTGAAGGACCGCTACGTCACCGTGTTCGGCATCCGCACGGTCGAAGCCGTGCAGGGCGAAGGATTCCGGCTGAACGGCAAGCCGCTGAAATTCCGGGGCGTCTGTCTCCACCACGACCTCGGACCGCTGGGCGGCATCGTGAACGAGTCGGCGATCCGGCACCGGATCCGGCTGCTGAAGGAGATGGGCTGCAACGCCATACGCACCTCGCACAACATGCCGGCACCGGAGCTGATCGAAATATGCGACGAAACGGGCATGATGGTCATGGCCGAATCGTTCGACGAGTGGGAGACGAAGAAGGTCGAAAACGGCTACCACAAGGAGTTCGGCCAATGGGCCGAGCGCGATCTGGTGAACCTCGTCCGCCGGTTCCGCAACAACCCGAGCGTCGTGATGTGGTGCATAGGCAACGAAGTGCCCGATCAATGGAACGGAGACCGGGGCCCGAAACTCTCCCTCCGGCTCCAGAATATCTGCCACCGCGAAGACCCCACGCGCCCCGTGACGCAGGGCATGGACGCCCCCGACGCCGTGACGGCGAACAACATGGCCGCGGTGATGGACATTCCGGGATTCAATTACCGGCCGCATCTGTACGCACGGAACTACCTAAGACTCCCGCAGGAGATGATCCTCGGCAGCGAAACCGCCTCGACGATCAGCTCGCGCGGCATCTACAAATTCCCGGTCGTGCGCCGTTCGATGCCCCGCTACGACGACCACCAGGCGTCGTCGTACGACGTGGAGCACTGCGGATGGTCGAATCTGCCCGAGGACGACTTCATCCAGCACGACGACCGCCCCTACTGCATGGGCGAATTCGTCTGGACCGGATTCGACTACCTGGGCGAACCCACCCCCTACTACTCCGACTGGCCGAGCCACTCGTCGCTCTTCGGCATCATCGACCTGGCGGGCATACCCAAGGACCGCTACTGGCTCTACCGCAGCAAGTGGAACCCCGAAGCCGAAACGCTCCACATACTGCCCCACTGGAACTGGAAGGGACGCGAAGGCGAAGTCACCCCCGTATTCATCTACACGAACTACCCCGAAGCCGAACTGTTCATCAACGGCAGGAGCCAGGGCCGGAGACGGAAAGACACCGGCGTGACGATAGACAACAGCGCCGATTCGGTTTCGGCGGCGGACCTCAAACGGCAGCGGCGCTACCGGCTCATGTGGATGGATACGCGCTACGAACCCGGCACGGTGAAGGCCGTGGCCTACGACGAAGAGGGCAACGCCGTGGCGGAGCGGGAGATTCGCACGGCGGGCGAGCCGTACCGCATCGTGCTCGAAGCCGACCGGACGGTCATCGCGGCCGACGGCAAGGACTATGCGTTCGTGACGGTCCGCGTCGAAGACCGTCAGGGCACGCCCTGCCCGCTGGCCGACAACGAAATCCGGTTCGAGGTCACCGGAGCGGGGTACTACCGCGCGGGAGCCAACGGCAACCCCGCCTCGCTCGAACCGTTCCAGCGGCCCCGCATGAAGCTCTTCTCGGGGATGATGACCGCCGTGATCGCTCCGACCGAACGGCCCGGAACGATAACGGTGAAGGCGACGTCGCCCGGCCTGAAGAAAGCGACGGTCGAAATCCGGAGCGAAGCCGCAACGCAGCGGTAAACGGCCGCCGGAACGACCGGGACGGTGCGCCGTGCCGCACCGCACGGAACGCCGCCGGACGGGCCGCGCAGCAGAGTCTCCGCCGCCCTTACGGATTTTCCGCCCCTGCCGGATAAATTTCCGGCAGGGGCTTTCTCATCTCCGGAGTGCGGTGCGGACCGCTACGCATTCTCGCGCGCCCAGTCGAGCAACTGCCGCAGAATCGGCATCAGCGACTCCGTTTTCGGGGTCGTCGCATACTCCACCCGCGGCGGGACTTCGGGATAGACCCTCCGTGCGACCAGTCCGGCCCGTTCCAGATCGCGAAGAGCGGCGGAGAGCATCCGTTCGGAGATGCCGCCGGGAACCGCCCGGACCAGCTCTCCGAAGCGCAGCACGCCGCCTTCGTGAAGCGTCAGCAGCACGAGCAGCGCCCAACGGCTGCCGAAGCGTCCGATCAGGGCACAGGCCGGCGAAAGCGTAGGACGGGGCGGATTTTTTTCGTTTTTTTTCATCGTCTCAACCGGTTCGTTTCCACAAAAACTAACACGCGCGTAAGCCGCTAACGGCCGGATAAGCTCTTGTGCGGAAGCGGAATCCGGACTATCTTGCGGCCTGCAAAAATAGGAAAAACGATGAAAGAATCCGAATCCCTCCACTTCACGGGGACAATCTGGCGGCCGCCCTTCGAGGCCCGCTCGGTACTGCTGCAAGTCACGGTCGGCTGCACGCACCACGCCTGCAAATTCTGTTCGCTCTACGGCGACCTCCGCTTCCGGATCTCCCCGGCGGAGGAGGTCGAGGCCGATCTGCGGATCGTCGCCCGCTATCAGCCGCGGGCCCGGCGGGTCTTCCTCGTCGGCGCCAACCCCTTCGTGCTGAGCGCCGGAAGACTCATCCGGCTCGCCGACCGCATCCGCGACTTTCTGCCGAAGGTACGGACGATCGGCATGTTCGCCCGCGTAAGCGACATTCTGCAAAAGAGCACCGCGGAGCTGCGCGAACTGCGGGCGCGCGGCATCACGGGCATCAGCATCGGCACGGAGAGCGGCGACGACGCCTCGCTGGCCTTCATGAACAAGGGAACGACCGCGGCCGAAGCGCTCGAAGCGTGCCGCAGACTCGACGAGGCGGGCATCGAATACTACCTTACCTACATGACCGGACTGGCCGGGGCCGGCAACGGCACACGGGCGGCCCATGCGACGGCGACACTCTTCAACCGGCTCCACCCCTATATCGTCGGAATCGTGTCGCTGACGCTCTTTCCCGACACGCCGCTGATGCGGGAGATCGAAGCCGGGCGGTTCGTCCCGATGAGCGAACGGGAGCGGCTCGAGGAACTGCGCACGTTTCTGAAGGAGCTGACCGTTCCCGTCACGATCTCGGCCAACACGGTCTCCAACGCCGTGCCGCTGTTCGGGCGGCTGCCGGAAGACCGGGTACGGATGATCGGACGCATCGACGAAGCGCTCGCCTCCCTGACCGAAGCCGATCTGACCGGATACCGGCAGGGAATCGGACACCTCTGACCGAAAACTCCGTGACGGGACCGGCCGTAAAACCGGACGCACAGGGAGGGCGCCGCCACCACGGAAAAAAAGGGCTCCGTTTCGCTTGAAGCGAAACGGAGCCCTTTCGGATGAACGGGATGCGGATCGCCCGCGGCGGCGCGGCACAGCCTCCTGCGGAGCAGGATCGCTGCGGACCGGCGGCGTCCCGAACGGCAACAGATGCGGTGCGAACGCAGGACCGCCCGCAGCACGGCCCGACGGCCGGCGCACAGGCCGGGAGAGTCCGGTCAGAACGGCAAATCGTCGGGATCGTCGGCCGGGACCGAAGGTGCGGCCGGCTGCTGCGGCTGGGGAGCCGCGGCGGGACGCGGCTGCTGCGGCTGCGCATAGCCGCCCTGCTGGTATCCCCCGCCCTGCTGGCCGTAGGAGGACCCCTGCCCCTGCCCCTGCGCTCCGTAACCCGGAGCGGCGCCGTCCGAAGCGGGATTATCGCTGCGGCGGCCCAGCAGATTCATCGTGTCGGCCAGAATCTCGGTCGTATAACGCTTGTTGTTGTCCTTGTCCATCCACTCGCGGGTGCGCAGACGGCCCTCGATATAGAGCTGCGTGCCCTTGCGCACATAGCGGTCCACGACATCCGCGAGGCCGCGCCACAGCGTGATCGTGTGCCACTCGGTATGCTCTTTCGTCTCGTTCGACGCACGGTCGTACAGCCGCTCGGTCGTAGCCAGCCGGACACGGGCGACCTTCGCGCCGCCTTCGAGCGTGCGGACCTCGGGGTCGATGCCCACGTTGCCCACCAGAATCACCTTGTTTACCATAATATCATTCCAGATTTTCGATCATTCGCAAAAAGAGCGTCTGCATCTTCACGCCCGCCTTCCGGCCCTGGCGCTGCACGTCCTCGTGGTCGCCCGCCTCGTCCGACAGGCCGCAGTTCGTGATGACCGAGACGCCGAAGACGGGAACCGACATGTGACGCGCCACGATCACCTCCGGCACGGTGGACATGCCCGCGGCATCGCCGCCGATGGCCTTGAAATAGCGGTACTCGGCCTGCGTTTCGAACGTGGGGCCCGTGCCGCCGACATAGACGCCGTACTGGAGCTTGATCCCCTCCTCCCCGGCGATCTTCGTCGCCGAGGCGATCAACGCCTTGTCGTAGCAGTTGTGCATGTCCGGGAAACGGGGACCCAGTTCGGCCATGTTGGGCCCGATCAGCGGATTGGGCATCAGGTTGATATGGTCGGTGATGACCATCAGGTCGCCCGTGCGGAACGATGCATTGATGCCGCCCGAGGCGTTCGAGACGAACAGGAAGCGGATGCCGAGCAGCCGCATGACGCGGATCGGGAAGGTCACCTGCTCCATCGTATAGCCTTCATAGTAGTGGAACCGTCCCTGCATGGCCACGACGCGGCGGCCGCCCGCCTCGCCGAAAATCAGACGTCCCTTGTGCCCCTCGACCGTCGAGACGGGGAAGCCGGGAATATCCTTGTAGTCGAGCGCATGGCGCGTCTCGATCCGGTCGGCGAAATCGCCCAGCCCCGTGCCGAGCACGATGCCCACCTCGGGTGCGAAATCTCCGGTCGCGGACCGGATGAACGCGGCGGTTTTCTTAATTTCCTCTAACATCTTCTTCCAGTTTTTGCAGAAAATCCGTTGCCGAATCCTCTATGAACGAAATATTGATCGGTTGGTAATAGAGCGTGCGGCGGACCGCCTCGGGGACCTTCTCCCGGCGGGTCATCTTCACGGCGTCCTTCTCGGTCGTCACGATCACCGCGCCCGGATGCTCGGACAGCAGCGCCTCGAGCGCATGCATGTCGCGGACCTTATAGACGTGGTGATCGTCGAGCGTCATCTCGGCCACGACCTCGTAGCGCTCGCGGAGCGACTGCAAAAAGGGCTTCGGATTGCCGATGCCCGAGAGGGCGATGACCTGCCGGCCGTGCGTCAGCGGCTCCGGAGCGGCCTCGCCGGCATAGAGCGGCTGAGGCATGAAACTCTCGAAACGGGTGAAATAGACCCGCTGGTAGGCCACTTGGATCAGGACCTTGCGCAGGATGCGGCGGTCGATCGGCGCCATCCGCTCGGGGCACTTCGTGACGATGAAGTAGTGCGCACGGTGTAGTTGTTCGGGCAGATCGCGCAGCGTCCCCAGCGGCAGCATGCGGTCGTGCTGCACGGGCCGCGTGGCGTCGATCATCACGATATTGACCTTCGGCTCCACGTAGCGGTGCTGGAAGCCGTCGTCCATGACGATGAGGTCCACCCCGGGGTGTTCGGCTCGGATGCGGCGGATGCCCTCGGCCCGCTTCTCGCAGACGGCCACCACCGTCTCGGGAAACTTGAGCTTGATCTGCAACGGCTCGTCGCCCACGTCGCGGTAGTGCGAATCGCAGCTCACCTCCCGGTAGCCCTTCGTGCGGCGGCCGTAGCCGCGCGAGAGCAGCGCCACGCGGTGCGTCTGGGACATGTAGCCCACGACCATCTCGGCCATCGGAGTCTTGCCCGTGCCGCCGACGGTGATATTGCCGATGCAGACGACCGGAATATCGAACTTCTCGCTCTTGAGAAGGCCCCAGTCGAAGAGGCGGTGACGCAACGTCACCCCCGCTTTATAGAGGACGGCCACAGGCGCGAGCAGGCATTTCAGCATCTTATTCCGGTTTGGATATAAACTTTTCAAAGGTAACGCCTTTTTCCGGGAAAACCAAACGAACGCCCGCAAAACGCACGGATCGGTCAGAAAAGGGAGACGAAAATTCGCGGATCCGCGTTTTTTGTCTAAATTTGCACGTACTATGGGATATTTGCGAATCACGATCTGCGCCCTGCTGCTGGCTGCGGCGGGCGCCTGCGGCCGGAACGGATCGGCCGAAGCGGAAACGGACGCGGAAGCCGCGCAGGAGGAGTCCGCCCCCCAAAACCTGCTCTACGGCATCGACGCCGAAGAATACCGCACCGAAACGGGCGAAGTGGGTTCGGGAGAGACGCTGGGGAAAATCCTGGGAAGCTACGGCGTTCCGGCCCGCACGATCGACCTGCTGGACAGGAAGTCGAAGGATGTCTTCCCGCTGCGCAGCATCCGGGCCGGACAGAAATACACGACCTTCATCCACGAGGATTCGCTCTACGCCCCGCACCTGGACTACCTCGCCTACGAAATATCCACGACGGAGTACGTCGTCTTCGGGTTCCACGACAACGATTCGGTCTCCGTGCGCAAGGATTCGAAACCCTACACGCTGCGGCGCACCAAGAAGAGCGCCGTCATCAACTCCTCGCTCTGGGGCGCGATCATGGAACACGACCTCCCCTACGCGCTGGCCGCGGAGATGGAGGACATCTACCAGTGGACGGTGGATTTCTTCGGCATCCAGAAAGGCGACTCGTTCACGGTGATCTACGACGAGCGGTTCATCGACGACACGGTTTCGGCCGGCATCGGCCGCGTATGGGGGGCGAAATTCACGCAGAGCGGCAAGGAGTACTACGCCATCCCCTTCCGGCAGGGCGGCAAGATCCAATACTGGGAGGCCGACGGCGGCAGCCTGCGCAAGCAACTGCTCAAAGCGCCGCTCAAGTACACGCGCATCAGCTCGCGCTTCACCTACGCGCGCAAGCACCCGATATACAAGGTTTACCGACCGCATACGGGCGTGGACTACGCCGCGCCGAAAGGAACGCCCGTACACGCCGTGGCCGACGGCGTGGTCACCTTCCGCGGCTGGGGCGGAGGCGGAGGCAACACGCTCAAGATCAAGCATCCGGGAAATCTCGTGACGGGTTATCTGCACCTGAGCGGCTACGCCAAGGGCATCCGGCAGGGGACGCACGTATCGCAGGGACAGCTCATCGGATACGTCGGTTCGACCGGCGCCTCGACAGGCCCGCACCTCGACTACCGCATCTGGAAGAACGGCAAGCCGATCGACCCGCTGAAGGTCCCGCAGGAGCCGGCCGAGCCGATCTCGAAACAGAACCGGCCGCTGTTCGAATTCGTGCGCGACCGCATCACGGCCGAGCTGAACGGCGAGGTGAAACCCGAGGAGCGGATCACGCAGCTCGACTCGCTGACGCTGCCCGGAACGGCCGCCCCGGCGCAGGCGGAAAACGGCGACAAAGAATAACGGCATGGCACGCACGGGAGCAATCATCGTGGCCGGAGGCAGCGGGACACGCTGCGGAGGCGCCCTGCCCAAACAGTTCGCGCTGCTGGGCGGCATGCCGGTACTGGCACGCACGATCAACGCCGTGGCCGCGGCGCTGCCCGGCGCGGAAATCGTCGCCGTGCTGCCCGAACGTCATGCGGATTTCTGGAAAAACCTCGCGGCGCGCTTCGAAGTGGCCCCGCACACGATCGTCACCGGAGGCGCCGAGCGGTTCGATTCGGTGCGGCGCGGACTGGCGGCGCTCCGCACCGACCCGGAGCTGATCGCCGTACAGGACGGCGTGCGGCCGCTCGTGTCGGCGGAGCTGATCCGCCGCGTGGCGGAGGCTGCGGAGCGGTACGGAGCGGCGATTCCGGTCGTCGAAGCGGTCGATTCGCTGCGCGAAGTGGAGGAGCAGCGGACGGAAACGGAGGGAATCGCGGCATCGCACGTAGCGGACCGCCGCCGGTTCCGGATCGTGCAGACTCCGCAGATTTTCCGCGCCGACCTTCTGCGCGGAGCCTACGGAGCGGAGTACCGCGCGGAATTCACGGACGACGCCTCGGTGGTGGAGGCCGCGGGACACGGCGTGTTCCTCGCCCGGGGCGAACGCGGCAACCTCAAGATCACGACGGCGGAGGATTTCATCCTCGCCGAAGCCCTGCTCGCAGCCCGGGAAGAGGGCGCGGAGAGGGAGTGACCGGATCCGACAGGAGATAAGGAAAACGATGCAGAGCGTCTATAAATACCGTTTCAGCCGCACGACCCTCTATTGGACGGTCGTCTATCTGGCCGCATTCGGGCTGCTGGGCTGGCTGCTCTACCACCTCTACGAAGGCGGATACCTCTCGGCGTGGTTCACCTCGTTCATCGTGGCGCTCGTAGCGCTCATGGCGCTGTCGATCCCCCGGCGGATCGTCGTGACCGACGACCGGGTGGAGGTCCGCTGCCTGCTGGACATCACCGAAATCCGCCGCGACGAGATCGCCTCGGTGCGGCGCGTGGAGCCCCGGCGCATGAAGTGGTTCGTACCGATATTCGGAGGATTCGGATTTTTCGGCTACTACGGCCACTTCCTCGACCTGCGCCGCTTCGACCGCGTGAAACTCTACGCCTCGGAGTGGAAAAATTTCGTGGAGATCACCGACATTTACGAAGACCGGCTCTTCGTCTCGTGCACGGAAGCGGACCGCCTCGTGGCGGAGCTGACGCCGCCCGGAGGCAACCGTCCGGACGAAGAGGAGGAGGACGACGAAGAAGAGGCGGAAGAGGCGGAAGAGGCGGCTGCCTCCCGTCCGAAATAGAAGAACGAAGACAAATGCCCCGGAGGCATGGATTTTGAAACCGATTTATTCACCCTTTAATTAAAACAGAGAAAAGATGAAAAAGTATCGTTGCACGGTATGCGAGTGGATTTACGATCCCGCAGTAGGCGATCCCGACGGAGGCATCGCTCCCGGAACCGCTTTCGAGGAGATTCCCGAGGATTGGGTATGCCCGCTCTGCGGCGTCGGCAAGGACCAATTCGAAGAGGTCGTGGAGTAAATCCCGACGGCGGGATTCCGCAGAAAAGACCGCGAAGGAGGTCCGGCGGCACGCCGGATTCCGGAAACGGCAAAGAGGAAAGGGAGGCTCACCGCACGGTGCGCCTCCCCTGTTTTCAGCCGCCGGACAGCCGGAGCCGTCATGCTTCCGGCGTCTCCCCGAAGAACGCGGCCGGATAGCGGACCGTGCCGTGCACGCCCCCGAGGCTGCCCGGAACCAGTTCCGCCGCCAGGCAGCAGGCATCGGGCGCATCGAACGGGAAACGGATGCCGAAACGGCTCGCGGGAACATAGCCGAAACGCGGGTAATAGTCCGCATGGCCCACCAGCAGCGCCGCCCCGAACCCCGCACGGACGGCCCTCCGGTGCGCTTCGCGCAGCAATGCCGACCCGATGCCGCGGTTTTGCAGCCCGGGAAGCACCGACAGCGGAGCGACGCCCAGCACGGTCGCGGCACTCCGGTCCTCCGCGACGACCTCCAGCCGGGTCAGCAGCACGTGCCCCACGAGGCGGCCCTCCGCCTCGGCCACGAGCGACAATCCGGGGACGAACGCCTCCGAACGGCGCAGGCGCGCCACCAGCAGGTGTTCCGTATGGTCGCTGAACACCAGCGGCCGGAACGCCGCCTCGACCAGCTCCCCGACCGTCCGGCAATCGTCCGGCCGCTCCTCCCTTATCGTCAGTTCCATGCAGGATTTGTTCGTACGGACCCCGGCCAAGCGGCGCCCGATGCCCCACGGAAACCCGCCGCGCATCGGACACCGCCGCCGGGTGTGTCCGCTTCGTGTCGGAATCTAATTCACGTCGGGCAGGAACGAGTAGTCGCGCGAATAGCCGAGCATCTGCTCCACGTAATCCGCCGGATAGGAGATACGCACGTCCGTCACCCGGCCGTCGCGCTCGACCAGTTCGTATTCGGGATTGACGAATCCGCCGTAAGGCTCGATCCCCAGCCCGTAGTAGCGGCTGCGGACCTCCTCGTGCAGCGCGGGATCGACCCGGACGGCATAGCGCTCGACCAGGTCGCGCCCCGCCTCGTAGTCGCCCTCGGACTTGATGCGCTGGATCTCGCCCAGCAGCTCGCCGAAGAGCGCGCGCAGACGGACGAAGTCGTTCACCACGACATAGGTCTTCCCGTCCTGCCGGACCCACTCGATCACGTTGTCGGCCCGGCCGTGCTCGTAGCACCACTCGGCGACCAGCTTGCGGTTGCGCATGTGCGCCTCCTCGACGTTCTTGCCCGGCTCGATACGCGCCAATTGGGTCATCAGACCGTTGAGAATGTATTTGGCATAGCCCGCCTTCGCCACGTCGAACGACGGCACGAGCCCCAGCTCGACCATCTTTCCGTCGCCGAGGTAGTAAAGTCCGAACAGGTCGGCGCGCGCCTCCTCGAGCGTCGAGGTGTAGCTGCGCAGCTCGCCGCCGCGCACTCCCGGCGCCAGTTGGCCCGAACCGTGACCCAGACACTCGTGCAGGTCGGTGTGCAGGTCGTCGGCCAGCTTGCCGTAGCGGTCCATCCGCTCGCGGTCGTCGGCACGCAGCACGAACTCTTCGTTGAAGCCGTTACCGTGCGCGGCGCGGTCGTAGGCATAGGTGATGTTGTCGATCGTCACCGACTTCGAACCGTACTCCTTGCGGATCCAGTCGGCGTTCGGGAGGTTGATGCCGATGGGCGTCGAGGGGAAGCAGTCGCCGCCCAGCATCGCCACGGTGATGACCTTGGCCGAGACGCCTTTCACCTTCGCCTTGCGGAAGGCCGGATCGACGGGCGAATGGTCCTCGAACCACTGGGCGTTGGCGGAAATGATCTCCGTGCGGCGGCAGGCGGCCGAATCCATGAAATTGACGTTGGCCTCCCACGACGCCTTGCGGCCCAGCGGATCGCCGTAGTCCTCGATGAAGCCGTTCACGAAATCGACGTTCGACACGGTATCCTTCACCCAGCCGATGTTGTAGCGGTCGAACTCCTTCAGATCGCCGCTTCTGTAATAGGCGACGAGCGTTTCGATATTGGTCTTCTGCGGCTCCCTGGCCACCGAGGCGGCCTTCTCGAGCCAATAGACGATCCGCTCGATCGCGGGCGAATACATGCCGCCGACGCGCCACGTGCGCTCGTGGAGACGGCCCGTGGCGGGGTCTTTCGTCAACTGCGAGTTCAGGCCATAGGAGACCGGCTCGGGATCGCCCGCCGCGGCAGCGGCCATCTCGGCGTAGAACCGCTCGGCCTCGGCCTGGCTCACGCCGTCGTAGTAGTTGCTCGACGAAGTGAGCAGCAGGTCGTCGCCCGCGCGCTGGTTGAGCTTCGTGGGATAGACCGCCGGGTCGAAAATGGCACGGCAGACCTCGCCCCGCAAGGCGTTCAGCGACCCGAACTTCTCCTCGGGGATGGTCTCGATCGCGTCGAGCAGATACCCTTCGGTGAATTCGGGCGTGAACTTGTCGTTCGAATAGTGATGGTGGATGCCGTTGGCGAACCACACTTTCTTGAGGTACTTCTCGAGCGCCTTCCACTCGGGCGTCGTGCGGTCGCCGCGGTAGTTTTCGTAGATGACCTCCAGCGTCCGGCGCACCGGCAGGTTCGCCGGACAGTTCTGGTCGTAGAGGATGTCGCGGCCGCACTTGGCCGCCTCGGACAGGTAATAGACGAGTTCCTTCTGCTCCAGCGGGAGATTTTCGAATCCGGGGACTTCGTAGCGGATCACCTTGATGTCGTCGAAGCGATCGACGATCCAGGGCCGGTCGTCCGCGGCGGGCGCGCCGCACGAAGCGAGAAGAGGCAATGCGAGAGTCATGGTTGCGTTCGTAAAGGGTCGTTTCATCGTTTGCAAAAGATTGGCCGTCCGCCCCGGCGGGGCATTCCGCCGCGACGGACGGCATGATTGCGAAAATGCGGCCGGAAGGCTTACAGCTCCCGGATCCAGATGTTGCGGAAACTGATCGGCTCGCTCGGGTCGCCGTGCGACTGCAGGCGGAGCGGTCCGGCGCCGTGCTTCACCACGCGCGGGAATCCGACGTACTCCGTGGTTCCGAGGATCGTCGTATTGTTCTGTAGCACCACGCCGTTGAGAATCACCGTCACGTGCGGCGGAATACGGTAGGAGCCGTCCTCCTTGAAGACCGGAGCGGAGTAGATGATGTCGAAGACGTTCCACTCGCCCGGGCGGCGCATGGCGTTCACCAGCGGGGGCGTCTGCTTATAGACGCTGCCGACCTGCCCGTTCACGTAGGTTTCGTTGCGGTAACCGTCGAGAATCTGGATTTCGTACTTGTCCTGAAGAAAAACGCCACTGTTGCCGCGCGACTGGCTCTCGCCGGAGATGCCCTCCGGAACGCACCACTCGAGGTGGAGCTGGAAGTTCTCGAAACTCCGCTTCGTCAGGATGTCGCCCTTCGACTTATCGACCGTGAAGACCCCGTCGTGCACGGGCCACTCGGCCGGACCGCCGCCGGCCGACGTCCAGGCCGACAGGTCGCTGCCGTCGAAAAGCACGACGGCGTCGGACGGGGCGCCGTTCGTCCGGCTGTCGCCCGGGGCGACCACCGCGGGCTGCGGCGTCCAGTATTCGGACATGCCGGGTGTCATCGGCTCCTGCCGGGGATAGTTTTTCTGCGCATGGGCCGCGATGCCCGCCGTACATGCCAGCACGGCCAGAGCGCCTTTCAGGTAAGCTTTCATGTTCATACGATTCTTATTTTACAGGTATGCAAAGATACGAAAATTCACTTTTCATTTCCCTTTCTTAATTATCTTTTCTACCTTTGCGCCGCAATCGTTTCAGAGAAAGGGATGAAAGTACTGACAAGCGTCAAGGAGCTCCGTGCCGAACTGGACCGGACGGAGCGGTCGGGCATCGGCTTCGTGCCGACGATGGGCGCCCTGCACGCGGGACACCGCTCGCTCGTCGAACGCGCCCGGCGGGAGAACCGGACCGTCGTGGTGAGCGTCTTCGTGAACCCCACGCAATTCAACGACAAGAACGACCTGAAGCACTACCCCCGCACGCCGGAGGCCGACGAGCGGCTGCTCGCGGAAGCCGGAGCGGACTTCGTGCTCATGCCGCCGGTCGAAGAGATCTACCCCGAACCCGACACCCGGGTATTCGACTTCGGGCAGGTGGACAAGGTGATGGAGGGCGCGACGCGGCCGGGCCATTTCAACGGCGTGGCACAGGTCGTGAGCCGCCTGTTCGACATCGTGCGCCCGGCGCGCGCCTACTTCGGAGAGAAGGACTTCCAGCAGATCGCCGTCATCCGAGCGATGGTGCGCCAACTGGCGCTGCCGGTCGAAATCGTCGAGTGTCCGATCGTCCGCGGCGAGGACGGACTGGCCCTCTCGTCGCGCAACACGCTGCTCGACGCCGCACACCGCGCCGCCGCGCCGCACATCTACGCCACGCTGCGCGCCGCCGCCGAACGGTCGCACGCAATGACGCCCGCCGAACTGAAGGCGTGGGTCGTGGCCGAAGTGGAGCGCAACCCGCTGCTGAAGGTGATCTACTACCAGTCGGTCGATGCGCTGACGATGCAGGAGGTCGCCGCATGGAGCGACGCCGGGCGCATCCAGGGCTGCATCGCCGTGCAGGCCGGAGCGATTCGTCTAATCGATAACATCCGCATCCGATAATGAAATTCCAGATCGAAGTCATCAAGTCGAAGATTCACCGCGTGACCGTCACGCAGGCCAATCTGAATTACGTGGGCAGCATCACCATCGACGAGGAGCTGCTCGACGCCGCCAACATGATCGAGGGCGAGAAGGTTCAGATCATGGACATCAACAACGGGGAGCGTTTCGAGACCTACATCATCAAGGGCGAACGCGGCAGCGGCGCGATCTGCCTCAACGGCGCGGCCGCCCGCAAGGTGCAGGTGGGCGACGTGGTAATCATCGCCTCCTACGCGCTGATGGATTTCGAGGACGCCAAAGCGTTCCGGCCCTGGATCGTCTTCCCCGACACGGAGACCAACCGGCTCATCCGGTAGTTTTTCCCGGCTCCGGGCCGTTCGCCGCAGAAAAAACCGTTCCGCAAAACATGGACATCACCCTCTCGATACTGGCCTTCGTCTTCACGATCACAGGTATCGTCGGTTGCATCGTTCCGGCGCTGCCCGGCGTCGTGCTGAGCTATGCGGGGCTGGTGTGCGCCTACTTGACCTCCTACTCGACGATCGGCGGCGCAGCGCTCTGGACCTGGCTGGCGATCACCGTCGCAGTGAGCGTCATCGACTATTTTCTGCCCGCATGGATGACCCGGCGGTTCGGCGGCTCGCGCGCCGGAGCCATAGGCGCCACGGTGGGCGTCTTCGCCGGGTTCTTCCTCTTCCCTCCGCTGGGCATCGTCCTCGGTCCCTTCTTCGGGGCCGTGCTGGGCGAACTGCTCCACGACAAGAGCGACCCGGGCAAGGCGCTGCTCGTGGGCATCGGCTCGTTCCTCTCGTTCATCGTCGGCACGGGCATCAAACTCGTCGCCGCCGTAGGGATGCTCCTGCATGTCACCGCCGACACCTACCCCGTACTCCGGGAGTGGGCCGCAGGACTTTTCTGATCCACAAGAATCCGCCTTTTCATCCCCCGGGACCGGAAACCGCCGGTCCCTTACACACAATATCCATACACGCGAAGGGGCGCATCCGCTGCGGCCCGCCCGCCGTTTTCCGTCCGGGAAACGCGCGAGGCCGCGACCTGTCGGATCGCGGCCTCGCGCAAGGGAAGCGGAATCTCCGCCGGGAGATCAATAGCGGTAGTGTTCGGCCTTGTAGGGTCCCTCCTCGGGAACGCCGATATAGTCGGCCTGCTTCTTCGTCAGGCGCGTGAGCTCCACGCCGAGGCTGGCCAGATGCAGCCGCGCCACCTCCTCGTCGAGCCGCTTGGGAAGGCGGTAAACACCCACCGGAAGCTTCTCCCGCCACAGCTCCATCTGTGCGAGGCACTGGTTCGTGAAGGAGTTCGACATGACGAACGACGGGTGGCCCGTGGCGCAGCCGAGGTTCACCAGACGCCCCTCGGCCAGAACGAAGATCGAATGCCCGTCGGGGAAGGTGAACTTATCGACCTGCGGCTTGATGTTGGTCTTCACGGCCGCCGACTTCTCGAGGCGCGCCATCTGGATCTCGTTGTCGAAGTGGCCGATATTGCAGACGATGGCCTGGTCGCGCATCCGCTCCATGTGTTCGAGCGTGATGATGTCGCAGTTGCCCGTACACGTGACGAAGATGTTGCCCTCGGGGAGTGCGCTTTCGACGGTCTTCACCTCGAAGCCCTCCATGGCGGCCTGCAAGGCGCAGATCGGGTCGATCTCCGTGACGATCACCCGCGCGCCGTACGAGCGCATCGAGCGGGCGCAGCCCTTGCCCACGTCTCCGTAGCCGCACACGACGACGACTTTGCCCGCGATCATCACGTCCGTGGCGCGCTTGATGCCGTCGGCCAGCGACTCGCGGCAGCCGTAGAGGTTGTCGAACTTCGACTTGGTGCACGAGTCATTGACATTGATGGCCGGCACGAGCAGCTCGCCGGCCTCCTGCATCTGATAGAGCCGGTGTACGCCCGTGGTGGTCTCCTCGCTCACGCCCCGCCACTCGTCCACGGTGCGGTGCCACTTCCGTCCGTCCTCCGCGAGAATCGTCCGAAGCGTCGAGAGAATCACCTCCTCCTCGTAGGACGAAGGGGTGCAGTCGAGCGTCGAGGCGTCGTTCTCGGCCCTGTATCCCTTGTGGATCAGCAGGGTGGCGTCGCCGCCGTCGTCCACGACGAGCTGCGGTCCCTTGCCGCCCGGAAACGAGAGGGCCATGGCCGTACACCACCAGTACTCGGGCAGCGTCTCGCCCTTCCAGGCGAAGACCGGAACGCCCGCGGCGGCGATGGCGGCCGCGGCGTGGTCCTGCGTCGAGAAGATGTTGCACGAGCACCAGCGCACGTCGGCGCCCAGCTCCACGAGCGTCTCGATCAGCACGGCCGTCTGGATGGTCATGTGCAGCGATCCCATCACGCGCACGCCCTTGAGCGGCTTGAGCGGCCCGTATTCCCGCCGCACGGCCATCAGGCCCGGCATTTCGTGTTCGGAGATCTCGATCTCCTTGCGGCCCCATTCGGCCAGCGACATGTCGGCGACCTTGTAGGGAAGCGTAGAATCCAAATACATAGCTTATCTGTTTTTTTAACGAAGTTACTGCGATTCCGTTCCGGCAATCCGGCGTCACTCCCGCTCGCCGGCGATCTGCGCCAGCACCGTCTCCCGGTCCCGGGCGATCTGGGCGCGAAGCTCCCCGACCGAAGCGAAACGGCGCTCGTCGCGGATCTTTCCGAGCAGCTCGACCCGCAGCCGCAGGCCGTACAGTTCGCCGCCGAAACCGAAAATATGCGTCTCCAGCCGCCGTTCGACGCCTCCGACCGAAGGGTTGCTGCCGAGGTTCGACATGGCGTCGAAAGTCCGTCCCCCGACCGTCGCACGCGTCCGGTAGACGCCGTCCGAAGCCCCGAAATGCTCCGGCACGGGCAGGTTGGCCGTCGGAAAACCCAGCTCGCGGCCGAGCCGGCGGCCGTGCTCCACCACCCCTTCGACGATCATGCCTGCGGCGTCCCGACCCGGAACATGCTGTTCCGGAGAGCCCCCTTCCGGGGCGCTCTGTCCCGGAACCGTCCGTTCCGCCTCCCTGCGCTCCGGGGCGGAAACCGCCGCCCGCACCCGCTCTTCCGACCGCTCCGCCATCAGATTTTCTCAGTCAGTTTACGCACCAGCCGGAACTGGGAGAAGAACTCCTTGGCGAAGACGCGGAGGACCGTATAGGAGGGAATCGCCAGCAGCATGCCGAGGATGCCGGCCAGCGAGCCGGCGATCAGGATCACGAGAAAGATTTCGAGCGGATGGGCCTTCACGCGCTCCGAATAGAGCGTCGGTTGCAGCACGAAGTCGTCCAGTCCCTTGAGGATCAGCAACGACCCGGCGATCACGAAGGCCGTATGTCCCACGGTCATCCCCTCGATGGGGGTCACGATGCCCACGAAGACCGAAAAGACGCCGCCGATGAGCGGGCCGGCATAGGGCACGACGTTCATCACGCCCATCACAAGACCGATGAACGCCGCGTCGGCCGCCTTCATCCCGAAGGCCATCATCGTAAGCGACACGGCGATCATGAGCAGCAGGCTCTCGGTGAGAATGCCCGTGAAGTAGCGCGCCAGCAGCACCGTGACCGAATCCAGCGCGCGCGTCAGATTTTCGCGGTAACGGTCGGGAAAAAGCGTGGTCACCATCGCGTAGAACAGCCCCTCGTCCTTGAGGAAGAAAAAGGTGATGAACGAGACGGAGAAGACGGAGATGACCGACGAGATGACGATGCCGACGATCGACGAGAAGACGCTGTTGAGCGACTCGAAGTCCACGACCTGCCGCAGCGTCCGCGTCAGCGCGTCGGGCAGCGAGAAGGAGCTGGAGGGCTGGGCGAAGAGCGACTGCAAGTAGTTCTGCGCCCGGGCGATCGGCTCCTCGATCGAAGCGACGACGGTGGCGAAATCGACGTGCGCCAACTGGTTGATCTTGTTGAAGACCAGCGGCACGAACAGCGAGCACAGCGTGGCGATCACCACCCAGATGACCACCAGCGCCGCAAAGGCCGCCAGCCAGCGGGGAATCCGCCAGCCCCGCACGTGCACGGCCGAAAGGCGCCGCACCAGCGGATTGCCCATGACGGCCAGCACGGCCGAAATGAGAATGTAAACGACGATCGACGAGAAGTACCAGACCAGGAAGAGCACGGCCGCAGCGGCGGCAGCACCGGCAATGAACCGCAGGAAGGTCTGGGGAGTCGTTTTCATGGTCCGGGGCATTTATTCGGCCGGCTGCTTGCGCAGACGCGCGATGGGCGTCTGCGAGCCGACGACGGGATCGCCGATCTCGACGAGCAGTTCGCTGTCTTTCGGCACGAGCACATCGACGCGCGAACCGAACTTGATGAAACCGCAGACGCTGTTCTGTTCGACGGCATGGCCCACCTTCATATAGGAGATGATCCGGCGCGCGATCAGTCCGGCGATCTGCCGGAAAAGCACCTGCTGGCCCGAAGGCATCCGCACCACGGTCGTCGTGCGCTCGTTCTCGGTGGAGGATTTGGGATGCCACGCCACCAGAAACCGGCCCGGATGGTACTTGAAGTACTCCACCTCGCCGCCTACGGGAACCCAGTTCATGTGGATATTGGTGATGGACATGAAAATCGAAATCTGCAACATCTCGCGGCCCAGATACTCGGTCTCCCGCACGTTCTCCGTGACGACTACGCGGCCGTCGCAGGGGGCGAAGACCAGGTCGGCATCGTGGATGCGCACGCGCCGCGGCTCGCGGAAGAACGCCACGATGAAGAACCAGAAGAGCAGCAGGAACGCCGTGCCGACCCACAGGAGCACTTCGCTCGCATCGCTCTCGAGCAAATGGTAAAAGAGCCACCAGATCAGCACGCACACGACGCCCGAGATTCCGATGATTTTGTAGCCTTCCTTATTTATTCTCATATCCGAAATCGGTTTGCAGTTACATTACGATAAGCATATACACCAGCACGAAAGGCGCCGAAAGCAGCATGGCGTCGAAACGGTCCAGCACGCCGCCGTGGCCGGGAATGAGCCGTCCCGAATCCTTGACGTCCGCGGCCCGCTTGAACATCGACTCGGCCAGATCGCCCAACACGGCCGTCGAGGCGGCGACGAGCGCCAGCCCGACCCAGGCGGCGTAGCCGCCGCCCGACACGTGCGCCGCGGCGAGTCCCAGCGCGACGGCCCCGGCCAGTCCGCCGAAGAACCCTTCCCACGACTTCTTGGGCGAAAGGCGTTCGCAGAGGCGGTGCCGCCCGCAGGTCATCCCCACCAGGTAGGCGAAGACGTCGTTGGCCCAGACGATGAAAATGTAGAAGAGCACGGGCCGGGGACACCACCCCTCGCCTGCCAGCACCGGAATATAGCACATCAGCGAGAAGGGCAACGCCACATAGACGACGCCCAGCAGCGTCACGCCAATGTCGGCGGCCGGATTCTCCCGCCCGCGGAACAGTTCGCAGACGAGCGTCACGGGCAGCAGCAGGAGCACGAACGCGAGGCCCCACTCCAGCCACGGGCTGTCGCCGAGCACGACATAGCCCCGCCCGAAGGCGATGCACCAGGCGAAATAGAAATTGAGCGCGAAGAGCGCGAGTCCCGTGACCGTACCGATCACGCGCTGGGGCGCTCCGCCCCGCTTTTCGGCCAAACCGTAAAACTCCGCCATGCCGGCCACGAGCAGCAGTGCCAGCAACGCGCCGAAACTCCACACCGACCAGATCACCGCGCCGAGCACCACCGCGCCGAGCACGATACCGCTCAACGTGCGCACTCCGAGGTTCTTCATCTTGTCACTCATCCGTCTGTCGAGGTTATTTGGATTCGAGATTCGCAGCTATTTCCCGCCGGATTTCCCCGAGGCGGCGGTTTCGGACACCTTCTCCGAAGCGGCTCCGGACGCCGCCGGACCGGCCGGTTCCGAAACCGCGGATCCAGTTCCCGGGACCGCAGCGCCTGACGTCTCCTCCGCGGCCGGCTGCGGAACATTCCCGGCGGCATTGCGTTCCGCCGCGGCCTTCGCCTCGGCTTCGCGGCGCTCCCGCTCGATGTCCTTCTTGCGTTTGCCGAAGATGCGCTCGACGTCCTCGGTGAAGACCACCTCGCGCGAAAGGAGCAGTTCGGCCAGCTCCTTCACGCCGTCGGCGTGTTCCCGCAGCACCTTCTCGGCCATGGCATAGGCCTGTTCGATCACGCGCCTGGCCTCGGCGTCGATCTGCTGGGCCGTCAGTTCCGAATAGGGTTTGGTGAAGGCCATGTCGCTCTGCCCCGTCGAATCGTAATAGGAGAGCGTGCCCACGTTCTCGCTCATGCCGTAGTAGGCCACCATGGCGTAAGCCTGCTTGGTGACGCGCTCCAGATCGTTCAGCGCCCCGGTCGAGACCTCGCCGAAGGTGAGCTGCTCCGACACGCGGCCGCCGAGCGTGGCGGCCAGTTCGTCCATGAGCTGCTCGCGCGTGGTGATCTGCCGCTCCTCGGGCAGATACCACGCCGCCCCGAGGGCCTTGCCGCGCGGGATGATCGTCACCTTGATCAGCGGGCTGGCGTTCTCGAGAATCCAGCTCACGGTGGCGTGTCCCGCCTCGTGGTAGGCGATCACGCGCTTCTCCTCGTCGGTGATGATCTTGTTCTTGCGCTCCAGACCGCCCACGATGCGGTCGATGGCGGCCAGGAAATCCTCCTTGGCGATGAATTTCTTGTTATGCCGCGCGGCGATGAGCGCCGCCTCGTTGCAGACGTTGGCGATGTCGGCGCCCGAGAAGCCGGGAGTCTGGCGCGCCAGGAACGAACGGTCGAGGTCCGGATCGAGCTTGAGCGGCCGCAGGTGCACCTCGAAAATCTCCTCGCGCTCCTTGACGTCGGGAAGCCCGACTTCGATCTGACGGTCGAAACGGCCGGCACGCATGAGCGCCTTGTCCAGAATGTCGGCGCGGTTCGTGGCCGCGAGGACGATGACGCCCGTATTGGTCTGGAAGCCGTCCATCTCGGTCAGCAACTGGTTGAGCGTGTTCTCGCGCTCGTCGTTGCCGGAGAATCCGGCGTTCTTGCCGCGGGCGCGGCCGATGGCGTCGATCTCGTCGATGAAGACGATGCACGGCGCCTTCTGCTTGGCCTGCTCGAAAAGGTCCCTCACGCGCGACGCGCCCACACCGACGAACATCTCCACGAAATCCGAACCCGAAATCGAGAGGAACGGCACGTTGGCCTCGCCGGCCACGGCTTTGGCCAGCAGCGTCTTGCCCGTTCCCGGAGGGCCCACGAGCAGCGCGCCTTTCGGTATCTTCGCACCCAGCTCCTTGTACTTGTCGGCCTTCTTGAGGAAATCGACGATCTCCATGATCTCGACCTTGGCCTCCTCCAGTCCGGCGACGTCCTTGAAGGTCACGCGCCGGGAGTTGTCCTTGTCGAATACCTGCGCCTTGGCCTTGCCGACGTTCATGATGCCTCCGCCGCCCCCGGCGCCCGCTCCGCGCGACATGGAGCGCATGATGAAGAACCACGCGCCGATGATGACCACCCACGGCAGCAGGTTGATGAGCAGCGACGTCCAGTCGTTCTTCTCGTTCTTATAGACGACGGGGACCGTATGGCCTGAGCGCTGCTCGGCGGCGCTCAGGTCCTCGCGGAACGAATCGACGGACCCGATGGTGAAGAACAACTGCGCACCGTTCTCGGGAATCCGTGCGTACTGCCTGTTCTCCGCGTCGTTGCGGTACTTCCCGATCGCCTCCTTTCGGAGAAAGACCTGCGCCTGGTCGCGGTTCACGACCTGAATGCGCTCCACCTCGCCCTGCTCGACCATCCGTTCGACAGAGGTCCAGTCGCTGGGCTGCGGGGCGTCGTTCCCGCCCCCCATGACGGCCCAGCCGATGATAAAAACGGCGGCCAGTCCGTAAAGCCAGAAATAGGAGGGCCGCGGCATGTTCATTCTATTGTTGTTCTTCCGTTGTTGTGCCATAAATCAAATTCACGCTTCGTATTCGTACTTCACCATCGGCGCATCGGCCCACAGCTCCTCGAGCTTGTAGAAACCGCGCAGATCGGTCTGGAAAATGTGTACCACCACGTCCACATAGTCCATGGCGATCCAGAGGGCGTTCTGCTGTCCCTCGACGCGCCACACCTTCTCGCCCAGCGTTTCGAGCACCTTCTCCTCGATGCCGCCGGCGATGGCCGCCACCTGCGTGGTGGAATCGGCGTTGCAGACGACGAAATGCGAGCAGATCGCCCCGTCGAACCCCGAGAGGTCCAGCGATACAATATTCTTACCTTTTTTATCTTCAATCGCGCTGACGATCGTTTCGATCAGTTTATCCATAAAAATCCGTTACGGGTCTATAACCTTGCAAAGGTACGAAAGATTATCCGGATTTGAAAATTATGGATTGCAAAATAGGAGCAGCCGGAGAAAAAAGCGGCCATGCCGGGCAACGCACGGCCGTGCCGTCGGGCGGCATGACGGACGGGCGGACAGGCCGCATCCGTCCGGCAGAGAGACGAAGCGGACCGACGGGGCCGCCGTCAGGCCCGGGCCGCCGGGACGTTCGCCAGAATCGTGTCCGTCAGGGCCCTGATGATCGAATTCTTGACATAGGTGCGCCGCACGGCGACGGCGATCTTGCGCGAAGTGGCCCCCTTGGCGATGGTCTTCAGCCGGTCGCGGCGATCGGCGGGGATGTACTCCACGGCCATCTCCGGAACGATCGTCAGACACGAGGTGCAGTCCACGATGCGCATGAGCGTATCGAGCGACCCCGACTCGAAGGTGTAGTGCGAAGGCATCGAACGGCGGGCCTGGCACAGCTCGATGATCTGGTCGCGCATACAGTTTCCGGGACTCAGAATCACCAGATCCTTCAGGTCGATGTCCTCGATGCGGATGTTCGACCGCTCGAAAAGCGGGTTCTCGGGCGACACGTAGGCATAGAAGCGGTCGCTGAAAAGCTCCTGCTCGGTGATCCCCTCGCCGCAGGTCCCGCTGGCCACCAGCGCGGCGTCGATCCGGTCGCGCTTGAGGGCCTCGACGATGTCGGAGGTAATCATCTCCGAGATTTCCAGCTCGACCTTCGGGTAGTCGCGCACGAAGGCGGGGATGAACTTGTGCAGCAGGTAGGGCGCGATGGTCGGAATGACCCCCAGCCGCAGCTTGCCCGCCGTCTCGCCCTTCAGCTCCGAAACCGCCTCGCGGATGCAGTTGTAGGCCTTGAGCGTCTCGCGGGCCTTCCCGATCACGACCTCGCCCGCCTCGGTCGGAATGACGGGCTTCTTCGAACGGTCGAGCAGCACCACGCCCAGCTCCTCTTCGAGGGCCTTGACCTGCATGCTCAGCGAGGGCTGCGTCACGAAGCAGTGCTCGGCAGCCTGGGAAAAACTGCCGCAGTTGGCCACCGCCAGCAGGTATTCGAGTTGGATTATAGTCATAGCAGCGCGTTATTTCGCAGGGCGAATATATAAAAAAAAACTATATCCGCCAACTTTATTAGGCCGCGCGCGCGGATTTTCGTATGTTTGTCCGATGAATCCACCGCGAAGCGGCGGCGAAACCCCGTCCCGGCCCGTCGGAAAGGCGCCGGAGAAGGGATACGACGACGACCGGACGACCGCTCCGGCGGGACCGTCCCGATCCGGACAGAAGCTCCGGACCGCACACGCTTCGCCATACATAAACGAAACACGACCGCTGAAAAACGCTATGGGAAAAATCATTCTTACCGGCGACCGCCCCACGGGCCGGCTCCATTTGGGGCATTACGTCGGATCGCTGCGCCGCCGCGTCGAATTGCAGAACTCGGGCGAATTCGAGCGCATATTCATCATGATCGCCGACGCACAGGCGCTCACGGACAATGCGGACAATCCCGAAAAGGTGCGGCAGAATATCGTGGAGGTGGCGCTCGATTACCTCTCGGCGGGTCTCGACCCGGCGCGTTCGACGCTCTTCATCCAGTCGCAGGTCCCCGAACTGTGCGAACTGGCGTTCTACTACATGAATCTGGTGACGGTGCAGCGCCTTCAGCGCAATCCGACCGTAAAGGCCGAAATCACGCTCCGCGGCTTCGCCGAAGGGGCGGCCGAGGGCGACACGACGCAGCGGCAGGGCATTCCCGTGGGATTCTTCACCTACCCCATCAGCCAGGCGTCGGACATCACGGCCTTCAAGGCCACGACCGTTCCGGCGGGCGAAGACCAGGAACCGATGATCGAACAGACGCGCGAGATCGTCCACAAGTTCAACTCCGTCTATGGCCAGACACTCGTCGAACCGGAGATCCTGCTGCCCGACAACGCCGCCTGCATGCGCCTGCCGGGAACCGACGGCAAGGCCAAGATGTCCAAGTCGCTGGGCAACTGCATCTACCTTTCGGACACGGCCGAGGAGGTCAGGAAGAAGGTCATGGGCATGTACACCGACCCCGACCACCTGCGCGTGGAGGACCCGGGCAAGGTCGAGGGCAACACGGTCTTCACCTACCTCGACGCCTTCTGCCTCCCGGAGCATTTCGGACGCTACCTGCCCGAATACGCCTCGCTCGACGAGCTGAAGGCCCACTACCGCCGCGGCGGACTGGGCGACGTGAAGGTGAAACGGCTGCTCATCGCCGTACTGAACGAGACGCTCGACCCAATCCGCGCCCGCCGCAGGGAGTACGAGAACCGCATCGGCGAAGTGTACGAAATCCTCCGCGCCGGCTCCGAAAAGGCCCGCGCGACGGCCGCCGAGACGCTCCGCGAAGTGCGCCGCGCCATGAAGATCGACTACTTCGACGACCGGGAGCTGATCGAGGAGCAGGCCCGGCACTACGCCGCGAAGGGCGAATAGCGCGGAATCGCCGGGAGCGGCGCCGGAACCGGAGGGGCGGCCTCCGGAACGCCGCCCCGGACCGCACACGTTTTAAAGACTGAGAACCATGCAGATCCGTACCGACCGCATCTACCGCATGTTCCTCCGCCTGACGCGGAGGCTGTCGAACCGCCAGATGATGATGCTTCTGGCCGTGGCGGTCGGTGCGCTCGCCGGAGTGGGCACCTATCTGTTCGAAATGCTCCTCTACGGCATCCGGAACGGGCTCACGCACTGGTTTCCGGTGGACAGCGCGCACGTGCTGCTGCTATTCTACCCCGCCGTCGGCATCATTCTGGCCACGCTTTTCGTCAAATACGTCGTCCGCGACAACATCTCGGAAGGCGTCACGCGCGTGCTCTACGCCATGTCGAGCCGCAACTCGCGCATCGCACGGCACAACTGCTGGACCTCGGTCGTGGGAGGCGCCACGACGATCGGATTCGGCGGATCGGTCGGTCCCGAGGCCCCGATCGTGCTGACCGGAGCGGCCATCGGCTCGAACGTCGGACGGCTGGCCCGGCTCAACTACAAGAACACCACGCTGCTGCTCTGCTGCGGCGCGGGCGCGGCGCTGGCCGCCATCTTCAAGGCCCCGATCACGGGCGTGGTCTTCGTGCTGGAGATCCTGATGCTCGACATCACCGCCGGCTCGGTCATCCCGCTGCTCATCGCCTCGATCACCGCGACGACCATGGCCTTCATGCTGCGCGGCTTCGACCCGATTCTGGCCGTGACGCTGGCTCCGGAGGACGCCTTCGAACTGTGGCAGATTCCGCTCTTCATCCTGCTGGGCGTGCTGTGCGGCCTGATGGCATGGTACTTCACCTCGATGAACTCGCGCGTCGGCGGCTTCTTCAAAGGCATCGACAGGCAGTGGAAAAAATGGATGTGGGGCGGCGCCATTCTCGGCGTGCTCATCTTCATCTTCCCGCCCCTCTACGGCGAAGGATACGAAGGATTCACCGCCCTGATGCACGGCAATACGCAGGTGTTGTTCGACAACTCGCTCTTCTACCGCTTCCGCGACATCGACTGGGTGGTGATCCTCTTCATCATCGCCACCATGTTCTTCAAGGTGATCGCCATGGCCTCCACCAACGCCGCGGGCGGCGTGGGCGGAACCTTCGCCCCGTCGCTGTTCGTCGGCGCGTTCACCGGGGCGACGCTGGCGCTCGTCTGCAACATGCTCTTCCAATGGGACGTCTCGGTGGTCTCGTTCACGCTCGTCGGCATGGCGGGCGTCATGTCGGGGGTGATGAACGCCCCGCTCACCTCGATCTTCCTCATAGCCGAACTGTCGAACGGCTACGGACTGTTCATTCCCCTGATGATCACGGCCTGCATCTCGTTCGCCGTGGACTACTACCTCGATCCCGACTCGATCTACACCAAACAACTGCGCCAGCGGGGCGAACTGCTCACGCACGACAAGGACCAGTCGGTGTTCGTCTTCCTCAAACTCGACGAGCTGATGGAGACCGACTTCCTGCGCATCAAGGAGAACATGACGCTGGGCGACATCGTGCACATCATCTCGACGGCCCGCCGCAACATCTTTCCCGTGATCGACAACTTCGGGCGGCTGCTGGGCGTGGTGCAGCTCGACGACCTGCGCGAGGACATGTTCAAGCCCGAAAAGTACGGACGGCCGATCTCGGACTACATGATCGCCCCGCCCGACCGGATCCTCGAGCACGAGTCGATCATGAGCGTCATGGAGAAATTCGAGGACAAACACACGTGGATGTTGCCCGTGGTGGACAAGAAGAACCGCTACCTGGGCTTCATCTCCAAATCGCGCATCCTGAACGCCTACCGCGAACAACTGGTGAAAATACAGCAATGACGACGAACGAATGGAACTGCCCCTGGGCCGACGAGACGGACTGCGCCGTGACGGTCTGCGACACGGAGGGGACCGTGCTCTACCAGAATGCCCGCTCGGCGGCGGTGAACGGCGACGTGCGCGGCCGTTCGCTCATCCCCTGCCACAACGAACGCTCGCGCGCCGTCATCCGGCGTCTGCTCAAAGAGGGCGGGCGGAACATCTACACGATCGAGAAACGGGGCGTGCGGAAACTGATCTACCAGACCGTCTGGCGCCGCGAAGGGCGGATCGGCGGACTGGTCGAATTTTCGCTGGAAATCCCCGCCGAACTGCCCCACTATGTCCGGGGTTGATTTTTTAGTCGCGTATATTTGCATAAATGTAAAATAAACTTTACATTTGCAAAGCGGACGGGAGTCGTGCGCACCTCCTACGGTCCGCAAACACGCAAAAAACAAAATCCTATGGACAAAATTCTGTTGTTTCCCCACGGATGCCGGAAAATCGGGTGGGGGCTTTTCATTCCCGCGGCCCTGCTGGGGGTGCTGATGCTGTTCGACGGTCTCAACGGGTTTCCCTCGTTCCTGCTGCCCGGTGCAGCAGAGGCGGGCGAAACATTGGATGCGGTCTGCAACAACGCCGTCATCGTCGGACTGCTCGCCGGAACGCTTCTCATCGCCTGCTCGCGCGAACGGATCGAAGACGAAGGGATCGGTCGCATCCGCCTCAATGCGCTGCTCGCGGCACTCTACGCGAACTGCGCGGCCGTCGCCGCCGCGGCGCTCGTCACGTACGGGGCCGAATTTCTGGACATCATGATCTACAACCTGTTCACCCTGCCGCTGCTCTTCCTCCTGATCTTCCGCTGGCAGTTGAGGCGGTACGCAAAGGAGGCTGCCGATGAAGAATAGAATCCGCGTGGAACGCGCCGAAGTGCGCATGACCCAGCAACAACTGGCCGATGCGGTCGGAGTCAGCCGCCAGACGGTGAATGCCGTCGAGACCGGAAAGTTCGTCCCCTCGACGCTGCTGGCGCTCAAGATCGCCCGGACCTTCCGCAAACCCGTCGAGGCGATCTTCGCCCTCGAAGAGGGAGAGTGATCCGTATCGCCCGGACCGCACACTCCGGCGACACGAAACGTCCGCCCCTGCCGAATCGCATCGGCAGGGGCGTTTTATCCGGATTTTTCGCATTTCCATACGTCACGCCGGTCGAAACCGCCTGCACACCGTGCGCAGCGGCCCGCCCCATTCCGCGAAACGTCACAGCGGCAGGAAAGAAATCGCCTGTCCGCCGCCGGGCGCCAGCACGACGTCGATCGCATCGGCCGAGGTGACGTAGCGTACCGAGACGTCGCAGGCCGTGGGGTCGGTCCGCCAGTCGGCGTCCGGCGCATCGGCGTAAATCGCCGCCTCGTAGGTCACCTCCGGCTCCAGAAAGTCCAACTCGAAATGCAGCGTGCGGGGCCGCTCGTTCGTCGCGGCCCCGAAATAGAACCGGTCGCCGGCACGGCGCACGACGACGACGTATTCGCCCGGCTCGCCCGCCAGCGCACGCGACCAGTCGCAGTCGGGATCGAAGTCGCGGAAGAACCGGAAAGCCGGGTGGCCTTCATAATGCTCGATCCTGTCCGACGCCATCTGCAACGGCGAATAGAGAATCACCCAGTCGGCGATCTGTCCGGCGAGGGTCGAATTGACGCGCATCCCGGCCTCCTCCCCGCAGTCCCGGAGACCGAAGCGCACCGAGTCGCGCGCGCACTCGCTGAGAATATCGAACGTGCCGGACGCACAACCCATCGGACCGGCCAGCAGGCGCGTGAAGGGCAGCATCACGCCGTGCGACGGCGGACCGCCAGCACACCGGGCGTCCCCGCAGCCGTACGAGCGCGTCATCATGTTGGGCCACGTGCGGCGGATGCCGCAGTCCTTGACCGGCTCGCGCATATCGACCGTCATGCAGTGCCGGGCCGCCGCCTCGACGATCCGCCGGCAATGACGCACGCCGTATTGGCTGCGGCGGGAGCAACCGTCGGGGAGCGTCCCCGAAAAATCCGTCATGAGGTTGTGCATGCCCAGCCCGGCGTACCGCATGAGCGCCGAATCGAGCTGCCGCCCGCATCCCGAAACGCAGTCGTCCGTCCCGCGGCAACCGATCAGTTCGATACCCAGGTCGCGGGCATATCCGGCGATCGCGACGATGTCGAAATCCCGGTAAGGCCCGCAGCAGTCGGAACACCGCGCGCTGTCCCGCACCTCCCGGCCTTCTCTCCGCCCGATCAGCACGGCGTCGATCCGGTTGTCGGCGGCGAATTCGAGGTAACGCTTGACCTGTTCGGTCGCCGCATCGTACCGCTCTTCCGCCGTCCGGGAGTCGGACTCCGAAGGCGTCGGCCACCGGACACCGATGCACTTCATCGGCCGTATCCACTCCGTGTCCCCGATCTTCGAGGGTTCGTTCAGATTCAGGATCAGCGAGGAGTTGATGAGTCCCACGGCTTCGGAAGCCAGCTGCACGGTGCGCCACGGCGTGACGAAACGTCCCGCGACACGCGCCTTCGTCCCGTCGGGCAGCGGCGCGAGGTCGCACCGGAAGGCGAGCGAATCGCACCAGCGGAGCGTCATCTCGGGATAGTCGTACAGCGCGGCTTCGTGGATGCTGCCGTAAAGCCCCGCGACGCGGAACGTCGCCGGGGTGTCGGCGTCCCCGAGGTCGCGCAGAGGCATCGCACGGCAGAGCGGCTCGCAGACGCCCGAATCCGCGGGAACGGTCCACGTGTCGCCGTCCGCGGCGAAGCGGAACTCGGTCAGCTCGCCGGTGACGACGAGCGAATCGCACGCCGGAACCTCGTACTCGTAGCGGAAGCCCAGACCGTCGTCGAAGAGGCGGAAACGCATCGTGAGGCGCACCTCGCCGCCGCGGTGCAGCGCGACGGTCATCTCGTTGTAGCGGCTGCGGTTGCGCTTGTTCTCGCCCCACGGCTGGGTCCACTCCTCATCGACAGAGGCGTATTCGGCCCCGTCCACCCGGAAATCGTGCGCGAGGTCCGCCTCCGCGGCCTCCAGACCGAGCAGCGAAGGTCCGAAAAGCGGACGGTCGCCGACCGAGACCGTATAGCGCATTTCGCCGCTCTTCCTGTCCGCGGCGAACTTCAGACGGATCGAACCGTCGGGCGAGGAGACCTCGGTTTTCGGCGTGCAGGCGAGCGTCGTACAGCAGACGAACGCCGCCCAGAGGAGTTTCTGCATCATGCGGGAACAATTCGGTTAGGTAGAACTCGGGTATATCGGGGCCGCGGCATCAGTATCCGCACACAGCCGGAAACGACCGGCCGCGGCAGCGCAGGTCCGCGGTTCCGACAAATATAATGCAAAGGAACCGGATTCCCGCCGTGCGAAGACAAAAACTTACAGTTTGATGTCGTAAATCTGGATGACGCCCGTCAGTCTGCCATCGTCGCCGGTCACCAGCAGCGAGGTGATCTTGTTGCGCGTCATCACGCGCTCGGCCTCGATGAGCTTCTCCCCGGCGCCGATCGTCTTGGGATGCGGCGTGGCGATGTCGCGGGCGCGGATATTGAAGAAGTCGGCCTTCAGACGCTCCATCGCGCGGCGCACGTCGCCGTCGGTCACGATGCCTTCGATGCGGTCGCCCTCGCAGACGACGATCAGTCCCAGTCCGCCCTTCGAAATGGTGTGGATCATCTCCACCACCGAACAGTCGGGCGAGACGACCGGCAGATCGTGGTCGCGCATGACGTTGCCCACGGTCATCAGCAGGCGCCGTCCGAGGCTTCCGCCCGGATGCAGGCGCGCGAAATCGACGCTCGTGAAGCCGCGCTGCTGCATGAGCGACACGGCCAGCGCATCGCCCATGGCGATCTGCGCCGTGGTCGAGGTGGTCGGCGCGAGGTGCAGGATGCAGGCCTCCTCCTCGACCCCGACGTTCAGGTGCACGTCGGAGTTGCGGGCCAGCGCCGAATCGTCGTTGCCGGTCATCGAGATCAGCCGGTTGCCGTTGGAGTGGATGAAGGGGACGATCTTCAGGATCTCGTCGGTCTCCCCCGAATAGGAGAGCGCCAGGATGACGTCCTCCTTCGAAATCATGCCCAGGTCGCCGTGGAACGCCTCCCCCGGATGCAGGAAGAAGCTCGGCGTGCCGGTCGAGGCGAACGTCGCCGCGATCTTGCGCCCGATGAGGCCCGATTTGCCCATGCCCGTAACGATGCATTTGCCGCGGCCGGCGAGAATCAGCTCCACGGCTTCGGCGAAGGCGTCGCCGAGGGTCTGTTCGAGGTGTCCGAGCGCCAGCATCTCGGTATGCACGGCCCGGCGGGCCACCGCAAGAATCTGCGCCTTGGTGGTATCGGTCATTGTATGAGTTTTTTGATGAGGTTTTCCAGATCGTCCAGCCGCAGCATGTTCGGGCCGTCGCTCAGGGCGCGGTCCGGATCGGGATGCACTTCGAAGAAGTAGCCGTTGGCTCCGAACGCCCGGGCCGCGAGGGCCATCGAGGGCACGAACTCACGGTTGCCGCCCGTCTTGCCGCCCGCCGCGCCGGGACGCTGCACCGAATGCGTGCAGTCCATCACCACGGTGGAGGCGATGCGCAGCATGTCAGGGATGTTGCGGAAATCGACCACGAGGTTGTTATAGCCGTAGATGTTGCCGCGCTCGGTGAGCCACACCTCCCGGGCACCCGCCTCCACAGCCTTCTCATAGGGGTAGCGCATGTCCTCGCCGGAGAGGAACTGCGCCTTCTTGACATTCACCGTGCGGCCGGTCTTCGCCGCCGCGACGAGCAGGTCGGTCTGGCGGCAGAGGAACGCCGGAATCTGGATCACGTCCACCACCTCGCCCACGGGCGCGGCCTGCCACGCCTCGTGGATGTCGGTCAGCAGCTTCAGCCCCCATTTGGCCCGCACGTCGGCGAGCATCCGCAGCCCCCTGTCGATCCCCGGGCCGCGGAACGAGGCGATCGAGGTGCGGTTGGCCTTGTCGAACGACGCCTTGAAGACGATCTCCGTCCCCAGCCGGCGGTTGATCGCGACGAGCCGCTCGGCCACCGCGTCCAGCAGTTCGGCCGATTCGATGACGCAGGGTCCTGCGATGAATTTCGGATTCATGGATATTTCAATGTTTTGTCCGGCTCCCCCCCTATCGCCTCCCCGCGCATCGCAGGGACGATGCGGCGGCGGGATCCGCCGGGTCTGTCATTCGAACTGTTTCAAAAAAGCCTCGGCGCGCACCAGATCTCCGGGCGTGTCGATCCCGACGGTCTCGGCGTCGCTCACCCCCACGCCGATCCGGAAGCCGTTCTCCAGCCAGCGCAACTGTTCGAGCGACTCGGCCCCTTCGAGCGGCGAAGGCGGCAGCGCCGTCACGGCCCGCAGCGCCTCGGTACGGAAGGCGTAAATTCCGATGTGCTTGTAAAACGTATGCCGCGCGAGCCACTCCTCGCGCGGCACGCCGCGCAGGTAGGGAACCACCGACCGCGAGAAATAGAGCGCCCGCGAATGCGCGTCGAGCACCACCTTCGGCGAATTGGGATTCTCCAGCGCAGCGAGTCCGTCTTCGGGCGCGAAGGGCCTGACGAGCGTGGCGATGTCGGTCCCGGGGTCGTCGAAGCAGCGCATCAGGGTCTCGAGCTGCGAGGCGCGGACGAAGGGCTCGTCGCCCTGCACGTTCACCACCGCGTCGAACGCCCCGCCGATCCGGTCGTAAGCCTCCCGGCAGCGGTCCGTGCCGCTCCTATGGTCGGGGGAGGTCATCACCACCCGCCCGCCGAAGGCGAGCACCGCCTCGCGGATGCGCTCGTCGTCCGTGGCCACCGCCACGTCGTCCAGCACCCCTGCTACCTGTTCGTAAACCCGCCGGATGACGGGTTTGCCGCCCAGCAGGGCCAGCGGCTTCCCGGGAAAGCGCGTCGAGGCGTAGCGCGCCGGGATGATTGCGATGAATTTCATGGCTCTATCCGTTCCGCGAGGGCGCTCCGCTGCCGTTTCGTCAGCTTCGCCTCCGCGAGTTCATACGATTTGCGCACCATCTCCAGCAGCACGCCGTCGGGCACGTCGCTGTCGAAACGCACGCTGATCCAATGCCGCTTGTCCATGTGCCACCCGGGGCCGACGCCCTCGTAGCGTTCGCGCAGGGCCCCGATCTCCTCCGGGGCGCACCGCAGCGTGCAGAAATCGAACGCCTCGGCATTCACGAAGCAGAACCACTTGTCCGCCACGTAAAACACGAGCAGATTGCGGTCGTAGTCCGACGACGCCTTCCCGAAAGGAAAGTCGTCGTGCGCACCCGGCAGGGAGAGGCAGAAGTTCCGGAACTCTTCGATATTCATAATATATGCAGTTCGTCCGTTTCGCCGGAACCGCAGAAGGGCTCCAGCGCTTTGCTCATCCTGTAATTCGTCAGCTCCAGACGGCCAGCCCGCCGCCGCTGCTTCGCATCCACCCGGAAGCCCTGCCGCTCGAAGAATCCCCGGGCCGTTTCGCTGACCTCCGACGCGATCCGCACGGCCCCCGCCTCCCGGGCGAACCGTTCGACGGCGGCATAGAGCGCCGTGGCCACTCCGCACCGCTGGAAATCCTTGTGGACGAAGAGCATGTGCATATACCCCTCTCCGTCCGCGGAGGCGAATCCCGTCATCTTCCCTCGCGCATCCTCGGCCACGAAGCAACGCTGCCGGGCGAACAGCTCCCGCCAATGCGTCTCCCCCTCGCCGCACGACGCCCAGTCGGCGACCTCTTCGGCCGTATAGTCCCGCCGATTGACGGAGAGCACCGTTTCGCGGAACAGCAGCCGCATCGCGGGGATGTCGGACACGAAGGCCGGACGGATACGGAACATGGCGCTCACGGTTCGGTCGGTCGTGTTACTCCAGCGCCAGACGCAGCACCTCGTCGTTGGTCCGCACGTAGTGGAACGTGAGGCCCTCGACGTATTCGGGCTTGATCTCGGCGATGTCCTTGCGGTTCTCCTCCGAGAGGATCAGCTCGGTGATGCCGGCGCGCTTGGCTGCGAGAATCTTCTCCTTCACCCCGCCCACGGGCATCACCCGTCCGCGGAGGGTCGTCTCGCCCGTCATGGCGATCCGCTCCTTCACCTTGCGGCCCGTATAGGTCGAGACGATCGACGTGACCATCGTGATGCCGGCCGAGGGGCCGTCCTTCGGAATCGCCCCCTCGGGGACGTGGATGTTGATGTCGTTCTTCTCGAACGCCTCGGGGTCGATGCCCAGCTCCTCGTGGTGGGCCATCACCCACTCGTGGGCGATCGTCGCCGACTCCTTCATCACGGCGCCCAGGTTGCCCGTGAGGCTCACCTTGCCCTTGCCGGGCGTCAGCACCGACTCGATATAGAGGATGTCGCCGCCCACCTCGGTCCAGGCCAGGCCCGTCACGACGCCCGTCATGCCGCCCACCTCGTACTGTTCGCGGAGGAACTTGGGCATGCCGAGAATCCGCTCCACGTCCTTCTCCCCGATCTCGGGGGCGAACGCCTCGTCGAAGGCGATCTGCTTGGCGCGGGCGCGGGCGATCTTCGCCAGCAGCTTGTCGAGCGAGCGCACGCCGGCCTCGCGCGTGTAGGAGGCGATGACGTGCTCGACCACAGCGGGAGTCATCACGAGCTCGCCCTCCTTGATGCCGTGGGCCTCGCGCTGCTTGGGCAGCAGGTGGTCCAGGGCGATGCGCACCTTCTCCTCGAGCAGGTAACCCGGGATGTTTATCATCTCCATGCGGTCGCGCAACGCCGGGGCGATGTTGCCCACGTTGTTGGCCGTGGCGATGAAGAGCACCTTCGACAGGTCGTACTCCATGTCGATGTAGTTGTCGTGGAAAGTGGTGTTCTGCTCCGGGTCGAGCACCTCCAGGAGCGCGCTCGACGGATCGCCGTGGTTCGAGACCGTCACCTTGTCCACCTCGTCGAGGATAATGACCGGATTGGACGACCCGCAGCGCTTGATGGTCTGGATGATGCGGCCCGGCATGGCGCCGATGTAGGTGCGGCGGTGTCCGCGTATCTCCGACTCGTCGTGCAGGCCGCCCAGCGAGATGCGGCCGAACTTGCGGCCCAGCGCCGCGGCCACGGACTTTCCGAGCGAGGTCTTGCCCACGCCCGGAGGGCCGTAGAGGCAGAGGATGGGGGATTTCAGGTCGCCCTTGAGCTTGATGACGGCCAGATGCTCCAGCAGGCGCTCCTTCACCTCGTCCAGCCCGAAGTGGTCGCGGTCCAGCTGTTCGCGGGCGCACTTCAGGTCGAGGTTGTCCTGCGTCACGTCGTTCCACGGCAGCTCCAGCAGCAGTTGGAGGTAGGTCATCTGCACCGAATACTCGGCCACGGCGGGATTCAGCCGCTCGACCTTCTGCAACTCCTTCTCGAAGGTCTCGCCCACCTCCTTGGGCCAGTTCTTCTTCTTGGCCTCCTCGCGCATCCTCTCGATGTCGGCGTCGGCGCCGTCGCCCAGCTCGTCCTGGATCGTGCGCATCTGCTGCTGGAGGTAGTAGTCGCGCTGCTGCTTGTCGATCTCCTGCTTGACGCGCTCCTGAATCTGGTTCTTCAGCTCGGCGAGCTGCTGTTCGCGGATCAGTATCTCGAGCAGCTTGCGGGCGCGAGCCAGCAGGCCGGGAGCCTCCAGCAGCGACTGGCGGTCCTCGTCGGTCAGCTCCATGTTCGAACAGATGAAGTTGATGATGCCGCGCTTGGAGTCGATGTTCTTGATGGCGAAGGCCGCCTCCTTGGGCATCGTCGGCGAGACGTTGATGATCCCCAGCGCCACGTCGCGGATCGAGTCCACGAGGGCCTCAAACTCGATGCTCTTCAGATCGGGCGTCGAATCGCGCAGCGCCACGACGCGGGCCTTGAAGTAAGGCTCCGTTGTGACGTACTCCGTGATCTCGATCTTTTCCAGCCCGTTCAGGATCACCGTCAGGTTGCCGTTGGGCATTTCGAGTATCTTGATGAT
Source organism: Alistipes dispar (assembly GCF_006542685.1). Lineage (NCBI taxonomy): Bacteria > Pseudomonadati > Bacteroidota > Bacteroidia > Bacteroidales > Rikenellaceae > Alistipes > Alistipes dispar. The sequence continues at coordinate 2,252,933 of NZ_AP019736.1, read as the reverse complement.
GCGCGCCGCCGTTCCGACCTTGTACATGTCGTCCGGCGAGGGGTCTTCGACTTCGCTCTCGCGCTGCAGCACGGCGCCCAGGATGCCGCCTTCGGCATTCACGGCGCGCACGAGCGAGATGCTCTTGTCGCGCCCGACCGTGATCGGAGTGATCGCGCCGGGGAAGAGCACCGACGAGCGCAGCGTCAGAATGGGGATGATCTCCGGAACCTCGACCTGCTCGACGGTCTCGTCGCCGCCCGTCACGATCGGGATCACGCGGTGTTTTCCGTCCAGCAATTCGGGCACGAGGTTCGCGTCATCCGCCTCGATGGTTTCGATTTTATCTTTTTTACTCATAGTTTACTTTGATATAATGGTGCAAAGGTAACGATTTTTCACGGATTTTATTTTAAGTTTGGCAGATTGTTAATAACTTTGCCATCCTGAAAACTCAAGCAAAACCCTGTTGCACTATGCAAATCGCAGACAAATATTCGCCCCGCGAGATCGAGAGCAAATGGTACGACTACTGGACCGGACACCGCCTGTTCCACTCGGAACCCGATCAGCGCGAACCCTATACGATCGTCATTCCGCCCCCCAACGTGACGGGCATGCTCCACATGGGGCACATGCTCAACAACACGTTGCAGGACGTGCTGGTGCGCCGCGCCCGCATGTCGGGCAGGAACGCCTGCTGGGTCCCCGGCATGGACCACGCGTCGATCGCCACGGAGGCCAAGGTCGTGGCGATGCTCCGCGAACGGGGCATCGAGAAGTCGCAACTCACGCGCGAGGAGTTCCTCCGCTACGCCTGGGAGTGGAAGGAGAAGTACGGCGGCGTGATCCTCAAGCAACTGCGCAGGCTGGGCGCCTCGTGCGACTGGGAGCGCACGTGCTTCACGATGGACGAGACGCGCACCGAGAGCGTCATCCGCGTCTTCTGCGACCTCTACGACAAGGGGAAGATCTACCGCGGCGTGCGGATGGTGAACTGGGACCCCGCGGCGCAGACCGCCCTGTCGGACGAGGAGGTCGTCTTCAAGGAGTCGCACGGCAAGCTCTACTACCTGCGCTACAAGGTCGAGGGCACGGACCGGACGATCGTCGTCGCCACGACACGCCCCGAAACGATCCTGGGCGACACGGCCCTGTGCGTCAATCCCGGCGACCCGCGCTACGCATGGCTGCCGGCCGACGCACGCGTCGTCGTGCCGCTGGTGGGCCGTTCGATCCCGGTGATCCGCGACGAATACGTGGACATCGAGTTCGGCACGGGCGCGCTGAAGGTGACCCCGGCGCACGACGTGAACGACTACATGCTGGGCGAGAAGTACGGCCTGGAGACCATCGACATATTCAACGACGACGGCACGATCAACGACAAGGTGGGCATGTACGCGGGTCAGGACCGCTTCGACGTGCGCAGGCAGATCGAGAAGGACCTCGCCGTAGCGGGGCTGCTCGAAAAGACCGAGGAGTACACCAACAACGTGGGCTACTCGGAGCGCACGGGCGTGGCCATCGAGCCGAAACTCTCGATGCAGTGGTTCCTCTCGATGGGCGAGCTGGCCGGTCCGGCGACGAAAGCCGTCATGGAGGACGCGATCCGCTTCGTGCCCGAGAAATACAAGAATACCTACCGGCACTGGATGGAGAACATCAAGGACTGGTGCATCTCGCGCCAGTTGTGGTGGGGACAGCGCATCCCGGCCTATTACCTTCCGAAGGGCGGCTTCGTGGTGGCCCCGACGGCCGAGGAGGCGCTGGAGAAGGCCCGCGCGAAAACGGGCGACGCCTCGCTGAAAGCGGACGATCTCCGGCAGGACGAAGACGTGCTCGACACGTGGTTCTCGTCGTGGCTCTGGCCGATCTCCGTGTTCGACGGCATCCGCAACCCCGGCAACAGGGAAATCCGCTACTACTACCCCACCGACGATCTGGTGACCGGCCCGGACATCATCTTCTTCTGGGTGGCGCGGATGATCATGGCCGGCTACGAATACCGGCAGGAGAAGCCCTTCGAAAACGTCTATTTCACGGGCATCGTGCGCGACAAGATCGGCCGCAAGATGTCCAAGCAGTTGGGCAACTCGCCCGATCCGCTGGACCTGATCGCCCGGTACGGCGCCGACGGCGTGCGCATGGCCATGCTCATCTCCTCGTCGGCGGGCAACGACGTGATGTTCGACGAGGCGCTCTGCGAGCAGGGCCGCAACTTCGGCAACAAGATATGGAACGCCTACCGGCTGGTGAACGGCTGGACGACGGACGCCGCCGCGGCGCAGAGCGAGAACGACCGCCTGGCCGTGGAGTGGTTCGACCAGGCGATGGGCCGCTCGCTGCGCCAGATCGCCGAGGATTTCCGGTCCTACCGCATCTCGGAGGCCTTCAAGGAGGCGTACCGCCTCTTCTGGGACGACTTCAGCGGCCTGTACCTCGAAACGGTGAAGCCCGCCTACGGGCAGCCGACCGACCCGCGGACGATGGAGGCCACGAAGGGATACTTCGATGCGCTGATGCGCCTGCTGCACCCCTTCATGCCGTTCGTCACGGAGGAGATCTGGCAGGCGCTCGCCCCGCGCGCCGAAGGGGAGTCGATCTGCGTGGCACCGATGCCGGAGCCGTGCGCCGAACGGCCGGAGACGCTCGCCCGCTTCGAGCTGGCGAAGGAGGTCGTGTCGGCGGTGCGTAACATCCGCAACCAGAAGAACCTGCCGCAGAAGGAGGCGCTCGCGCTGCACGTCATCGCCGACGGGAACTACCCGGCGGAATACGCCCCCGTCATGCGGAAACTGGCCAACCTTTCGGCCATCGAAACCGTCGCGGAGAAGGATCCCGCGGCCGCGGCGTTCCTCGTCAAGACGACGCAGTACTTCGTCCCGATGGAGGGCCGGATCGACGCCGAGGCCGAACGCGCGAAGCTGCGCCGCGACCTCGAATACTACGAGGGATTCCTCGCATCGGTGATGAAGAAGCTCTCGAACGAGCGCTTCGTGCAGTCGGCGCCCGAGAAGGTCGTCGCCAACGAACGCGCCAAGCAGGCCGACGCCGAGGCGAAGATCGCGGCGATCCGCGAACAACTGGAGGCGCTCGCCTGAAAAAAACGGTCCGTTCCGAAGCACCCGTTTCGGGACGGGCGCTTCGGAACGGGCCCCCGCAGCGGACGCGGCGGCATGCCGCGACACAAGACACAAACCGCCGAACGTCCCGGAAACCGGCGAGCGGACGGCATACGCACAGCACGAGAGAATTTGCCAGCGATCACGATCTATACGGACGGCTCGGCCCTCGGAAACCCCGGGCCGGGAGGCTACGGCGCGGTGCTCCTCGCAGGACCGCACCGCAAGGAGCTGTCGCAGGGTTACCGCCTGACGACCAACAACCGCATGGAGCTCACGGGCGTCTGCGCGGCGCTCGAGGCGCTCCGGTTCGACGGATCGGAAGTGGTGATCTACTCCGATTCGAAGTACGTCGTGGACGCCGTTACGAAGGGGTGGGTCTTCGGCTGGGAGAAGAAGGGATTCGCGGGAAAGAAGAATCCCGACCTCTGGAGGCGGTTCCTGCGGGCATACCGGCGTCACCACGTCCGTTTCGTCTGGGTCAAGGGGCATGCCGAGACGGTGGAGAACAACCGCTGCGACTTCCTGGCCGTCGCCGCGGCCAACGACGCCGCGCACCGGATCGAGGACACGGGCTACGAGGCCGAAGGCCGCTGACCGGAAGGAAAGGAGCCGCCGGCAGGAGGAGTCCCGGACGGGAACCGCGGACAGGGAGCTGTGAACGGAACCGGCGGACGGGGCCTGCGCATCCGGCCGGAGCGGAGGATGTCCGTCCCGACGGCACAATTCGCCGAAATTTCGCCTTTTTCTCGGTTTTCGAGTTTATTTTCCTATCTTTGCGCCGATTATTGCGCAACCACAAATCCGACGCTCCGAATGTTCAAAACCTACATGCGGCTGCTGGGATTCGCCCGGCCGATCAAACGATACGCCATTCCCTACGGAATCTTCTCGCTGCTCTACGCCCTGTTCAACACCCTGACATTCGGTCTCATCATTCCGATCCTGAACACGATGTTCGACGACGGGTTCACGCCCGAGTACGTCGAAAAGCTGCCGCCCCTGCGCCTCGACGGCGACTACCTGAACGTGCTGTTCAACTACGCCTATTCGCACCTGTTCGATGCCTACGATCCGCGCAACGTGCTGCTGCTGCTGGCCGTCGTGGCCGTCGTCATCAGCTTCCTGAGCAATCTGTTCCGCTACCTGGGCTCGTGGACGATCGAGACCATGCGCGCCCGGACGCTCCAGCGGATGCGCAACGAAATGTTTTCGCGCGTGATGGACATGAACGTCGGCTATTTCAGCGAGCAGCGCAAGGGCGACATCATCTCGAAGATCACCTCGGACATAGGCGTCGTGCAGTTCTGCATCACCAACACGCTGCAAGTCTCGTTCCGCGAGCCGTTCCTCATCGTGGGGTACATCGTCATGATGGTGGCCATCTCGTGGGAACTGTCGATCTTCTCGATCCTCTTCCTGCCGGTCGTGGCGCTCATCATCGGCTCGATCGTCAAGCGGCTCCGCCACCCGGCGCGCACCAACCAGCACCGCATGGGCGAAATGGTCTCGACACTCGAGGAATCGCTCGCCGGCATCAAGGTCATCAAGAGCTACAACGCCACGCGGTACGTCAAGCGGAAATTCTTCGAGATCAGCGCCGACCTGGCGCGCCTGACGCTCTCGATGGCGCGCCGCCAGCAGCTCGCCTCCCCGATGAGCGAGTTCCTGGGCATCACGGCCGTGGGCGTGATCCTCGTCTTCGGCGGGTCGCTCGTCACGAAGGGATCGCTCGACCCGGGCGGATTCATCGCCTTCGTGGCCATCTTCTCCCAGATCACGCGCCCCGTGCGTATCTTCATCGACCAGTTCGCCAACATCAACCAGGGAATCGCCGCCGGGGAGCGCATCTTCTCGGTGATCGACACCCGGCCCGAAATCGAGGACAGGCCCGGCGCCCGGGAGCTGAAGGGGCTGCGGGAGAAGATCGAGTTCCGCGACGTGCACTTCTCCTACGACGGGCAGCACGAGGTGATCGACGGCATCTCGTTCGAAATCCGCCGCGGGGAGACCGTGGCGCTCGTCGGTCCGTCAGGCGGCGGAAAATCGACCCTGAGCGAGCTGCTGCCCCGCTTCTACGACCCTACGTCGGGCGAAATCGCCATCGACGGCATCCCGCTGCGCGACTACACGCAGGAGAGCCTGCGCGCCCACATGAGCGTCGTGGCGCAGGACACCGTCCTGTTCAACGACACGATCGAGAGCAACATCGCCATGGGAAAGCCCGGCGCCACGCACGAGGAGATCGTCGAGGCGGCACGGATCGCCAATGCCGACCAGTTCATCCGCGAATGCGCCGAAGGCTACTCGACGAACATCGGCGACCGGGGCGTGAAGCTATCCGGAGGCCAGCGACAGCGCCTCTCGATCGCCCGGGCGGTGCTGAAGAATCCCGACATCCTGATCCTCGACGAGGCCACCTCGGCACTCGACACCGAAAGCGAGAAGCTCGTGCAGGAGGCCCTCAACAAGCTGCTCGAAGGGCGGACGTCGGTGGTCATCGCGCACCGCCTCTCGACGATCCACAACGCCGACAAGATCATCGTCGTGGATCACGGACGCATCGCCGAACAGGGCACGCACAACGAACTGATGGCCCGCGGCGGCATCTACGCCAAACTGATCGAAATGCAGTCGTTCGACTGACGGCGCCCGCCCGTCCCGCACCGAAGAGCGAAAGCCGGACAAAACCGGCAAAGGCCGGACGACGGCCCCGGTTCCGTCCGTCGTCCCCCGAAGCCGGACGGCGGCCCCGGAAGGGCGCGCATCCGCCGCAGGCATCCCCGGAAAGCTCCGGCTGCGGCCCCGTCACGGGAATCGCGGGAAGATTGCGGGCTTTTCAAATCTTTTTTATATCTTTGCCAGTTGTCAGAAAATTAGCGAAGAAACAGCTTACCGATATGAAGTTCAAGGAGTACAAAGGGCTCGACCTGGCCGGTCTGGCCGCCGATGTCCTGAGCGAGTGGGACGCCCGAGACACATTCCACAAAAGCATCTCGACCCGCGAGGGCCGTCCGACGTTCGTATTCTACGAGGGTCCCCCTTCGGCCAACGGCCAGCCGGGTATCCATCACGTCATGGCCCGCACGATCAAGGACGTCTTCTGCCGCTACAAGACCCAGCAGGGCTACCTGGTGCACCGCAAGGCGGGCTGGGACACCCACGGGCTGCCCGTGGAGCTGGGCGTGGAGAAGAAGCTCGGCATCACGAAGGAGGATATCGGCAAGACGATCTCGATCGAGGAGTACAACCGCGCCTGCCGCGAGGCGGTGATGGAGTTCACGGGCATGTGGGAGCAGCTCACGCGCAAAATGGGCTACTGGGTCAATATGGACGATCCCTACATCACCTACGACAACAAGTACATCGAGACGCTGTGGTGGCTGCTCAAGCAGCTCTTCGACAAGGGGCTGCTCTACAAGGGCTACACCATCCAGCCCTATTCGCCGGCCGCCGGCACGGGTCTCTCGACCCACGAGCTGAACCAGCCGGGCTGCTACCGCGACGTGAAGGACACCACCGTGGTGGGACAGTTCCGCATCAAGCACCCCAAGCCCGGAATGGAGGGCTGGGGCACGCCCTACTTCCTCGCCTGGACCACCACGCCGTGGACCCTGCCGTCGAACACGGCCCTCTGCGTGGGTCCGAAATTCGATTACGTGGCCGTGCGCACGTGGAACGCCTACACGGGCGAGAAGATGACCGTCGTGCTGGCCAAGGCGCTGCTCTACGCCCATTTCAACAAGAAGGCCGAAGGGCTCGCGCTCGACGCATACAAGCCGGGCGACAAGCTCGTTCCGTTCGAAATCGCGGGCGAATACAAGGGTCCCGAGCTGGAAGGCATGGAGTACGAACAGCTGCTGCCGTGGGTCAAGCCCGTCGAGACGGACGCCGAGGGAATGTGGCACGACGCCTCGCAGAAGGCGTTCCGCGTCATTCTGGGCGACTACGTCACCGTGGAGGACGGTACGGGTATCGTGCATATCGCCCCGACGTTCGGCGCCGACGACGCCTTCGTGGCGCGTGCTGCGGGCATTCCGTCGCTCTTCATGATAAACAAAAAGGGCGAGACGCGCCCGATGGTGGACCTCCAGGGCCGGTTCTACCGGCTCGAAGAGCTGGACGAGCGCTTCGTCCGCGAGTGCATGGACGTCGAAGCCTACAGGGAGTACGAAGGCCGCTGGGTGAAGAACGCCTACGACCCGCAGTTCACCGTGGAGGGCCGGTACGACGAGAAGGCCGCCGCCGCGGCAGAGACGCTCGACATCTATATCTGCATGAAGATGAAGGCCGCGGGACAGGCGTTCAGAATCGAGAAGCACGTCCACAACTACCCCCACTGCTGGCGCACGGACAAACCGGTGCTCTACTACCCGCTCGACTCGTGGTTCATCCGCACCACGGCGCTCAAGGAGCGGATGATCGAGCTGAACCGCACGATCCGCTGGAAGCCCGAATCGACCGGCACGGGACGCTTCGGCAAGTGGCTCGAGAATCTCAACGACTGGAACCTCTCGCGCTCGCGGTTCTGGGGCACGCCGCTGCCGATCTGGGCCACGGAGGACCGTTCGGAGGTGAAGTGCATCGGTTCGGTCGGGGAGCTCGTCGCCGAAATCGAAAAATCCGTGGCGGCAGGGCTGATGACCGAGAACCCCTACCGAAATTTCCGCGTCGGCGACATGTCGGAGGAGAACTATTCGACGAAGAACATCGACCTGCACCGTCCCTATGTGGATTCGATCGTGCTCACGTCGTCGAAGGGCGAGCCGATGCGCCGCGAACCGGACCTCATCGACGTATGGTTCGACTCGGGCGCCATGCCCTACGCGCAGGTGCACTATCCGTTCGAACACGAGGCCGACTTCGGCGAGGTCTACCCCGCCGACTTCATCGCCGAGGGCGTCGATCAGACGCGCGGCTGGTTCTTCACGCTGCACGCCATCGCCACGATGCTCTTCGACTCGGTGGCTTTCAAAAACATCATCTCGAACGGTCTGGTGCTCGACAAGAACGGCAACAAGATGTCGAAACGGCTGGGCAACGCCGTCGATCCGTTCGAGGTGCTCTCGACCTACGGTCCGGACGCCACGCGCTGGTACATGATCTCCAACTCGCAGCCGTGGGACAACCTCAAGTTCGACCGCGACGGCGTGGACGAAGTGCGCCGCAAGTTCTTCGGCACGCTCTACAACACCTACTCCTTCTTCGCCCTCTACGCCAACGTGGACGGCTTCACGGGCCGCGAGGCGGAGATTCCGATGGAGCGCCGCCCCGAGATCGACCGCTGGATCGTCTCGCTGCTCAACACCCTCGTGCGCGACGTCACGGAGAGCCTCGAGTCCTACGACCCGACCCCCGCGGCCCGCGCCATCCAGGAGTTCGTGGGCGAAAACCTCTCGAACTGGTACGTGCGCCTGAACCGCAAGCGCTTCTGGGGCGGCGGCATGTCGGAGGACAAACTCGCCGCCTACCAGACGCTCTACACCTGTCTGGAGACCGTGGCGATGCTCTCGGCCCCCTTCGCGCCCTTCATCTCCGACCGCATCTTCACGGACCTCAACGCCGTGAGCGGCCGCCACACGGACGAGTCGGTGCACCTGGCCGCCTTCCCGAAGGCCGACGAGGGGCTGATCGACGCCCGGCTGGAGGACATGATGGCTCTGGCGCAGAAAGTCTCGTCGATGGTGCTGGCCCTGCGCCGCAAGGTGTCGATCAAGGTGCGCCAGCCGCTCACGAAGATCCTCATTCCGGTCCTCGACCCCGTGACGGCGGAGCATATCGCCGCGGTGAAGAATCTCATCATGGGCGAAGTGAACGTCAAGCAGGTGCAGCTGATCGAGGAGACGACGGGCGTCATCACCAAACGCATCAAGCCCAACTTCAAGACCCTCGGCCCGCGCTACGGCAAATACATGAAGCAGATCGCCGCCCTGACCGCGGAGTTCTCGCAGGAGCGCATCGCACAGATCGAGGCCGCGCCGGAGACGGTGCTCGACCTCGGCGGGGAGCGCATCACCGTGACGCCCGCCGATTTCGAAATCACCTCGGAGGACATGCCCGGATGGCTCGTGGCGTCGGAGGGCAAGCTCACCGTGGCCCTCGACATCACCGTGACCGACGAACTGAAGGCCGAAGGCGTGGCACGCGAATTGATAAACCGCATCCAGAATATCCGCAAGGAGTCGGGATTCGAGGTGACGGACAGGATACGCGTGGAGATCGAGCGGAAGCCGTGCGTGGCGGAGGGTATCGCCCGCTTCGCGGACTACATCGCCGCGCAGACCCTCGCCGTCGAGGTGCGGACGGCCGAAGCGCCCGCCGGAGAGACGGTCGTCGAATCGGAAATCGACGACGAACCGTTGCAGATCGCCGTGACGCGGATCTGACGCCCGAGAGATTGTACATGTAAAATTTGGCGGATTCGGAATATTTGCTTAATTTTACATAAACCCTAAAGCGAAACGATTATGGCAGACGAAAGAACACGGTACAGCGACGCCGAGCTCGAGGAGTTCAAGCAGCTGATCCTGAAGAAGCTCGAAAGTGCGCGTGCGGACTACGAGCTGCTGCGCGCCACTATCACGCATACGGCCGACAACGACACGGAGGACACCTCCCCGACGTTCAAGGTGCTCGAAGAGGGCGCCGCGACACTTTCGAAGGAGGAGAGCGGACGTCTGGCGGCACACCAGATGAAGTTCATCCGCAACCTCGAAATGGCGCTCGTCCGCATCGAGAACAAGACCTACGGCATCTGCAAGACCACCGGGAAGCTCATTCCGAAAGAGCGGCTGATGAAGGTCCCCCACGCCACGGAGTGCATCGAGGCCAAAGAAGGCCGCAAGTGACCGTCCCGGCCGCAAAGGCCCGCATTCACGGTGCGCCCCTGCGAATCGAGATTCGCAGGGGCGCACCCTTTCTGACCTCCCGAAGCCCGGACCGCCGCATGCTCAGAAAAGAGCCCCGGGACGCCTATTCGGAACGCCGTTCCGGAAAACGCACGAGGAAAAAGACACGGCGGCTGCGGACAGCGGCAGAACAATCCCCGCAGGGGAGCCGCTGTCCGGATCCGGACGGCGGCTTGTTCCGCATTTTATACGTTTTTGACGAAAAATGCGTTATCTTTGAACCGATGTACGTCCGGTTCTGCATAATTCTCCTGCTGCTCTCGGCAGCGGCGTCCGCCTCTTTCGCCCGCGTCGCGGGTCCCGGCATGCGCTCTCCGAAACGGACCGTCCCGGACACGGTACGCACCCACACGCCGGACCGCTTCACGCCCGACAGCGCCCGCATCGCCAATCCCCGGGCCGCCGCACGCAACGCCCGTCTCTACGACAGCATCCGTTCGAAAACCGAACGCCGCCGCGTGCCGCACCTGCTCTACAAGATGCTTTTCGTGCGGCCCGTGCTGGACACCACCTCGAACGGCCGCGTCACCGACGAGAGCTTGCTGCTGGCCCCCTATGCAGGCAAGACGATCGGCGACATCACCATCGAACGGCGGCAGGTGTTCGACAACGGCGGCAACTGGCTGGAACGCACGAGCAACAAACTCCACTACCTGACGCGCGACCGGGTGATCCGGCGCGACCTGCTCTTCGGCCCGGGCGACCGATTCGATCCGCAGCTCGTCGTGCGGAACAAACAACTGCTGCGCTCGCGCAGCTACATCGCCGACGTGGACATAGCCGTGCTGCCCGACTCGCTGGACACCACGCGCGTCAATCTCCTCATCACGACACGCGACAGTTGGACCATTTCGGCCGACGGCGCCCTGCACTCCGAAGGGCGGACGATGGTCGGGCTCTCCGACGCCAACATTCTCGGCACGGGCAACAGTCTGAAATTCATGACCAACTTCAGCCGTTCGGACTTCTCCTACGGCGGCAACATGTTCGAATACGAAATCCCGAACCTGCTGGGAACCTTCTACACCGCCGAATTCGCCGCCGGGCGCGACTTCTACAACTCGACGCTCGAACTGGGAATGCGCAAGGAGTTCCTCAAACGCACGGACTACGAACTGGGCCTCACCTACAGCGACAACAAGGCCAAACGCTACATGATCGAGACGGACACGTCGCTGCTCGTCAAGGAACGCAACCTCGACGCCTGGGGAGGCTACTCGCACTACCTGCCCGGCATCCGTTCGAGCCTCTACCTCACGGGACGCTACAACTACCGCCGGTTCAGCCGCCGCCCGCCCGTCCGCGCCGACTACAACCCCGCGCTGCACGACCAGGACGTCCTGCTGCTCGGCACGGGTCTCTACCGCGAGCGGTTCTACACGGCCAACATGATCTACGGATTCGGCGCACGCGAGTACCTCGCCTCGGGATACAAGGCCGAGGCCGTCGGCGGATACTCCTGGGGCGAGTTCGACGACGCCATGTACCTCGGTCTCTCGTTCGAGGCGGGCGGATTCCGCACGATGGGATACATCATGGGCGGCTTCACGCTCGGCAGCTACATCGACCTCGCGAGCGGCATGTGGAGACGCAGCGCCGTGGACATCGACCTGAGGTGGTTCTCCAACCTGTTCATGGTCCGCCGCAGCCGCATCCGGCAGTTCCTCGCCTTCAACTACACGCAGGGGTGGAACCGCCTGCAGGGCAACGACGAAAGCATCCGCTTCACCCACGTGAACGGATTGCAGGCGCTCAAGGAGCATATCACGGGAACCAACCGCATGATTCTCAACACGGAAACTGTCATTTTCACCCCCTATCAGCCGCTGGGATTCCGCATCGCCCTGTTCGGATTCGCCGATTTCGGACTGCTCGGCTACTCGCCCAACATTTTCAAGAACGAGTTCTACACCTCGTTCGGCCTCGGAGTGCGGCTGCGCAACGAACGGCTCGTTTTCAACACGATCCAAATCCGGCTGGGCCTCGCCCTCGGCAAACCGGGCCTGGTCGAAAGCGACTTCTTCCGCATCTCGAACAGCACGCGGCTGGAGCAGTACCGCTACCGCCCGACACGGCCCGAGATCGTCGGATTCGAATAGCCGTACCGGAAAACGAAGGCGGAGCCGCAACGCTGCGGCCCCGCACCTCTTCCGAACTTTTTATTTCGAACCGCTTACGGTTCCCGCTTCCCTATCTGCGCGCCTGAATCTCGACGACCCCGGCCCGCGCCGCCTCGCCGTACCGCTTCGCCGCGGCGTCGTTCTTGTAGATGCGCACCTTCCTGATCCGCGAATAGGCTTCGATCTCGGAACGGTCCCGGAGCTTGCCGTTGATATAGACCCGGTAATCGGCGGGAATCGCACGCAGCATCTCGCGCGACGACTCGCCCTCCGCGAACAGGGTCTCGTCGCCCAGATAGTCGAACACGCTCCTCTTCGGGGCAACCCGCACCGACACGGCCGGAGCCGAGAGTCCGGACTCGTTCGCCTCCCCGGACTTCGAGACGATCTTCACCACGCCGCCCCGGCCCTCCTCGCCGTACTCCTCCAACGACGAAGCGTCCTTCAGCACGGTGACGGAGACGATCTGCCGGGGGTCCATCTTCTGCACCGTTTCGGCCGTGACTTTCCGTCCGTTGAGAAAAAAGACGGGATCCGCACCGGTTCCGGAGACCGAAAGCCGGCCGTTCGCATCGCCCCGGCCGTTCCGGATCACGATCCGCTCCATCCGGCCGTCGAGCCGCGACCGCAACCGCTCCAGTTCCTCGGGATCCATTTCGCAAAGGCTGCCTTCCAGGCTGTCCGGCAGCCGTCCCCAGTCGAAATTCCCGATTTCCGCACCGGTCTCCTCCATACGCTTCCGCAAACGTTTCCATTCGTCGCTCCGGAAAAACGCCCCTGCCTCGGAGAGTTTCCGCTGCGCCTCCTTCCACTCGTCGCTCTCGAAATAGGCCCCCGCCTCGGAAATCCCGCGCTGCGCCTCCTTCCATTCGTCGCTCCGCATGTAAGCGTCCAGCTCCTGCCGCGCCTTCTCCAGCTCGCGCTGCGCCTTTTCGTACTCCCCGGCGGGCATGCGGTCGCGTGCCATCTCCAGTGCCATTCCGGCGATCTCGATCCCCGCGCTGCCCATCCGGACACCCGCTCCGGCAGCATTCATCCCGGCTTCCACGGCCTGCCGGGCCGCCGGGCCGGTTCCCCGCACGACGGTCGCGGACACCGTGCGCAGGGAGTCCGTCCGCCCCGCTGCCGCCGGCTTCAGTTCGACCAGAACGACCCCCTGCCCCGCATCCGCTCCGTAGCGGACCGCCGACAGCGAATCCTTCAGCACCGTGACCGAAGCGATCTCGCCCGGGTCGATGCCGTCGAGCGACCGTCCCCGGACGCCATTCACCAGAATCAGCGGTCCGGGACCTTTTTTCCGGCTGCGGAGCACCGAATCGGGAACGTCCCCGGACTCCGCCCCGCCGGAAAGCCGGCCCGTTTCTCCGGTCAGGTCTCCGTATCTTTCCGGAAAGACATACGCGGTCTCGGCGAAAGCCCCGAGAGCGAGCCCCGCAAGGGGCAGCAGCAACAGCGCCCGGGCTCCGGCCCAGCGCGACGACTTCTTGCGCAACATCATGGTAATACGTTTTTTAAGTTTGCTATGATTGAAACTGTTCGCGACCGGATACCACCTCCCGCCGGCAGCTTTCCGCACCAGCAGCAACTGATAGCTCCGGGCATCGACGCCGCTGGCGAGCACCGCCTCGTCGGCCTCGTACTCATGGATGGCCCTGATTTCGCGCCGCAACAGCCACATCGCCGGATTGAACCACTGCAAGCATCCCGCGAGGTCCGCCGCCAGCAGGTCGAGCGAATGACGCAGTCTCAGATGCGCCCGTTCGTGTATGAGGATCGCCTCCTCGTCCTCGCCGCGCCCCCGCTCCGGAAGCACGATATAACGCCCCCAACTGAAGGGCGCCGCGACCCGGTCCGACCGCACCAGCACGACGCCGTCCGTCTGCCGTTCCCGGCGGCCGCTGCGGATCAGCCGCGCCACGCACCCCAGCGACCAAAGGGTCCGCAACAGCACCGCCGCGGCACCGAGGAGAAACACCCCTCCGGCGAGCCGCTCCCAAGGGAAGGCGGGCTCCGCAGCGCGGCCGACGGCGGCATCCTCCGCGGCCGCGGCCAGCAGAGCCGGCCGGATCTCCGGCAGCACGGGCGCCTCGCGGTAAACGGTGATGACGCACAGCGGAAGCACGAACGACAGCAGCAGCGCTCCCAGCACCACCGCCCGGTTGAGGCGGTGGAATGTCTCGCGGCTCAGCAGCAGCTTAAAAAAGAGATAGAAGACCGCCAGGCAGGCCCCGACCTTCAGGCTGTATATCAACAGCGCGTACATGGCTATCCGCGGTTTTGCGTTTCGATGCGTTCGATCAGCTCCCGCAGTTCGTCAACCGAGATCTTCTCCTCCTCGACCAGCGCCGAAACGGCCCCGAGGTAGGAGTTTTCGAAATAGCGGCTGATAACGTTTCCGAGCGTCGAACGCGAGAATTCCGCCTCGCTCACGAGCGGGTAATACTGGTAGGTGCTCCCGTAGGCCGTGTGTCCCACGTAGCCTTTGGCCTCCAGGGCGCGCACCATGGTCGAAAGCGTATTGAAATGGGGCTTGGGCTCGGGGGCCATGGCCACCAGCTCGCGCACGAACAACGGTCCGCGCTCCCAGAAACAACGCATCAGCTCCTCTTCACGACGGGTCAGTTTTTCCATGATTCCATTCGGTTTCGTTCCGTCCGCACCGCCTCCCCTTCGCCGCAGGCGGCCGCCGGACTAAATTATTTTACTCCTTTCCGAAGCCGGACCGAAGAATCGGCATAGCTTCCGGGAACAAAGGTAATCAAAAAACAGGAAGATGCAACTATTTTTCGTAGTTTTAAAACGAAAAAATTTAGTTGTTTAATTTTTTTCGTTTTTATACGAAATATCGCTATCTTTGAGACATGATAATCATCGCAGACAGCGGATCGACCAAATGCACGTGGCTTTTCCACGACGGCGGAAAAACCACGTCGGTGCGCACCCGAGGCATCAACGCCCTCCAGCATACGCCGGAACAGATCCGGGAGACGCTCGCCGCACTCCCTCCGTGCGGCCCCGTGTCGGCCGTCCACATCTACAGCGCCGGGTGCAGCCCCGCCTTCCCCGTCTCGAACGAGAAACTCAGACGCGAGCTGGAAGCCCGCTTCGGCGCGGCGCGGATCGAGGTCCGGTCGGACCTGCTCGGCGCTGCGCGCGCCCTGTTCGGGCGCGACGAAGGCATCGCCTGCATCCTCGGCACGGGCGCCAATTCGTGCCACTGCCGCGACGGCGAGGTGGTCCACAACGTATCGGCGCTGGGCTACGTGCTGGGCGACGAGGGGTCGGGTGCGGTGCTGGGCCGCAACCTCGTGAACGGCATCTTCAAGGAACACATCCCCCTGCGCGGGGAATTCCTCGAAGCGTGCGGGATGACCTACGAGGAGATCATCCGCCGCGTCTATAACGAACCTTTCGCCAACCGCTTCCTGGCGTCGTTCGCCCCCTTCATCCTCGACCACATCGGCTGCCCGGAGGTACGCCGGATGGTGCTCCGCTCGTTCGGCGACTTCGCCGAACGCAACCTGAGCCGCTATCCCAAGGGGCTGCCCGTCTCGTTCGTCGGCGGCATCGCCGCCCATTTCGGGGAGCTGCTGCGCGAAGCGCTGGCCGGCGCCGGATACGAAGTAAAGGAAATCATCGAATCGCCCGCAGAGGGACTTTTGAAATACCACCATGGAAAATAGAGTTACCGAACAGACATCGGCATACGACAACCTGCAGGACATGTCGGTCCGCGACATCCTCACCGGAATCAACCGCGAAGACAGCCTCGTACCCGGGGCCGTCGCCAAGGTCATTCCCACGATGGAGCAGCTCGTCGAGCGCATCGTCGAGCGCATGAAAAACGGCGGCAGAATGTTCTACATCGGCGCCGGGACGAGCGGCCGGCTGGGCGTGACCGACGCCTCGGAGCTGCCCCCGACCTACGGCGTGCCGTTCGATCTGGTCATCGGCCTGATCGCCGGCGGCGACGGCGCGCTGCGCAAGGCCGTGGAACGCGCCGAGGACGATCCGGAAGGCGCATGGCGCGACCTCGAACCGTTCCGTCCCACGGCGCAGGACGTACTGATCGGCATCGCCGCCTCGGGCACGACGCCCTATGTAGTAGGCGGACTGCGCGAGGCCCGGCGGCACGGACTGCTGACCGGAGCCATCACCTGCAATCCCGCATCGCCCGTGGCCGCCGAGGCGGAATACGCCCTCGAAGCGGTCGTGGGCCCCGAATTCGTCACGGGATCGACCCGCATGAAGGCCGGCACGGCGCAGAAGCTGATGCTCAACATGATCTCCACCTCCGTCATGATCAAACTCGGGCGCGTCGAAGGCAACCGGATGGTGAACATGCAGATCACGAACGCCAAACTCGTGGGCCGCGGGACACGCATGATCGCCGAAGCGGCGGGCATCGGCGAGGAGCAGGCCCGCGAGCTGCTGCTGCGCTGGGGATCGGTCAAGGAGGCGCTCGGGCACATCGGAAAGTAAACCGCAGGAGGATATATGGCGAGGCTCTTCTCGGAACGGGAAATTCGGGCCGTCGCGGTGTTTCTGCCGCTGGCCGGTCTGCTCGTGGCCGCGCTCGTCCTCGTCCGTCCCAAAGCCGACCCGGAGGCCGCCCGCCGCGCAGAAGCGGCGATGGAGGAACGACGCGACAGCGTCGAACTGCATCCGTTCGATCCCAACACCGCGGACTTCGAGGAGCTGCTCGGACTGGGACTCTCGAAATACGAAGCCGTCAGCCTGCTCAAGTTCCGCGCCGCGGGCAAGGTCTTCCGCATTCCCGAGGACGTGGCGCTCTGCTACGGCATCGGCGACTCGCTCTACCGGCGGCTCGCGCCGTGGATCCGCATAGGCCGCAGATACGCCATCGCACCCCGCACGTACCGCCCGGGACGCATCCTCCCCGAGCCGCTGGCCCCCTCGCCGTTCCGTATCGACACCGTGAGCGCACGCTACCTGCGGGCCATCGGCGCGCTGTCGAAACGACAGGCCGAAGCCTTCGTCCGCTGGCGGGACCTGAGCGGCATCCGCGACATGGAGGAGTTGCGCGCCTGCTACGTCGTCAGCGACTCGGTGGCCGCGGCGCTCGAACCCTACGTCATCTTCCCCGAACGGCAGCCCCGGCCGATCGACCGCCCCGTGGAGCTGAACACGGCCGATTCGGCGGCGCTGCGGTCGGTCACGGGCATCGGCGAGAAGACCGTCATGCGGATCATCCGCTACCGCGAACGGCTCGGCGGATTCCGCAGTGCGGAGCAACTCGCAGAGATTCCGGGGGTCACGGAGAGCAACTACGAAAAAATTTTGAAACAAATTTCCTGCGACAGTTGCAGAATTCGAAAAATTGATATTAACTTTGCAGACCCGAAAACGTTGGGCAGACATCCGTACATCGCCCCGCGGACACTTCGGAAATTATTGAAGGTACGACAGTTGAAAGGAGGTTGGAGCACCGCCGAAGAGTTGATTGAAGACGACATACTGACCCGCGAGGAGGCAGCCAGGCTGGCTCCCTATTTGGAATTCGGGTCTCCCGGCGGAACGACCGACGAGTAGATTGCATCCGAAAACGGGAAAGCGCATCGGAAGATACGCGCCCGGCAGCCGTCAGACGACGAAAACGAACCGAATACAAAACGACAAAAAAACATACCATTATGATTATCATGCCGGTAAAGGAGGGCGAGAACATCGAGCGCGCCCTGAAGAAATTCAAACGCAAATACGAGCGCACGGGCGTCCTGAAGGAGCTCCGCCGCCGCCAGTACTTCACGAAGCCTTCGGTGGCGAAGCGCGAGGCCATGCAGCACGCCATCTACGTGGAGCACATGTACCGCGACGAGGACTGACCGATCGCCGATACGTTATTGAAAAAGCACCTCTTCTTGCAAGAAGAGGTGCTTTTTCATTCATGCTGCACGGGTCCGGGACGGATTACCGCCCCGCTCCGGCCGAAAGGTCGTCGATCCGCCGGAGCTCCTCGTCCGAGAAGCCGGGGCTTTCCAAAGCCCGGAGGTTGTCGGCGAGCTGTTCCACGGAGCTGGCCCCGACGATCACCGAGCTGACCCGCTCGTCGTGCAGCAGCCAGGCGAGCGACATGGCGGCAAGGCTCTGCCCGCGCCGGGCGGCCAGTTCGTTCAGGCCGCGGAGACGTCCCAGCAGCTCTTCGGTCAGGACCTCCCGCCCGAGCGACCCCGCACGGGCCATCCGGGAATCGGCCGGAACGCCGCCGAGATACCGGTCCGTCAGCAAGCCCTGCGCCAGCGGCGAAAATGCGATGAATCCCGAACCGGCCCCGGCCGCCGCGGAGAGCAGCCCCTCCCGCTCCGGTTCGCGGTCGAGGAGGTTGTACCGGTCCTGGAACAGCAGACACGGCACGTCGCGTTCGGCCAGATAGCGGAAAGCGAACCGGGCGGCATCGAGCGGATAGCGCGAAATGCCGACATAGAGCGCCTTGCCCGCACGGACGGCATCGACGAGCGCCCGGAGCGTCTCCTCGAGCGGCGTCTGCGGATCGAAACGGTGGGTATAGAAGAGGTCCACATAGTCGAGCTTCATCCGCCGGAGACTCTGGTCGAGGCTCGCCGTCAGGTATTTCCTCGATCCCCAGTTTCCGTAGGGTCCCGGCCACATGTCGTAGCCGGCCTTGGTGGAAACGAACAGTTCGTCGCGGTACGGCCGGAACGAACGTTCCATGACGCGGCCGAAGGTCTCTTCGGCCGAACCGTAGGGAGGGCCGTAGTTGTTGGCCAGGTCGAAATGCGTGATGCCCCGGTCGAAGGCGTAATGCAGCATACGCCGGGAGTGGGTGAAGGGCCTCTCGGCCCCGAAGTTCTGCCAAAGGCCGAGCGACAGCGCCGGCAGCAGCACCCCGCTGCGTCCGGCCCGCCGGTAGGGCATCCGTCCGTCGTAACGCCCCGGGTCGGGAAGGTAAGGGGATTCGGTCATGGGTCGAAAAATTGGATTATCGCAAAGATAACGAAAACGGCGCATTCCGCCTCAGGCAGGCCCCGGAATTTTCTCGCGACGCACGATACGGACGGGTTCCCGGAAATGCGCGGCGCACGCAGACCGCGGCAGACGCGAAACGTCCCGGACGAACCGGCAGCCGGGTTCGTCCGGGACGTACGAACGCGCGGCCGGGAGCCGCCCCGACCGTCCGCCATCCGCCCCGCTACCGCAGGAAAAGCAGTTCCCGGTACTTCGGCAGCGGCCAGATCTGGTCATCGACGATCTCCTCGAGCTTGTCGATATGGTAGCGGATCGCGTCGAAGCACGAAGCCACCGTATCGTGGTAGGCGACGGCCTTCTCTCGCTGGTCCTCGATCCGGTTGGCGACCTTGCGGGCGTCGATCATCTCGCCCGTGAGCTTCTGGATCGCGGCCGTGTGGTCCTGGATCTTCTTGATGAGCGCGATGTCGGCCGAAGCGTTCAGCCCCGGAATCTGCGACATCTTGTAGACCTTGTCCAGCAGCAGCGCCTCGTATTTCGACGCGATCGGCACGATGTGGTTCATCGCCAGGTCGCCCAGCACGCGGCCTTCGATCTGTATCTTCTTCGTATAGGTTTCCCACTTCACCTCGGTACGGGCTTGCAGCTCCACCTCGGAGAGCACGCCCATGTCGCCGAACATGCGCACGGCATCCCGGTCCAGATAGCGGTCGAAAATCCGCGGCGTGGAGGTCTCGCAGTCCAGACCGCGCTGCGCCGCCTCGGCCTTCCACTCCTCGGAATAGCCGTTGCCGTCGAAACAGATGTCGCGGCAGGCGTGGATCATCTGCTTGAGCACCTCGTAGATCGCCTTCTCCTTCTTCGCGCCCGCCTCGATCTTGGCATCCACGGCCCGGCGGAACTCCGTCAACTCGTGGGCCATCGCCGTATTGAGCACGATCATCGCCTCGGCGCAGTTGTCCGACGAACCGACGGCGCGGAACTCGAACCGGTTGCCCGTGAAGGCGAAGGGCGACGTGCGGTTGCGGTCCGTATTGTCCAGCAGCAGCGTCGGGATATGCGAAATGCCGCTCATGCGGAAGATGCTCTTGGCGTCGAAACGGATGGCGTCGTCGTCCTTCGAGGCGGCCAGCTTCTCCAGCACGGCCGAGACCTGCGAGCCGAGGAAGGCCGAAATGATGGCCGGAGGCGCCTCGTTGGCCCCAAGACGATGGGCGTTCGTGGCGCTCATGATCGACGCCTTCAGCAGTCCGTTGTATTTATAGACGGCCGACACGGCGTTCACCAGGAAGGTGATGAACTGCAGATTCTCCGAGGCGGTCTTGCCCGTGCCGAAGAGGTTCACGCCCGTATCGGTCCCGAGCGACCAGTTGTTGTGCTTGCCCGAACCGTTGATCCCCTTGAAGGGTTTCTCGTGCAGCAGCACGCGGAACTGATGGCGGCGGGCGATCTTGTCCATAATGGTCATCAGCAGTTGGTTGTGGTCGTTGGCCAGATTGGCCTCCTCGTACACGGGAGCCAGTTCGAACTGATTGGGCGCCACCTCGTTATGACGCGTCTTCACGGGAATGCCCAGCTTCAGGCATTCGTACTCGAGGTCCTTCATGAAGGCCATCACGCGCGTCGGGATCGCCCCGAAATAGTGGTCCTCGAGCTGCTGGTTCTTGGCCGACTCGTGCCCCATGAGCGTACGGCCCGTGAGCATCAGGTCGGGACGCACGGCCCAGAGGCTCTCGTCCACGAGGAAGTACTCCTGCTCCCAGCCCAAATAGGCGAAGACCTTCTGCACGTTCCTGTCGAAATAGCGGCACACCTCCGTGGCGGCCTTGTCCACGGCCGTCAGCGACCGCAGCAGGGGCACCTTGTAGTCGAGCGCCTCGCCCGTATAGGAGATGAAGACGGTCGGGATGCAGAGCGTCGTATCGACGATGAAGGCGGGCGACGCGGGGTCCCAGGCCGAATAGCCGCGGGCCTCGAACGTATTGCGGATGCCGCCGTTGGGAAACGACGAAGCGTCGGACTCCTGCTGCACGAGCAGCTTGCCCGAAAACTCTTCCAGCACGCCGCCGCAGCCGTCCGGCTCGGCGAAGGCATCGTGCTTCTCTGCCGTACCGCCCGTCAGGGGCTGGAACCAGTGCGTGTAGTGGTCCGCGCCGTGCTCCAGCGCCCACTGGCGCATCCCGGCGGCGATGCTGTCGGCGATTTCGCGCGTCAGCGGCGTGCGGTGCTCCATCGTGTCGAGCAGCGCCGCATAGGTTTTCTTGTCGAGGTACTTGCGCATGGCCTCGCGTCCGAAGACCTTCTCGCCGAAATAATCCGACGGACGCCCTTCGGGAGCCTTCACTTCGACGGCCGTGTGGTTGATCGCCGCATCGACCATCTTGAATCTCAGTAATGACATGATCCGAATTTTAAAGGAGGTTGCTTTCCGTTTCGGCTACAAATGTAATTCTTTTCCCGGTCCGTTGTTTTCCGAAAATCGCATTTTTCCGGAAAACACCTCATTTTTTCGCCCGTTTTCGAAAAAACGGCCCCATTTTTCGGGAACATCGCCGGTTTTTTCACCCGTTTTTCGGAAAACAGCCCCTGTTTTCCGCTCATCAGGCAAAAATCGACGATTTCCGAAAAACGCATTTTCAGAGGATATTCAGACCATAAATGGACTGTTTTTCCATACGCGGACCGCCCGGCGGCGGCTCCCCGGAACGGCCCCGGCGCACCGATATTCGACAATGCTGTTATTTTAGCAACAATTTCTTGTTACAATTCATGAATTATTTTGTACCTTTACATGCAATTTGAAATCGGATTCGACTACACTTATTACTAATCTCTAAATAGTTATGGCAAATACCAAACGTGAAAAGCTGTTCACCGAATTTCCGCCGGTCCCGACCGAGAAATGGGAAGAGGTGATCGCAGTAGATCTGAAAGGAGCCGATTACGAGCGGAAATTGGTGTGGCGTACGGGAGAGGGATTCAACGTCCGCCCCTACTACCGCGCCGAGAACCTCGAGGGTATCAAGTTCCTGGGCTCGCAGGCAGGCGAATTCCCCTACGTTCGCGGTACGCGCGCCCACAACCGCTGGCATGTGCACCAGACCGTGACGGTCGAGTGCCCGAAGACGGCCAACGCCGAGGCGCTCAAACTCCTCAATGCGGGTGTCGATTCGCTGGGCTTCGAGATCGTGAAGGAGGGCTTCTCCGCCGCCGATCTGGACCAGCTGCTCGACGGCATCTGCGTCTCCGCCGTTTCGCTGGCGTTCAGCGGCAAGGGCATGGGCGACGTCGCCGAACTGGTGATCGCCAAGCTCGAAAAGGAGGGCACGGCCGCCGAAGCCGACGTGGCCTTCGCGATCGACCCGCTGGTAAAGGGTCTTTCGACCAAGGGCGACTTCTGCTCGCCCAACGGCGAGAAGTGCTTCGCACGCATCGCCGCACTCGTCAGGAAGACGGCCGCCTACAAGCACATCCGCGTCGTGACCGTTTCGGCCGACATCTTCTCCAACGCCGGATCGACCATCGTCGAGGAGCTGGCATTCGCCCTCTCGGCCGGCAACGACTACATCGCCCGCCTGACGGACGCCGGGCTGACGGTGGACGAGGCCGCCCGCAAACTGCGCTTCTCGTTCTCGGTGACCTCCAACTACTTCATGGAGATCGCCAAGTTCCGCGCGGCCCGCATGCTCTGGGCCAACATCGTCAAGGCATACAACCCCGAGAAGCACTGCGCCGGGAAAATGATGATCCACGCCGCGACGTCGAAGTGGAACCAGACGGTTTACGACCCCTACGTGAACATGCTGCGCGGCACGACCGAGGCCATGTCGGCCGTGATCGGCGGCGTCCGCTCGCTGGAGGTGACGCCGTTCGACGCCTCGTTCGAGACGCCGACCGAATTCTCTAAGCGCATCGCCCGCAACGTCGAGCTGCTGCTCAAGCACGAATCGCACTTCGATCAGGTCGTAGATCCCGCAGGCGGTTCGTACTATGTCGAGAACCTCACTCAGTCGATCGCCTCCGAAGCCTGGAAGCTCTTCCTCGAAATCGAGGAGAAGGGCGGCTATGCAGAGGCTTACAAGGCCGGCTTCATCAAGGAGCGCGTGGAGGCTTCGGCCGCCGCCAAGGACAAGAACATCGCCACGCGCCGTCAGACGCTGCTCGGCGCCAACCAGTTCCCCAACTTCACGGAGGTGGCCCCGAAGGAGATCACCGCCGAGTCCGTCACGCGCCGGCAGGCCGAAGGCAACACGCTTTCGCCCTACCGCGGCGCCATGGCCTTCGAGGAGATGCGCCTGCACGTGGACCGCTCGGGCAAGCAGCCCAAGGCGTTCATGCTCACCTGCGGCAATCTGGCGATGGCCCGCGCACGCGCCCAGTTCTCGTGCAACTTCTTCGCCTGCGCCGGCATCCGCGTACAGGACAACACCTTCTTCAAGTCGATCGAGGAGGGCGTGAAGGCCGCACTCGAATCGAAGGCCGAGATCGTCGTGGTCTGCGCGTCGGACGACGACTACGCCGAGGCCGCACCGAAGGTCAAGGAGCTGCTCGGCGGCAAGGCGATCCTCGTCGTGGCCGGAGCGCCCGCTTGTGCGCCCGAACTCGAGGCTCAGGGCATCAAGAACTTCATCAACGTGAAGTCGAACGTCCTGGAAACCCTGAAGTTTTACCTTAAAGAGATGGGAATCTGATCATGAGAGCGAAATTTTCCGAACTGAAATACGAAGGCGCCACGCAGCAGAGCTGCTGCGCCAAGAAAGGCTGCGGTGAAGTCGAGCCGTGGCTCACGGCCGAGCGCATCCCCGTCAAGGGCGCCTACACGGCCGAAGACCTCGAAGGCATGGAGCACCTGAACTACGCGGCGGGCATCGCCCCGTTCCTGCGCGGTCCCTACTCGACGATGTACGTGATGCGTCCGTGGACCATCCGCCAGTACGCCGGCTTCTCCACGGCCGAAGAGTCCAACGCATTCTACCGCCGCAACCTCGCCGCAGGCCAGAAGGGTCTGTCGGTGGCCTTCGACCTGGCCACGCACCGCGGCTACGACGCCGACCACCCGCGCGTGGTGGGCGACGTGGGCAAGGCCGGCGTGTCGATCTGCTCGGTGGAGGACATGAAGGTGCTCTTCAACGGCATTCCCCTCGACCGCATGTCGGTGTCGATGACCATGAACGGCGCCGTGCTGCCCGTGCTGGCCTTCTACATCGTGACGGGTCTGGAGCAGGGCTGCTCGCTCGAACAGCTCTCGGGTACGATCCAGAACGACATCCTCAAGGAGTTCATGGTGCGCAACACCTATATTTATCCGCCCGAATTCTCCATGCGCATCATCGCCGACATCTTCGAGTACACCTCGAAGAACATGCCCAAGTTCAACTCGATCTCCATTTCGGGTTACCACATGCAGGAGGCGGGCGCCACGGCCGACATCGAGCTGGCCTACACGCTGGCCGACGGTCTGGAGTACCTCCGCGCGGGCATCAACGCCGGCATGTCGATCGACGCCTTCGCACCGCGTCTGTCGTTCTTCTGGGCCATCGGCATGAATCACTTCATGGAGATCGCCAAGATGCGCGCCGCACGTATGCTCTGGGCCAAGATCGTCAAGCAGTTCGACCCGAAGAACCCCAAGTCGCTGGCGCTGCGCACCCACTCGCAGACCTCGGGCTGGTCGCTTACCGAGCAGGATCCGTTCAACAACGTGGCCCGCACGGCCATCGAGGCGATGGGCGCCGCACTGGGACACACCCAGTCGCTGCACACCAACGCGCTGGACGAGGCGATCGCCCTGCCGACCGACTTCTCGGCCCGTATCGCCCGCAACACGCAGATTTACATCCAGGAGGAGACCAACGTCTGCCGTGAGATCGACCCGTGGGCAGGTTCCTACTACGTGGAGACGCTCACGAACGAAATCGCGCACAAGGCCTGGGAGCACATCCAGGAGATCGAGAAGCTGGGCGGCATGGCCAAGGCCATCGAGACCGGCATTCCGAAGATGCGTATCGAGGAGGCCGCCGCCCGCAAGCAGGCCCGCATCGACTCGGGCGCCGAGAAGATCATCGGCGTGAACGAGTACCGTCTGGAGAAGGAGGCCCCGATCGACATTCTCGCCGTGGACAACACGGCCGTGCGCGAGAGCCAGATCAAGCGTCTGAAGGAGCTGCGCGCTTCGCGCGACGAAGCCGCCGTGAAGAAGGCGCTGGAGGCCATCACCGAGTGCGTGAAGACCAAGCAGGGCAACCTGCTCGAGCTGGCCGTCGAGGCGGCGAAGGTCCGTGCCACGCTGGGCGAAATCTCCGATGCCTGCGAGGTCGTCGTAGGCCGCTACAAAGCTGTTATCCGTTCCATTTCAGGTGTCTATTCGTCAGAAGTGAAAAACGACAAATCGTTCGAGCACGCCAAGGAGCTGTGCGCCGAATTCGCCAAGAAAGAGGGCCGTCAGCCGCGTATCATGATCGCCAAGATGGGTCAGGACGGCCACGACCGCGGCGCCAAGGTGGTAGCCACGGGTTATGCCGACATCGGCTTCGACGTCGATATGGGTCCGCTGTTCCAGACTCCCGAGGAGGCCGCCAAGCAGGCCGTCGAGAACGACGTGCACGTAGTGGGTGTCTCGTCGCTGGCAGCCGGCCACCTCACGCTCGTCCCGCAGTTGATCGCCGAGCTGAAGAAGCTGGGCCGCGAGGACATCATCGTCATCGTCGGCGGCGTGATCCCCCACCAGGATTACGACGAACTCTACCGCGACGGCGCCGCAGCCATCTTCGGCCCCGGCACGCCGATCGCCACGGCCGCCATCAAGATTCTCGAAATCCTGATGGCCGACTGATAGCCGACAGGCGAACACCCGTTCCGATCCCCTCCGGTATTCACCGGAGGGGATTTTTTTGCGGACCGCAGCCGAAACGGCCGTCCGAAAATTTGCACAATGCGGCGATTTGTCCTATCTTGCTCCGTCAATTCCACGCATTCATGAAACGATTTCTGCTTTCACTTTTCGCCCTCTGCGGCGCCGTGGCTGCGGCCACGGCACAAGAGGAGCCGCTGAAACTGCCCGAACCCGAATTCATCGGCCAGACGCTGGCCGTCCTGCCGGACGACACGACCGAACAGCTCGTGCAGGAGAGCCTGACGCCCCGTCACCGTTCGTCCACCGGGC
The DNA here is from genome assembly GCF_006542685.1 of Alistipes dispar. Lineage (NCBI taxonomy): Bacteria > Pseudomonadati > Bacteroidota > Bacteroidia > Bacteroidales > Rikenellaceae > Alistipes > Alistipes dispar. The sequence goes on along the minus strand of NZ_AP019736.1, from coordinate 2,226,691 downwards.
AGAAGCTGTTCGGCATCGGCAGAGACCATATCGAAGAAATGACGCTGAACGGGACGCAGGCCCGTAACCGCTTCCGGAAAGACGACGGCATCGCCTTCATCGTCCGTGTTCCCGACAACGGCATCGACCCGATGTCGGTCATCAGCGTCTTCCGGTTCAAGGTCAAGAAAAAGAAACGCGTCGCCGAATACGCCTCGGTCGGCACTTTCGGCGACCGGCAGCGCAATACGCTGGAGAGACAGCCCTTCACGTCGCGCCGTTTCGGCGTCAGCTCCTACCTGATCGTCCTCCGGGACGTCGAGCCGGGCGAATACGGCATCACGGTCGATGCCCTCGGCAGTCTGAACGTCTCCACGTTCGGCGTGGACGAATGACTCTCTCCCTTTCGCATGAAAAATCCCCGCAGTCTCCGGACTGCGGGGATTTTCCATACTGGCTCATCCGGCCTCTCAGAGACAGGCCTCCAGAATCCGGCGGGCCGTGGCGCCGTCCACGTTTCCGGCCTCGCCGTACTTCGCGCCGAGGGCATCGAAGCGCCGCTCGATTTCGGCGATGGTCTCCGCACCGATTCCCTCCTCCGAAAGACGGGTCGAAAGCCCCAGGGAGCGGAAGAACCGTTCGGTCGCCTCGATCGTCCGGTCGATACGCTCCTCCTCCGTCCCTTCCGTGACGCCCCAGATGCGTTCGCCGTACTGCAACAACTTCCCGCGCTTCTGTTCGCGCAGCACGCGCAGCGTGCCGTTGATGACGATCGCCAGCGTCGCGCCGTGCGTCAGGCCGTGCAGCGCCGTCAGTTCGTGGCCGATCATGTGCGTCGCCCAGTCCTGCGTCACGCCCATGCGGATCATGTCGTTCAGCGCCAGCGTCGCCGCGAGCATATACTCCGACATCACCGCATAGTCGCGCGGCTCGGCCAGGGCGCGGGGCGCGATCTCGATCACCGTATGGAGAATCCCCTCGGCCCAGCGATCCATCAGGCGCGACTGCCCGGGGGTGGTCATATACTGCTCCAGCACATGTACGAAGGTATCGGAAAGTCCGCAGGCGATCTGTCGCACGGGCAGGGAGTAGAGCGTCTCGGGATCGAGGATCGAAAAGACGGGATAATCCCCGTAGAAGGCGTACTTCTCCTTCGTCTCGTAACGCGAAATGACGGCTCCGTTGTTCATCTCGGAGCCCGTGGCCGACATCGTGAGCACCGTCGCCAACGGCACGGTCTTCCCGGCCTTTCCCTTCAGAACGATCTCCCAGGCGTCACCCTCGTAAAGCAGCCCGGCGGCGATGAGTTTCGTGCCGTCGATCACCGAACCGCCGCCCACGGCCAGCAGGAAATCCACCCGACGCTCCTTGCCCAGCGCGATGGCGCGGCGCAGCGTCTCGACCGACGGGTTCGCCTCGATGCCCCAGAACTCCACGACCTCGCGTCCCTCGAGCGCCCGGATCACCTGCTCGTAAACGCCGTTGCGCTTGACGCTGCCGCCGCCGAACGTAATCATGATGCGTTTGTCGGCGGGAATGAGTTTTGCGAGCCGGGCGATCTGCCCCTTGCCGAAAACCAGCTCGGTCGGATTGTGATAGATGAAATTGTTCATACCGTTTATCGTTTGTCTTGTGTGAAATCTCCTGCACGAAGCGGGCCGCAACGACGGCCGGAACCCTCCCGTCCCGGGAACGGGCCCTCCCAAGGACTCCGGACCTGCTGCGCTCTTTACAAAGATACGAAAAAGAATGCCGCACGACGCACGGCCGGAGTGGAATTTTTACGTTTCGGGAAACACGCCCCGGGATTCCGGACGGAAAATTTCAAGACATGTCCGGCAACAGGACCGCCCTCCCCGGGCCGAAATCGGGCGGCACGGACCGTTCCGGCAGCACGGCATACCGCCCTTCCCGACAGAGACGGAAAATCCCCGGACGGGAAAACCGATCCGGGGATTCGCTCTTTCGCGGCGCACGCACCGCAGACGGACCGCCCCGCGCAGGAGCGCGGGAAGGTCGGATTAGAAATACTTGCCTCGCAGGTCCTGAATCTCGGCCATCTGCTGCACGGCCGGAATGGCGAACTGCTGCGCCATGCTCTCGTTCATGGCCTGCGCACGGACCTTCTCGCCCTCGGCGGTCTGCTTGTCGGCAGTCTGCACGTCCTCCACCTCGAAGACATAGACGCCCGACATACCCTTCACGGGAGCCGACACCGCACCTTTGTCCGACGAGGTGATCGCACCCACCAGACGCGGCTCGAAGCCCGGGCCGTCCACATAGAACGAACTGAAAGTCACATCCTTGAAATCGGCCACCTCCGTGCCGAGGCTGGCGGCCTGCTCGGCGAGGCTCGAACCCGAAAGCTGTCCGACGATATAATCGTACTTCTTGTCGCGGAGCACCTGCGCACGGATCTGCGCCGACATCTTCTCCACCGAAGCGTACTCGTCGTCGTCGATCTCGGTCAGCATGGCCACCACGTAGTCCTTGCCGGCGGGGAAGATCTCCGACACGTCGCCCGGCTCGGCGCCATAGGCCCAGCGCGTAATGTCGCGCGAATCCTCCAGACCGCGGATCGTGCGCTCGCCCTGCGGAATCACCGCCACACGGGGCGTCACGGCAGCCGTCGAAGCCGCCTCGGCGAACGTCTCGGCCGAACCTTTGGCATTCACCATGAAGGAGCCCGCCTCGTTATGCACGGTCCGGCGCGTTTCGGCCGAAGCCTCCACCGGATAGGTGATCGAAGCGACCTGCACCTGCTTCACGGGTTTACCGGTGCGGTAAACCTGCATGAGCTGGATCGCATCGCCCGAAGCGATCTTCACGATATCGCCCTGCCGGGCGTCGCCGAGCGCCTCGGCGAACTCGCCCGTAAAAGTCGAGAAGGGCAGTTCGCCCACCTCGCCGCCGTTGGCGGCCGTCGCGTCGTAAACCGAATACTGCGCGGCGGCAGCGGCGAAATCGGCCCCGCCGCGAAGCGCCGTCAGCAGGCTGTCGGCCAACTTCTCCTCGGTATAGGGCAGTACGATATGGCGCACGCCGATCGTGTCGGGAGCCATCTTCGACGACAGCACGCGGGCCATCGTCCACTCGTTGTTCTTCAGCACGGGACCGTAGGTCTTCCCGGCCATCAGCGCCTCGGCCTCCTCCTCGGAGAGCTGGGCGGCCGACACGTAGTTGTCGGCGACCTTGCCGTTACGGTTGCCACGGACGAACGACTTGAGTTCTTCGGTGACGGCGAACTCCTTGCCGACTTCCGTGACCTTCTTCTCGAGGTTCAGCAGGTCGTCATCCGTCGGAGCGACCTCGAACACAACATAGGAGATCGTGCGCGACGGCAACTGCCGGAACAGGTCCTTATGGCTGTTGTAGTAGGCCCGCAGATCGGAATCCGAAACGTTGAACAGCGAATCGGGAACCTCCGAATACTTCTTGCCGGCCCACTTGCCCGCATAGGTGTCGTTGGCCGCCTCGACGCCGCGCGCCACTTCGAGCGCATTGACGTACACGCCGCCCCTGACCAGTCCGAAGAACTTCTGCATCTCGCGCTCCATGCGGGCCTGCTCGTTGAGCTGCGCCCACGCCTGCGCCGCCTGGGGATTGGCCTCGGCCTGCGCCAGGAAATCGGAGACGGCAGCCACGTTGTAGGCACCCGTGCGGGGATCGGCAAAGGCGTTGAAGAAGGTCTGCGAAGGCTGCTTGCCGCCGGCCATCGCCATCCGTTCGGGCTCCGTCACGCGCAGACCCAGCCGCTCGAACCCGGGCGTGAGCACGTAGCGAGCGATGAGCGACTGCCACGTGGCGTTGGCCAGCATCGCCGACTGCTGTTCGTCGCCCTCCTGGGCGCCGCTCTGGCTCTTGATCTTCTCGTACTCGTCGTAATACTCCGAATAATTGATCTTCTCGCCGCCGATCACACCGACCCGCGGATCGTTGCCCGAGAAACCCATCTCGGTTTTCAAAGAGAGGATGAATGCCAAGAGGGCAAGGGCGATGATGATCGAGAGCACGATGCCGAACTTGGTACGTAAGGTGTTTAAACTTGCCATATAAATAGTTAATTATTCGTTTTGTTTCGAAAGATCAGCCAAAGGTAGTAAAATTAATTGTAAAAACGACAGAAGACCGGAAGAAAAATACACCCCGGAAACACCCCGTTCCGCCGCCGTCCATTTCCGCTCCGCAGAGCTCCTGCGGACGGTGTCCGGCCCGGCAAACCGGCCGCCGCCGGAAGGCAGGACGCACCCCGGGAACCGGACGCGGAACACGCCGGACGGCGTCAGAGCCTTTTCACCCGCGCCAGTTCGATGCGCGAGCGCGTCGTGCGGAGGATGCGCAGTTGCAGATCGCCGATCACGACGGTCTCCCCGGCCGAGGGAATCCCCTCGTAATTGTAGATGATGAAGCCCGCCAGCGTGTCGTACTCCCGGCTCTCCTCGATACCCAGCCCGTATTTTTCGTTGAGGTACTTCACCTCCAGCCGGCACGACAGCACGTATTCGTCCTCCCCGACCCGCTTTTCCGTCAGGTCGGGAATGTCGTGCTCGTCCTCGATTTCTCCGAAGATCTGTTCCAGCACGTCCTCGAGCGAGATCACCCCCGCCGTGCCGCCGAACTCGTCGATCACCACGGCGATGTTCGACCGGTGCTTGATGAAATTCTCCAGCACGGATTGCAGGGGCATCGTCTCGGGCACGAAATTGACCTCCATCATCACGTCGGCGACCTGTGCCGGACGCGTGAAGAGGCTCTTCGAATTGACGTACCCCACGATGTTGTCGATCGACCCGCGCCAGACGAAAATCCGCGAATACTTCGAATCGACGAAACGCGCGGTGAGCTGCCCGATCGAGGTCTCCTCGATGTCCACCGCCTCGATGTCCACGCGCGGAACCATGCAGTCGCGGACGCGCAGGTCGGCGAAGTCCAGCGCATTCTGGAAAAGTTTCAGTTCGTTGTCCGGCTCGGCGTGCTGCTCCGTATTGTTCGCCTCGAGCAGGGCGGCCAGGTCCTCGCGGTTGAAGCTCGGCGTGATGTCCTGCTCCTTGACGCGCCGCCCCAAAAGGCGCAGGATGCCGTGCGAGAGCAGCGTCGTGAAGCGCGCCAGCGGATAGAGCAGAATGTAGAAGAAGTAGATCGCCGGCGCCAGGGCGCGGTAGTAGAAATTGGGATTGTTCTTGAAGATCGACTTGGGCAGGAACTCCGCGACGAAGATGATGACGAGCGTCGATACGGCCGTATCGAGCGCCACGGAGCCTTCGAGGGCCAGCGACTCCCATCCCAGAGCGCCGTAGGTCTCCCGCAGCAGGAGCGACATGGCCAGCGAATAGACCACCAGCGCAATGTTGTTGCCCACGAGGATCGTCGTGATGTACTGCCCCGGATGGCGGGAGAAGACCTCGGCGATGCGGTCGAACATCCGGCTCTGCTTCCGGTCGATCTCGAGTTTCAGGCGGTTCTTGCTCGTGAAAGCGATCTCCATGCCCGAAAAGAAGGCCGACAGCAGCAGCATCGCAAATATGAGAATGACAATCGAAAGCATCGCTACCGGGTTTCGGATTTCAGGGATTCGACCGGACGCACGCCCTCCGCCGGAACCTCCGCCGCCGGGGTCTCGGCCGCCTGCACGGGTACGGCATCTCCGGACTGTCCGAGCGGCCGGAGCTGAGCCTTCGACACCTGCAACGGCTGCGGCTCCTGCCCGGCTGCGGGAAACCGGACCGCTTCGGACGCACGCGCCTTTCCGGACGGACGCTCCGGAGCGGAATCCGTCAGCCGCGGCCTCTCCGGTCCGGCATCCGAACGGCGGACCGCCGTCCGCCGCGGCTCCCCGCCGCTGCCGGATTTTACTCCGCCGGACGATTCCTCTTTCGGATCAGGCCCGCCCGCCGCACCGTTACCGGCGACGTCCGCAGCCCCCGCGGGAGCCGGCGCCGACGCCGTCGAGTCGGGCGAATTCTTCATCTCGACCTCCATGCGCCCCTTCATGCGGCGGAAACGCCACTCCTTGAACGAAGCGTCCGACTCGAAGCCCTCGCCGATGAATACGTCGCGGCCGTTGTTCTGCACGATCTTCGAATCGACGTTCGAATAGACCTTGTCCGTCTGGGCGTTCCAGAAGAGCTGCTGGGTGTAGAGCGTCTTGCCGTCGGACTTCTCGACCACGACATTGCCCTTGGCCTCCCACAGCTCGCGCTTCTCGTAATAGATGGCGTAATTGGCCGTCAGCACCGCATCCACCGTCGAGAGCGAATCGTCCTTGTAGGTCGTGATCCGGATGCCCCTGCGAAATTCGCGGTACGGTTCGCGGGCCAGCGTGTAGCCTTCGAGCTGCGGCGCCGTGAAGTGGTACGACCGACGGCCGTTGCGCGACATGATGATCGAGAGGCTGTCGCTGTACTCGGTCATCATCGTCTCCACGGAGCCCTCCGGAGGCGTCTCCCGCTCCGCACAGGAGAATAGCAAGATAGCACTCCCCGCAACGGAGAGTGCTACCCTACCATATTTCGTCAGGCGTTTTTCCATCTACAACGCGGAACTGTCCGCTTTAGCGGGGACGCACCGTCGTGGTGACACCGGCAGCCGTGCCGCAGGTGACCGTATAACGCGCCCCGGACTGCAGCTCGTTGAAGAAACACTCCTCGGAGCTGGGGAAGTTGTTGCGGAAGGTCGAAAGCGCGCTCTTGGCGTGCTCGAGGTATTCCGAATCGCTCGGCAGCAGCTCGACGGCCTTCGACATCGTGTCGTAAGCGGCCCAGAAGGTAGCCTGCCCGGCGAAACCGCCGCAGGAAGCGGCCGAAAGGCCGTAGCACTGCGCCAGCACGAAGTAGGGCACGCCGTCCTCGGGATTCAGGTCGCGGGCCTGACGTGCGGCCGCGGCGGCTCCCGAAACATCGTTGGCGGCCAGGCCGACCAGGCCGATGCGGGCCAGCAGCTTCTGACGCTCGGCATCATCCTTCTCCACGGCCAGCGCCTCGTTCAGATAGGTCATGGCCTTCGCATAGTCGTGCTTGTTCTGGAAAACCTGGGCCAGCGACAGCGCCGTATTGGACGACGGCTTCACCGCATAGAACTTCTCGGCCGTCGCCAGGAAGAAATCGCTGCTGCAATCGGCACGCGACATCAGCGCCACGGCCTGCGCGAGCAGCGCCTCGTCGTCGGGAGCGGCGGCCAGCTTGGCGCCGAAGAGCTTCTCCAGGTTCTCGCAGCTCGCGGCGCCACTCACGCCGAACGCCGTGTCGAACTGGCCCTTCATCTCCGCAGCCTCGGGATGCTTCTCGAAGAACTGCGAAAGCCGGTCGTACTCGGCGATCACCTCGTCGGGCATCACCTCGTCGGTGTTCTTGTAGTCGTCGCAGAGGTTCGAGAAGTAGGCCACCACGGTCTCCGGATCGGCGTTGTCGCCGCCGGCCTCGAGGGCCTCGCGGAACGCCTTGCGGATGCCGGCGCGGTCGTTGGGCTTATAGGCCAGGTACTCGCGGGCCTTCTGGTCGAGGATGAAGGCGAGCCCCTGCTTGGCGTTGTCGCCGAAATACTTGGCGCGCAGGTCATAGATCTGCATCAGCGAGTCGATATAGGCGTTCTTCTCGGTCACGTTCTTGGCACGGTTGATCTTCTGCTTGTAAACATTGGCGCCGCGCTGGTAGATGGCCACCGAAGCGTCGGGGCAACTGTTGAGCAGGTCGCGCAGGTAACGGGCGGCCGCATCGTAATCGCGGTTGTCGTACGACTCCTTCAGGAAATTGCTGTTCAGAATGTTCTTCTCCCGCTCTTCCGGGGTGTCGCCCCATTTCGCGTACTGGGGGCCACTGAAATCCTGTTGTGCCATCGCAGCCACAGCGAACAGCGTACAGGCCGCGGAAAGCAGAAATTTAACGTTTTTCATCGGTCAGATTAATTTTTGTGCGTTTTATGTTTGTTTTTTGTTTACCTGTCCGTATTCGTTTGCCGGCTCCGTCCCGGTTAATCGTACTTGGGCCGCGAGAACCAGTACTCGCCGTTCTCCTGGGCTCCGGCGAAGAGCGTGAAGCCCACGGCGAACTTGAAGTACTGCTGCCGCACCAGTCCGACGCGCTCGGCGACGTTATACCCGCGGCGGCCGTACTCCACGCCCACGTCGATCGAAGAGATCGCCCAGAGCTTCACGGGAATGCCGAATCCGGCGGTCACGGCATACTGCGCGAGCCGGTCGCCGTTGAAGGTCTGGTTGTGGTAACCGTAACGGAATCCCGCCCGGTAGGACCAGCGCTTGAGGAAACTACGCACGTCGTAGCGCGACGGCGTGTACTCCACGCCCACCTTGAACGTGCTCGTATTGGTATAGGCCACCTCGTAGGAGGTTCTTGCGTCGCCCGAGCCGCTCACGCCCGTCATTTCGGTCGCGGTGTTGCTGTCGCCCCAGTTCTGGTAGGCGTAATCCACGCCCACGGCCCACTTGGCCGTCTGGTAGTAGATGCCGGCCGAAAGCTGCCGCGGCAGCACCATCTTCAGATGCGTCGTGTCGCCCTTGACCGTCGTATTGTAAATGTCGCCGACATAGATGCGCTTCGTCACCTCGGGATTCAGGTCGCCGCCGATGTCGAACGCCGCGCCGATCGTGAGGATGCGCTTCTGGGTCAGCACGGGGCTCCACTGCACGCCGACCTGCCCCTTGACGCTCGAAATGCTGTAATTGTCCAGTCCCACCGACGAAGTGTAGGTTCCCTCGCCCGTGATGGCCGTCGGCGTCATCGTGAAGGTGCGGTCGATGCTGCCCCAGTAGTATTGCGCGGCCACGCCGACCGAGAAGTTCTTGAACACCTCCCAGCCCAGGCCGAGCTTGACCTCCGTCACGTCGCCCTCGCCTTCGTAGTTGTACTGCACGCGCCCGACGTTGCCCCACACGGGATCCGACGGGTCGTACTCGTGGTAATACTTGGTCCGGTAACCCACCGAACTGTACGGCGTGAGGCTGAACCCCAGACCGAGTTTCCGCGCCACGGGCATCTGAAAGGCGATGTCGTGGAAATTGAACGTATTGTAAGCCGTGCTTTTCGACTGCCCGGCCACCGTCTGCGAGTTGTAGTAGTTCTGCCCCTCCAGCCCGAAGTTGAAGAGGAACGTCTTCTGCGGAATCGAACTGTACGCCGCCGGATTGAGCAGATTGACGACTCCCGTCGAACGCATCGCGACACCCACGCCGCCCATCGAACGCATCGGCAGCGTACCCGGAGTGTTCAATTCGCCGATGCCGTACATCGTATAGGGGGAAAAGGCGTTTATGCTGCTCGTCTGCGCCCATACGGCGGCGGGAAAGAGCGCCGCGGCCGCGACGAGAAGCTTAATCAAGGTGTTCTTCACTTGCATTGTACTCTAAAATTCTGTTCAATCCCCAAAAGACGAGATTACAATTTGCAAATATCGTATTTTTAATTCTTTTCGCAAAGAAATTCGTGTCCCCTCCGGTAAAAATTACGCACAAATCCTCAATTTCGCCCTGCATGCGGGCGATATAACCCTCGATTTCGAAGGCCAGCGAATTCATCACCCCGAGGCGCACGGCCTCGTCGGTGGTCCGCCCGAGCAGCTCCGCGGAATCGGTGGCGTCGCACAGCGGCAGCGCGGCCGTGTATTCGTGCAGCGCGCGGAACCGCATCGCCATACCAGGCGAGATGCAGCCGCCGCGGAACACGCCGTCGGCCGAGACGAAATCCAGCGTCACGGCCGTCCCGAAATCGACGATCAGCGCATTGCGTCCCGGGTAGAGCGTCGCGGCTCCCACGGCCGCCGCCAGCCGGTCGCGGCCCAGCGTCGCGGGCGTGAGGTAGGCGTTGCCGATCGGCACGGGCGTCGCCGGAGTGAACTCCAGCAGGTAACCCGTATGCCGCCGCACCGCCTCCACGATCGCCGGAGCTTCGCCCCGCGTCGAAGCGACGACGGCCCGCGCGGCCCGCGCGCCGCCGAGCAGCCCGGCGAAGGTCTCTTCCCGCAGCTCTCCGACGCACTGCTGCGCCACGAGCCGGCCGCCGTCGAAAACGGCGAGTTTGAGGAGCGTATTGCCTATATCGACGACGAGATTCATAACTCCCGGAGCGTTTTGTAGGCGTCCTCGACGTCTTTGACATTCCTAACGGTCATCGCCAGCCGATTATTGTGCTGCTTGAGCACGAATCGGTCGGGGCGCTGCGTAACGCGCTGCAACAGTTGCATGAAGGTATCGCTTTTGTAATAGGGCGAATTTTCCTCGCCCACGAAATGCACGATCATCAGTCCGTTCTTGACCTTCACCCGCTCCATGCCCAGCCGGATGGCCTCCCAGCGGAGCCGCACCACGTTGAGCAGCTCCTTCGCGGCGCGCGGCAGCGGACCGAAGCGGTCCGCCAAGCGGCTTTCGAAGGCTTCGAGCGCCGCCTCGTCCTTCGTCGAGTCCAGTTCGCGGTAGAGTTTCAGGCGCTCGGCCTGCTGCGCCACGTAGCCGTCCGGCAGCGAAGCCTCCACCTCGATCTCGATATGGGCGTCGTCGATGAAACGCAGTTGCTCGACCGCCTGCCGCTCCGCGGCGTCGAGTCCCGGAAGCTCCAGCCCCTCGGCCCGCAGTTCGGCGACGGCCTCCTGCATGATCTTCTGGTAGGTCTCGAAACCGATGTCGGCGATGAATCCGCTCTGCTCGGCCCCCAGCAGGTTGCCCGCGCCGCGGATGTCGAGGTCCTGCATGGCGATATTGAATCCCGACCCGAGGTCCGAGAACTCCTCGATGGCCCGGAGCCGGCGCCGCGCGTCGGGCGACAGCAGCTCCTCGGGCGGCGACAGCAGGTAGCAGTAGGCCTTCTGGTTCGAACGTCCCACGCGGCCGCGCAACTGGTGCAGGTCGCTCAGTCCGAAGTGCTGGGCGTTATTGACGATGATCGTATTGGCGTTGGGAATGTCGATGCCGTTCTCGACGATCGTCGTCGAAACCAGCACGTCGAATTCCCCGTAGATGAAGTCCATGATGAGCCGTTCGAGCTGTTCGGCAGGCATCTTGCCGTGTCCGACGGCCACGCGGGCCTTCGGACAGAGGCGCGTGACCATCCCCTGCAAGGTCTGCAAGTCCTCGACCCGGTTGTGGACGAAATAGACCTGCCCGCCGCGCGCCAGCTCCCTCTCGACGGCGTCGCGGACGATCTCCTCCGAGAAGACGTGCGACTCGGTGAGGATCGGCTGCCGGTTGGGCGGCGGCGTGGAGATCACCGACAGGTCGCGCGACCCCATGAGCGAGAATTGCAGCGTGCGCGGGATGGGCGTGGCGGTGAGCGTCAGCGTATCGACCGAAACGCTCATTTCGGTCAGCTTCTCCTTGGCCGCGACGCCGAACTTCTGCTCCTCGTCGATGATGAGCAGCCCCAGGTCGCGGAAGACGACCTGCCGGCCCAGCATCTTGTGCGTGCCGATTAGGATGTCGATCTTCCCCGCGGCCAGGTCGGCGCAGATCTGCTTCACCTCCCGGGACGATTTCGTGCGGTTGAGATACTCCACCCGCACCGGGAAGTCGCGCAGCCGCTCCATGAAGGAGCGGTAGTGTTGCAGGGCGAGGATCGTCGTGGGGACCAGCACGGCGACCTGCTTGCCGTCCACGGCGGCCTTGAACGCCGCGCGGATGGCCACCTCGGTCTTGCCGAATCCCACGTCGCCGCACACGAGCCGGTCCATCGGCTGGTCCGACTCCATGTCCTTCTTGACGGCCGCCGTCGCCGCCTGCTGGTCGGGCGTGTCCTCCCAGCGGAACGACGCCTCCAGCTCGTGCTGCAGGTAGCTGTCCGGCGAGAAGGCGAACCCCTTCGAAGCCTTGCGCTTGGCGTAGAGCGCGATGAGCTGGCGCGAGATGTCCTTGACGGCCTTCTTGGTGGCGTTCTTGAGCTTCTGCCAGGCGCCGCTGCCGAGCTTATAGACCTTCGGAGGCTCCCCGTCGCCCGACTTGTAGCGCGCGATGCGGTGCAGCGAATGGACGTTCACGAACAGCACGTCACCGTCCTTATAGACGAGCTTGATCGCCTCGTGCGTCTTGCCGTTCTCCTCGATCTTCACCAGCCCGTCGAAACGCCCCACGCCGTGATCGATGTGCACCACGTAGTCGCCCGGGCGCAACTGGTTCAGCTCGGCGACGGTCATCTGCTCGTCGCGCCGGATCTCGCCGTTGATGCGGTAGCGCTGGTAGCGGTCGAAAATCTGGTGGTCGGTGTAGAGGCACAGCTTCAGGTCGTTGTCCGCGAACCCCTCGTGGAGGGTCACCGGCAGCGACCGCACGACGGCCTGTCCGCGGCCGATCTGGTGGAAGATGTTCTCCAGCCGTTCGACCTGCGCCTTGTTCTCCGAAAGAATATAGGTGTCGTATCCCCGCAGGGCGTTGCGGATCATGTCGTCGGCGAGCATCTCGAAATTCTTGTTGAACTTCGGCTGCGGCGCCGTCGAAAAGCGCACCGTCGCCGTGGCGGGCCGCTCCGGCAGGTTGTCGCGCAGCAGCAGGAGCCGCGCCCCTGCCAGATCGGCCAGCAGGCCGTTGCGGCTGGTCAGCAACGAATCCGCCTCCTCGGGACGCTCCATGTCCGCGAGCGTTTTGCGCCGCACGTCGTTCACCCGGCGCAGCACGTAGTCCGCATCGTAGAACCACCATGCGGCCTGCGGCCCGGCGAACTGCGCGAGGGAGACGCGCGCGCCGCTCCGCGCGGCGTTCAGGTCGGGGATGATCTCCACGCGGTCGAGCCTGTCCGACGAGAGCTGGCTCGATATGTTGAACCGCCGGATCGAATCGACCTCGTCGCCGAAGAAGTCCAGACGGTAGGGTTTGCTCTCCGAGTAGGAGAAGACGTCCACGATGCCGCCGCGCACGGAGTACTGCCCGGGTTCATAGACGAAATCCACGCGCGTGAAATCCGCATCGGCCAGCTCCTGCTCGAGCACCTCGATCGAGAAGCGGTCCCCGACGCGCACGGCGATCGTCCCGCGCCGCAGCGCCTCCGCATCCGCGACCCGTTCGGCCAGCGCCTCGGGATAGGTGCAGACCACCAGATAGCCCGCTCCGGAAAAACTCCGCAGGGCGTTCATCGTCGCCGTGCGCTGCACGACGCCCTGCGCATCCTCCGCACCGTTGGCAGCCGAATGCTTGTAGGAGGAGGGAAAGAAGCAGACGCGCTCTTCGTCCAGCAGGTTGTAGAAGTCGTTCACGAGGTAGGCCGCCGCGTCGCGGTCCTCGGCGACGAAGAGGTGCACGCCCCCCGTCCGCGCGACCGCCGCGGAGGCATAAAACGAGAGCGCCCCGCCGACCAGCTCCTCGAGATGGACGACGGCACGTTCGCTCCTGTATTCGCGGCACAACGCGCCGAGGGGTTTCGACCCGGCGGCGAACTGCGCCAATTGCTCACGGACGGTCATGGATGACACTTCGAATCGGACCGGTCGCCGGAAAATCGCCGGGACTCCGGATACCGGAGGCCGGTCTTCCGCCGCCAGCCTCCGGCCCCGTGCGGCGGCCTCCCGCCCGCACACGCGCCGGCCCGGCAGGGCGGAAATTCCCGGAAGCCCGACGACAGGCCCGAATTATTTGTTTATCAAATCGTTATCATTCTTATCGTGGTAATGCACCTCGACGATGCCGGTGCTCTGGTCCTCGGCGATCTCGATCCGCACCTTGTATTTCCACTCCCAGCGGCGGCGCAGCGAAATCAGGCCCTTCCTGAGGAAAGCCGCCACATAGGGGCTGACCACCAGCTTGATGAACTTGTGGCCGCGGTCCTGCGTGAGAAACGAAATCTGATTCTCGATCTTCTTGTCGAGCAGCACCGTCGGCTCGATCTTGCCCGTGCCGTTGCACGTCGGGCAGACGTCCGAAACGCTCTCCACGGCCACGGGGCGCACCCGCTGGCGCGTGATCTGCATCAGTCCGAACTTCGTGAGCGGCAGCACGGTGTGCTTGGCCTTGTCGGTGGCCATCAGCTTCACCATCTCGTCGTAGAGCGCCTGTTTGTTCTGCGCCTTGTGCAGGTCGATGAAGTCGATGATGACGATGCCGCCCAGGTCGCGCAGCCGCAGTTGCCGGGCGATCTCCTTCGCCGCGGCCAGGTTCACGTCCATCGCGGTCTGCTCCTGGTTGTCCTCGGCCTTGGTGCGGTTGCCCGAATTGACGTCGATGACGTTCATGGCCTCCGTATGCTCGATGATGAGGTAGGCGCCGCGCCGGAGCGAGACGTACTTGGCGAAGAGCGACTTGATCTGCTTCGAGATGTCGAAGTTGTCGAAAATGGGGACCTTGCCCTTGTAGAGCTTGACGATCTTCACCTTCTCGGGGTCGATCTGCTTGATGTAGTTGCGGATCTCGTTGTACATGGCCTCGTCGTCCACGGCGATCTGCGAGAAGGAGCCGTTGAGCGAGTCGCGGATGATCGTGTTGGCGCGGTTCATCTCGCTCATCAGCTGGTCGGGGGCCGTATGCTTGCGGATGGCCGCCACGGTCTTGCGCCAGCGGTCGATCTGCGTCTGGATGTCGTGCTCGATGTCCTCGTCCCGGGCCTCCATGGCGGCCGTGCGGATGATGACGCCGAAATTCTTCGGAAGCACCGCCGCCGCGATGCGCTTGAGGCGCTTCTTCTCCTCCGCCGAACGGATCTTCTGCGAAAGGAAGACCTTCGACGAGAAGGGGACCAGCACCACGTTGCGGCCGGCGAGCGAAATGTCGGCCGTCAGGCGCGGTCCCTTGGTTGAAATGGCCTCCTTGGCCACCTGCACCATGATCTGCTGCCCCACCTGGAGGTAGTCGCCGATCTTGCCCTCCTTCTCCACCGGCGCCTCGAGCTTCATGCTCTCGACGCGCAGGCCCCGCTTGCCGGGCTGCTGCGAGGCGACGAGCTTCTGCAACGAGCGGAACTGTCCGCCCAGGTCGAGGTAGTGGATGAAGGCGTCCTTCTCGTGCCCTATATTGACGAATGCCGCGTTGAGCCCCGGCATGATCTTACGCACCTTCCCGAGGTAGATGTCCCCCACGGAAAACCCCGTCTGACACTGCTCCTTGTTGAGCTCGACGAGCACCTTGTCCTCGCACAGGGCGATGGAGATCTCGGCCGGGGTGACGCTAACGATTAACTCTCTGTTCATATATCGTGTGCCGCGCCGGCCCTCCGGCGGGCGCGGAATGCTGAAAAAATTAGTATCGTACCGCCTGATAGGAATGGAGCGGCGGCAGGCTCCAATATCTGCTGAAAATCAACGCACCGTGCGTGCGTACGGCGAAAGCCGGAGGAGCGGCGCGACCGCTCGGAAATAAATAGGTAAAGCTAAAAGAGCCCTGCTCCTTTAGCTTTATCCCGTTAGTACAGCGCTACCCTACTTTTTCTTGTGACGGTTCTTGCGAAGACGTTTTTTACGCTTGTGGGTAGCCATCTTGTGACGCTTATGCTTCTTTCCGTTTGGCATAGTCCTTAAAAAATTTTAGAGGTTCTTATTTTTACTTCACCTTCTCTGCGAAGCTCTTGGCGGGCTTGAAAGCAGGGATGTTATGTTCGGGAATAGTGATGGTCGTGTTCTTGGAGATGTTGCGGGCTACCTTCTTGGCGCGTTTCTTCACGATGAAACTGCCGAAGCCGCGGAGATACACGTTGTTCTTCTGGGTCAGCGACGTCTTGATGCTCTCCATGAAAGCCTCGACGATAGCCTGCACCTGCACCTTCTCCACGCCGGTGCTCTTCGCGATTTCGCTTACGATATCTGCCTTTGTCATAATTATGTGGTTTTATTGAGTTTAACCTGAGATTCGGAGTGCAAATATACACTTTATTTGTATTTCCGCCAACAAACGGTCGTTTTTTTCATTTTTTTTCATCCGCGTCCTACTTTCCACGCTTACAATGCGATAACAAATATCGGGCAAAACCCGCAGAAAAACCGAAATATCCCGTTTCCGCCGCCGGAAGGACCGCTCCGGACTTCCCGCCCGGAATCGAGCAACTCGCTGGCGCACAACGCCATGACCGTCCGAACGGCGAAAATCGCGCCGGCGGTCCAATAAACCGCCCGGTTTTTGCGTTTGAGAGGTAAAATCACTATTTTTGCGAATCCCAATCACGACAGCGCTATGGTCAAAATACTCTGGGTGGACGACGAAGTGGAACTGCTGAAACCGCACGTGCTGTTTCTCACGCAGAAAGGCTACGAGGTGGACACCTGCAACAACGGATACGACGCGATAGACATGGCCTCCGAAGGGGCCTACGACCTGATTATCCTCGACGAGATGATGCCCGGTATGACCGGACTCGAAACCCTGCCCAAGATCAAGGAGGTGCGCCCGACGACACCCGTCATCATGGTCACCAAGAGCGAGGAGGAGAACATCATGGACAAGGCCGTGGGATCGAAGATCGCCGACTACCTCATCAAGCCCGTGAATCCCAATCAGGTGCTGCTCTCGATCAAGAAGAACGTCCACCAGCAGCAGCTCGTCACCGAGCAGACCACGGCCGACTACCGCTCGGAGTTCGGGCGCATCACCTCGTCGCTCCAGTTGGCCGAGACGTTCCAGGACTGGTGTTCGATCTACCGCCGGCTCACCGGCTGGGAGATCGAGCTTTCGGAATCCTCGGACCGGAGCATCCGCGAGGTGCTCTCCTACCAGAGCGTCGAGGCCAACCAGGAGTTCTGCAAATTCGTCCGCCGCAACTACTACAACTGGATCAACCGCCGCACGGAGGACACGCCCACGATGTCGCATACGCTCATGCGGACGAAAATCTTCCCCGTGGCCGACGAGAATCCCAAGACGACGCTGCTGCTGATCGACAACTTCCGCTACGACCAGTGGCGTTCGATCTCCTCGCTGCTGCGCGGCTACTACGACGTGGTGCAGGACGATTTCTACTGCGCCATCCTTCCCACGGCCACGCAATACGCCCGCAACGCCGTCTTCGCCGGGCTGATGCCGCTGGCCATCGACAAGCTGATGCCCCAGAAGTGGCTCAACGACAACGAGGAGGGCGGCAAGAACCAGTACGAGGAGGAGTTCCTCCGGCGCCTGATGCAGCAGAACGGCAAACAGTGGCGTTTCTCGTTCGACAAGCTCGTGCGCCCGGAACAGGGCCGCAAGCTGGTGGACAACATCCAGAAGGTTTACGACGCCGACTTCTCGGTGATCGTTTACAACTTCCTCGACATCCTCTCCCACGCGCGGACCGAGACGGACATCATCCGCGAGCTCACGGAGGACGACGCGGCGTTCCGCTCGCTGACCCGCTCGTGGTTCGAGCACTCGGACCTCTACACCATCCTCAAACTGCTCTCCGAGCGGGGGCACACGGTGGTCATCACCTCGGACCACGGCACGGTCCGCGTGGACAACCCCGTGAAGGTCACCGGCGACCGCGAGACTTCGGCCAACCTGCGCTACAAGACGGGACGCAACCTGGCCTACAATTCGCGCGAGGTGTACGAGGTGCTCAACCCGAAGGACATCCAGCTGCCGTCGAGCAACCTCACTTCGAGCTACATCTTCGCCTACAACTCGGATTTCCTGATCTACAACAACGACGCCAACCGGCATATCCGCTACTACCGCAACACGTTCCAGCACGGCGGCATTTCCATGCAGGAGATGATCGTGCCCTACATCGTACTGAAACCCAAACAATAGCATGAGAACCATACACATCACATCGCAGGACGAACTGCCCGACGTGGCGCGGGCCGTCATCCGCTCGCTGGGGCGCCGCACGGTGGTCGCCTTCCGCGGCGGCATGGGGGCGGGCAAGACGACGCTCATCCGCGAGATCGTCGCCGCGCTGGGATCGGCGGACACCGTGACCAGCCCCACGTTCGCCATCGTCAACCAATACAAGGCCGGCAAAGAGCGTATCCACCACTTCGATTTCTACCGCATCGACGACCAGCGCGAGGCCTACGACTTCGGCTACGAGGAGTACTTCTACTCGGGCGACCTCTGCCTGGTGGAGTGGCCCGAGAAGATCGAACAGCTGCTCCCGGAGAACACGATGAACGTGCGCATCACCGCCGACAGCGACACGGCCCGCACGTTCGAGATCGACTGACCGGCCGCGGCCGGCCGGCAAGCGGAAATAGCGGAAAAATCGTTATCTTTGCCGCCACTATCCATTCACGCCATGCAGGAATACATCTCGCAACAACATCGGGTTCTGCTTCCCGCAGAACAGATCTACGCTGTAATCAGCCGTTTCGACAACCTGACGCCCGCCCTGGCCGACCGCGTCGAGGAGTGGCAGGCCGACGAGGAGCGCTGCTCGTTCAAGGCCAAAGGGTTCACCGTGAAGCTCCGTATGGAGGAGCGCATCGAGCCCAAACACGTGAAGATCGTGGGCGACGAGGGGGGCGTACCGATGGATTTCGCCTTCTGGATCCAGTTGCACAAGGTCTCGGAATACGACACCCGCCTGCGGCTGGTGCTGCACATCGAGCTGAACATGATGATGAAAATGATGATCGGCGGCAAACTGCAGAAAGCCGTGGATCAGATCGCCGAGGGGATCGCCAACGCCCTCAACGGCGTCCGGCCGGCCTGAACGGCCGCCGGTCCGTCGTGTCCATGAACGACTTCGGCCGCTTCGTCTCCTTCTTCCGTATCCCGTCCCGCAACCGGGGAGGGCGGCATACGCCCCACGACTCCGACCGGATCGCGGCCTAACGTCCATGCCCGGACGGCGGACGTTCTACGCCCGGATGCGGGCGCGACGAGGAGGCTCCGCCGTCCGGCGGTCTTCGGCGCAGGCGCCGCCCTGGCGGAGCGTCGCGGAGGACACCTCCGCCGGCCCGCAGGGCGGCGCCATGCCACGGCCGATTCCACGCGCCCTTCCGGATGCGCCCTTTCGGATCAGATGCGCGGCTTCTGCAACATGCGGATCACGAGCGACACGGCGTAGATCAGCAATGCATATACCAGCAGGATGAATGCTGCGCGGGAACCTCCCGCCAGCAGCGCGGGCGAAATATCCCCGGCCTGCTGTACGGCACGCATCGCCTCCGAATAGCCGATCAACATATAGACAAACGCGGTCACCGGCGCCAGCAACCCGATTTCCTTGACCCACGCGGGGGCTTTCCACGCGGCGAACAACAGACAGATCAGCTCGACGGTCAGGAGCGACATGCCCCACGGTCCGCCCTCGGAAAACAACTCGAACATAACGACAGATTTTTTTAAATAATGCGGGACCATTCCCTTCCGCAAAGATAGGGGACAAAGCGGCCGGACGGCGCAAAAAGGGGGCGTCGAATCCCGTTGTCGGGCGGTAGAAACCCGCCGACCGGCCTCCGCGCCCCGATCCGTCCGGCGAAGGGCTTCCGCCGAAAGGAGATTTTACCTATATTTGTAAGGACGCAAAATCCCCGCCCGCACATGAAACGCCTCTTCCCGATCTGCTGGTGGCCCGGCGCCGTCGGCTTCCTCGCCCTGCTGTTCGTCAGCCTGGGCCACCCCGCTCCGCGGGCGGTCGCCCTCGCCGTGCTCTTTCTGCCCGGCATGCTCTGCGCCCGCTATTTCCTGCCGCAACTCGCACCCGGCAGAGACCGGGAGCACATCCTCCATGCCGTCTGCCTCGCGCTGGCCGTTCTCTGCACCCAATACCTCTCGCTGCTGCTCGGACTGGCCCTCGTGCTCGACGCCTCCCCGGACGAGGTTCCCCCGCTGCTGCTGAACCCCTTCTTCCTGCTGCTGGTCCTCTCGGCCCTCGTCACACCCGGAATGGCCATCGAGAAATACCTGGAACGCCGGCAGCCCTACGACACGACGATCCGCTTCGTCTCCGAGCGGCGGAAGGTCGCGCTCGATCCCGGCGAAATCCGTTACGTGGAGTCGAACGACAGCGAAGTGCGGATCCACACCGTCTCGGGCGAGATCTACCGCACCAAGACGCGCATTTCGCAGTGGGAGGCGCAGCTCGACGGCCGCTTTCTGCGCATCCACCGCTCCTACATAGTCAATACGGAGCGGATCGACCGCTACCTCCCCTCGTACGTCCTCATCGGCGACGAACGGATCGACATCTCCCGCAAATACAAGGAGGAGGTCCGCCGCCGGCTGGGCGACGCATAGAACGCCTTCCGGCACGGAAGCGCCCCCCGGACCGGGAGCCGCCGCCTACTTCTCCATCGCCGCGGCCACACGACGGATCGTCGGGAAGGCGTCGCGCAGATGCTCCTCGCGCTCGGCGGGAGCGCACCACGACACCCTTTCGATCCCCTCCTCGGTCTGGGGCGCCGGAGTGCCGGCTCCCGCCGGACGCAGCCGGAACCAGTGCGTGCGCTTGAGCTCCCAGCGCGCGGTCTTCGCGAACCAGTAGGCGTGCAGCGTCTCGCACAAGGGCCGTTCGACCCGCGCGGCGATGCCCGTCTCCTCGGCGATCTCGCGCTCGGCGCAGGCGGCGAGGCTCTCGCCCGCCTCGAGGTGTCCCTTGGGCAGGTCCCAGCGGCCGTTGCGGCGGATCATCAGCCACTCCCCGCGGTCGTTCACCACCACGCCCCCGGCCGCCTCGACCGGGACGAATCCGGCGGCGAAAGCCCCGAAGGCGGCCCCGGGATCGGCCGCGACGACCGAAACGGAGTTGTGCGTTTCGAGAATTTTGAGTATCTTGTCGCGGTTCGGGCCGCACTCCGCGGCTACGGGAAACCCCTCCGCATCGGATGCGGAGGAGACGAACCGGAGGGTCTTATCGGCGAAATAAACGGTAGGATTCATCGTTCGAACGGATCATAATTCGGAACAAAAATAGCAATAAATGGGAAAACCTTTACGCAAATGAAAAAAATCATCCTGACGATGGCTATTGCAGTTGCGGGGCTGGGCGCGTGCGACAAGCGGCCGCAACCCCTTACGATCGACAATGCGCTGACGGCCGAAGAGATCGCGGCCGGCGTGCTGACGCCCGAGGTCATGTGGAAGATGAGCCGCGCGGGCGGCGCATCGCTCTCGCCCGACGGACGGACGCTCCTCTACCAGCAGACCGACTATTCGATGGCCGAGAACCGCGGCGTGACGACGATCCGCGTCGAGGACCTCGCCACGAAGACCGTCACCCCGCTCACGGACTTCTCGTCCAACAGCCTCTCCCCGCGCTGGAGCGCCGACGGAGGCAAAATCTACTTCCTCTCCGACCGCAGCGGTTCGATGCAGGTCTGGGAGATGGATGCCGCGGGCGGCAGCGTCCGCCAGCTCTCGGACTTCGACCGCGACGTGGAGGGCTTCGGCATCAGTCCCCGCGGCGACAAGGCGTGGTACGTGCAGCGCGTGCAGGTCGCCGCCCGCCGCTCGGCCGACATCCACAAGGACATGCCCGAATCCCGGGCGCGCATCTACGACGACCTGATGGTCCGCCACTGGGACTACTGGGACGAGGGCGAACACATGCACCTGTTCGTGGGCGACTTCGGTCCCGAAGGGCTGCGCCCCGGCACAGACATCGTGGGCGCCGACGCGGCGTGGGACGTGCCGCTGGCCCCCTACTTCGACATGGCCGAAATCGCCTGGAACAACGCCGGGACGCAACTGGCCTACACCTGCAAGCCGCTGACGGGCACGGCCTACGCCGTCTCGACCGACTCGGACATCTTCGTTTACGACCTGGCCGACGGCAGAACGCACAACATCTGCAAGCCGTTCGACGGCAAAGCACGCTACAACGCCGCGGCCGGGCACAAGCCCGCCATGCCCGGCTACGACAAATACCCCGTCTGGTCGCCCGACGACCGGAAGATCGCCTTCCTCTCGCAGCGGCGGGCCGGCAACGAATCGGACAAGTCGCGCCTGTTCCTCTACGACTGCCGGACGCACGCGATGCAGGACCTCACCGAGGATTTCGACTACAACGCCATGAACGTCCTCTGGGAGGGGAACGACCGGCTGTGGTTCATCGCCCCGATCGAGGCCACGCACCAGATCTGCCGCATCGCCCCCGACGAGGGCGAGGTCGAGGTCGTGACGAAGGGCGACCACGACATCGCGGCCTTCACGATGGCCGGGGAGCAGATCGTGGCCGAGCTCTCGACCATCTCCTCCGCCGCGGAGTTCTACACGGTGAACCCCGCGGACGGTGCGCTGACGCAGATTTCGGAGATCAACCGGGCGATCTACGACCGGATCCGCATGGGCGAGGTGCGGAAACGGTGGGTCGAGACCACCGACGGCAAGCAGATGCTCACGTGGGTGATCCTGCCGCCCGACTTCGACCCGGCGAAGAAATACCCCACGCTGCTCTACTGTCAGGGCGGCCCGCAGAGCGTCGTGTCGAACGGCTGGAGCTATCGCTGGAACTATCAACTGATGGCTGCGCAGGGCTACGTCGTCGTGGCGCCGAACCGCCGCGGCCTGCCCTCGTTCGGCCAGGAGTGGCTCGACCAGATCTCGGGCGACTACTCGGGACAGAACATCCGCGACTACCTCTCGGCCATCGACGACGTGGCGCGCGAGCCGTGGGCCGATGAAACGCGCATGGGATGCGTCGGCGCCTCGTACGGCGGCTATTCGGTCTATTTCTTGGCCGGACACCACGACAAGCGCTTCAAGGCCTTCATCGCCCACTGCGGCATCTTCGACTTCGACTCGATGTACGGCGAGACGGAGGAGCTGTGGTTCGTCAATAACGACTACGGAGGCTCCTACTGGGACAAGGAGAACCCCACGGCGATGCGCTCCTACGCCAACTCGCCCCACAAGTTCGCCGACCGTTGGGACACGCCCATCCTCATCATCACCGGCGAGCGCGACTACCGCATACCCTACACGCAGTCGCTCGAAGCCTTCACGGCCGCCCGCGTGCGGGGCATCCCGGCACGGCTGGTCGAGTTCCAGGACGAGGCGCACCAGGTGTTCAAGCCCCAAAATTCGCTGGTCTGGAACCGCGAGTTCTTCGGCTGGCTCGACAAATACGTGAAGTGACCCTCCGGAACGCTCCGGAACGACGATCCGGCCCTGCCGCAGCGCGCTGCGGCAGGGCCGCCGCCGTAAAAAGGGCGCCGCCGCACCGGTCCCGCCGCGCGAGCCGCTGAAAAGAAGCCCCGCAAAGCGGCGCGTTCGTGATGAAAAACCGCCGGTTCGTTGAATTTATTTCCGCGAACCGACACGCCTGCCTATTTTTGCAACATTCCTGATAAAAGACCTTTATGCGAACAAGCCTCCGGACTATCCTCGCCGCATGCTGCATCGCGGCGTCGGCAACCATCCTGCGGGCGCAGGAGTTGTCCGCCCCGGGCCTTCCGGCCGACACGGCACGCACATGTCCTCCCGCGGCGGCAACCGCCGCGACGGCCTCCGGCGCACCGATCGCCGAACACCCGAAGACCATCAACGAGAAACGCCGCGAACGCGGGCTCACGGATCCCCGCAACCTCTTCGTCCCGAAGGGTCAGTGGGTTTTCGGCGGCACGGCCTCCTACTCGACACACACCAACGAGGGCTACCAGTTCCTCATCGTCGAAGGCATCGACTCGAAGGGCTACACGGTGCGTGTCAGTCCGATGATCGCCTACGCCCTGACCGACAACATGGCCCTCGGCGGCCGCTTCATCTACTCGCGCACGCTGCTCGAACTGGACAAGGCCGAACTGCAACTGGGCGACGAAGGCTCCGACACGGACCTCAAGGCCAACAACTACTACTCGCTGCGGCACAACTACTCGGTGGCCGCGATCTGGCGCCAGTACATCCCGCTGGGCCGCAACAAGCGGTTCGCGCTCTTCAACGAGACGCAGCTCTCCGTGGGCGGCACGCAGGCGCGCTTCACGAACGATTCGCCGGTCAAGGGAACCTACGAGACGGGCTATACTCTCTCGCTGGGCATCTCGCCGGGCATCGTCGCCTTCGCCACGAACAACATGGCCGTCGAAGTGAACGTCGGCGTCATGGGTATCAGCTACACCCACACCAAGCAGGTGCACAACCAGGTCACGGTGGGCAAACGCAATACGAGCATGATGAACTTCAAGGTCAATATCTTCTCGATCGGCCTGGGCATGGCTTTCTACCTCTAATACCGCGACGCACATGAAACACTTCATACTCACCGCACTTTCGACAGGCATCGCGCTGACGGCCGCCGCAGCGTCCGCGGAGAGCCTCCCCGCCGATTCGGCGCGCACGCACGCCTTCCGCCGGGAGGCCGCGGCAGCCTCCGTATCCGGCAGCGGCGCGAAGAGCCGCGGCCGGGAGCATTTCCTCCCGACGCGCCGGCGCATCGACCGGGAGATCGACAAGCTCAAGTTCGCCTACAAGGGCGAGGTCATCATGGGTCTCACGGCCTCCTACGGCACGCTCTCGAGCGACGACACGGACATCATGCTCATCGTGGACGGCATCGGCGCCGACGGTTCGGTGGCCACCGTCAAACCGTTCGTCGGCTACTTCTACCGCGACAACAACTGCGTGGGCGTGCGCTTCGGCTACCGCCACATGGGCGGCACGCTCGACAGCGGCAACTACGACTTCGGCGAGAGCAACGACCTGACCGGCGCGCTGCCGTACCTCGACCTGGCCAGCGACAACTATTCGTTCGGTATCTTCCACCGTTCCTATGCGGGTCTCGACCCGAAGGGACGCTTCGGACTGTTCGCCGAATTCGAGCTCTCCATGTCCACCGGCTCCACGAACTTCGCCTACGAGTCGGGCGACCGGATCAAACGCACGTACAGCGACAACACGCAGTTCAAACTCGCGTTCAACCCCGGCGCGGCCGTCTATATCTTCCCCAACGTCTGCGCCACGCTCTCGTTCGGACTGGGCGGCATCCAGTACACCTCCGTCACGCAAAAGGACGCCGAGGGGCGCAAGATCGGCTCGCGCAAGGCATCGAACATGAAATTCAAACTCAACATCGCCGCCATCAACGTCGGCATGACGATCCACCTCTGGGACAAGAAAAAGAAATAGACCATGAATACCCGATACCTGAAAACGCTGCTCACGGCGGCGGCCGCCCTTCTGGGCTCGGCCTGCATCGAGAACGACGTGCCCTATCCCGTCGTCGAAATCAGCATCGCCGACATCGAAGGCGAGGGATTCACGGTCGGCGCGACCGATCCCGCGAACCGCACGATCACCCTCGCCCTCGACGAGCAGACCGATATACGGAAAGTACGCATCGACAAGGTGGACTACGACGTGACGATCCACAGCGTCCATGCCGACAAGGAGACGTTCATCCGCCAGATCGCCAGTTCGGTCGAGCTGGTCGGCACGCACGACATGCGCACGCCGCTCACCACGACTCTCTCGCTCTACCAGGATTACACATGGACCATCCGGGCCGAACAGCGCATCGCGCTCGATTTCCGGGTGAAGGGGCAGATCAAGGAGGCGGAAATCGACACGCAGGCCCGCACCGCGACGGCCTTCGTACCCGACGGCACCGACCTGGCCGCCGTGCGGATCGAAACGCTCAAGCTCGGGCCCGCGGAGGTCACGACCTACTCGCCCACGGTCGAGGAGCTTTCGGCCGCCGGATTCGCCGAGGAGCGGAAGGTGCGCGTCACCTGCCACGGAGAGACGGAAGAGTGGACGCTGCGCGTACAGGAGACCGACATCCGGATGGCCGTGCAGGAGATCGACCTCTGGAACAACACGGCGACCGTCACGGCCTTCCTCACAGAGGAGGAAGCGAAGAAAGCCGAGGTGCAGTACCGGTCCGAAGGCGCCGAAAGCTGGCAGACGGCCCGCAAGGAGGGTTATGCCGACGGCATTCTCCGCGCGATCGTCGAACCCGGATGGCAGGAGTCGCAGAACAAGAACGGACTGACCGTTTACACGATGGCTCCGGAACAGGGCATCTTCGCCGGCCACACCTACGAGCTGCGCCTGCTGGTCGGCGACGAGGAATACGGCATGATAACGCAGACGACAGCGGCCGGCCACACGATTCCCGACGGCGACCTGGAGGACGGCACGCTGAGCTGTTTCACGAAAGACAACGAGACCGAGGAGCAGGTGCGCTTCTGGGGCAGCGGCAACAATCTCTTCAAGCCCAAACTGTGCACGCAGGGCGAGTTCGGCGGTTCGAAATGCGCATACCTGCAAGCTTCGAAGACGCTGGGCATCCTCGCCTCGGGCAACTTCTTCTCGGGTCTGTTCCACTACGAGGGCATGAACGGCACCGTCAAGTTCGGACAGCCCTACGCCTGGGAGTCGCGGCCGCGTGCGATGAAGGTCCGCTATTACGCCCCGACGATCGGAACGGTGGACGTCGCCAAGTATCAAAACCCGGGAAATCTCGAAAAGGGAGATCAGGACATGTCGCGTATCATGGTAGCCATCGTCGATTGGAGCGACCGGCACGAAGTGACCTCCGGAGTGGGCCAACCCTCCGGCATGTGGGACCCCGAAGAGACGATGCGGACCGAAGAGGGAGCCATCATCGCCTACGGTTCGAAATTCATCGACGCGGCCTCCACCGGCGACGCGTGGATCGACCTCGAACTGCCGCTGTCGTTCTACGACACGGCGGCGAAACCGGGCGGCAAGATCTCGATCGTGATCTCCTGCTCGACGAGCGCCTACGGAGACTTCATGGTCGGCTGCTCGCAGAATCAGTTCTATCTCGACGACTTCGGATGGATCTACTGACGGGTGCGGGCGGAATTCCCGAGGTTCCGCCCCGCCCGTGAGGACGCCGCAGTGCGGATGCCTGTGCATCCGTGCCGCGGCGTCCTCATTTCCGACGGGTCCCCGGCGCCGATACGGCCGTCGCCGCACGCCTCCCCCGACAACCGCACGGGCCCGCGATTCTTCGGGACCGATGCGCCCCGGCAACTCCCGGCAACTGCCGCCCACTCTCCCGGCGAGGCCCGACGAAAGGCGCCGTCCGGTACGCCTGCACCCCGCAAAAAAACGAATTCACCCCCGCCGCAATACATGCGGCAGGGGTGAATTTCCGTTTCGCGGAGACCTTTCGGACGGTCTCCCTCCGTATTTTCCGCCGAATCACCTCCGGGCGATGCGGCAGTATGTATCATAGCGTCCGATGACGTCCTCCACATAGGCGAGCGTCTGCCGGCCTCCGGTGAAGCGGCCGTAACGGACCGCCTCGCTCTCGTAGTATTCGGGCCGGGCCTTCAGCGTGAGATAGCGCGCCACCACTTCCCACGAATTCGGGTCTTCGCCGTGGAGCCGGGCCAGCCGCCGGGCATCGGTCACATGGCCGATGCCGCCGTTGTAGCAGGCCAGAAGAATACCCATCCGATCCTTCTCGGAAATACCTTCCGGAAGGCGGAGCGTCGCCTCGATCTTCGAGAGCAGCTTGTTCGCCAGCCACACGTTGGTGGCGGGATCGGCCACCTCCTCGATCGGAATGTCGAACTGACGCGCCACCGAAGGCATGATCTGCATGAGGCCCTTCGCCCCGCGGCGCGACGTGACGTCGGGCGTGAACCGCGACTCGTGGTAGGCGATGGCCGACAGCAGCCGCCAGTCGTTGCCTTCCGGCTCGCTGATGTCGCGGATCAGGTTGTCGTAGGCCGAAATCACGCAGGTCCTCTCCTCGAGCAGGGCGTCCGTCGGAGAGAGCCCCGTCGCGGTTTCGCTCCGCAGCTCCTCATCCGTCACGGGGGAGCCGAAGCGGGCGTTGAAACCGTAAAATGTCGTCAAAACAGTCAGGAACGCAAATGTTAAAACAGTCTTTTTTAACATAAAAGGTTGTTTTGCGGGCAGTTCATACCGCGCAGAACAGTACGCTAATCATAGAATCCCCACGAAATACCGATCTTGAACATGCCCGGATTGAGCGGGTATCCGGCCGCCGAGAAATACTCGCCGTTGCCGAACAGCCCCTTGTTCACATGCTGGTATTTCAGAAAGATGCGCATTCGCTTCCACTTTCCCATGACGAAAGCGTCGAGATAGGGATAGTTCCCCACCTCCATCTCCCGCTGGTTGTAGTACACCGACAGAGCCGGATTGTAGGAGGGCGCATAATACCGCGTATTGAAGCGTCCGTCCAGTCCGATCTGCAGGCGCAGCACGTCGCGCACGACCCAGAACTCGTAGTAATACGAGAGGAAGGCGCTCAAAAGCGGAACGGGGATGACTTCCTGATCCGTACTCCACTGCAACAATACCCTGTTGTCCAGATGAAGTCCGCCTAAACGGAAATCCTTGCGGGCATACACACTCGTGAGGCTGACGCTTCCGTCGTGCTGGGCCACGTTCCCGTCCGGACCGTAATAGATCTTGTCGGACAGGACGCCCTGCCACGCCCCCGCCTCGAAAGCGTAGTCGGGGACCGAAAACTTCACCTCGAACCGAGTCTCATTCTCCTTGTTCAAAGGAGCGGACCATCTGTAATGGTTCGAGAACAGATTCTCCTGCCAGTAATTGGGCGAACGGCGGTCCATCGAGAACCGCCCCTCGAGAATCAGGGGGTGTCCGCGGAGATAGCCCGTCAGCGCGAGGTGCGCGCCGATCTCGATATCCCCGCCTCTGTACCCGGACGGGTAGAACTTCAGGTTCGCGTCCCATCCGACGTATTTCTTGATTTTGCCGCTGACGGCGCCGTAAGCGAAATAGCTCGTCTTATCGACCTTCGTATAGCCGCCCGTCAGGTAGTCTTTCAGCTCGAACTGCGAGTAGGTGTGCATGTCGATCCCCAGCCCCGCGTCGATCGTACCCACCACGCCGTTGCGGTCCCACGGCTGGGCCTGCACGAAAAACCGGTTCGAAATGACCCGCTCGTAGAGCGAATCGCGCGTCTGCTGCGGGTTGATGAACCAGTCGTCGTAGTAGTTGTGCTCGGCCGAAACGAATTCGCCGTTCTCGTCGCGGTGGTCCCGTTCGTCGGTGTAGGGCATGTTCAGGTCGGTATAGACCTTGCTCCACGAGCTGTACTCGAACGAATGGCCCACATAGACGGTCGAAAGGTTGGCCACCGAGAAGTCGCTCTCCGTGACGCGCTGCAACGGAATGGCGAAGGACTGCGTGACGAAGAAGGCGTTGTTGCGGTAAACATTCTTCGCCTCGGCGTCGGCCAGTTTCATCGGAATACCCGACGGCATCTCGAAAACGGTGTCCCGCAGGGCCCATACGCCGACCACGCCGCCGTTCTCCTGCTGTTCGATCTTGTTGTTGTAATAGGCCGCATGGACCGAGTAGCGCTTGCCCGTGTGGCTGAACGCCACGGCCAGATTGTGGTTCTTGGTCCGCGACCAGACATACTGTCCGCGGGTGCCGCGCGCCTTGTAATCGACATTGAACCCCGTCGTCGGCGAGATGTTCTGGGCGTGCATGATTTCGAAGTTCTCCTCCCGGAAACGCTTCTGTCCCGACTCCTCGTAGCTCATGCGGATCATGGGCTTCTTCGTGTTGTAGAAGTCCACGTTCTCCATATTGTAGGTATAGGCGTAATAGGGGCTCGCGAAGCTGAAGTCGAAATCCTGCGGGCGGCGGAAGTAGTTCAGCGGCAGCGAAGTCTGTCCCAGCGCACCCTGCGCGATGTCGCCCACGTCCTCGCGGAAGAACGGATAGTCGATCCTGTAATCGGTCAGCGTGGTGTCCAGCGGCATGACCGTCACGCGGTTGTACTCGCGGTTCACGTGCCACCGGAAGTTGTTGAGCGCACGGACCGAGTCGTCGAAGAAGTAGGATTCGAGCGGCTTGCGGATTTTGCGCTCCTTCTTGGTCGTATCCTGCTGCTGTCCCTCGCCGTTCTCGTCCTCGGGCTGCTCGAAGGGGTTGTTGCCGTAGAGGTTGTTCGTCTCGCCGTTGCGCTGCGCGCGCATGAGGGTGCTGGCATCGAAATTCTGGGAACGCACCGCCCCGGGCACTGCCAGCAGCAGCCCGGACAACAGTGTCAACCCTATGCGATGCGACAAACGACCCATGTACCCGCTCTCATTGGTTTGTACGGCACGCGAGGCCGCGCACGAAGGAGACGACGACGTAGAGCGCGATAACGAGCGGCACGGCATAGCCGCGCAACAGCACGATCATCGCCGCACCGGCCGCCAGAAACGAATAGCGCAGCTCGTTGCCCCGCCAGCCGAAGCCGTGGAACTTGAGCGCGAACATCCTGATCCCGGAGACCATCAGCCACGCCGCGGCCGCGGCCACGGCCAGGACCGCCTCGCGCGGAAGCACGAGTCCGTTCCGCTCGGCCAGCAGCCCCAGCGACCCGCAGAGCAGCGCTGCGGCCGGCGAGGGCAGGCCGCAGAACTCCGTGCGCTGCGTGTCGTCGATGTTGA
The DNA here is from genome assembly GCF_006542685.1 of Alistipes dispar. Taxonomy (NCBI): domain Bacteria; kingdom Pseudomonadati; phylum Bacteroidota; class Bacteroidia; order Bacteroidales; family Rikenellaceae; genus Alistipes; species Alistipes dispar. The sequence continues at coordinate 2,196,526 of NZ_AP019736.1, read as the reverse complement.
ATTTCGCCAGACGCAGCGCCGCGAAGGCCGCGACGACGAAAACCGCATAGGCCGCCGCCTCCGCCGCCGGGCCTTCGCCCAGCCACAACGACGGCATCCGGCCGTAGAGCACGTAGAGGATCGAGGCGGGCAGCAACCCGAACGAAATGTCGTCCGACAGCGAATCGAGCTGCAGACCGATCGGCGAGCTCTGTCCCAGCAGGCGCGCCACGAATCCGTCGAAGAAGTCGAACACGGCGGCCAGAATCATCAGGCAGAAGGCCGTCGTCAGGCGGCCGCCGCTCAGCGCCATGACCACGCCGACCGAACCGCACACGAGATTCGCCAGCGTCAGCAGATTGGGTATCGTGAACAATCGAACTTTCATAGTCTCTCAAAATAGCGTCCGCGGTGCGCCCCCGGCCGCAGCCGGCAATCCCGCCGCCGGCCTGGATTCCGGGAAGCGCTCCCGGCGCGATACGGCGGGGGTCTCCGCCGCGGAAGCCTCTCTCCGCGGGCCGCCGCGGGAGCGCTCCGGCCCAAAAATTAACTTACGACAGGCGGCAAAGTTACGAAAATATTTTTATCTTTGTCGAACTTAACGCATATATAACTATGACGAGCAATAAATATTGTGTCATCATGGCGGGCGGCATCGGGTCCCGCTTCTGGCCCAAAAGCCGCCAGTCGAGGCCCAAACAGTTCCTCGACATTCTCGGAACCGGGAAATCCTTCATCCGCCACACCTACGAACGCTTCGCGAAGATGGTTCCCGCCGAGAACTTCCTCGTGGTGACCAACGACCGATACAAACGGCTGGTGCTGGAGCACATTCCCGAAATCGGCGAGGAGCAGGTTCTCTGCGAACCCGTGGGGCGCAACACGGCGCCCTGCATCGCCTATGCGGCCTACACGCTCCTCAAGCGCAACCCCGACGCCGAGATGATCGTCACTCCGGCCGACCACCTGATCCTCAACGAGGAGGACTTCCGCGGGATCATCGCCGAGTGCCTCGCCTTCGCCTCGGAGCACGACGCGCTGATGACCGTCGGCATCAAACCCACGCGCCCCGACACGGGATACGGCTACATCCAGGTCTCGGACGGCAGCCCCATCAGCAAGGTCAAGTGCTTCACGGAGAAGCCCGACCTGGAACTGGCGCAGGTCTTCCTGCAGTCGGGCGAGTTTTTCTGGAACTCGGGCATCTTCGTCTGGAAGGTCCGCTCGATCGTCGAGGCGTTCGAGAAGTACCTCCCCGAGCACCACGCCCTCTTCAGCGGGGTGATGCGCGCCCTGGGGACCGACGCCGAGCGCAACGTGGTGGAGATCGCCTTCTCGGAGTGCCGCGCCATCTCGATCGACTACGGTATCATGGAAAAGGCCGACAACGTTTACGTCCGCTGCGGCGAATTCGGCTGGAGCGACGTCGGCACGTGGGGCTCGGTCTACCAGCACTCGCGCAAGGACCGCTACGCCAACGCCGTGCCGGCCGAGGGGTGCTACCTCTACGACACGCGTTCGTCGATCGTCTCGCTTCCCGCGGAGAAGATCGCCGTCATCAGCGGCCTGAAGGAGTATATCGTCGTGGACACGGAAGACGTGCTGCTGATCTGTCCCCGCGCCGAGGAGCAGAACATCAAGAAGTTCATCGACGAAGTGAAGTTCCACAACGGCGACAAACACATCTGACCGCGGCGGGCCGTGCGGCACCGCACGGCCCGCCATTCCAAAACCCCATGTCCGAACTCTACGAACTTTTCCTCGAACACCCCGTCGTCTCGACCGACACGCGCCGGATCGTGCCGGGGTCGGTCTTCTTCGCCCTGCGCGGCGCCACGTTCGACGGCAACCGCTTCGTCGCCGAAGCCCTCGCCCGCGGAGCGGCCTTCGCCGTGGCGGACGATCCCGCGGCGGCCGGCGGCGATCCCCGCATACGTTTCGTACCCGACACGCTGCAAGCCCTCCAGGCCCTCGCGCGCGAACACCGCCGCGCACTGGGCATCCCGATCCTCGCCATATCGGGCAGCAACGGAAAAACCACCACCAAGGAACTCGTGAGCCGCGTCCTCGCGAGCCGTTTCGAGGTCTATGCCACCCGCGGCAACCTCAACAACCACATCGGCGTCCCGCTGACGCTGCTGGCGATGGATGCCCGCACGCAGTTCGGCATCGTGGAGATGGGCGCGAGCGCCTGCGGCGAAATCGCCCTGCTGGCCTCCGTCGCCGAACCCGACTACGGCCTGCTGACCAACGTGGGACGCGCCCACCTCGAAGGGTTCGGAGGCCCCGAGGGGGTCCGCCGCGGCAAGGGCGAGCTGTTCGACTACCTCGCCGCGCACGGCGGCACGGCCTTCGTCCCCGAGGAGGACGCGACGCTCTCGGCGATGGCCGCCGAACGCCCCGCGATGGCCGTCGAACGCTATTCGCGCTCGCTGGCCGACGGCTTGGAAAACCGGCTCGAAGGTAGCTACAACCGATACAACATCGCCGCGGCCGTCGCCGTGGGACACCGCTTCGGCATCCCCGACGGGGAGATACGCCGTGCCATCGCCTCCTACACGCCCGACAACAACCGCTCGCAGCGCACCGAGACGGAGCGCAACACGCTCGTGGTCGATTGCTACAACGCCAATCCGTCGAGCATGCGCGCGTCGGTCGAGAACTTCCTCGCCGAACCGCTCGGCCGCCGCACGGCCCGGGTGCTCATCCTGGGCGACATGCTCGAACTGGGTGAGTGGTCGGCCGAAGAGCACGCCGCCGTCGTCCGGCTCGCATTGCAGGGAGCCGGCGCCTCCGGCGCCGCACCGCTTCCGGCCGGAACCGCCACGCAACTGCTGCTGGTCGGTCCGGAGTTCGCCCGCGCCGTGGCGGCCCTTCCCCGCAAACCCGCCGCGACGGAGCTGTTCGCCTCGCGCGAGGAGCTGCTCGAACGGCTCCACACGCGCCCCGTGGAGAACGCGCTCGTCCTGCTCAAGGGATCGCGCGGCATCGGACTGGAGAAGGCGCTCGAGGCATTGTGATCCGCCGGAACACGGCACGGACGGCGCGGGAAACGGATTTCCGCGCCGTTCGTCGTATCGCCGCCACCGGAGTCTCCGGAAGAGAGCACGGCTCCGTCTTCGGAATCAGAAGCGGCACATCAGCTCCACCACCAGTTTGTCCTGCTCCGAAAGGGCCGGACGCGCCGATTCGCGGTAGAAATAGGCCTCGTAGTTGAGCCGGATGTCGGCCGTGAAGGGCAGCCCGAGGCTGAACGTCAGGCCGCCCGTGAGACGGTGGCGGCGGGCGTCGTCCGTCTCCAGCACGCCCCCTTCACCGAACAGGCCGTCGCTGTGGTCGGACATGTAGTCGTAACGCGCCAGCACCGAGACCTTGCGGAACCATCGCCGGAGGGGAAAATCCCGGCATACGAAGGCATCCACGGCATTCACGCCGGGAAAAAGCCCGTCGGCATACTCCTTGCGCAGGTATTCGCCCTCGACATGCCAGCGGCCGTGCTCGTAGTAGGCCCCGGCGTCGTACATCATGATATCGACCTCGCCGGGACGTATCTTCTGCATGCTGGCCGACAGGTTGAAACGCCCGCCCAGCCGTGCCTGCGCCTTGAGCGAATAGTTGAACCGTCCGGTCCAGAAATCCTTCTGCGCGGTCAGCCCCGAACCGTTGAAAACGCCCGCCTCGAGCACCACCGGCACACGCCGCCCGAACCGCCAGCCGAGCGTCGCCCCGACGTCGCGCACGTTCCCCGCCTGCTTGGCGATGAACGAGCGGTTGGCGAAATACTGCTCGTGGGGCGAACGGTGGGCGTCGATGGTGAACGGCACGCGCATCTGTCCAATCGTGAAGGAGAGCCTGCGGCGCAGCATCCCCAGCCGGACATAGGCGTCGAGCATCTTGATCGAACCTTCGTCCGAGAGGTCGATCTCCGCCTTGTAGGCCACCGCCGGCAGCAGATCGCCCGAAAGGCTGAAGCGGGCGTTCCGCACCTCGAAGCGCCCCTTGCCGATTTCGGGCTGGTATTCGAACTTGCCGCGCACGGTCCCGTGGACCTACACGGAAAAGGCGCGCCCGGCGCTCCGGACCGCCAGCGTATCGGAGGACCCTGCCGCAGAGCCGCCGGTCTCTTCCGGGACGGCCGTCCCGGAGGTCCGCTGCCCGAACGGCATCAGACCGCCCGCCCGGACAGCGGAGGGCGCGGCGCAGAGGACCGACGAAAGGAGAAGGATGACGGGATGTTTCAGCATTCGCATATCCGTTTTAGCGGGGCAGCGGACAGAGGCCCGCCCGGGTCGTCCGGCTGCCGTGTTCAACCGGCCGCAAAAGAAGCGAACGGATATTACAATCCGGCGGCATCCGTATTACATTCCGGTAAAAGGAGACCGCACAGCACCGCCGCACAGCGGATTTTTTCCGGAAAGCAGGCGAAGGAGGTCCGCTTCCGGGCGGATTTTCCGTATTTTTTGTTATTTTTGCCTTTCGGTAACACGAACCCCGAAAAAACACTCGCACCATGACACTCAACGAATACCAGCGGCACGCCCTCGAAACGGCCGTCTATCCTGAACAGAGCCGCATCATCTACCCCACGCTCGGACTTACGGGCGAAGCCGGCGAAGTGGCCGACAAGGTGAAAAAGGTGATCCGCGACGCCGGCGGGGAGTTCACGCCCGAGAAGCGGCAGGAGATCATGAAGGAGATCGGCGACGTACTGTGGTACTGCGCCACGCTTTCGCACGACCTGGGCTTCGACCTCGAAGAGGTCGCGCAGACGAACGTGGACAAACTCCGCTCGCGGATGCAGCGCCACCGGATCGCCGGCAGCGGCGACAACCGCTGACCGCCGCACATCCTGCTGAAAAACCCCGACAAACACACCAACTCATAGAGATTCGATACATGGAAGAGCAGAAACCTCAGACTTCGCTGCCCGAGAACGCCTACCGGGAGCTCAAACCGGGCGAGGAGTACCGTCCCCTGATGCCCGCCGCCTCGTCGCCGACGGAGGTAACCCCCTATTCGGTCCTCATGGGCGTCGCAATGGCCGTCGTCTTCTCGGCCGCCGCCGCGTTCCTCGGCCTCAAGGTCGGCCAGGTGTTCGAAGCCGCCATCCCGATCGCCATCATCGCCGTAGGCATGGGCACGGTGCTGGGCAAGAAGAACATGCTGGGACAGAACGTCATCATCCAGTCGATCGGCGCCTCGTCGGGCGTGATCGTCGCCGGAGCGATCTTCACCCTTCCGGCGCTCTACATCCTCGGCCTCGACGCCGCCTTCTGGCAGGTGTTCCTCTCGTCGCTCTTCGGCGGCCTGCTGGGCATCGTGCTGCTCATCCCCTTCCGCAAATACTTCGTCAAGGAGATGCACGGCAAGTATCCCTTCCCCGAAGCGACGGCCACCACCGAGGTGCTGGTCTCGGGCGAGAAGGGCGGCGACCAGGCCCGCCTGCTGGCCGTGGCGGGCCTCGTGGGCGGTCTGTACGACTTCGTCGTCGGGACCTTCGGGCTCTGGACCGAGTCCGTCTCGACACGCATCTGCACGTGGGGACAGGTCGCCGCCGACAAGTTCAAGGTGGTCTTCGGCCTCAACACCTCGGCCGCCGTGCTGGGTCTGGGCTACATTATCGGACTCAAATACGCCATGATCATCACCGCCGGTTCGTGCCTCGTGTGGTTCGTCCTCGTGCCCGTCGCGGGGTCGCTGGCCGAAGCGATCGACCCCGCGGCGATGGCTTCGCTGCTGGGCGTGACGAACCCCGAACTGCTCGCGCATCCCGAGAGCCTCTTCACGGCCGAGAACCTCTTCGCCTTCATCGGCAAGCCCATCGGTATCGGCGGCATCGCCATGGCCGGGATCATCGGCATCGTCCGCCAGTCGAAAATCATCCGTCAGGCCGTGGGGCTGGCCGTCTCGGAGTTCGGCGGCGGCAAGACGACGGGAGGTGGCGATACGCAGCGCACGCAGCGCGACCTCACGATGAAGCGCGTGCTGACGATTCTCGTCGCCACGCTGCTCGCGGTCTTCGTCTTCTTCCATTTCGGCCTGCTGGACGGCTGGGTGCAGTCCGTCACGGCGCTGCTGATCGTCTTCGTCATCTCGTTCCTCTTCACCACCGTCGCGGCCAACGCCATCGCCATCGTCGGCACGAACCCCGTGTCGGGCATGACGCTCATGACGCTCATTCTCTCGTCGCTCGTGCTGGTGAGCGTCGGGCTGAGCGGCACGACGGGCATGACCGCCGCGCTGGTCATCGGCGGCGTGGTCTGCACGGCTCTCTCGATGGCCGGCGGCTTCGTCACGGACCTCAAGATCGGCTACTGGCTCGGCACGACGCCCCGGAAGCAGGAGACCTGGAAATTCCTCGGCACGCTGGTTTCGGCCGCCACGGTCGCCGGCGTGATGATCGTGCTCAACAAATCCTACGGTTTCGTGGGTGAAGGGGCGCTCGTCGCCCCGCAGGCCAACGCCATGGCCGCCGTGCTGCAACCGCTCATGACCGGAGGGCAGACCCCGTGGATGCTCTATTTCTGCGGCGCCGCGCTGGCGCTGACGCTCACCGCGATCGGGGTTCCGGCCCTGGCCTTCGCGCTGGGCATGTTCATCCCGATGGAACTGAACGCCCCGCTGGTCGTCGGCGGCCTGGTGGCATGGTTCGTCTCGAACCGCTCGAAGGACGGCGCGCTGAACAAGGCGCGCTTCGACCGCGGCACGCTCATCGCCTCGGGATTCATCGCCGGCGGCGCGCTGATGGGCGTGGTGAGCGCCGTGCTGAAATTCTGCGAGGTGGACTGGTATCTCGCACGCTGGGCCGCCTCGAACGCGGCCGAATGGACCGGGCTCGCCATGTACATCGCCCTGATCGGCTACTTCGCATGGCACACCCTGCGGGCCAAGAAAGAGGAGTAACATCTAAAAAGACACGATATGGAACTCAAGGAACGATTTCTGAAATACGTCTCCTACGACACGCAGTCGTCGGAGGAGAGCGCGACCTTTCCCTCGACCGAAAAGCAGAAGGTGCTGCTCGGCGTCCTGCGCGACGAGATGGAGGCACTCGGCATGACCGAAGTGACGATGGACCGATACGGCTATGTGATGGGCACGATCCCCGCGACGCCCGGATGCGGGAACGCTCCGGTCATCGGCTTCATCGCCCATGTGGACACCTCGCCCGACATGAGCGGCAAGGACGTCCGGCCACGCGTCATCGAGGAGTACGACGGCGGCGACATCGTCCTCAACGGACAGCTCACGATGCGCGTCGCGGAGTTCCCCGAGCTGGCGTTCTTCAAGGGCCACACGCTGATCCACACCGACGGCACGACGCTGCTCGGGGCCGACGACAAGGCGGGCGTGGCGGAGATCATGAGCGCCGCGGAATACCTCATGACGCATCCCGAGGTCGAACACGGCAAGATCCGCATCGGATTCACGCCCGACGAAGAGGTGGGGCGCGGCGTCGATCACTTCGACGTCGCGGCGTTCGGTGCCGACTTCGCCTACACCGTGGACGGCGGCATGGAGGGCGAGCTGGAGTACGAGAACTTCAACGCCGCGAGCGCCCGGATCGACATCCAGGGCCGCAACGTCCACCCGGGCTACGCCAAGGGGAAGATGATCAACGCCCTCGACGTGGCCTGCGAGTTGCAGACCCTGCTTCCGGCCGAACAGCGGCCCCAGTACACCGAAGGATACGAGGGATTCTACCACTGCGTCGGCGTGAACGGCACGGTCGAACGGGCCGCGGTGAGCTACATCGTCCGCGACCACGACGCCGACAGGTTCGAACAGAAGAAGGTGTTCCTCTGGAGCTGCGTGGACCTGCTGAAGAAGAAATACGGCGACGGCGTGCTGACGCTCACGCTCAAGGACCAGTATTTCAACATGCGCAAGATGGTCGAGCCGCACCCCCAGGTGATCGAAAAGGCCCTCGAAGCGATGAAACAGGCCGGCGTGAAGCCGCTCGTGAGGCCCATCCGCGGCGGCACGGACGGCGCGCGCCTCTCGTTCATGGGGCTGCCGTGTCCGAACCTGTTCACCGGAGGCATGAATTTCCACGGCAAATTCGAATACTGCTCGCTCGACACGATGCGCAAGGCCCGGCAGGTCATCCTGAATCTGGCGCAGCTTTGGGCGCGCTAAACACGGAACAAATCCTATGGATGCTTTCGGATTCCTGAAGGTCGCGGCGGCCGTCCCGCATCTCGGCGTCGGCGACTGCGACTACAATACGGAGCGCATGGCCGCTTTGGCCGAAGAGGCCGCGCAGCGAGGCGTCGAGATCGCGGTGTTCCCCGAACTCGGCGTCACGGGCTACACGTGCGGCGACCTGCTGCTGCAATCTACGCTGCTCGACGCCGCGGACGAAGCGTTCGGACGGCTCGTCCGCGCGACGCGCAAACTTCCGCTCACGCTCATCGCCGGTCTCCCGCTGCGCCACGGCACGACGCTCTACAACTGCGCCGCGGTCTTCACGCAGGGACGCGTGCTGGGCGTCGTTCCCAAGAGCGTCATTCCCGGCTACTCCGAGTTCTACGAACCCCGCTGGTTCGCCTCGGGAGCCGGTATCTCCGGCGAACGGATCGACGTGGCGGGCCAGTCGGCGGACTTCGGCACGGATCTCACCTTCGAGGTGAACGGCGCGGAGTTCGGCATCGAGATCTGCGAGGACCTCTGGGCCGCCGTTCCGCCCTCGTCGCTCCTCGCGGCGGGCGGCGCGAAGGTGATCTTCAACCTCTCGGCTTCGCCCGAGGTCGTCGGCAAGCACGACTACCTGCGGCAGCTCGTCTCCCAGCAGTCGGCACGGACGCTCTCGGCCTACGTCTATTGCTCGGCGGGCTTCGGCGAATCCTCGACCGACCTGGTCTTCACCGGAAACGCCCTGATCGCCGAGAACGGACGGATCCTGCGCGAGGCGGAGCGCTTCTCGGCCGACGAACAGCTCGTCGTGGCCGATGTGGACCTCCAGCGGCTGGAATTCGAACGCCGCCGCAACACCTCGTTCCGGCAGGCCGAAGCGGCCCCGGAGCTCACCGTGATCGAAATGGAGGTTCCCGAAGGGCTGCGTGCCGCGGCGCTCGACCGCGACATCGACCCGATGCCGTTCGTACCCCGAGACGAGCGCCGCCGCAGCGAACGCTGCGAGGAGGTGTTTCGCATTCAGTCGCACGGACTGGCCCGGCGGCTCCGCCACACGCGCTGCCAGAAAGCCGTCATCGGCATTTCGGGCGGACTGGATTCGACCCTCGCCCTGCTCGTCGCTGTCCGTGCGTTCGACTTCCTGGGGCTCGACCGGCAGGGCATCCTCGGAATCACCATGCCGGGCTTCGGCACGACGGACCGCACCTACCGCAACGCCCTGCAACTGATGCGCGGACTGGGCGTCACGGTGCGCGAAATACCGATCCGCGACGCCTGTCTGCAACACTTCCGCGACATCGGCCTGCCGCCCGAGGACCGTTCGGCGGCCTACGAAAATGCCCAGGCCCGCGAACGGACGCAAATTCTGATGGACGTGGCCAACATGGAGGGCGGTCTGGTGGTCGGCACGGGCGATCTGTCGGAACTCGCGCTGGGCTGGGCCACCTACAACGGCGACCAGATGTCCATGTACGGCGTGAACGCCTCGGTTCCCAAGACCCTCGTGCGCCATCTGGTCCGATGGGTCGCCGACACCGCGGAGGACGGCGCGACGCGCGCCACGCTGCTCGACATACTCGATACGCCCGTCAGCCCCGAACTGCTGCCTGCCGAAGCCGACGGCTCGATCGCCCAGCGCACCGAAGACCTCGTGGGTCCCTACGAACTGCACGACTTCTTCCTCTACTACTTCCTGCGCGCGGGATACGGCCCGGCGAAACTGTGCTATCTGGCCGAGCGGGCCTTCGCCGGAAGCCACGATGCGGCCGCGGTCCGCAAATGGCTCGGGGTCTTCATCCGCCGCTTCTTCTCGCAGCAGTTCAAGCGCTCGGCCATGCCCGACGGCCCGAAAGTCGGCACGGTGACCCTCTCGCCGCGCGGCGACTGGCGGATGCCCTCCGACGCCGCGGCCGAAGCATGGCTGAAAGAACTCGACACCCTATCCTGAAACCCAAAAACGAACGAACGATGAAAAAACGGATCGTATTCCCGCTGTTCCTGCTGCTGCTCGCCGGCGGCACGGCCGCGGCGCAGAACTGGCAGGAGGCCCTCAAACAGGCCGCCACCGCCGTCGGCGACAAGGCCACGGACGGCAAACTGACGCAATACGCCCTGCCCGGCACATGGACCTATTCGGCCCCGGGCGTGCGGTTCGAGGGCGAGGAGGCCGCCGCGGACCTCGGGGCCGCGCTGCTCGTCCCCGCCATTTCGGAACAGCTCGCCAAACTCTACCTGGCCGCGGGTATCCAGCCGGGCAGCAGCACCGTCACATTCGACAGGGAAGGCGGATTCACCGCCGCATTCGGCAAGCAGAAACTCACGGGCTCCTACGAATACGACGCCGGGAGCCACACCGTCTCGGTGCGCCCCTCCGACGAGAAACTCGAGAAGATCGGCGCCGTTTCGGGACGCGCCTACGTCTCCGGCTCGGAACTGCAACTGCTCTTCCCCGTCACCAAACTGCTCGAACTGGCGAAGGACGTCAGCAGTCAGGCCGCCTCGCTGGAGGCCGCTTCGGCACTGCTGGCCAACTATAAGAACCTCTACATCGGATTTTCGTTCAAGAAATAGCCCGACGGCCGAAAGGCCGGAAAAATTTTCAAAAAAATTCCAGATGACGGATTCGCGGCGAATCCGTCATTTTTCGTTACGGTTGCACGGCTCCGTCCCCGCACAACTCCCGGACCGTAAGCAACAGGGCCGGAACAGATATGTAAAATATTTACGAAATTTTTAAAGAAGTTGCACAATAGCGCCGAATGTCGTATTTTTAGGGTCGGAAATCACACGAATCACACAATATCACGCCTATGAACGAACAAGCCAGACAGTATGTCGAAGATTTCATGGCCCGGCTCATCGCCCGCAACCCGGGCGAGGCGGAGTTCCACCAGGCCGTCCGCGAGGTGGTCGAATCGCTGGCCCCGCACATCGTGGCGAGCCCCGTATTGCAGAAGATGAAGATTCTCGAACGCATCGCCGAACCCGAACGCGTCGTCATCTTCCGCGTACCGTGGCTCAACGACAAAGGGGAGATCGAGATCAACCGCGGCTACCGCGTGCAGATGAACAGCGCCATCGGCCCCTACAAGGGCGGCATCCGCTTCCACCCCTCGGTGAACCTCTCGATCCTCAAGTTCCTGGCCTTCGAGCAGACCTTCAAGAACAGCCTCACGACCCTCCCGATGGGCGGCGGCAAGGGCGGATCGGACTTCGATCCGAAGGGCAAGTCGGACAACGAGGTGATGAAGTTCTGCCAGTCGTTCATGACCGAGTTGCAGCGCCACATCGGACAGGACACCGACGTCCCGGCGGGCGACATCGGCGTGGGCGGCCGGGAGATCGGCTTCCTCTTCGGCCAGTACAAGCGGCTGCGCGACGAGTTCACCGGCACGCTCACGGGCAAGGGCCGCGACTGGGGCGGCAGCCCTCTGCGCCCCGAGGCCACGGGCTACGGCGTCTGCTACTTCGCCCAGGAGATGCTCGCCGCACGCGGCGATTCGTTCGAAGGCAAGACCGTGGCCGTTTCGGGTTCGGGCAACGTCGCCCAATACGCCTGCCAGAAGGCCACGGCGCTGGGAGCCAAAGTCGTGACGCTCTCCGATTCGTCGGGCTACATATTCGACCCCGACGGCATCACGCCCGAGAAGCTCGACTACGTGATGGAACTGAAGAACATCTTCCGCGGCCGCATCCGGGAGTACGCCGACCGCTATCCGTCGGCCGTCTATCACCCCGGCGAGCGTCCGTGGGGCGAGAAGTGCGACATCGCCATGCCGTGCGCCACGCAGAACGAGCTGGACGGCGAGGATGCCCGCAAACTCGTCGGCAACGGCTGCCGGTGCGTGGCCGAAGGGGCCAACATGCCCTCGACGCCCGAGGCGATCCGCCTCTTCCAGCAGCACCGCCTGCTCTACGCCCCGGGCAAGGCGGCCAACGCCGGCGGCGTGGCCACCTCGGGACTCGAAATGTGCCAGAACTCGATGCGCCTCGCATGGACGCCCGAGGAGGTGGATGCCCGGCTGCACGCGATCATGCGCAATATCCACGCGGTCTGCGTGCAGTACGGCACGGAGCCGGACGGGTATATCAACTACGTCGTGGGGGCCAATATCGGCGGCTTCATGAAGGTGGCGAACGCCATGCTCGCCCAGGGTTGCGTCTGACGCACGCCGCCACCGGATCCCCGAGAAAGCGCTCTCCGAAACGGAATTCACTCCTGCCGCAATCGAATTGCGACAGGGGTGAACCGTTTTTCCAGAAGTCCGCCGACCCGGCTTCCGCTTCCCGGCGGAAACGACGGGCACGGCCGAAACGCACCTCCCGGGTCAGAGAAAGAGCATCGCCAGCGTCGCCACGACGAACCCGCCGCCGAAACCGGCCAGCACCTGCCGCCCGTTGTGACAGCCGAGGTAGAGCCGCGCCGAGGCCAGCGCCCCCGCTCCGAGCAGGGCGATCGTCAGCGGCAGGAGCATGTGCCCCACGCCTGCGACGTTCATCACCACCAGCAGCGCCACGGCAGCCCCCATGCCTGTCAGGTGCAGGCTGATCTTCCACCGCAGGGAGACCGCGAAGCACATCGCCTCGCAGCAGGCCGCCGCGACCATGAACTTCCGCAGGAAGACCACCGAAGGAATCTTGGAGATCGTGACGGCGCACAACACGTAGCAGACCGTCCCGACCAGCAGCGGCAGCAGCCGCTCGCGCCGGTCATCGACCCGGAAATCGGAGATGCGCCCCAGCGACCGCAGCACCCCGAGCGCCAGGACGGGAATGATGACCGCATAGAGCACGACCACCCACAGCAGGTAGAATTTCACGTTGGCGGGGTAAAGCGCGAAGGTCGTGGCCGTCAGCAGCAGCACGATCATATAGACCGGCAGCACGAACGGATGCAGGACCCACGATATGCCGTTCGAAAGTTTCGTGTAATTCATTCCGGATTCGGTTTATGTCTTCCGGCGCGCCGCGGTGCGCCGTCGTCCGTGAAAATTCTCCGCAGGCGGTCTTCCCGCCCGTTCATACTCATATCTGTTTGCGCAGCCGCGCGACCGGAATGCCGAGCATCTCGCGGTATTTGGCCACCGTGCGGCGGGCGATGCGGTAGCCCTTCGCGTTGAGAATGTCCATCAGCGTCTCGTCCGTGAGCGGCTTGCGCTTGTCCTCCTCGTCGATGCACTCCTGCAGGATGTTCTTGATCTCGTAGCTCGACACCTCCTCGCCCGAATCGGTCTGCATCGCCTCCGAGAAGAGCGACTTAAGCAGGATGATCCCGAACTGCGTCTGCACGTACTTGCTGTTCACCACGCGCGAAATGGTCGAGACGTCGAGCCCCGTGCGGTCGGCGATGTCCTTGAGGATCATCGGCCGCAGCTTGGACTTGTCCCCGTCCTTGAAATACTCCTGCTGGTAGTCCAGAATGGTCTGCATCGTGCGCATCAGCGTATCGTGCCGCTGCTTGATGGCCGAAATGAACCACTTCGCCGAGTCGATCTTGCTCTTGACGAACTGCACCGCCTCCCGGTCCTTCTCGCGGACCAGCCCGCCCGAGCCGACCATCTCCCGGATCATGTCCATATAGCGGCGGTTGATGCGCACCTCGGGCACGTTGTAGGAGTTGAGCGACAACTGGAAATGCCCGTCCTGGTAGTCGAGCAGGAAGTCCGGCACGATATAGGGCGTCGTGTCGGTTCCGCCCTCGACATAAAGGTTGCCGGGCTTGGGCGAGAGGCGCTTGATCTCGGCGATCGCGTCCCGGAAGTCGTCCTCCGAAATCTGCAACCGCGACATGAGCTTCTCGTAATGCTTCTTGACGAACTCGTCGAAATAGTTCGTCAGAATCTTCCGCGCCAGCCGCTTGGGGCGGGTGTCCATCGGCTGCTGAGCCATCTGCAGGAGCAGACACTCCCTCAGATCGCGCGCGCCGATGCCCGCGGGCTCCAGTTCGTGAATGATCCCGAGCAGCCGCTCCAGCTCTCCGGCCGAGGTCTCGATGCCCACCGTGAAGGCGATGTCGTCGGCCACCGATTCCAGGTCGCGGCGCAGATAACCGTCCTCGTCGATGCTCCCGACGAGGTAGGTCGCCAGCTTCATGTCGCGCTCCGAGAGATTGCGATAGCCCAACTGCTCGAGCAGGTACTCCGGCAGCGAACGTCCTTCGGTGAGATAGACCGGCCGCTGCTTGTCGTCCTTCGAATAGTTGTTGATGCGGCTCTTGTACGAAGGCGTGTCGTCCTCGCGCAGGTATTCGTCCACGGAGATCTGCTGGGGCTGCTCCTCCTCGTCGGAGGCATGCTCCTCTTCCTCCAGCACGATGTTCTCCTCGATCTCCTGCTTAATGCGCTGTTCGAGCTGCACGGCGGGCAGTTCCAGCAGCTTGATCATCTGGATCTGCTGCGGAGAGAGTTTCTGCTGAAGGGAAAGTACCTGTTTCTGATTGATAGCCATAATGGGTCCAAATTTAGAATTTCACAATCGCCGTTCGCCGGGCCGAACCGTCGGAAGCCCCGCCGTGCGGTCGTTCATTCCAATCTGGTCTCTTCATCGTTCGGGTGTCCGTCTTAAAAATCGGCATGCTGCGGCGTGCGCGGGAAAGGCTGCACGTCACGGATGTTGGTCATGCCCGTCACGAAGAGCAGCAGCCGGTCGAAGCCCAGCCCGAAGCCCGAGTGGGGAGCCGATCCCCAGCGGCGGGTGTCGAGATACCACCAGAGTTCCTTCTCGCTCATGCCTAATTCGGCGACCCGTGCATGAAGCTTGCCGTAATCGGCCTCGCGCTCCGAACCGCCGATGATTTCGCCGATTCCGGGGAACAATACGTCCATAGCGCGTACCGTGCGGCCGTCGTCGTTCTGTTTCATGTAGAAGGCCTTGATATCCTTCGGGTAGTTGATCAGGATGACCGGACGCTTGAAGTGCTCCTCCACGAGGTAACGCTCGTGCTCCGACTGCAGGTCGCAGCCCCAGTCGCAGGGAAATTCGAACTTGCGGCCCGAAGCCTTCAGTATTTCGATGCCTTCGGTGTAGTCGAGGCGCTTGAAGTCGTTCTCCAGCACGAAGCCCAGCCGCTCCAGCAGCCCCGGATTCCACATCTTGTTCATGAACTCGAGGTCCTCGCGGCAGTGCTCCAGCGCATAGCGGATCAGGTACTTGAGGAAGTCCTCGGCCAGCTCCATGTTGTCCTCCAGGTCGTAGAACGCCGCCTCGGGCTCGATCATCCAGAACTCCGACGCATGGCGCGGCGTATTGGAGTTCTCGGCGCGGAACGTGGGACCGAAGGTGTAGATGCGTCCCAGCGACAGCGCGCCCAGCTCGCCCTCGAGCTGTCCCGACACCGTGAGATTGCACGACTTGCCGAAGAAGTCCTTCGTGTAGTCCACCTCTCCCTCGGCATTGCGGGGGACATCGTTCAAATCGAGCGTCGTCACCTGGAACATGGCCCCGGCGCCTTCGCAGTCCGAAGCGGTGATGATCGGGGTGTGGAAATAGTAGAAGCCGTTCCGGTTGAAATACTCGTGGATGGCGTAGGCCATGGCGTGACGGATGCGGAGCACGGCGCCGAAGGTGTTGGTGCGCGGACGCAGGTAGGCGATGTCGCGCAGGAACTCCAGCGAGTGGCCCTTCTTCTGCAGGGGGTAGCTGTCGGGATCGGCCGTGCCGTAGATCTCGATGTCCGAAGCCTGCACCTCGACGCCCTGCCCCGAGCCGGGCGAGGCCACAAGCCGGCCGTCCACACGGATGCAGGCCCCCGTGGTCACGGGTTTGAGCCGCTCTTCGGCGATCTTCTGCAAATCGACCACCACCTGTATGTTCGCAACGCACGACCCGTCGTTCAGGGCAATGAAGGCCACGTTCTTGTTTCCGCGCTTGGTACGCACCCAGCCTTTGACCACCACGTCGGAGTCCACGGCTCCGGACTTCAGAATTTCTACGATTCTCTGCGTTTTCATATTATCTGTTTTAATCCTGTTTCAGGGTATTTTTCCGAATTGACAAAGTTAGCCATAATTTGCGATTTGGCAAAAAAAAAGTACCTTTGCACGTACTCACGAACCGAATCCGGACTCCGATGAAACGAACGATAACGACAGCGGCCCTCGCCCTCTCGGCGCTGGCCGCAGCGGCGCAGGACTACGGGGAATCCTCCGCCGTGAGAATCGACGAGGCGGGACGCATTCACCGCACCGAGGTCATTCCCTACGATACGCGCCGCGACGCCGAGGCCCGCAACCGCGAGGCGGGCGGCTACTACCTCGCCTTCTCGCCGCGGCAGATGGCCGCGGCCGGCGACATGGCCGTATCGGGCGCGACCCTCGACATTCCCTACGCCTGGACCGACGGGGTGATCTACCTCCACCTGGAGAACGTCGGATCGGCCTACTCGCTCTGGATCAACGACCGCCCCGTGGCCGAAGTCGAGGATCCCGCGACACCCGCCGAGTTCGCCGTCTCGCCCTACATCCGGCAGGGAGCCAACGACATCCGCCTGGTCCTGCGCCCGAGCGCGACGCCGCAGATCAACCCCGCGACGCCCCGGCGCGAAGCCTTCGCGAACAGCTACCTCTACTACCAGAACAAACGTTCGATCCGCGACTTCGAGATCGCCCTCGTGCCCGACTCGACCCGCAGGTTCGGCGTCCTGGAGCTGGCCATCGTCGCCCAGAACGCCTTCAACTACGACGAGAAGGTGACCGTCGGATACGACATCTACTCGCCGCAGGGCAAGTTGCTCGACTTCAACATGCGCGAAGTCTCGATCCCGGGCCGTTCGGTCGATACGGTGCGTTTCAGCCCCTTCATCTACGGCTCCTACGACAACGAGTGGAAGGCCGGCGGCAAGACGCCGCCCCTTTACAAGGTGATGCTCTTCACGCGCCGCGACGGCGTTTACAAGGAGTACATGCCCCTGCGGATCGGATTCGGCCGGACCGAACTGGAGGAGGGCCGCCCGATGCGGCTGGGCAGGGAGTTGCAGCTCGTCCGCGCCTCCTACAACGCCGCGGCCGATCCCGAGACGACCCTCGCCGAGCTGAAAGCGCTCAAGGCGCAGGGCAAGAACACCGTCTGCCCCGACTTCCCTCAGCCGGCGTGGTTCTACGACCTCTGCGACCGGACGGGACTCTACGTGATCGACCGGGCCGCCATCGACGCCCCCGAGCGGCGCGACGACCGCCGCGTGGGCGGTACGCCCTCGAACGACCCCGCACTGGCCGACGAGTACCTCGAGCGGGTCCGGGCCATGTACTACCGTTCGCGCAACTTCACCTGCGTGGTGGCCTACGACCTGGGCAGCCCCTCGGGCAACGGATACAATATGTATAAGGCCTACGAATGGCTCAGGTCGGTCGAACCGTCGCGTCCGGTGATCTACGGCGACGCCGACGGCGAATGGAACACGGACCTCTGATCCGGCGGGGCCCCGTGCGGACGGGCGGAACGCGCGGGGCCCGGCTCCGAAACGCCGCTCTGTAAAGGAGGCCGGCGCATCCTCCCCTCCCGACACGCAAAACGGAAAACCATGACCATCGAACTGCTCGCCATAGGAAAGACCGACTCGAAGGAGGTCGCCGCGCTGGTCGAAATGTACGCCCGGCGGGTGAACTTCTACTGCAAGTTCTCCGTCACGACGCTTCCCGACGTGCGCAACACGCGCAAGCTCACGCCCCGTCAGCAGGCCGCGGCCGAGGGCGAGGCGATCCTGCGCCAGACGGCCGAGGGCGATTTCGTCGCGCTGCTCGACGAACGGGGCGAGGAGTTCCGCTCGGTGGAGTTCGCCCTCTGGCTCCAGAAACGCCTCAACAGCGGGCCGAAACGTCTCGTGCTGGTCATCGGCGGTCCCTACGGCTTCTCCGAGGCGGTCTATGCCCGAGCCGACGCCCGCATCTCGCTCTCGCGCATGACCTTCTCGCACCAGATCGTCCGTGCGATCTTCGCCGAACAGATCTACCGCGCCTTCACGATCCTGCGCAACGAACCCTACCACCACGAATGACCGTCATGCGACAAGTTCCCGCCATAGCGATCCTCTCCCCCAACGTCCTGACGGCCATCGGACTGAGGTCGATCCTCGAAAAGGTAGCCCCGGCGGCCGAGACCGAACTCTTCGGCTCGTTCCGGGACTTCGAGGCCGCCGGCCCGGAGCGCTTCTTCCACTACTTCGTCACCGCCCGCCTCTTCGTCGCCCACGCCGCCTTCTTCCGCGAACGCCGCCACAAGACGATCGTTCTCTCGTCGGGCGAGCCCCATCTGGCCGCACGGGGAATGCACTGTCTCGACGTCCGCACCGCCGAAGAGCGGCTCGTCAGCTCCCTGCTCCGCCTCCAGCGCAGCGCCCGGCGCCCCGAGCACGCCCTGACCGCACCGCCGCACGCCGCGCAGACGCTCTCGGACCGTGAGGCCGAAGTGCTGACGCTCATCGCCGAAGGGCTGCTGAACAAACAGATCGCTCAACGGCTGGGAATCGGCCTGACGACCGTCATCTCCCATCGCCGCAACATCATGGAGAAACTCGGCATCCGCTCCGTCGCGGGGCTGGTCGTCTATGCGCTGACGGAGGGTTACGCTCCGACGGACGACATGTGACCGCCCGAAAAAACGGTCTCCTCACAAATTAGGATTGCAGCAACCAAAATAAAACCGTTACTTTGTACCCCCGATCGACCCATTTGCGGATCATGCGTTACAGGTTGCTGTCCATATTGCTGCTGCTCCCGGCCCTTCCGGCCGCGGCGCACGCCGTGAAAAGCCCTTCGCCGGCCCCCGATACGGAGGCGGCCGACACGGTGATCGTCGTGGACAAGGTGCAGGTCACGGCCATCAAGCAGGGCATGGTGCTGCGCTCGCAGCCCGTCGCCTCGTCGATCATCGGCAGCCGCGCCATCGGGCGCGACCGCGTCGTCGCGCTCGGGGATCTGTCGCAGAACGTGCCCAACCTCCATATCCCCGACTACGGGTCGCGCATGACTTCGTCGATCTACGTCCGCGGACTGGGCGCACGCATCGACCAGCCGGTCGTGGGGCTGAACATCGACAACGTGCCGGTGATGAACAAGGACAACTTCGACACGGAACTGGCCGAAGTCGAACGCATCGAGGTTCTGCGCGGGCCCCAATCGACCCTCTACGGCCGCAACACGATGGGCGGCGTCATCAACATCTACACCCTCTCGCCGCTCGACTGGCAGGGCGTGCGCCTCACGGCCGAATACGGCAGCGGCGACAGCTACCGTTTCCGGGCTTCGCTCTACGAGAAACTCGCACCCGGGCTGGGCACGGCCGTCTCGGGTTACTACACCCGTGCCGGAGGCTTTTTCGAGAACCTCGCGACGGGCCGCAAATGCGACTGGGAACGGTTCGGCGGCGGCCGCTGGCGCACGCAGTGGCGCAACGGCAAGGGGCTGCGCCTCGACAACTCCCTCTCCTTCTCGGTGCTCGAACAGGGAGGCTATCCCTACGCCTATGCCGGCGAGGAGATCGTCCGCGACGGACAGACCGTCATCCGGCCCGGCGAGATCCGCTACAACGACCCTTCGGGCTACCGCCGCACGACTCTGAGCGACGGCCTCACGCTCCGCTACGACGCCGCGGCCTTCTCCGTCTCGTCGATCACCTCGTACCAGTACTCCGACGACGCGATGACGCTCGACCAGGACTTTCTGCCGCTCTCCTACTTCACGCTCCGGCAGGCCCGCACGGAACACGCCCTGACCGAGGACCTCGTTTTCCGCTCCCGCGACGACCGTTCCTACCGCTGGCTCTTCGGGGTCTTCGGCTTCTACCGCCATGCGACGATGTCCGCCCCGGTGGTCTTCAAACAGACCGGCATCGAGGAGCTGATCCTGGCCAACGCCAACGCCCACGACGGGCTCTACACCTATTCGTGGGACGACACGGAACTGCCGCTGGCAAGCCGCTTCCGCATCCCCGCCGCAGGGGGCGCCCTCTACCACGAATCCGCCTGCACCCTCGGCCGCTGGCATCTCGCCGCCGGGCTGCGTCTCGACGTCGAACACACGCGGCTGCGCTACGACAGCCGGACCGTCGCCAACTACACCGCCACGGACCGCCGCACCGGCGTTTCGACCTCGCTGAACAAACCCATCGAGGTCGCGGGGCGGCTCGAACGCACCTTCGCGGAGCTGCTGCCCCGCTTCTGCGTCCTCTACGCCTTCGACGAGGTGCGCAACCTCTACCTGACGGTCTCCAAAGGCTACAAGGCCGGCGGGTTCAACACCCAGATGTTCTCCGACGTGCTCCAGCAGGAGATGACCGCGGCCATGGGTTTCGGCCGCACGTACGACGTGGACGACGTGGTGACCTACGAGCCCGAACAGAGCTGGAACTACGAGCTGGGCGGCCACTTTTCCTGCATGGAGGGGGCCGTGCGGGGCGATTTCGCCCTGTTCTGGATCGACTGCCGCAACCAGCAGCTCACCGTCTTCCCCGAAGGTTCGACCACGGGCCGCCTGATGACCAACGCGGGCCGCACGCGCAGCTTCGGAGCCGAAGCCGCCGTCCGGTTCACGCCGTGGCGCAACCTCGGCATCGACACCTCCTACGGCTACACCGACGCCCGCTTCGTCCGCTACGACGACGGGCAGGAGGACTTCGGCGGCAACCGCATCCCCTACGCTCCGCAGCACACCTTCTCGGCCCGGGCGGTCTGGACGCTCCCCACGGGCGTCGCCTGGCTGGGCGACCTCGTGCTGCAAGCCGGCGTCCGCGGCACGGGACGCATCTGGTGGAACGAAGCCAATTCGCTGTCGCAGCCCTTCTACGCGCTCCTCGACGCCTCGGTGCGCCTCGAACACGCCCGCTATTCGATCGGTCTCTGGGGCCGCAACCTCGCCGGCACATCCTACGACGTCTTCTATTTCAAGTCCGTGGGCAACGAATTCGTCCAGTGCGGACGTCCCCGCACGCTGGGCATCACCCTGAACATTCACATCAACAACTGAACGACCATGAAGAAATTCCTGATTCTGCTCCTCACGCCCCTTCTCCTCGCAGCCTGCAACGACGACGAGGAGTTCACGCCCGATGCCGGGGCCTACGTCTGCTCGCTGCGCGTGACGGACGCCTCGACGGGTCAGCCCACGCTCGAAGACACCGGCATCGAGTGCCTGCTCACCGAACAGCCGGACAAGAGCATTTCGCTGACGATGAAAGACGTGAAATTCTCCACGAGCCCGCACGAACCCAGCAAGACCATCGTCTTCCCCCGGCTGGCCTCCCGGTCCGAAGCGGGCGAGACGACCATCTACGGCATCGGGAACGACGGAATCGTCCCCGAGATCGGCGACCTGCCGCGCCCCGACTTCGTGATCGAAGAGTTCGAGTGCACACTCAC
The DNA here is from genome assembly GCF_006542685.1 of Alistipes dispar. Lineage (NCBI taxonomy): Bacteria > Pseudomonadati > Bacteroidota > Bacteroidia > Bacteroidales > Rikenellaceae > Alistipes > Alistipes dispar. Next base: position 2,175,063 of record NZ_AP019736.1, on the reverse strand, counting down.
CGACGACTCGAACAGGCTGCGCATCGCCTTCATCTGCAAGAACACGGACTACCGCCTGAACCACAAGGCGGAGTTCGAAGGAACGAGAAAACTCAAATAAACAAATGTCATGATACCCGAATACAAACCTTTCGTGGACGAGCTCATCGAGCTCTGCATCAAAGAGGACATCGGCGACGGCGACCACACGTCGCTCGCGTGCATTCCCGCCGGCGAACACGGCCGGATGCGCCTGCTGTGCAAACAGGAGGGCACGATCGCCGGAATCGAGATCGCGCAACTGGTGCTGCAACGCCTCGATCCGGAAATGCGTTTCGAACAGATTCTCCGCGACGGCGACCGCGTCGCGCCCGGCGACGTGGCGTTCTACGTCTCGGGACGCCTGCGGTCGCTCCTGCAGGCCGAACGCATCCTGCTCAACATCATGCAGCGCATGAGCGGCGTGGCGACGCAGACGGCCGTCTATGTCAAACAGCTCGAAGGGCTCCGCACCCGCGTGCTCGACACGCGCAAGACCACGCCCGGAATGCGCGTGCTGGACAAGATGGCCGTCAAGCTGGGCGGCGGCGAGAATCACCGCATGGGGCTGTTCGACATGATTCTCCTGAAGGACAACCACATCGACTTCGCCGGCGGCATCCGGAAAGCCATTCTCGGCGTCCGCGAGTACCTCGCCGCACACGGCAAGCAACTGCCCATCGAATGCGAGGTCCGTTCGCTGGAGGACATCGACGAAGTTTTCGCAGCCGGAGGCGTGGACCGCATCATGTTCGACAACTTCACCCCCGAAATGACACGCCTCGCGGTCGAGAAGGTCGCCGGACGCTGCGAAACGGAGTCGAGCGGCGGCATCACCCTCGAGACGATGCGCCGATACGCCGAATGCGGCGTCGATTTCATCTCGGTCGGCGCGCTGACGCACCAGATTCGCTCGCTCGACATGTCGCTCAAAGCCTGCGAATAGCCCGCCATGCGACGCCTGCTCCACACCCCGGCGGGTATGCTTCTGCGGCGCATCGCCCTGCTCTACGCCGTGCTGATGCTCTGCCGCGCGGCGTTCTGGGCCTACAACGCCGCCCAGCTCGGCGCCCTTCCGCAGACCGGGCTGCGGCAGCTCCTCGGCGGGGCGCTGCTCTTCGACACGGCCTCGGTGGTCTATGCCGACGGGCTGTTCGTCCTGCTGTCGCTCCTGCCCCTGCACCTGCGGGAACGGCGCTGGTACCGCAACCTGCTCTTCGGCTATTACGTCGCGGTAAACAGCCTGTTCGTCGTGGCCGCGAACCTCGCCGATGCGGTCTATTTCCGCTACACGCAGAAACGCTTCACGGCCGACGAGATCTTCTTCGCCGACAACGACAATTCGCTGCAACTCGTCGGGAAGTTCATGGCCGAGAACTGGTATCTGGTGCTGGCGTGGCTCGCGCTGACGGCGCTGCTGGCGTGGGGCTACGGACGCCGCGTCCGCGAGGAGAGCCTCCTGCGCCGCGGCTGGCTCTACTACGCGGGCGGCACGGCGATCCTCCTGCTCGCCGCCGGCCTCTGCATCGGAGGCGCACGCGGCGGATTTACCCGCATGACGCGCCCGATCACCCTCTCGAACGCCACGCTCTACGCTTCGGACAATGCGCAGGCGAACCTCATCCTGAGCAACCCCTTCTGCATCCTCCGCACCGTGGGCAGCGCGGGCGGCGTCGGCTACCGCAAATTCTTCCCGCCCGAAGAGCTCGGACGGTGGTTCACCCCCGTACACATGCCCGCCGACTCGGCGGCGGTCGATCTTTCGGGGCGCAACGTCATGGTTTTCATCATGGAGAGCATGTCGGCCGAACACTCGGCCCACCTGCGCCCCGACCTCTATGCCGACCGGCCCGAGAAAGGATTCACGCCGTTCCTCGATTCGCTGATGCGCAACGGACTCTGCTTCCGACGCATGTACGCCAACGGCACGCGGTCGATCCAGGCCATGCCCTCGGTGCTGGGCAGCATCCCGTCGTTCCGCACCCCCTTCGTGCTGATGCCGCAATCGCTCGGCGCGAGCCGCCAGCTCCCCGCGATCCTTGCGGACAAAGGCTACTCGACAGTCTTCTTCTGCGGCTCGGAACACGGGTCGATGGGCTTCGGCGCCTACGCCCGTTCGGCGGGGATCGAGCGCCTCGTGAGCCGCGAAGACTACGAGGCGCGCCACGGCAAGGGGGACTTCGACGGCTACTGGGGCATCTGGGACGAAGAGTTCCTGCAATTCGCGGGCGAGGAGCTCGCCTCCTTACACGAACCTTTCTTCGCCTCGCTGTTCACCCTCTCGTCGCACCATCCGTTCGTCGTTCCCGAGCGGTACGCCGCGACGCTTCCGAAGGGCTACACCAGAATCCACCGGGGCGTGGCCTACGACGACATGGCCTTCCGGCGCTTCTTCGAACGGTTCGGCGGCGAAGCGTGGTTCCGCCGCACGATCTTCGTCTTCGTGGCCGACCACGTCTCCTCGGAAAAATTCGCGCCCGACACGCGGGAGTATCCCGGCAACATGCACATCATCGGTTTCCTCTACACGCCCGACGGCGCCCTGCGGGGCGAGGTGGACGACATCGTGCAGCAGCTCGACATCATGCCCACGCTGCTGGGACTCACGGGCAACGACGCCCCCTATTTCGCCTTCGGACGCGACGTGCTGAACGAACCCGGCCGGCCCCGCTGGTCGGTGTCGTACGACGGCCGTTTCCGCGCCCTCACCGACCGGGGCATCGTCTCGTTCGACGACACCGACGACCGGCAGACGCAAGGTCCGCCGGTCTCCGCGGCCGACAGCCTCCCCGGACGCTTCCGGGCGCTGGTGCAGCAGTATTACACCCGTATCGAACAGAAAGACTACACCGTACATGATTGAATTCCGGCCCATCCGGCTCGAAGACCGCCCCGTCATCGAGCGATATACGATGCCTTCGGGCATCTGCAACTGCGACCTCGCCTTCGCCAACATGTTCTGCTGGCAGTCGGTTTACCACAGCGCATGGGCCGAAATCGACGGGTTCCTCGTCATCCGGTTCCATATCGACGGCGGCGAACGGATCGGCTACATGCAGCCCGTGGGCAAGGGCGACTTCGGTCCGATCGTCCCCCTGCTGCGCGAGGACGCCCACGCCCACGGGCAGCGGCTCCGGATCATCGGCCTCACGGACGAGGGCTGCGAAACGATCCGCCGCATGCACGCCGGGCAATTCGCCTTCGAATCGGACCGTGCGCTGGAGGACTACGTGTACCGCGCCGACGACCTGCGCAACCTCACGGGACGCCGCTACCAGCCCAAGCGCAACCACATCAACCGCTTCACGGCCGAGTACCCCGACCACCGCTACGAAGAGCTGACGCCCGACCGCTTCGACGAATGCATGGCGCTCGAACGCGAATGGCGCCGGGCGCACGAAGGACACACTTCGGAGCTATGCGCCGAGCAGCGGGCCATGCACCTGGCGTTTCGCCATTTCGGGGAGCTGGGGCTGACCGGAGGCTGCCTCTACGTCGGCGACCGCCTGGCCGCCTTCACCTACGGTTCGGCGGTGAACGACCATACGTTCGACACGCACGTCGAAAAGGCCGACACCTCGTTCGACGGGGCTTTCACGGTCATCAACAAGCTCTTCGCGCAACACCTCCCCGGACGCTTCACGCTCATCAACCGCGAGGAGGACCTCGGCATCAACGGCCTGCGGCAGGCCAAACTCTCCTACCACCCGGCGTTCCTCCAGCACAAGTTCACGGCCATCCGCCTGCATCCCGACGAACTGGCATGCAAGGAGTTGTGGCAGAAGGCCTTCGGCGACGAGGAGTCCTTCATCGACTCCTTCCTCATCCGCTATTACAGCCGGCGGAGAATGCTCACGGCCGAGTGCGAAGGGCGCACGGCGGCGATGCTCCACCTCGTGCCGTTCGACACGGAACTGGGCCGCACGACCTACATCTACGGCGTGGCCACCGACCCCGCATTCCGGGGCCGCGGCCTCGCCGCACGGCTGCTCGGCGAAGCCGTGCGCCTGATCGACGAACGCGGCGACGACGCGGCTTTCCTGATCCCCACGCCGGGCGAGGAATGGCTCCGCAGCTTCTACGGCCGTTTCGGGTTCGAAGGCGCGCTGCCCGTGTGGTTCGTCACGTACGACGGATTCGACTTCGGATCGGGCGACCCGGCGACGGACCGCGCGATGATCCGGCGGCGGGATTCCGCCGCACCGCCGCCCGAAACGCTCACGGCGACCTGCACACTGTAAAAAACCGGCCCGGGAACATCCCCGGGCCGGTTTCGTCACCGCCGTACCCCGTATCAACCGAAACGGAGCCGGACGATCCGGTTGTTCAAGTTACGCCGGAACCACGGAATCCGGCGGAAGAGACGCAGATACCGCCAGCGGCGGCGCGCCTCGTCGAAATAGCTCCACTCCCGGTCGAACCGGAGACGGTCGGCCATCCGTTCGAAATCGCGGCTGTCGCGGAGCGACCACCTGAAGGCAGCCTCCTTCACCGTGTCGTGCATCCCGTTGCGACCGACCAGCAGCGGAGCCAGCATCTCGACCAGCAGCACGGCTTCCGCAAAGCGCCGCCCCAATGCCCGGAGCAGCGCCTCGACCTCCTCGCCCGAAAGATACATGAACAGCCCTTCGGCGACGATCAGCACCGGACCTTCGGCGGCGATCCGGTCCATCCATCCGAAATCCAGCACCGAGCAGGCGATCCGCCGCACGCGCTCCGTATCGGGGAAAAACCGCTCCCTCAGGCCGATCACTTCGGGCAGGTCGAGGTCGTACCACATGCCGTAACCCGTCATGCGCAGTTCCCGGGCATCGAGCCCGCAGCCCAGATTGACCACCGAGGCCCCGGGACGGTCCGACAGAAAGGCCTGCACCTCCCTGTCGAGAATCGCCGTCCGCACGCAGCATCCCAGTTGCGACATCCACCCTCCGCGGAACCGGCCGAAATCGAAATCGAGTGCACGGAGAATCTCCGCCGATTTCGGGTCGCGCACGAGCGGATCGGCGCGTTTCTGCTCTTCGGCACGGGCCCAAAGGGGCACGAGCAGGGTGGCGGGAACCTCGGACAGGTCGGGTCGGATCTTTTCCATATCGCTTTTTTCCGCAAATTTACGTCTTTCCCGTCCCCGGAGCAATACCGAAATATGAGGATTTCCGGCCGTCTGCCTGCATGAAACCGTCCGCCCCGGACGACGCGAAGGTCATCCGGGGCGGACGGCAAAAGAGGCGCACCTGCTACATGCGCCGCAGGAAACACTCGATCGTATTCTCCATCAGGCAGCAGATCGTCATCGGCCCGACGCCGCCCGGCACGGGCGTAATGACCGCGGCCTTCGGCTCCACGGCAGCGAAATCGACGTCGCCGCACAGCCGTCCCGTCTCCGGATCGCGGTTCACGCCCACGTCGATCACCACGGCGCCCTCGGACACCATGTCGGCTGTGACGAACTTCGGACGCCCGATCGCCACCACCAGAATCTCCGCCCCGCGCGTCACCTCCCCGAGGTCGCGCGTCCGGCTGTGCGTCACCGTCACCGTGGCGTTCTCGTCCAGCAGCAGTTTCGAAACGGGCAGCCCCACGATATTGCTGCGCCCGACCACCACGGCTCGCTTGCCGGCGATCTCCACGCCCGCGGCCTTCAGCATCTTGACGATCCCCTTCGGCGTGCAGGGCAGCGTGCAGGGCTGTTTCTGCCACAACGCCGCCACATTGAGCGGATGGAAACCGTCCACGTCCTTCGCCTTGTCGATGGCGGCGATCACCTTCTCCTCGTCGATATGCTTCGGCAGCGGCAACTGCACCAGAATCCCGTCCACCTCCGGGTCGGCGTTCAGTCCGGCGATGATTCCGAGCAGCTCCTCCTCGGCGATCGTCTCGGGCTTGCGGATCGTCGTGTTGCGAATCCCCACCTCGGCCGAAGCCTTGGCCTTGCCCGTCACATAACTCACGCTGGCGGGGTCCTCGCCCACGAGAATCACCACCAGATGCGGCACACGCCCGTATTTCGCGGGAAAGTCCTTCACCTTCTCCGCCATCTCGGCCTTCAACCGGGCCGACAACTCTTTTCCGCTGATTATCATATCCGTATAATAATAATTACATTCTTACGGTCTTCCGACGTACCGACAGGTCCGCATCACGCCCGCACCGAACCTCCGGCCGGCAGCGGCATCGTCTGCGAACGGACCGTCCGCGCCGTGCGCCGCAACCGCTCCGGAATCCCGGCCCGCAGGCCGCTCCGGCAACCCTGCGTACCCACCCGTCATTCGTTCTCCAGCGCCCAATGGCCGATGTCGGTGCGGTGGAAGAGGTTGTCGCATTCGATCCGCTCCACATCGCGCAGCGCGGCGGCACGCGCCTCGGCCAGCGTCGCCCCGCGTCCCACGACGAACAGGACCCGGCCGCCGGCCGTCACGATCCGGTCGCCGTCGGCCTTCGTGCCCATGTGATAAACCGTCCCTTCGACCCGGTCCAGCCCCCTGATTTCATACCCCTTCTCATAGCTTCCGGGATAGCCTTTCGACGCCAGCACGATACCCAGCGCCGGCACGTCGTCCCACTCGATCCGCGCATCGCGTCCGTCGGCCACGGCGCAGAAGATATCCACGATGTCGCTTTTCAGCCGCGGCAGCACGACCTCCGTCTCGGGGTCCCCGAAGCGGGCGTTGAACTCGATCACCTTGATGCCGCCGGCCGTCTTCATCAGTCCGCCGTAGAGCACTCCCTCGAAAGGAGCCCCTTCGGCAACCATCGCCTCGGCCACGGGGCGCATGATCCGCTCCACGGCCTCCCGTTCGTCCTCCTCCGTGATGAACGGCAGCGGCGAATAGGCCCCCATGCCGCCCGTGTTCGGCCCCCTGTCGCCGTCGTAGGCGCGCTTGTGGTCCTGCGAGAGAACCATCGGCCAGACGCGGCGGCCCGAGACGAAGCACAGCAGCGAGAACTCGGGACCTTCGAGGTAATCCTCCACGACCACGCGGCCCTTGCCGAACTTGTCGTCGAGCAGCATGTCCCGCAGCGCCGCCCCGGCCTCCTCCATCGTCTGCGCAATCACCACGCCCTTGCCGGCGGCCAGTCCGTCGTACTTGAGCACGGCGGGCAGCGGACGGGAGGAGACATAGGCCATCGCCTCGCCGTAGTCCGAGAAAGTGCGGTAACCGGCCGTCGGAATGCCGTGGCGGGCCATCAGGTCCTTGGCGAACTCCTTCGACGACTCGATGCGCGCAGCGGCCTTCGTCGGACCGAAAATCCGCAGCCCCGCCGCCCTGAAACAATCCACGACACCCGCCGCCAGCGACGCCTCGGGTCCCACGACCGTCAGCCCGACGCCGTTCTCCGCAGCGAAATCGCGCAGCCGCTCCACCTCGGTCTCCCGGATCGCCACGCACTCGGCCTGCCGGGCGATGCCCGCATTGCCCGGCGCGCACCAGATCTTTTCCACCTGAGGCGAACGCGTCAGCGCATCGACGATGGCATGCTCGCGGCCGCCCGAACCTATCACAAGAATCTTCATATTCGTTCCGTTTCTCGTCCGCACCGCCCTTCCCGGGATGGTGCGGAATCGTTCATACTCCCTCTTTCGGCCGGACCCCGCCCGGCGCGCATCAGTGCTTGAAGTGACGCTCCCCGGTGAAGCACATGGCGATTCCCTTCTCGTCGGCCTTGCGGATCGAATCCTCGTCGCGGACCGAACCTCCGGGCTGCACGATGGCCGTCACGCCGTATTCGGCGGCCAGCGCCACGCAGTCGTCGAAGGGGAAGAAGCCGTCCGACGCCAGCACGAGCCCCTCGGTGAAGCCCGCGGCATGCGCCTGTTTGAGAGCGATCTCGGCCGAACCGATACGGTTCATCTGTCCGGCGCCGACGCCCAGCGTCCGGCCGTCGCGGACCACGACGATCGCGTTCGACTTCACGTGCTTGACGATCCGCCAGCCGAAATTGAGGTCCTTCATCTGCGCCTCGGCCGGCCGGACCTTCGTCACACACATCGAGGGCTCCACGCGGCGGGTCTCCGCGTCGAGGTCCTGCACCAGCAGGCCGCCGTTCACGCTCACGTACTGCTTCCGGGCCTCCTCGCCGCGGGTCATATCGACCTCCAGCAGACGCAGGTTCTTCTTCGTGCGGAGCACCTCCAGCGCTTCGTCGGAGAACTTCGGCGCCATGACGATCTCCAGGAAGATCGGCTTCATCAGCTCGGCCGCCTCGCGCGTCACCTCGCGGTTCGTGGCCACGATGCCGCCGAAGATCGACACCTTGTCCGCTTCGTAGGCCTTCGTCCACGCCTCCGCGACGTCGCGCCCCGTGGCCGCACCGCAGGGATTCATGTGCTTCAGCCCCACACAGAACGGCTCGTCGAACTCGCGCACGATGCAGAGCGCGGCGTTGGCGTCCTGAATGTTGTTGTACGACAGCTCCTTGCCGTTGAGCTGCCGGGCGAAGGCCAGCGAATAGGGCGTCCGGCTCCCCTCGCGGTAGAACTTCGCGCTCTGGTGGGGGTTCTCGCCGTAACGCAGCGGCTGCACGAGGTCGAATTCCAGGAACAGCTTCTCGTCGAGCCCCGCCTGCGCACGCATGTACGTGGCGATCATCGCGTCGTACTCGGCCGTATGGGTGTAGGCTTTGGCCGAGAGCTTCAGACGCGTTGTCTTCTCGGTATTGCCGCCGGCGCGGATCTCCGAGAGGACCTGCCCGTAGTCCGCCGGATCGCACACCACCGTCACGTCGGCCCAGTTCTTGGCCGCCGAACGCAGCATCGAAGGTCCGCCGATGTCGATGTTCTCGATGGCGTCCTCCATCTTCACGCCGGGTTTGGCGATCGTCTGCCGGAAGGGATAGAGGTTCACGCACACCAGGTCGATGAAGCCGATGCCGTTCTCCTTCAGGGCCTTCAGGTGCTCCGGATCGTCGCGGCGCGCCAGCAGCCCGCCGTGCACCTTCGGGTGCAGGGTCTTCACGCGTCCGTCGCAGATTTCGGGAAATCCCGTCACGTCGCTGATATTGACCACCTCGACGCCGCTCTCGCGCAGCAGTTTCATCGTGCCGCCCGTGGCGATCACCTCCCAGCCCAGCGACCGCAGCCCGCGCGCGAAATCCACCACGCCGGTCTTGTCGCTCACACTTACCAATGCTCTCATGTTTCCGTTATTTTATTTCAAAATTTTCCGAATGAAAATCGCAGTAATACCGTCCCGTGCGGGCCGTGAACCGGAGCGCGCAGCAATCCGGACCGTCCACGCCGCCGGGATAATACCGCTCGTCGCCCTCGCGCCACACGCGGCGCCGGCTCGCGGCATCCTCCAGCACCTCCATCGTACCGGTCAGCAGCAACCCCCGGAAGGTCCGCGGGTCGCAGAAGTAGAGACACGCCGCGCCGTTGCGGCGGAACTGCGCCACACGCATCGACGAGGCGTTCGTCGAGAACCGGAACACCCGGAGCCCCTCGCGCCCGCGCGGGGCGAGCATGGCCTTCACCTGGGGAAATCCCCCGTCATCGACCGAGCCGACGAACGACAGGCCCGCTTCGTCGGGGAACGGTTCAAGTTCTTTTTGCAAGTCGCTCATCTTCCAGCAGTTTTCGGATCGTATCTATATAGAGCGGGTATTCCACCGCATGAATCTTCGCTTCCAGTTCCGCCGCATCGCCGCCTTCGTACCCGAAGGCGCGCTGGGCGATGATGCGGCCGCCGTCGAGCGTGGCATCCACCCAATGAACCGTCACGCCGAAGACCTTCACGCCGTACTCCAGCGCCTGCTCGATGGCGTGCGCCCCGCGGAAGGCGGGCAGCAGCGAGGGATGAATGTTGACGATCCGCCCGCCGTAGGCTCCGAGCAGCGTCTCGCCCGCAATGCGCATGTACCCCGCCAGACAGACCAGCTCCACGCCCGCGGCATCGAGCCGGCGGACGATCTCCCGCTCGTAATCCGCCTTCGAGGCGTACTCCTTCGGAGAGAAGACGAACGCCTCGACGCCGTGCGCCGCGGCCCGTTCCGCGACCCGCGCCCCGGGGCGGTCGCAGACCAGCAGCACGACCCCGGCGGCCAACTCTCCCCGCTCGCAGGCGGAGACGATGGCCTCGAAGTTCGTCCCGTTGCCGCTGGCGAATACCGCAAGCCGCCGCATGGCACTACCGGATGACGACGCCTTCGGTCGCGGTCACGCGGCCGATCACCGAAGCCCGCTCGCCCTGCGCCGCGAGAATCTCCACGGCCGTCTGCGCCTCCGCGGCATCGAGCGCGACGACCATGCCGACGCCCATGTTGAAGATGTTGAACATCTCGCGGTGGGGAACCCGGCCGTACTTCTCGAGGAAACGGAACACGGGCGGAATCTCCCACGATCCCTCCTCGATCTCGAGCCCCTGCCCGTCGTGCAGGATGCGGGGGATGTTCTCGTCGAAACCGCCGCCCGTGATGTGGCTGATGCCGTGCACGTCGCAGCGGCGGATCACCTCGAGCACCTGTTTGACATAGATCCGCGTCGGCGTGAGCAGCACCTCGCCCAGCAGCTTGTTCGACAGCTCGGGATAGGATTTGTGCAGGTCGAGGCCGTTGTCCGAAAGGATCTTGCGCACGAGGCTGAATCCGTTCGAATGCACGCCGCTCGAAGCGATGCCCACGAGCGCGTCGCCCGCCTTGACCTTCGAACCGTCGATGAGCTTCGATTTCTCCACGACACCCACCGTGAAGCCGGCGATGTCGTACTCGCCCTCGGCGTACATGCCCGGCATCTCGGCCGTCTCGCCGCCCACCAGCGCGCATCCCGCCTGGCGGCAGCCTTCGGCCACGCCCGCCACGACGGCCTCTATCTTCTGGGGTTCGTTGTGACCCACGGCCACGTAATCGAGGAACACGAGCGGCTCGGCCCCCTGCGCCAGCACGTCATTGACGCACATGGCCACGGCGTCGATACCGATCGTATCGTGCTTGTCCATCTCGAAGGCCAGCTTGAGCTTCGTGCCCACGCCGTCCGTGCCGCTCACGAGCACCGGTTCCTTCACCTGCAGCGCCGAAAGGTCGAACATGCCGCCGAAGGCGCCGATATTGCCCATCACCCCCAGGCGCGAGGTCGATGCCACGTGCTTCTTGATGCGCCGCACCACTTCATACCCGGCTTCGAGGTTCACGCCGGCCTTTTCATAACTTTGTGCCATATCTCTTTTTCAGTGTTAATCCGCCCCGTCTCCCGCGCACCGCCCTGCGGCGCACGCTCCGGACCGGGTGCAATCCGTATTTCCGTTCTCCGCCGCTCCCGGCCCGCTCACTTGGTCTCGCGGTTCGCCTCGTCGGGCGACTGGTACAGCGCCGTGGGGTACTGCCCCGTGAAGCAGGCCATGCAGAGCTCCCTGCGGTTGCCGGCCCTGAGCAGCGCCCCGGGCGAGAGGAAACAGAGCGAGTCGGCCCCGATCTCCCGGCAGACGCCCGCCGGATCCTTGTGCGCCGAAATCAGCTCGTCGTAGGTCGAGGTGTCCACGCCGTAGAAACAGGGGTTCGTCATCGGGGGCGAGGCGATACGCACGTGGACCTCGGTGGCGCCGGCCTCCTTGAGCATCGTGACGATGCGCCGCGAGGTCGTGCCGCGCACGATCGAATCGTCCACCAGCACCACGCGCTTGCCCCGGACGATGGTGCGCACGGCCGAGAGTTTCATCCGCACGCCCTTCTCACGCAGCTCCTGCGAAGGCTGGATGAAGGTGCGGCCGATATACTTGTTCTTGATGAGCCCCATCTCGTAGGGCAGGCCGCTCGCCTCGGCGTAACCCATCGCGGCGCTCAGGCTCGAATCCGGAACGCCGACCACGATGTCCGCGTCGGCCGGCGACTCCTCGTACAGCAGCCGGCCCGACACCTTGCGGAAGGCGTGGACGTTGCAGCCCTCTATGTCGCTGTCCGGGCGGGCGAAGTAGATATACTCCATCGAGCACATTTCGCAACGCTTGTACATCGAGAAATCGCAGCTCCGCAACCCCTGCCGGTCGATCGTCACGATCTCGCCGGGATTGACGTCGCGCACGAACTCCGCGCCCAGCACGTCGAAGGCGCACGTCTCGCTCGACACGACCCAGCCGTCGCCCAGCCGGCCGATCGACAGCGGCCGGAGGCCGTACTTGTCGCGGCAGGCGTAAATGCGGTTGGCCGTCATGATGAGGAAGGCGAAGGCGCCCTCGATCATGTTCAGCGCATCGACGATCGCATGGATGCGCGGCCGGTCGCGGAAACGGGTCTCCTTCTTGATGAGGTGGGCCAGAATCTCGCTGTCGGAGGTGGACTGGAACAGGCTGCCCTTGTTTTCGAGGTAGGTGCGCAGCAGGGCCGAATTGACGATATTGCCGTTGTGCGCCATCGCGAAATCGCCCGTATTGTGGCGGAACAGGAACGGCTGGATATTCTCGACGCCGCCGCCTCCGGCCGTCGTATAGCGCACATGGCCGATCGCCATGTCGCCGCGCAGCGTGGCGAGCTTCGCCTCGTCGAACACCTCCGTCACCAGTCCGTCGCCCTTGATGCGGCGGAATACGCCGTCGTCCGCCGACACGATTCCGGCCCCCTCCTGTCCGCGGTGCTGCAACGCATGCAGACCGTAATAGGTCAGCGACGCGGCGTTCGGCACGCCGAAGACGCCGAACACCCCGCACTCCTCATGCAGCTCGCGGTCACGAACCAACTCCATCATCTTATGCCGTGATTTTCTTCAGACGTGCCAGAATCTCCTCGTATGCCTCGCGGACCTTGCCCAGATCGCGGCGGAAACGGTCCTTGTCGAGTTTTTCGTTGGTCGTGGCGTCCCACAGGCGGCAGGTGTCGGGCGACACCTCGTCCGCGAGCACGATCTCGCCGTCCGACGTCCTGCCGAACTCGATCTTGAAGTCCACGAGCTTGATGTTCATTTTGGCGAACAGCCCCTTGAGCACCTCGTTGATCTTGGCCGTCATCTTATAGATCTCGTCCAGCTCCCCGTAGGTCGCGGCGCCCAGCGCCACGGCGTGGTGGTCGTTGATGAGCGGATCGCCCAGCTCGTCCTTCTTGTAGCAGATGTCGTAGATCACGTTCCCGGGCTGCGTGCCCTCCTCGATCCCGAGGCGCTGGGCCATCGACCCGGCGATCGTGTTGCGCACGATCACCTCGAGCGGAATGATCTCGACACGGCGGCAGAGCTGGTCGCGCTCGTTGAGCGTCTCGATGTAGTGCGTCTTCACGCCGGCCTTTTGCAGCTCCTTGAAGATCAGGGTCGAAATCGCGTTGTTCAGCACGCCCTTGTTCTCGATCGTCGCCTTCTTCACGTTGTTGAACGCCGTGGCGGCATCCTTGTAATGAATGATGATCTTGTCGGGATCGTCCGTACGGAAAACCTGTTTTGCCTTGCCCTCGTAGAGCATTTCGAGCTGTTTCATGGTGTGTGTGAATTTTTAAGTTCTATGATCTTATCTGTTTCTTCTTCTCTTTTCCGGTGTCCTGTCTGCCGCCCCGGCCGCAGTCCCGCGCCTACCGCGCCGTCTCCGGAGCCGTCTTCCGGAAGTAGGCCACGGCGTTCTCGAACAGCGACTGCCGCTTGTTGCCGGCGATGTTGCGGAAAAGATTCGGCTCGTAGCGCTCCGTGTGGCCCATCTTGCCGAGAATCCGGCCGTCGGGCGACACGATGCCCTCGATGGCGTACGACGAACCGTTGGGATTGTACGGCGCCTCGGCCGTGGGCTGTCCCGCGGCATCGACGTACTGGAAAGCCACCTGGCCGTTGGCGAAGAGTTCGCGGGCCAGTTCCTCGCTCACCACGAATTTGCCCTCGCCGTGACTGACGGCGATCGAGTGGATCTCGCCCGGGCGGAATCCCGCGAGCCACGGCGAGGCGGTCGCGGCCACGCGCGTCGAGACGATCTGCGAAATGTGGCGGTTGATGTCGTTGCGGAAGAGCGTCGGCGATTCGCGCGTCACCATTCCCAGCCGTCCGTAGGGCAGAAGCCCCGACTTGACCAGGGCCTGAAACCCGTTGCAGATGCCGAGAATCAGGCCGCCGCGGTCGAGCAGCACATGTATCTCCTCGCGTATATCTTTGTTATTCAGAACATTCACGATGAATTTCGCACTTCCGTCCGGCTCGTCGCCCGCCGAGAAACCGCCGCTCAGCACGAAGATATGCGCCCGGCGGATATGCTCCTTCATCCCGGCGATCGAACGCAGGATGTCGTCGCCCCCGAGGTTGCAGAGCACGCTCATGCAGACCTCGGCGCCCGCCGTGCGGAACGCCTTGGCGGTGTCGTAGTCGCAGTTCGTGCCGGGGAAGACGGGAATATAGACCCGCGGGTGCTCCACCGCGTCGCCCGGATAAGCGACGCAGCCCGTCGCCGGAGCGGCCGTCATCACCTCGGCCGAGTTGATCCCCTTGTCCGGATAGACGGTTGCGAAACGTTCGGTATTGGCCCGGTACAGTTCTTCGAGCGGCATCCGTACGCCGCCGACCGTCAGCGCCTCGTCCGCCACGGTCACGCCGACCTGCTCGGCGAAGGGGTATTCGAGCGTCCCCTCGCATTCGACGAGGATCGACCCGTAGGCGTATTCGTAGAGCCGCGCCTCCTCCATCGACGTCTCGACGCCGATGCCGTTGCCGAAGGCCATCTTCGCCAGACCCTCGGCCACGCCGCCGAAGCCCACGGCCCATGCCGAGAGGATCCGCCCCGCCTCGGTCTGGTCGCCGACGAAGGTAAAGTTGCGCCTGAGCTGCTCCGTGTCGGGCATCCGGTTCTCCTTCGGGGTGTGCCGGACGAGGTAGATGCGGTGTCCCGGACCCTTCAGATCGGTCGATACGACCTTTCCGGCATTCACCGTCGTGATGCCGAAAGCCATGAGCATCGGCGGCACGTTGATCTGCTGGAAGGTTCCCGACATCGAATCCTTGCCGCCGATCGACGGCAGTCCCAGCTCGACCTGCATCTTCAGCGCACCGAGCAGCGCGCCGAGCGGTTTGCCCCAGCTCTCGGGGTCGTGGGTCATGCGCTCGAAATACTCCTGGTAGGAGTAGCGCATCCGGTCGTATCGCGCGCCCGCCGCCACGACCTTCGCCGCCGCCTCGACGACGGCATAGGCCGCGCCGTGATAGGGGCTCCACGATGCGATCCGCGGGTTGTAGCCGAAGGCCATGATGCTGGCCGTGTCGGTGTAGCCGTCCGTCGGGAGTTTCTGCACCGAGACCTGCGTCTCGCTGCGCTGCGTGCGGCCGCCGAAGGGCATCAGCACGGTCGAACGGCCGATCGTCGAGTCGAACATCTCCACCAGACCCCGCTGCGAGAGCACGTTGTCGTCCCGGAGGTTGTTCGCGAAGCGCTCAGCGAGCGTGCCGCCCGCGATCTCGCGCGCGAAGGGATCGCAGTCCTCCACCGCGGCGATCTTCGCCTCGGCGTAGTGCTTCGCGCCGGCGCTGTCGATGAATTCGCGGCTCAGGTCCACCACCTTGCGGTCGCCGTTGAACATGCGCATCCGCGCCGTCGCGGTCACGTCGGCCACATGCACCGCCTCGATGTTCTCCTCGCGGCAGTAGCGCATGAACTCTTCGACGTCCTTCGCCTCGATCACCACGGCCATGCGCTCCTGCGACTCGCTGATGGCCAGCTCCGTGGAATTCAGGCCGCTGTACTTGGTCTTCACGCGGTCGAGGTAGATGTCCAGTCCGTCGGCCAGCTCGCCGATGGCCACACTCACGCCGCCCGCACCGAAGTCGTTCGACTTCTTGATCAGGCGCGTCACCTCCGGACGCCGGAACAGGCGTTCGAGCTTGCGCTCCTCGGGGGCGTTGCCCTTCTGCACCTCGCTGCCGCACGTCTCGAGCGACCTGGCGTCGTGCTCCTTCGAAGAACCCGTCGCCCCGCCGATGCCGTCGCGGCCCGTGCGGCCGCCGAGCATGACGATCACGTCCCCGGCCTCCGGCCGCTCGCGGCGGACGTTCCCGGCCTTCACGGCTCCCACCACGGCCCCGACCTCGAGGCGCTTGGCCACATAGTCCGGGTGGTAAATCTCGCGCACATGGGTCGTCGCCAGACCGATCTGGTTGCCGTAGCTCGAATAGCCGGCCGCGGCCTTCTTCGAGATGACGCTCTGCGGGAGTTTGCCCGGAAGCGTATCGCCCACCTTCTGGTAGATATTGCCGGCTCCCGTCACGCGCATGGCCTGGTAAACGTAGCTGCGGCCCGACAGCGGGTCGCGGATGGCGCCGCCCAGACAGGTCGAAGCTCCGCCGAACGGTTCGATTTCGGTGGGATGGTTGTGCGTTTCGTTCTTGAATTGCAGGAGCCACTTCTCGGTCCGCCCGTCCACGTCCACATCGACGTAGATCGAGCAGGCGTTGTTCTCCTCCGAGACCTCCAGATCGTCCAGCAGCCCCCGCTTGCGCAGGTAGCGCGCGCCGATCGTGGCGATGTCCATCAGGCAGACGCTCTTGTGCTCGCGCCCCAGCTCGCGGCGGATGCGCAGGTACAGCGCCAGCGAATCCTCGATCTCCTCCCGCACGAAGGACTCCTCGACGGAGATGCCCTCCAGCTCGGTCGTAAAGGTCGTATGACGGCAGTGGTCGCTCCAATAGGTGTCCAGAATCCGCAGCTCGGTCTCATAGGGATCGCGGCCTTCCGTACGGAAGTACTTCACCACCTCGCGCAGGTCGTCGGCATTCATCGCCAGCCCCTTCTCGCGGCAGAAGCCCTCCAGCTCCGCCTCCCCCATGCGCGTGAACCCGTCGAGCACCTCCACGGGGCGCACCTCGGCCTGTTCCATGTCGCTGAGCACCGAGAGGTCCTTCTCGCGCGACTCGACGGCGTTGATATAGTAGCGGCGGATCTTCTCCAGCTCCTCGTCGGTGGTTCCGTCCTCGAAAAGGAGCAGCTTCGACGAGCGGATACGCACGTCGGCCGCAGGGTCGATCAGCCGCACGCAGTCCACCGCCGAGGCGGCGCGCTGGTCGAACTGGCCGGGAAGACACTCCACGGCGATATATTTGCGTCCCCCGAGGTCGCACGAGTCGGTCACCGAATCGGTCACCACCTCGCCGAAGACCGTGTAGCGGGTCTTCTCCAGCAGCTCCTCCGAAAAGCCGAACAGGTCATAGACGTTCAGCAGGCGCAGCTCGCCCAGCGCGAGGTTCAGGTTCGTGTTCAGCTCGCGGCGCAGGCTCTCGGCCTCGACGCGGAAGCGGGGAAGTTTCTCAACGAAAATGCGGTAATCGGTCGTATGGTTCATATTTCTCAAATAGCGTTCTCACTGTATTCTGCAATCCGGTCCGGCGCCTACACGAAACGCGCGGCCCAGCGGCGTTCGTACTCCCCGGCGGTCATACCGACGAAGGTGATGTGGCCCATCTTGCGCTTGGGGCGGCTTTCGGTTTTGCCGTAAAGGTGGACATGGACACCCTCATGGCCCTCGGCGGCGATGCGTTCGGCCGTTTCGAGGTCCTGTCCCAGGATGTTCTTCATCACCGTGGGAGCCACCAGTCGCGGCTCTTCGAGCGGCATCCCCGCGAGGTAGCGCACCAGCTCGCGGAACTGGCTCGTCGTGGCTCCCTCGATCGTGTAGTGTCCCGAATTGTGGGGCCGCGGCGCCATCTCGTTGAAGTAGATATCGCCGCCGCGGACGAAATACTCGATGGCCAGAATCCCCTCGTAACCGCATTCGCGCATGAACCGCTCGCTTTCGCGCCTCATGCGCTCCGCGACCTCCGCGCCGTCCCCGGCCGGGACGATCGAAAGGTCCAGGATGCCGTCGCGGTGGACGTTGCGCCCCACGGGGAAGCTCACGACCCGTTCGCGGTCGGCGACCATCACGATGCTCGCCTCGAAGTCGAACGGGACGAACTCCTCAAGAATGCACGGCACGGAGAGCAGCGGCAGCGCCCGTTCCAGATCGGCCTCCGTGCGCAGCACCAACTGTCCGTGGCCGTCGTAACCGAGCGTGCGGGTCTTCAGCACGGCGGGCAGCCCGATCTCGTCCACGGCGTCCCGCAGCGACCGCTCGTCGTCCACGGCGGCGAAGCGCGGCGTCGTCAGTCCGTGCTCCCGGGCGTTGGTCTTCTCGCGCAGGCGGTCCTGCGAGTCGTAGAGGGGTTTGTAGCCCTGCGGGATGTTGTACTTCCCGCACAGCGGAATCAGAATCTCCCCCGGGACATTCTCGAACTCGTAGGTCACCGCATCGCTGCGGCGGCACAGCTCCTCGACGGCCGCCGCGTCGTCGAACCGGCCGACGATGTGTTCGTCGCACACGGCGCCCGCCGGAGCGTCCGGCGCCGGATCGAGGCACACCGTACGAATCCCCATCGGACGCGCCGCCTCGGCGATCATCAGCCCCAGTTGGCCGCCTCCTATTATTCCTATCGTTTTTCTCTCGTTCATGCTCTTCTCCGACTTTCGGCCGGCCGGTCCGCGGACCGCGGTCCGTCGCAAATCCTTCCTATATTTCGGCTTTCAGCACGTCGGCCGTCTGACGGGTCCGGAAGGCCTCGAGCCGTGCCGCCAGCTCCGGATCCCCCAGGGCGAGGATCGATACGGCGATCAGGGCGGCGTTCTTCGCCCCGTTGATCGCCGTCGTGGCCACCGGCACGCCGGCGGGCATCTGCACGATCGACAGCAGCGAGTCCAGCCCGTTGAGCGCCCGCGACTTCACGGGCACGCCCACTACGGGCAGCGTCGTCATCGACGCCACCATGCCCGGAAGGTGCGCCGCACCGCCCGCGCCGGCGATGATGACCCCGATGCCGCGGCTGCGCGCCGTCTTGGCGTATTCGCACAGCAGATCGGGTGTCCGGTGGGCGCTGACCACCCGTTTCTCGAACTCCACGCCGAATGCCTCGAGCGTGGCGACGGCATCGGCCATCACCTCGTAATCGCTCACCGAGCCCATTATCACTCCGACCTTCATATCCTTTCGATCCGTTTAAAAGTTGTCCGACGAAAAAGACGAACCGCCACGACAGGGTATGTCATGGCGGTCCGGTATCTATCCGAGTACTCCACAGGCGACCGTCCGGCCGTCGCGGGAGCACCCGCAACGCTTCTGCGACCCGCGGGACGCCGAATAGAAAGCGGCGGCGAGGCACTGCTCTCTCTTGCGTTCACGCTGATCCGTATGTTCGACAGAAATCATCGCTGACCGGGAGTTCGTCCGTATTCGGAATAACGTGACAAAAGTAACGCTTTCCGGCAGATTTTCAAAATTCCCGGGCAGATTCTATCGACAATTTATCGACATTGGCGGCGACTGTACGAGTAAGGCGCATCGTCGGGCTGCGTGCCGCGCCCGGTGTTGGGTTCGGCCTGCATCGCGAAGCGCACCACGGCGCCGTCGGCCAGGTCCGACCACGGCAGGTAGTTGCGCGTCCACGGCTCGCCGTCGAGCGTCACGCCGCCGATATAGCGCATCTGCGGTCCGTTGGCGGGAGCCTCGATCACGATCTCGGCGCCGGTGTCGCGGCGGATCGTCGCCTTGCGGAACAGCGGCGAACCGATCGCGTACTCGCCCGAACCGGGACAGACGGGATAGAACCCGAGCGCCGAGAAGACGTACCACGCCGAGGTCTGGCCGTTGTCCTCGTCGCCGCAATAGCCGTCGGGACGGGCCGCATAGAGACGGTCCATCACCTCGCGCGCCCACCACTGCGCCTTCCACGGTTCGCCGGCGTAGTCATAAAGATAGATCATGTGCTGCGCAGGCTGGTTGCCGTGGGCGTAGTTGCCCATGTTGGCCACCTGCATCTCCGTGATCTCGTGGATGCGCACGCCGTAGTAGCTGTCGTCGTAGATCGGCGGCACGACGAACACCGAATCCAACATCTTCGAGAACTCCTTCCCGCCGCCCATCAGCCCGGCGAGCCCCTCGACGTCGTGGAACACCGACCAGGTGTAGTGCCACGAGTTGCCCTCGGTGAAGGCGTCGCCCCACTTGTAGGGGCTGAACGGCGACTGGAACGTCCCGTCGGCATTGCGGCCGCGCATGAGTTTCGTCCCGGGATCGAAGACATTGCGGTAGTTCTGCGCCGCCTTCTCCAGCTTCGCGGCATCCTCGCTGCGTCCGAGTTTGGCGGCCACCTGCGCGATGCACCAGTCGTCGTAGGCGTATTCGAGCGTGCGGGCCACGTTCTCGTTGATCTTCACGTCGTAGGGCACATACCCCAGCGTGTTGTAATACTCGTGGCCCAGCCGGCCCGTCGAACTCACCTCGGGGTGCACCTTCTCGCGCCCCGAGAGCATCGCCTCGTAGAGCGCGGCGACATCCTCCTCCGGTGTGATGCCCTTCAGGATGGCGTCGGAGACCACCGACGCCGAGTTGTTGCCCACCATGCAGCCGCGGTGGCCCGGCGACGCCCATTCGGGCAGGAAGCCGCTCTCGCGCCAGGCGTTCGCCAGTCCGGCCTGGATCTCGGCGTTCACCGAGGGATAGACCAGGTTCAGCAGCGGGAACAGCGCGCGGAACGTGTCCCAGAAGCCCGTGTCGGTATACATGTAGCCGGGCAGCACCTCGCCGTTGTAGGGACTGTAATGCACGATCTCGCCCGAGGCGGTCACCTCGTAGAACTTGCGCGGGAAGAGCACCGAACGGTAGAGGCACGAATAGAAGGTGCGGTACTGGTCGAGCGTGCCGCCCGAGACCTCGATGGCGCCGAGCACCTCGTTCCAGCGCGCTTCGGCACGCATCCGCACCGAATCGAAACCGCCCTCGCCCAGCTCCCGGAGGTTCTGGAAAGCCTGCTCCTCGGAAATGAACGACGAGGCGACGCGCGCCGTGATCTGCTGTCCGCGCGCGGTCGAGAAGTGCACCTTCGCCACGGCGTGCTCGCCCTCGACCGACTTGCTGCCGTCGGGACAGAGCATGTTCCGCCCCGGCTCGTAACGTCCCGGCCGGTCGGTTAGCTCCACGGCCGTGAACGGCGTGTCGAAGCGCACGACGAACCAGTTCCTGAAGTTGTCCGGCACGCCGCCGCTGTTGCGCGAGGTGTAGCCGACGATCGTGCGGTCGTCCGCCATGCCGATCCGCGACCCGCGGTCGAAGGCGTCGATCACCACCCCGCTCTCGTCCGATTCGGGGAAGGTGAAGCGCATGACGGCCGCGCGGTCGGTCGGTGCGATCTCGGCCTTGACGTCGTGGTCGGCCAGATAGACCGAATAGTAGTAGGGTTTGGCCGTCTCGGACTGATGCGAGAACCAACTCTGCCGCGACTCCTCGTCGAGTTTGTCCCTGCCGCGCACGGGCATCAGCGAGAACTGTCCGTAATCGTTGATCCACGGCGAGGGCTGATGCGTCTGCTTGAAGCCGCGGATCGTGTGGGCGCCGTAGGTATAGGTCCAGCCGTCGCCCATCCTGCCCGTCTGGGGCGTCCAGAAGTTCATGCCCCACGGCAGCGCAATGGCCGGATAGGTGTTGCCCGTCGAGAGCGAATAGTCGGACTGCGTGCCCATCAGCGTCGTCACGTAATCCACGGGCGGCAGCAGCTTTTCGTCCGGCTGCGCCGTCGTGGCGCATGCGGACGAGAGAAAAGCCAGGGCGGCCGCCGTTGCGAGTCTTTTCATGTCGGTCAATCGTTTTAAGGGTTATTTTCCGGTAGCCGGGGCGTCGTACCAGAGCGCCGGCTCGGGTCCCATTTCGAACTCGAGCACGCCGCCCCGCATCACCTCCCCGTGCGTGATATAGGGCTTGTCATAGGGTTTGCCGTCGAGCGTGATGCGCTGCACGTAGCGGTTCTCCGGCGTGTTGTTCTTCGCCGCGACGACGAACACCCCGCCCGGGACCTTCACTTCGGCCCGGTCGAAGAGCGGGATGCCGAACCAGTAGCGTCCGCCGGCGGGTTCGACCTCGTACATGCCCAGCGACGAGAGGACGTACCATGCCGACATCTGCCCCACGTCCTCGTTGCCCGACAGTCCGTCCGGCTCGGCGTGGTAGAGCGTCGTGAGCACCTCGCGCACCTTGTCGGCCGTCTTCCACGGCTGCCCCAGCATCGTATAGAGGTAGAGCACGTGGTGGCTCGGCTCGTTGCCGTGGGCGTACTGGCCGATGAGGCCCGAGATGTCGGGCGAGGTCTCGGCGCCCTCGACGACGGAACTTACCGTGAAGAGCGAATCGAGCTTTCCGAGCATCTCCTCGCGGCCGCCGAAGCATCCGACGAGTCCCTCGACGTCGTGCGGCGCCAGCCATGTGTACTGCCAGGCGTTGCCCTCGCAGTAGTCGTCGGCGCGGTGCGTCGAGGCGAAGGGGTTGAACGGCGTGCGCCAGTCTCCCTTCGAATCGCGGCCGCGCATGAAGCGCGTCGCCGGATCGAAGTAATTGCGGTAGCTATGGCTGCGTTCCGTGAAGTATTTCGCGTCCTCCGTCCGGTCCAGCGCTTCGGCGGCACGCGCCGCGGCGCCGTCGGCCAGGGCGTACTCCATGTCGTAGGCCACCGCCTCGTTGAACAGGTCGCACGGGATGTAGCCGTGCTCCATTCTGAGGCCGTTGCCGCGGCCGGGATCCATCGCCGTTTTCCGGATCGCCTCGAAAGCCTTTTCGCGGTCGAATCCTTCGATGCCCTTCACGATGGCGTCCGCCACGACGGGAATACCCGGGTTGCCCACCATGCAGTCGGTCTCGTTGCCCCACAGATGCCATACCGGCAGGCGCCCCTGCTCGTCGGCGATATGCAGCATCGTCTGCACGATGTCGGGCATCCGCTCCGGATGCAGGATCGTCATCAGCGGCATCGCGGCGCGGTAGGTATCCCACAGCGAGAAGGTCGTGTAGTTCGTGAAGCCGGGCGCACGGTGGATTTCATAATCCGACCCGCGGTAATCGCCGTTCACGTCGCAGAACACGGAGGGCGCCACCATCGTGTGATACAGCCCCGTGTAGAAAATCCGCTTCGCCGTCTCGTCCTCCGTCGTGATCTTCACCTTCGACAACTCGTCGTTCCACGCCTTGTCGGCCGCCGCCGCGGTCGCCTCGAAATCCCATCCGGGGAGCTCCGCGGCGAGGTTCGCCTCGGCGCCCTCGACGCTCACGGGCGACAGGGCCACCTTCACGAGCAGTTGCTCGCCCTCCTCCGTGTCGAAATCCACGCGCGCATAGCGGGCCGCGATCCGGGGCATCTTGGAATCGTCCATCTCGCCCGGATGCAGGTAGGCGATTCCCCTGGCGGGTTTCGAGAACTCGGCCACGAAGTACACCTTCTGGTCCTTCGCCCAGCCCGTCGAGTAGCGCCATCCGCTGATGCGCGTGCTGTCGTCCGAGAAGCGGAAGCCCGTATCGGTCGCCTTGTCCCAGCAGCCGCCGTTCTCCAGGTCGAAGACCACGGCCGCGGCATCCGACGCCGGGAAGGTGTAGCGGTGCAGTCCCACGCGGGGCGTGGCCGTCATTTCGGCCGTGATGCCGTAGCGCGTCAGCGGAACCGAGTAGTAGCCCGGCCGGGCGATCTCCCGCGTGCGGTCGGCATAGGACCAGAGTCCCGACGACGGATCGTCCTCCGTGCCGCGGGCATAGGTCACCTCGCCCACGACGGGCATCACCGTGACGTCGAACAGGTCGCCGATCCCCGTGCCCGAGAGGTGCGTGTGCGAGAAGCCGATCACCGTCGAATCCGACCGGTGGTATCCCGAAACCCAGTCCCACTCCTGCGGAATGCTCGTGGGGCCGACCTGCACCATGCCGAACGGCACGTTCGCCCCGACGAAGACGTGGCCGTGGCCGCCCGTGCCGATCTTCGGGTCCACGAAGCGGGTGAAATCGCTCTCCGCAGCGGGCTGCGAAGGCGAGCAGGCCGCCGCGAGAAGCAGGGCCGCCGCCGGCAAAAAGCTGTATGTCCGTTTCATAGTCAAGCGTTATTTGTCGTTTTTCAATTCGAATTTCAGTCGTCCGCCCCCGAGCAGTTCGTCGTGCGAGAGGCGGTACTTGCCGAGCGGTTTGCCGCCGAGCGTCATGCGGCCGATGTAACCGGCGCCGGCCGCCGGCCGCTCGGCCTCGATCACCAGCGGGCCCCGCTCCGTCGCGATCTCCACGCGGTCGAACACGGGGGCCGTCAGCGTATAGTACGGCTCGCCCGGGCAGTCCGGATAGAATCCCATCATCGAGAAGACGGCCCAGGCCGACATCGTACCCGTGTCGTCGTTGCCGGGAATGCCGTCGGGTGCGGTGGTGAAGTATTTGGCCAGCAAGCGGCGCACCTCGCGCTGCGTGCGCCACTCCTCGCCCGGAAAGCGGCTGAAGAGGTAGGCGTAGGCGATGTCGGGTTCGTTCGCCGGGTCGTACAGCCCCTCGTCGAAGACCATTTGGAGCTTATCGACGAACTTCCGCCGGCCTCCCATGAGTTTCGCCAGCCCCTCCACGTCGTGCGGCACGAAGAAGGTGTAGTTCCAGGCCGACCCCTCGTGGAATCCCGGCGCGGCCGTGAAGTTCTCGCCCGCCTTCGGGTCGAAGGGCTCGAGGAACGTCCCGTCGTCGTTGATCGGCCGCAGCGTTCCGAACTCCTTGTCGTAGTAGTGTCTGTACCCCAGCGAACGGTCGCGGAACAGACGCGCGTCGTCCCCGTGTCCGAGCGAGTCGGCCAGCAGCGACAGCGCATGGTCGGCGACGTAGTACTCCAACGCGTGCGACACGGAGGTATCGCCCGCGAGGTCCTTGGCGTAGAAACCCAGCGGAATGTAGCCCCGCTCGACATAGGGGTCGATGTCCGGCCGCAGCCGGTTCTGCGCTCCGGGCGTCGTGGCCGACTTGAGGAACGCCTCGTAGGCCGTCGCGACGTCGAAGTCGCGCAGCCCCTTCATCCACGTATCGACGATGACCGGAATGGCCGGGTCGCCTTCCATCGTGAAGGTCTCGCGGCCGTACAGCTCCCACTTGGGCATCCACCCCCACTCCTCGTACATGCCGATCATCGAACGCACCATGTCCAGTTGCCGCTCGGGATAGACCAGCGTCAGCAACTGGTGCACGTTGCGGTAGGTGTCCCACAGCGAGAAGACCGTGTAACGGTCGTGCTCCGAGACGCCCGTCTCGCCGGAACGCTCCATGACCGGATACTCGCCGTTCACGTCGTTCACGAGATTCGGGTGGATCAGCGCATGGTACAGCGCCGTATAGAACACGGTCTGCTGCTCCGCCGTGCCGCCCTCGACGCGGATGCGCGAAAGGTCGTCGTTCCACCGCGTGCGGGCCGCCCCGCGGATCGCGTCGAACGACGTTCCGGCGGGCTGTTCGGCGTCGAGGTTCCGGCGGGCGTTCTCCGTGCTCACATAGGAAATGCCCATGCGCACCTCGATCTGTTCGCCCTCCCGGAGATCGTCGAACGTGAACCAGTAGCCCACGTCGTCGCCCGCCAGTTCGCGGCCGTACTCCGTGTAGAGCTTGTATTTGCCGTTGTCGGGGGTCCACTCCGCCTCGACGCCCGTCATCGGACGCTGCTTCTTCCAGTAGCCCGACGACGACGGGGTTTTCGTCACGCGCAGCACGAAATACACCGGAAACACCTTCTGCGGGTTGTAGCAGAACGTCCCCAGCAGTTTCATGCCCTCGATCTCCGTGGCGCTCACGCGGCGCACCGTAGCGCCCGACTCGTTCGTGAGGCCCTCGCCCAGATTCAGCAGAATGTGCCCCTCCCCGGCGGGAAACGTGTAGCGCTCGGCCGAAGTGCGCGGCGTGGCCGTCGCTTCGGCCCGGACGCCGTACTTGTCCAGCGTCACGGCGTAGTAGCCCGGCGAGGCCGTTTCATCTTCATACGCCGTGCCGTACTCCTTGTAATCCACCGTCAGCGGCCCGGTCGTCGCCATCGTCAGCAGCGACCCCATCTCGGGACATCCCACGCCGCTCAGCGCCCCGTGGGCGAAGCCCGTGAAGAATTCGTTATGGTACTCGTAGGGAGTCGACCACCAGCGGGCGTCCTTGTCGTAGATGTTCGTGTCCGAACCCATCACGTTGAACGGAACCACCGCCATCATGCCGTTCGGGCACAGGGCCCCGGGATTGGTCGTGCCGAAGTTGGTCGTGCCGATGAAGGGATCGACCCGATCGACGGGCTCCTGCGCACGCAGCGGCGCGCAGAAAACGGCTGCGGCGAGCGCCGCAGCAGGAAGCGTTCGTCGCAGTCGCATCAGAGGATCGAGTTTTTCTTCGTAAATTCGACGATCTCCGGAATATATCCGAACGCAAGGCCCGTCACCGTGTCGGCGCAGCCGTAGTAAACCGCCACGCGCCCCGTCGCGGGGTCGTGCAGCGCAGCGCAGGGGAACGTCACGTTCGGCACGTCGCCCATGCACTCGTACGGCTCGCGCGGCGAAATCAGATACGGACCGCTGCGGGCCGTCACCTTCCAGGGTTCCTCCAGGTCCAGCAGCGCTGAACCGAAGGCATAGACGTAGCCGTTGCACGAGCGCAGCACGCCGTGGTAGAACAGCAGCCACCCCTCGCTCGTCTCGATGGGCACGGGGCCCGCACCGATCTTCATGCACTGCCAGGCCGACACCTCGAACGCCGCGGGCGACATGACGTGCCGGTGGCGCCCCCAATAGCAGAGGTCGGGCGACTCGGAGTAGAAAATATCCCCGAAGGGCGTATGTCCCGTGTCGCTCGGACGCGAGAGCATGGCGAACTTGCCGCCGATCT
The DNA here is from genome assembly GCF_006542685.1 of Alistipes dispar. NCBI lineage: Bacteria > Pseudomonadati > Bacteroidota > Bacteroidia > Bacteroidales > Rikenellaceae > Alistipes > Alistipes dispar. Next base: position 2,148,459 of record NZ_AP019736.1, on the reverse strand, counting down.
TCCGGGGGAACATCACGCCGTTGCGGTTATAGGGCAGAAAGGCGTTCTCCAACTGGTGGAAGGTCCGGAAATCCTCGGTCCACGCGATGCCGATCGTCGGGCCGTGGTAGCCGTTGCACCACGTCACGTAGTACTTGTCGTCGATCTTCGCCACGCGCGGATCGTAGCCGTAGGCCCACTCCCCGATCTCCGGGTCGGCGCCCTCCAGCCGGAAGTCGGCCTCCTCGATGTCCCACTTCAATCCGTCCACCGAGAAACCGACGTGGATGCGCATGCGGCGGTTCGTGTCGTCGCAGCGGAAAACACCGGCGTAGTTGTACTTCCCGTTTCTGAACGGCACGACGGCCGAGTTGAAAATACTGTTCGAGGTCGAAAGCGCATGGCGCCCGATGATCGGGTTCGCGCTGTAACGCCAGAGCACCTCGTTCGAACCCGCGGGACGATCCTCCCACGGCATATCGGGCAATGCGGGGCCCGCGATTCTGAGATTTTCCATGTTCTATCAATAATAAATCCGTCAATTCACGATAATTTCGTCGATAAACAGCCAGCCGCCCGGATGGCCGTGCGAGAAGGCGTGGCAGCGGACATAGCGGGCTTCGGCCTCGCCCGTCCAGCCGAAGGCGCGGCACTGGAGCTTCGGGTCGTCGAACGGCAGGTCGTTCTCCTCGCCGCCCAGCACCGTGAAGCGCTCTCCGTCGGTCGAGACCGCAATCTCGACACGTTTGGGCAGCCCGATGAACGCCGACCGCCACTGCAGGAAATCGGCCTTCACCTCGCGGATCGGCTTCACGGCCCCCAGATCGACCGTCGCCTCGACGTCCGTATTCAGGAAGCCCAGCCAGCGGTAGCCGTAGGTCCACGACCCCAGCTTCCCGTCGGTCAGCGAACCGGGACCGTCGGCCGGATAGCCCTCGTACCACTCCGAAGCATAGGTCACCGGGCAGCCTACGGCCAGATGCCGCACCTCTTCCAGCGACTCGGGACGCTCGCCGCGCACGGAACCCGCCAAATCGAACGTGTTGTATCCCTTCGCACGGACGGCGTCGATACGCATCAGCGCCCGGCGGCGGAAATCCTCGTAGTCCTTCAGTTCGGGCGCCGACCAGGCGATCTCGGCCACCGCGAAGACCCGCGGGTAGAGCATGTACTCGGCGTATTCGGGCGTAGCGATGCGTTCGGTCCACAGGTTCGCCTGCACGCCCAGCACCCTCTCGCGGCCCGGCATGTCCTGCGGCGCCGGCTCGTACATATAGGTCTTGGGCAGGGGAACCGACCCTTCGAGCGCCTCCGGCTCGGTCGAGGGATTGCCCTGATACTTGTCCAGATAGCAGTAGCTGCCCGGAACCATCACCACCGGATGCCCCGAGGCCGCCGCCTCGCGGCCGCCCGACTCGCCGCGCCACGACATGACCGCGGCGTTGGGCGCCAGACCGCCCTGCAGAATCTCGTCCCAGCCCAGCAGCCGGCGCCCGCGGGCATTGAGGAACGCCTCGAGCCGGTGCACGGCATAGCTCTGCAACTCGTCCACGTCCTTCAGCCCCTCGCGCTGCATCCGCGCCCGGCACTTCGGACAGGTCGGCCACCCCTTTTTCGTGGCCTCGTCGCCGCCGACATGAATGTATTCCGAGGGGAAGAGTTCCATCACCTCCTCGAGTACGTTCTCCAAGAACTCGAACGTCGCGTCGTTGCCGATGCAGAAGTCGTCGTAAACGTGCGGCTTTCCCGCGCACGACAGGTGGGGATAGACCGCCAGCACCTCCTCCGAGTGGCCCGGCATCTCGATTTCGGGAATCACCGTGATATGCAGCGAATCGGCATAGGCCACCACTTCGCGGATGTCGTCCTTCGTGTAGAATCCGCCGTAGGCGTTCGGGTCGTCACGCCGGCAATAGGGCCGCCCGGCGTCGAGCCACGGCTGCCATCCCTCGATCGGGCGCCAAGCCGCGAGCTCGGTCAGCTCGGGATAACGGTCGATCTCGATGCGCCACCCCGCACCGTCCGTCAGATGCCAATGGAAGCGGTTGAGTTTGAGCGAGGCCATCATCCGCAGCTGTTTTTTCACAAACTCCTTGCCGAAGAAGTGGCGCGCCTCGTCCAGGTGCATGCCGCGGTAGGAGAAGCGCGGGGAGTCGGTGATCCGCTGCGCGGGAATCCGATCGCCGAACTGCTCCTGCAACTGCAAGAGAGTCTGTATGCCGTAGAAAAGACCCGCTTCGCCGCGCGAAGCGACCGAGACGCCTTCGGGAAGGACCGAAAGCACGTAACCCTCTTCCGAGGCAGGCAGTTCGGGCGACGCGGCGACCGTCAGACGCAGGTAGCCGTCCGACGCCTGCGGATCGTCCGTGCGGACGGCCAGCGGCGTGGTCCGCAGGTAGGCCGTCAGGGCGTCGGCGACCTCCGCCGGAGCGTCGAACGACAGGGCCAGGGGCGATGCGAGGCGGCATGCGCCGGAGCGTTTCTCGACCGACGCGGGACGCGGGATCACGGCGTCCGTCTCGGCCGTAGGACCTCCGCACGACGCGGCGCAGAGCGACAGCCCCGCAAGAAGGGAGAGCAGGTGATTTTTCTTCATACGTGTTTGCTTGGTAAACGGAGTTTATTCGGTTTTATTTCCATCGGGATAGGTGAAGGGGATGAAACGCGTCATGACGAAGGCCGGAATCGTCGCCAGCATCACCACGACGAAGAAGAGCGAATAGCCGAGCCAGTCGCTCAGGTAGCCCGACACGGCGCCGGTGAGCATCACCGAAAGGTTCATGATGCCCGAAGCGAAGGCGTAGTGGGCCATCTGGTGACGGCCGGGCGCCACCTGCTGTATCATGAAGAGCGTCAGTCCCACGAATCCGAATCCGTAGCCGAAATACTCCACGACGATGCCGCCGCCCACGAGCCACATGGAGGAGGGCTGGAAGAAGGCCAGCAGCGCATAGACCACGAAGGGTACGTTGAAGACGCAGCAGAGCGTGAAGAGCGTGCGGCGCAGTCCGCGCGCGGCGATGTAGTAGCCGGCCAGCAGCGACCCCACGAGGAACGCCCCGGCGCCGAACGTGCCGTAATACAATCCGATCTGCTGGTTCGTCAGGCCCAGTCCGCCCGCCGCGGTGTCGGCCTTGAGGAACAGCGGCACGATCTTCATGACGAACCCCTCGCCCAGCCGGTAGAGAATGATGAAGGCGATGTAGTACCAGATGTGTTTCTTGGTGAAGAAGGCCGCGATCACCTCCTTCAGGCCCCGCAGCCCCTCGCCGAGCGAGTGCCCGCCCGCCGCCGCGGCGCCCGAAGGGAGCATCCGCCCGTGGTAGCAGCCCAGCAGCAGAAGCAGCCCGCAGAGAATCGCCAGCACGACGGTCCACGCATGGACGTAGGCGTCGAACGCGGCGGCGCCCTCTGCGGAGGAGCGCTCGTAGAGCCACCCGGCGAACCATACCAGACCGCCCGTGGCCACCAGCTTCGCCAGGTTGTAGAAGGCTCCCTGCCAGCCGATGTACTTCGCCTGGTCGCGCGTAGAGAGCTCCGACATGTAAACGCCGTCGGCCGCAATGTCGTGCGTCGCGCCGCTGAAGGCCACCACGGCGAAGACGGCGACCGTCACGGCGAAGAACGACGGCAGATGCAGCGCCAGCGCCGCCACGCCGAACATGACGCCGCTCAGAAGCTGCGTCGCCACGACGAAGAACTTCTTTGTCCTGAAAATCTCCAGGAAGGGACTCCAGAGGAACTTGATCGTCCACGGCCACATGATAAGCGAGGTCCAGAAGGCGATCCGTGCGTCCGGAATGCCGAGGTCCTTGAACAGTACGGCCGAAACCATGTTCAGCACCACGAACGGGAGGCCCATGGCGAAATAGAGGCTGGGAACCCACGCCAGCGGGGAAACGGGTCTTTTTTCACTCATCGCAGAGCAGGCATTAATTCGGTTCTGGCAAACGGAGACGACCTGCGTCCGGCGGCGCGTCTCCACACCCCGAACGATGTTTTCTCCGAGGACAAAGATAATCATTTCCCGCGATTTTCCGAGGCTTCCCGCACAAAAACGCACACAACTCCCGGCCGTATGCGGAAGGGGTGTCCGGAAACCTTCGCAGAGTTTCCGGACACCCCTTCCGCGCCGGCACCCGGGACGGAAACGCCCCGCGCGCAGGACGGGAACCCGCTACCGGGCCTTCGCCTCGCAGTAGGCACAGCGGCACACGCCGTCGGCCGCGCGGCGGAAAAGCTGATCGACGTCTTCCGTGGCCGAAATGCAGCGGGGATTCGAACAGGTCATTCCGTTCACGACGTACTCCTCGCCGAAGACCGGGATCCGGGCGAACGGACGGTTCTCGTCGGCCCAACGCAGCAGCGTATAGATCAATGCCATACGCACGAATTTTCCGTTCTCTACCTGCCGGAAGTAAGCCGCACGCGGGTCGTTGTCCACCTCGCGCGTGATCTCGTTCACGCGCGGCAGCGGATGCAGCACGATCATATCGGGCCGCGCCGTGCGCAGCTTCCCCGGATCGAGCACGAAGCTGTCCTTCACGCGGTCGAACTCCTCCTCGTCGAGGAAGCGCTCCTTCTGTACGCGCGTCATGTAGAGGATGTCCAGCTCGGGCATCACCTCCTCCATCGTGCGCACCTCGCGGAACTCCAGCTTCGAGGCGGAACGCATCTCCTGTAGCATGTAATCGGGCAGGCGCAGCTCCTCGGGCGCGATGAGCATCACGCGGATCCCCTCGTAACGCGACAGCGCCTTGATGAGCGAATGGACCGTGCGGCCGAACTTCAGGTCGCCGCAGAACCCGATCGTCAGGTGGTCGAAACGCCCCTTCTCGCGCTTGATCGTCAGCAGGTCCGTCAACGTCTGCGTCGGATGGGCGTGACTGCCGTCCCCGGCGTTGATGACCGGAATGCCGGCATACTGCGAGGCCACGAGCGGCGCGCCCTCCTTGAAGTGGCGCATGGCGATGATGTCCGCGAAACAGCGGATCACGCGCACCGTGTCGGCCACGGTCTCGCCCTTCGACACGGACGAGGAGCTGGCGTCGGAGAAGCCGATCACCTCGCCGCCCAGCTCCAGCATCGCCGAGGTGAAGCTCAGGCGCGTGCGGGTGGAAGGCTCGTAAAACAGCGTGGCGAGTTTTTTGCCCTTGCAGGACTCGCGGTACTTGGCGCGGTTGGCGATGATGTCCTCCGCCAGCGCCACGATCCGCTCGGTCTCCTCGACCGTCAGATCGGTCGGATCAATCAGATGTCGCATGGTTCCGGCCCGTTTATCGGTTCATCCACGATTCGTCCGACGGGTCGTCGCGGAACCGGAGCAGGCGCGCCTTGTCCCCGGGTTCGATATACCCTTCGTCGGCGGCCACCTCCACCAGCGCGTCGAGATTCGAGAGACTGTAATTCACGACATTCGCCTCGCGCAGGCGCTCCACGCCCTTCTTCATGCCGTAGGTGAAGATCGACGCCACGCCCAGCACCTCGGCGCCCGCCTCGCGCAACGCCTCGACCACCTCGATACACGATCCGCCCGTCGAGATCAGGTCCTCGACGACGACCACCTTCTGCCCCTTCTCGAGCCGTCCTTCGATGCGGTTGCCGCGGCCGTGGTCCTTGGCTCCCGACCGCACGTAGCCCATCGGCAGGCCGAGGATCGTCGCCGTGATGGCGGCATGGGCGATGCCGGCCGTGGAGGTTCCCATCAGCACCTCCGCGCCGGGAAACTTCGTGCGGACGATCTCCGCAAGCCCCGCCTCGACACGCCCGCGCACCTCGGGGGCGGACAGCGTCAGACGGTTGTCGCAATAAATCGGGCTTTTGATTCCGCTCGCCCACGTGAACGGCTGCTCGGGACGCAGGAACACCGCGCCGATCGAGAGCAGGTCTTTCGCAATAGCTTTCTCCATACTTATTCTTGTTTATCGGTTCTCAGTCGTCCGGCACGCGCCGAGCGCCCGCCGCAGAATCCGCTCCACCTCCTCGGGATAGATTCCGCCTTCGTGGACCTTTTCGCCGTCCACATAGAACGTAGGCACATAGTAATAGTCGAATCCGTCGGCCACCCCGGGCTGCTCGGACTCCTCGATCATCTCGATCTCGACCTCCGCCAGTTCGGGATGCGCGGCTTTCGCCTCTTCGATATACCGCAGCGCCTTCTTGCAGAAGGGGCAGTTCTTCAGGTAAAACAGTTTCACGGGTTTCATAAAACGGTGCTTTTTCATGCAGTCGCGCACGGATGCGCCCCTGCAAATATACGACAATTCCGGCTTCGCCGCGCGAATTCCGTACGGCGCCGCCCGATTCGCCTGCCGCGCCGCACGCCGAACCGGACATGCAGCGCCCCGACCGCACCGCCGCAGCCGTCTCCGGCAGTCCGCGCGGCGCGTCCGTCACCCCACGAACTCGGCCACGCAACGGCGGTAGGCCGCCACGGGATCCGCAGCCGCGGTGATCGGGCGTCCCACAACGATGAAGTCCGAGCCGATCTCCCGGGCGCGGGCCGGCGTCGTGACGCGCACCTGGTCCGCCACGTCGCCGTCGGCGAAACGCACGCCGGGCGTCACGGTCAGGAACTCCGCGCCGCACGCCCCGTGCACCATGCCGGCTTCGAGCGGCGAGCAGACCACGCCGTCCAGCCCCGCCTCGCGGGCATTCCGGGCATACTGCACGATCGTCTCGCCGATCGGGGCTCCGATCAGCAGCTCGCGCTGCATGCGCTCCTCGCTGGTCGAGGTGAGCTGCGTCACGGCGATCAGCAGGGGCCGCGTGCCGTCCTCGCGCGTAAGTCCCTCGCGCGCGGCCTTCATCATCTCGATCGTCCCGGCGGCATGGACGTTGCACATGTCCACGTCCAGCCGCGACAGCACGGCCATCGCCTTGCGCACGGTGTTGGGTATGTCGTGGAGCTTCAGGTCGAGGAAAATCCGGTGGCCGCGGCGCTTGATCTCGCGCACGATTTCGGGTCCCTCGGCATAGAACAGCTCCATGCCGATCTTCAGAAAGGGTTTGCGCTCCTCGCCCCGGAACAGGTCGAGAAAGCCGAATGTGTCCGCCGCGGACTTGAAGTCGCAGGCGATGATTACGTCGTGTTGCATGCTGTAAGTTTTTTGCTTTTCGTCGCCGCCTCCCCGGGCCCGGACATGCCGCGCTCCGAGAGGCCGTTGGTCTCTTCACTCCGTCCGGTGCGTCACTCCACGCAGCCTACGATGTCGCGCAGGCAGCCGATGCCCAGCCGCTCCATCTCCGCGGGCAGCGCCTCGACGATCTCCTTCGAGGCGTAGGGATTCACCAGATTCGCCGCGCCGACCTCTACGGCCGTCGCCCCGGCCATCATCATCTCGATCACGTCGCGTGCCGTCGCAACGCCGCCGCAGCCGATGACCGGAATGCGGCACGCCCGGCTCACCTGATAGACCATGCGCACGGCCACGGGGAAGATCGCGGGCCCGGAGAATCCGCCCATCGTGTTGGCGATCACCGGACGCCGCCGCACCGGGTCGATGCGCATGCCCAGCATCGTGTTGATGAGGCACAATCCGTCGGCCCCCGCCCGTTCGCACGCCCGGGCGATCGCTACGATGTCCGTCACGTTGGGCGACAGCTTGATGACCACCGGCTTGGTCGTCACGGCCTTCACCGCGCGCGTCACCTCGGCCGCCGCCTCGGGCGACGTGCCGAACGACATGCCCCCGTGCCGCACGTTGGGACACGAGACGTTCACCTCGATCAGCCCCACCTGCTCCTCGCGGTCGATCCGCTCGCAGCAGTAGGCGTACTCCTCGACCGAGAAACCCGAAATATTGGCGATCACGGGCTTGCGGAAGAAGGTCTTCAGCCGCGGCAGCTCCTCGACGATCACGCGGTCGATGCCGGGATTCTGCAACCCCACGGCGTTGATCATGCCCGCCTCGCACTCGGCGATGCGGGGCGTCGGATTACCGAAACGCGCCTCGCGGGTCGTCCCCTTGAACGAGAACGACCCGAGGATGTTGATGTCGTAGAACTCGCGGAACTCGTTGCCGTAGCCGAAAGTCCCGCTGGCCGGAATCACCGGATTGTCCAGCTTCAGACCGCACAGCTCGACCGAAAGGTCTCGCGCCGCCGCCCCTTCCGGTGCGGAGACGCTCTTTTGCGTATCGTTCACCATATCACCTCTCCTTTCTCCAGCACGGGACCCTCCCTGCAAATGCGCTTGTTCCCGTATTTGGTCTTGCACGAACACCCCATGCAGGCGCCGAAGCCGCAGCCCATGCGCTCCTCGAAGGAGAGCTGTCCGTCCTGCGCGACCGCCTCGGCGAGCGCCCGCAGCATCGGCAGCGGGCCGCAGGCGTAGAAGTAGTCGAAATCGGGCGTCCGTTCGGCGATGGCCGTCGTGACGAAGCCCCGCACGCCGCGCGACCCGTCGGCCGTGGCGACCGTCACGTCGCATCCCAGCGCGCGGAACTCCTCCTCGCAGAAGACCTCCGCGGCAGTGTTGAAGCCCAGCACGACCTGCACCGGCCGCCCCTCGGAGAGCAGCTTCCGGGCCAGGCCGTAGAGCGGCGGAACGCCCACGCCGCCCCCGACGAGCAGCGGCCGCCGGGCGTCGTTGGCCGTCGAGAAGCCGTTGCCCAGCCCCGTGAGCAGGTCGAGGCACTCGCCCGGCCGCATACGGCTCATCTGCGCGGTTCCCCCACCTACTACCTTATAAATCAACGTGATCGAATCCTCGTCGTAGTCGCAGACCGAAATCGGACGGCGCAAATACCGTCCTTCCAGCGCGATATTGACGAACTGCCCGGGCGCTGCGATCCACCGCGTGTCGCCCTCCAGCGTCATGCGCCACACGGCGGCCGTCAGCGGCTCGTTCGCACGGATTCTGTAAACTGCTTTCTTATACATATAATCTTCCAAATCGCTTTCGGCCCGGCAAAAGCGCCGCAGAACCGGACGGCCGCCTGCTCCGTGCGACCCGGTCCGCGAACGGACACCTGTCCGCAGGTCCGCAGGCAAACCGCCCCCGTTCTCCGCACGTCCAGGCCACACACCGCCTACGGTTCCCTCCTCCCGCCGGCATCCCTATTTCGAGTCGATGGTCGAAACGCGCAGCGTGATCTCCTCCAGCACGTCGAGCAGCACCTTCACCGTCTCGAGCGCCGTGAAGACCGTCACGTTGTTCTCGACGGCCGTGCGGCGGATCTCGTACCCGTCCAGACGCGTGTTGTGCTGGTTGATGTCGATCGTGTTGATGACGTAGCTCACATGCCCCTGCCGCAGCGCGTCGATGATCTCCGAGCTGCCCTCGTTGAGCTTGCGCCGCGTGCGGGTGCGGATGCCGTGCTCGCGCAGGAATTCGGCCGTGCCGGTCGTCGCCTCGACGTTGAAGCCCAGATCGTAGAAACGGCGCACGAGCGGCAACGCCTGCTCCTTGTCCTGATCGGCGATCGTGACGAAGATCGTGCCGTAGTTCGAGACGTTCATGCCCGTGGCCTGCAACGCCTTGTAGAGCGCGCGGGTCAGCTTGTCGTCGTAGCCGATCGCCTCGCCCGTGGACTTCATCTCGGGCGAGAGGTAGGAGTCCATGCCGCGGATCTTGGCGAACGAGAAGGCCGGCGCCTTCACGTACCAGCGCTCCTTCTCCCGGCCATAGACCTCCGTGATGCCCTGCTCGCGCAGCGAGCGGCCCAGAATCACCTGCGTGGCGATGTGGGCCATTTGCACACCCGTGGATTTCGAGAGGAAAGGCACGGTGCGCGACGAGCGCGGATTGACCTCGATGACATACACCTCGTCGTCGCCGTCGAGGATGAACTGGATGTTGTAGAGACCCACGATGCCGATGCGCAGACCCAGCCGCACCGTGTAGTCGATGATCTTCTCCTTGGCCTTCCGGCTCACGCTGAAGGTCGGATAGACGCTGATCGAGTCGCCCGAGTGGATACCCGTGCGCTCGACATGCTCCATGATGCCGGGAATGAAGACGTCGCGGCCGTCGCAGATGGCGTCCACCTCCAGCTCCTTGCCCATGATGTAACGGTCCACCAGCACGGGCGAATCCTCGTTCACCTCGACGGCCGTCTGGAGGTAGTGGCGCAGCCGCTCCTCGTTCGAGACGATCTGCATGGCGCGGCCGCCCAGCACGTAGCTCGGACGCACCAGCACCGGATAGCCGATACGCGCGGCGGCCCGCACGCCGGCCTCGATGTCCGTCACGGCCTCGGCCTCGGGCTGAGGAATGCCCAGCTCCTCCATGATCCGCTCGAAACAGCCGCGGTCCTCGGCGTTGCGGATCGCCGCGCAGTCCGTGCCGATGATGGGCACGCCCAGCTCGGCGAGCGGCTCGGCGAGATTGATGGCCGTCTGGCCGCCGAGCGACACGACGATCGCCTTGGGTTTTTCGAGGTGCACGACGTTCATCACGTCCTCGACCGTGAGGGGTTCGAAGTAGAGCTTGTCGCTGGTGGTGTAGTCCGTCGAGACGGTCTCGGGATTGTTGTTGATGATGATGGCCTCGTAGCCCGCCTCGCGGATCGACCAGATGGCGTGCACCGTGGAGTAGTCGAATTCGACGCCCTGCCCGATGCGGATCGGACCGGAGCCGAGCACCACGATCTTCTCCTTGCCGCTCACCACGGATTCGTTCTCCAGCTCGTAGGTCGAGTAGAAATAGGGTACGTAGGAGGCGAACTCGCTGGCGCACGTGTCGATCATCTTATAGACGGGGAAGATGCCGTTCTTCTCGCGCAGACGGTACATGTCGTGCTGCGAGAGGCCCCACAACTGCCCGATATACTTGTCGCTGAAGCCCATGCGTTTGGCGTCGCGCAGCGTCTCGACGTCCATCGGATGCGCACGGACGACGCTCTCGAACTCGACGATGTTCTTGAACTTCTCGAGGAAGAACATGTCGATCTTCGTCCGGTTGTAGATCAGCACGAGGTCGATGCCGCCGCGGATCAACTGCGCGATGGCGTAGAGCCGGTCGTCCGTGCCGTCCTTGATGTAGTCGAGCAGCTCGTCGTTCGACCACGTGTCGAACTTCTTGTGGTGGATGTGGCAGACGCCCGTCTCGAGCGACCGCACGGCCTTCAGGAGCGACTCCTCCATCGTGCGGCCCACGGACATGACTTCGCCCGTGGCCTTCATCTGCGTACCCAGCTTGTTCGAGGCGTCAGAGAACTTGTCGAACGGGAAGCGGGCGATCTTCGTCACCACGTAGTCCAGCGTCGGTTCAAACGAGGCCGGGGTGTTGGCGATGCGGATCTCGTCGAGGGTCATGCCCACGGCGATCTTGGCGCTCACCCGCGCGATGGGATAGCCCGACGCCTTCGACGCGAGGGCCGAGGAGCGCGACACGCGGGGATTGACCTCGATCAGGTAGTATTTGAACGACAGCGGGTCGAGCGCGAACTGCACGTTGCAGCCGCCCTCGATCCGGAGGGCGCGGATGATCTTCAGCGCCGAGTCGCGCAGCATCTGGTACTCGCGGTTGGTGAGCGTCTGGCTCGGGGCCACGACGATCGAATCGCCCGTGTGCACGCCTACGGGATCGATATTCTCCATGTTGCAGATGGCGATGGCCGTGTCGTTGCTGTCGCGGATCACCTCGTACTCGATCTCCTTGTAGCCCTTGATGCTCTTCTCGATGAGCACCTGATGCACGGGCGAGAGGAAGAGTGCGTTGCGCATCATCTCGCGCAGCTCCTGCTCGTTGTCGGCGAAGCCGCCGCCCGTGCCGCCCAGCGTGAAGGCGGGACGCAGCACCACCGGATAGCCGATCTGCGCGGCGATCCCGACGGCCTCGTCGATCGACGAGGCCACCTCGGAGGGAAGCACCGGCTCGCCCAGCTCCTCGCACAGCTCCTTGAACAGCTCGCGGTCCTCGGCGCGCTCGATCGACTCGAACGACGTGCCCAGAATCTCGACCTGGCACTCCTTCAGAATGCCCTTCTTGGCCAGTTGCACCGCCAGGTTCAGACCCGTCTGGCCACCCAGCCCCGGAACGATGGCGTCGGGACGTTCGTAGCGGATGATCTTGGCGACGTACTCGAGCGTCAGCGGCTCCATGTAAACCTTGTCGGCGATATGCGTGTCGGTCATGATGGTCGCGGGGTTCGAGTTGGCCAGCACCACTTCGTAACCCTCCTCCTTGAGGGCCATGCAGGCCTGCGTGCCCGCATAGTCGAACTCGGCGGCCTGCCCGATGACGATGGGCCCCGAGCCGATGACCATTACCTTGTTGATATCCTTTCTCTTAGGCATTTTTGTACTCCTCCATCATTTTAATGAACTTATCGAACAAATAGGCGCTGTCCTGCGGACCCGGCGCGCTCTCGGGATGGTACTGCACCGAAAAGACCCGGTCGGCGGCGCACTCGACGCCCTCGGCCGTGCCGTCCAGCAGATTGACGTGCGTGAGCGTGAGAGGCGTACCCTTCAGCGACTCGATGTCCACGGCGAAGCTGTGGTTCTGGCTCGTGATTTCGATCTTGCCCGTGGCCAGGCACTTGACGGGATGGTTGCCGCCGCGGTGGCCGAATTTCATCTTGAAGGTCCGCGCGCCGTAAGCCAGCGAAATGAGCTGATGGCCCATGCAGATGCCGAAGATCGGCAGACGTCCCCGAAGCGCCCGCACCTTCTCGATCACGGGCCGGACATCCGTGGGATCGCCCGGACCGTTCGAGAGGAAGATGCCGTCGGGACGGAAGGCGAGAATCTCCTCGACCGAGGCGTCGAACGGGACGACGGTGACGTTGCATCCCTTCTCGTTGAGTTTGCGGATGATGTTGTACTTGATGCCGCAATCGACGGCCACCACGTCCCACCGGTGGTTGGGCGTGCGCGAGAACCAGCGCTTGCGGCAGCTCACGCGCGAAACCATGTCGTGCGGGAGGTCGTATTCGCGCAGGCGGCGCATCGCCTCCCCGGAAGGCGTCGCGGCGTCGGTGACGAGCACCTTCTGCGAACCCTCGTCGCGGATGATGCGCGTCAGCGTGCGGGTGTCGATGCCCGAAACGGCCGGGATGTTGTGCTCCTCGAGCACCTCGTGCAGCGTCTTCGTGTAACGGAAGTTCGAAGGCGTGTCGTTGTACTCGCGGACGATCATGCCGCCAATGGTCGGGAATTTCGTTTCGTAATCCTCCTCGGCCGTGCCGTAGTTGCCGATCAGCGGATAGGTCATCACGACCATCTGATCGGTGTAGGACGGATCGGAGAGAATCTCCTGATACCCCACCATCGAGGTATTGAAGACGATTTCGTTGATCGCCTCCCGGTCGGCCCCGAATCCGTAGCCGTAAAACTCGCGGCCGTTCTCCAGGACAATTTTTTTCGTAAATGGCTTCATCCTTATCTATTTGAATTTCATAGTTTCCGCGAACGTCCCGGCACGGGCGCAGTCCCCTTCCCGCGCCGCAACAGAATCCGCCGCACGGAGCCTTCTCCGCTTCCGGCCGGTCCCCGCGCCTCTCAGCTCCGCCCGTCGTAGGCCACGCGCCCGCCGACCACCGTCAGCACGGCGCGTCCCCGGACGGGCCATGCGGCGAAAGGCGTGGCGCGCCCCTTCGAACGGAACGTCGCCGGATCGAGACGGTACTCCGCCTCCAGGTCCAGCACCGTGAAGTCGGCCTCGTCGCCGGGCTCCACGCCCCCTTCGAGGCCGAATATCCGCCGAGGCGCGAGAGCCATCGCCTCGACGAGCCGCCCGAACGGAATCGTTCCGGGCAGCACCAAATATCTGTAAAGCAGCGGAAAGGCGCACTCCAGCCCCACGATGCCCATGGCGCTGCGGGCCAGTCCGCGCAGCTTCTCTTCGGCCGTATGCGGCGCATGGTCGGTGGCGATCACCTCGATCGTCCCGTCGGCGAGGCCCTCCACGAGCGCCTCGCGGTCTTCGCGGCCGCGCAGCGGCGGATTCATCTTGAAACGCCCCTCCTCCTTCAGATCCGAGTCCGTGAGAAGCAGGTAGTGCGGAGCCGTTTCGCAGCTCACGCGCAGTCCCGACGCCTTGGCCTGCCGCACCAGACGCACGCTCTCCTTCGTGGAGACGTGGCAGACGTGGTACTGGCAGCCCGTTCGGGCCGACAGTTCGATGTCGCGCTCCACCTGCCGCCACTCGCTCTCGGAGCAGATTCCCCGGTGGCCGCGCTCGCGGCAGTACACGCCGTCGTGGATATACCCGCCGCGCAACAGATCGTCCACCTCGCAATGGGCCACGATCGGCCGGCCGACGGCCGCCGCACGGCGCATCGCCTCCTCCATGAGTTCGGCCGACTGCACGCCGCGTCCGTCGTCCGAAAAGCCCACGACCCAGGGGGCCAGCGCCCCGAAGTCCACCAACTCCCCGCAGCCGCGCTGCCCCATCGTGATCGTGCCGTAGGGTTTCACGCGCACCGCGGCGTCGCGGCGGATGATCTCCATCTGCCGCTCCAGCGTCTCCGGCGTGTCGGGCGCGGGATTGAGGTTCGGCATCGAACAGACCGTCGTATATCCCCCGCGGGCGGCGGCGGCGGTTCCCGTGGCGACGGTCTCCTTCTGCGGAAATCCCGGTTCGCGCAGGTGGACATGGACGTCCACCAGTCCGGGGACGACGACCAGTCCGGTCAGATCCACCGTCCGGTCGTCCGGTCGGCGCTCCCCGGCGGGTGCGATGCGGCTCCCCTCGACGGCCAGATCGCCCTCTTCGAAACGGCCGCCGCGGAAAATCCGGGCGCCGGTATATACGGTCTTCATGGTTGCAGGCGCAAAAAAATAGGGCAACCGAAACAGTTACCCTAATGAAACAATAATGCCCGGATCCGCCGGAGAATGAAACCCCGACCAATAGTCCTGCTGCCGGAAAACCCGTGCGGAAGATATGTCGCGGTTGCAATTCATGTCCAGGATTCGAACGTCGCTTAATTGGGTACAAAGGTAGGGCTTTTTCACCGGGCATGCAAAACTTTTCCGGAAATTTTTTCAACAGCCGGCATCCGGTTCCTTCCCCGACGCCCCCGTCCCCGAAGCGGCGCCGTCAGCCGGCGCTTCCGCCTACTTCACGACGATCAGATCGACCCCCGCCTCTTCGAGCGCCGAAGCCATCTGTTCGGAAACCTCCGCTTCGGTCACGATCACGTCGATCTCCTCGAGCGAACCGATACGGCCGAAGCCGCGCTGTCCGAATTTCGAGGAATCGGCCAGCACGATCGTCTGCGAGGCAGCCTCCATCATCCGCCGCGTGAGTTTCGCCTCCTCGATCGTCGAGGTGGTGATGCCGTGCTCGAGGTCGATGCCGTCCACTCCGAAAAAGACCTTCGAGCAGATGCAGTCGTCGAGCGCCCGGACCGCCTCGCTGCCCGAGACGGACAGCGACTTCTTGTGCACTGCGCCGCCGAGCTGCACCACATCGACGTTCTCGACCTCGTTGAGCAGCACGCCCAGCCGCAGGAACGGCGTGACGATATTCAGGTGATGCCACGGCCGCAGGCGGATCTCCTCGGCGAAGGCGTGGATGGTCGAACCCGACGCCACGATCACCGAGTCGTTGTCGTCGAGCAGCTCCACCGCCCGGCGGGCGATGGCGCGCTTGGCCTCGCGGTTGATATTGTCCTTCACATGCACGTCGAGGTCCGCGACATGGGGATTGGCCGGACGCGCGCTGCCGTGGACCTTGTAAAGGAGGCCCTTGCTTTCGAGAATCTTCACGTCCTTGCGGATCGTGACCTTCGTCACACCCAGTTCGTTGGCGACATCCGTAATACGCACGAACCCGCGCCTGTTCAGCGAGTCGAGAATGTATTTGTGCCGTTCGGCGATACTCAACATAACAACTCCTATTTAGTCATATTCCACTCCGAGCTTCTCCCGCGCGGCGTCAGGCCTCCGACACCCCGGAACCGTACCCGTCGGCCTTCGCGCCCCACATCAGCAGGAAAACCGCCATGCCCGCGACGGCCATCGCCAAAATGCCGACATAGGCCCAGCTCCAGCCGTAGTGCTGCGCCACATAGCCCAGCCCCACGCCCGAAACGAGCGTCGAGGCGTAGCCGAACAGCCCCGTGAGGCCGTTGGCCGTGGCGGCGGCCCGCTTGGTCGCCTGGTTGGCGGCGGCGATGCCGATGAGCGCCTGCGGGCCGTAGATGCAGAATCCGGCGGCGCACAGCGTGGCGAAGAGCAGCCAGATCGGCGCGTCGGAAGGCAGTTGCCAGAAGGCGAAGACGAAGAGCGCGGCGCCCGCCATGCAGAAGACGCAGGTGCGGTGCGCGCGTCCCTTCAGCCACCTGTCCGTCGCCCAGCCCGAGAAGAGCATGCCCAGAATGCCGGCGATTTCGAACATGGCCACGAGCCATCCGGCGTGCTCCATGCTGACGCCCTTCGACTGGCTCAGCAGCGACGGTCCCCAGTCGAGCACCGAGAAGCGGACGATATAGACGAAGAAGTTGGCGAATCCCAGAATCCAGATCAGCGGATTGCGGAAGACGTGCTTCATGAGGAACGCCTTGTGCTCGGCCCCCTTCGGAGCGGACTTTTCGCCGCGGGTCTCCGTCCCCTCGAGTTCGGGAAGACCCACCGACGTCGGCGTGTCGCGCAGAAAGACCACCAGACCGACAGCGCCCGCGAAGGCGATCGCCGAAGGAATCCAGAAACACCACTTCCATGCGCCGACATGGTCCGGGCCGCTGCCCAGCGATCCCATGATATATCCGCAGAGGATGACCACCAGCCCTGCGCCGATCGAGTGCGAGGTGTTCCACACGGACATCTTCGTGGCCAGCTGCACGGGCGGAATCCAATGGGTCAGCAGCCGCGCGCAGGGCGGGAAGCCCGTTCCCTGCAACAGGCCGTTCACGACCCACATGACCCCCATGAAGAGGATCATCGTATTGGTGAAACGGTCGCCGGTGTGCTCGCCCGTGATCCAGTAGGAGACGTCCTCGCCGAATCCGAAGGCGAAGTTGGCCAGTGCGCAGAGCCCCAGGCCGACGGCCATGTACCAGCGGGCGTTCATCCTGTCGGCCAGGATGCCGTTCAGGAAGCGCGAGAATCCATAGACGAGCCCGTTGAGCGTCAGAAAGACGCCGAGACTCGTCTTCGAAATGCCGAGGTCGGCCTCCAGGCCGGGCATGGCCAGCGAAAAGTTCTTCCGCACGAAATAGAAGAGCGCATAGCCCACCATCGTGGCGAGGATGGTGCGCGTCTGCCAATATTTGAACCGTTTTGCCTGTTCCGGTGTCATTACGAAATGAAAGTTAGCAGTTTCTCAACAAAGATACGCCTTCCGAAGCAAAAAACCGCGCCCGGAGCGAAAAAAGTCGCGAATTTTCCTCCGACGGACGGTTCCGTCAGCGGATCTCCCAGATACAGCCCGGACCGAACAGACGGTCGAGCCACTCCTCCATCCACCCGCAGCGGAACACCGTGTCGATCACCGAGTAGCGGCTCCGCATGTAGGGAATCCGCGCGAAAGCCTCCCGGAACCGGGCGCGCGACACTCCGATCTGCTCCGGCTCGCAGGGCGCTCCGACGAGCCGCAGCCGGCGGTGCACCTCCCCGAACGGAATGATCTGCCGGCGAATCCGCTCCCGGAGTTCGGGCCATGCCTGCCGCAGCCGCGTCAGTTGTTCGTACAGCCCCTGCCGATCGACATACTTGCCGTACGTCTCCTTCAGACCGCGGGCCACCAGCTCGGGATCGCCGGCGAAGACGGCCCGGATGTCCCGCTCGGTCTCCTCCCACGACTTCCATGCGGCCACGCAGCCCGCGACGTCGAGCCGTTCGACGGGCGCCTCGAGCAGCATCTCAAGAAAGGCCGTCGAGGCGAGCGTGCCGATTCCGACCTTGAAACCGTGCGAAACCGACGCTCCTCCGAAGCGCAGGTGCTCCATGTCCCACAAATGGCTGAACTGATGCTCGGCCCCGGAGGCCGGACGGCTCGACTGCGCGGCCTGCATGGCGAAACCGCTCAGCAGAAGCCCTTCGGCCAGCCGGCCGACCTTCCCGACGTCGCCCGCATGCACGCCCGTCGGATCGCACAACGCCTCCGGCAGTCCGTCCTGCACGAGCGAGAAGGCGAAATCGTCCATCGCCTCGGCTCCCACGGCGTCGGCCAGCATCCAGTCGGCCCCGGCGGGAATCTTGGCGATCAGATCAGCATACCCCGAGGCGGAGAGCGCGGCGGGGGCCGCGGCGGCGATCGCCGGGTCGAAAACCATGCCCAGCGGCGCCGGGCAGTCGAACGTCTGCTTGTTGCCGTCCCGGGTGATCGACGCCCCGTAGGCGGTGTATCCGTCCATCGACGCGGCCGTACCGACCACCAGATAACGGCGCCCGTTGTGGTGCGAGGCGAGTTTCGCGAGGTCGTTGATCACCCCCGACCCCACGGCCACCGGCACGGCGTCGGTTCCGGCGAGCAACGCGTCGAGCCGTTCGACGTAGCCCCATTCGGCGTAGAGCCCGGGATCGGCGAAGACACAGGGCTCGTCCTGCCCGATTCCGGCCTCGCCGAGAATCCGGTGCACCTCCTCCCCGGCCACGCGCCACGTATTGAGGTCGGCGACCACCAGCGCCCGGCGCCCGGGAAACAGTTCGACAAAAAGTTCCGCCGCACGGGGCAGCGTTCCGACCCCGAACGCCAGCGCGCGGGTGTCGGTCGTGCGCCGGAGCGCACTTTCGATCTTATTCATAATATCGGTATCCGTTGATTTCAGGTAACATGGGAAACCGCCCTGCGGCAGGTTCCCGGCAAAGGCCCCGGGGACTGCATCCGCGCAGTCCCCGGCTGCCTGTCGTCGTACCGGTCCGGAACGCTACTGCGCCCTGCGGACCTTGAGGTTGTCGAGCCACATCCGGTGCTGGGCCTTGTCGTTCTCGAGCGCCGTATAGATCCGGATGCGGGTCGCGGCCGTAGCCCCCGAGATACGGATCCGGTGATTCGTATAACGGTAGGAGTCGGTCCGCCCTTCGCCGCGCATCGTCGCGGCCGTCACGTTCCGGAGCTCCGCAGTCAGTCCGTCGCCGGAGATCACGGCCTGCCCGGAGGTCTCGCCCGAGACCCCGGCGATCGTGCCGCCGCCGAGAATCTCCACATAGAACGGAGCGTCCGCATCGGAATTCGAGGGCGACATCATGTCGCCGCCGCTGCTCGGTTCGTAGTAGGAGCAGGCATCCAGCTCGAGTTCCAGCTCCGTGGGACCGGTCAGCCCGGGGAACGCCGGCAGCGTGAGCCAGGCAGGCTTGCTGCCGCCGCCGAACTTCATGTACCCGGCCGCCATGCCCATATTCGAACTGTTCTTCGTCCAGTCGTCGAGGTCCCAGGCCGGCAGGTAGGCGTCGAAATAGGACCGTTCCGCCTTCACGGCCTGACAGTAGATCGAGTTCTTGTCGCCCGGGGCCGTATAGTCCACCCGGTCCGGATCCGAGAAATCCTCGGTCGCGCCGTAGCTGAAGCCGTAGGCTCCGTACAACGGCTGTCCGCCCGTAGGCATTCGCTCGAAATCGGCGTAAAGCAGGCAGTCCGCGTGATCGGCCGCGGGGTCGGCATCGGTCGTCACCTGCACGGCGGCCCATTCCGAATCGAGGTAACGCTCCGCGTCGGCCGTCGAACGGCGGCGCATCTCGAGCGTATAGGTCGTCGAAGGCGCCAGCCCGCCCCACACCAGACGGTAGTACCTGTATTTGGCGAAGTTGAACGATTTGTACGCCTCGACCGACCGGATCACCTCGCCCGCGGCGTTCTTCACGCGGAAATCGTACGTGTCCGACGTCGTGACGGGCTGCTGCGCGAGCGCCTCGGACGACAACTCCCATTCGAGCACGGCCAGTCCGTGCGTCTTGGCGAAAATCCGCACCGACGGGGCGATCAGCGGCTGCGGGTCGGTCGTCACGAGCTGCGCGACGGCGGCGTCCGAATCGTACTCGCCCGCCTCGGCGGCGGCCTGCGCCACCACAGAAACCGTGTACTCCGTACCGGCCTGCAATTTCCCGAAGGTGTAGGAAGTCTCCCGCACCAGAGCCGTCTCCGCAGCCTCGCCGCCCGCAGCCGGAACGGCCGAAACCCGGTAGCCGTAGGCTCCGCTCACGGCACTCCACGACACCGTGGCGCCGGTCGCCGTCGCCCCGCCGACCGAAAGCCCGGCCGGTGCGGCCAGCTTTTCGTCGGCGAAGCCGAGGGTTCCCACGTTCTTCGATGTCTCGTCGGAATCGAATTCGGCATTGCCGGCACAGAGCGCCTTCACCGTGAAAAGGTAGCGCCCGGGGACGAGACCGGTGAACTCGTAGCCCGCTTCGGCCGTCTCCACCGTCTTGCGGAAATCCGGGTTGCTGCGCGCCGCCAGGGAGATCTCATAGGAGGAGGCGCCCTTCACGCCCTCCCAGGCGACCGCGATCGACGTGTCGCCCGGCGTGTAGGCGATCGACCCGGCGTCGGGAGCCGGCAGCTTCTCGGTCACCTCCGTCTCGTCGGAACCCATCACGACGATATTGTCGATATTGATGCGATACCCTGCGCCGTCGAGCGATTCGGCGCAGATCTTGATCCGCGTCTTGTTCGTGGCGTCCTGCACGGTGAAGCTCAGCGTCTTCCACTTCCTGTCCGCCGCCGAGGACTGCGTCGGCAGCACCGCGGCATCGACCTTGCCGTTGAGCACCGTGCCCGCCCCTTCGGCCGAAACGAGGTAGGTTCCCTCCTCGTTGTCGAAACGCAGGAAATCGACCGACACGACGACGGTCTCCGGGACGGCCGACAGTTGCTCCAGCTCGGGCGTCATGATCCAGCCGCCGTTGTTCGTCACACCCAACTTCACATAGCCCGGGTGTTCGTAAACGCGCTGCCCGTCCCACTTCTCCACGCCGCGGTTGATGCGGTACTCCTCGGACATCGTCTTGAAAACGTCGTTCGTACCGTCCGACCCGGCCGTGATCACATCCGGTTCGGAAGGCTCCGTACCGACGAAGTCCTTGCCGGCCGTCGCCGAACCGTTGGGGCCCGGTCCCTTCCGGTTATCGGGGTAGTTGCCGCCCCAGACGAACAGGTCGAAGCCCATGCGGAACAGCTCGTTCGACGAATTGACGCTGCCCTGCACCTCGCCCTCGAACTTCACTTCGCCGTCGAGTGAAAACCTCACCCGGCAAACCAGGTCGCCGAGCGAGGAGGGCGTTCCGGTGATCGGCACCGAAATCGTGCCGCTGCCTTCGCGCTCGATCTCCGTCTCGAAAGTCTCCTCGATCCGCAGTCCGTCCGAACCGGCTCCTGCGAGCGAAGCCTCGACGAGCACCCGCTCGCCGCCGAACGCCTTGTCGTAAACGATATCGAGCGAAGCCGCCGACTCCGAGCCCGTGCGCAGCGATCCCGAAATCACCGGATCCTCGACCGAGAAGCGGCCGTCGGACTGCGTTACCGTCACGGCGACCTCGCCGCCGGCCGATTTCAGATAAAGGTAGCCGGTGCGCTTGCCGCCCGGATTGCGCTGCGCCGTAACGGTCACATACTGATAATCCCGACCGTTGCCCACGCCGCTCGCCGGCGAGACCGAGAACCAGGCTTCGCCCGGCTCTCCGGTGGGGTCGGGACACTCCGCGCGCGCCTCCCAGGCCCCGTCGTACCGGACCGAGACACGTGTCGCGGCATCCGCGTTATACGCCAGCTCGACCGCGTCGGAGTCGCGCCTGAGCGGCGCCGCATCCTGATCGTCGGAACAGGCCGCGAGCGAACAGACCGACAGGGCGAGCATCATGCCCATAGAACGTTTCATAAGTTTCATACACAATTCGATTAGAGTAAACAGAACGATCGCCGACAGAACAGCGGGACAAAGGTCCCGGAACGGCACTTCTTTACCCTGCAAAAGAATATGAATCGAATAACCTGCACGACAAAAGTAAAAACTATTTTTCTTTTTCACAAATCAAACCATACGAAAAACAACTTTTAGAAAGAAAAATTTTCCTTTAATAACATTTACACAACTCTGAAACACTTTTATAACAAACTTTTCCGACTTTCGCACCGAAACAATAAAACACATATCAATCAATATGTTACACACGACCATTTGCAAAGCAAAAGATCCGGCGAAGAATAAAGAAACACATCGGAAGAAATTTTTCGCACCAAAAGTTGCATAAAAAGAAATAAAAACATAAATTTGAAAACCAAAAGAAACCAACAAAACTAAAACCTTAATTTTTAAAATTTTTCAACAGCCCTCTTCCCACAGGATATAATCGGAAACAACCTGCACGGCCGTTCGATCGACGCTTCGTATATATAATAAGGTATATCGGCGGAACGGCGAAAACCGATTAATCACTAAACACGCAGTACAATGAAACAATGCTACTCGCCCAGCACGGACGCCGCGGAGAAGAACCGCCCGCGCATCCGGAACCTCGCGCTGGCACTGCTCTTCGCTCTCCTCTCGCTGTCCGTCGGGGCACAGAACGGAGGGGGGGGGTCCGTGTCGGGCATCGTGAAAGACCCGAACGGACAACCCGTTCTCGGCGTCACGGTGGTCGTACCGGGCACGACCCGCGGCACGACCACCGATGCCGACGGCCGCTACACGATCGAAGCCGCGACGGGAGAAACCTTGAACTTCAGTTATATCGGGTATAAACAGCAGATGCTCCGGGTGAACGGACAGACCCGCATCGACGTCACGCTCGAGGAGGACAACACCAGCCTCGAAGAGGTGGTGGTGGTCGGATACGGCCTCCAGAAACGCCGCGACATCGTAGGTGCGGTCGAGACCCTCTCGGCCGAGACGCTCGAGGAGCGGAACGGCTCGTCGATGAGTATTTCGCGGTCGCTTCAAGGCGCCATCCCGGGCCTGACGATGACCTTCTCCGACGGCAAGCCCAACCGTGCCGCCACGATCCGCATCCGCGGCGCGGAAAACTCGATCGGAGCCGGCGGTTCGGCGCTCGTGCTGGTAGATGGCGTCGAAACCGACATATCCACCGTGAACCCCGACGACATCGAGTCGATCACCGTGCTCAAGGACGCCTCCTCGACGGCCGTCTATGGCGCACGGGGTACGTTCGGCGTAATCCTGATGACGACCAAAGCGCCCCAGAAAGGCCGCGCGAAGGTGACCTACAACGGCACGTACACCTTCTACAAACGGGCCACGACGCCGCAGATGGTCACCAACGGCTACGACTTCACCACCTCCTTCCTCGAATCCTACACCAACGCCTACGGCACGGACCCGGCCAACATCAACAATGTCTTCAAGTTCAACCGTACGTGGTACAACGAGCTGGCCCGCCGCAACAGCGACCCGTCGTTCGAGAAATGGCGCATCAACAACCAGAACGCCTACGAATATTTCGGCAACACGAACTGGTACGACGTGTTCTACCGCGACTACACGACCGGCCACCAGCACAACCTGAGCGTGACAGGCGGCGGCGAAACGGCCTCCTATTACGTCTCGGGACGTATCTTCGAACAGGACGGCATCTACAATGCCGGAGACGAGAAGTACCAGCAGTTCAACGTCAAGGCCAAAGGCGACGTCCGGGTGAAACCGTGGCTGCGCATCGAGAACACGACCGACTTCATGTACCGCTATTCGCACCAGCCGACGGCCCACACCGACATCACGTCCACGCCGATGAACATCAACCGCATGCTCAACCACCAGGCGTTCCCCGTCACGCTGGTCACCAATCCCGACGGCTCCTGGACCGAAGCGGCCGTCTACACGGGCTGGGCCGGATTCGTCGAGGGCAACTCGTGGCGCAAGGACCGCAAGTTCGACATGAACAACCGCACGTCGGTGAACCTCGACCTGATAAAGGACGTACTGGTGGGCAACATCGACGTCAGCTTCTACTTCAATCAGACCGACCGCCGGCAGGCCGTGAACAGCTACACCTTCCACACCGGACCGAACAGCTCGGCCGAACGGCCCTCGGGATCGCTCTACGAAGAGCGTTCGTACAACCGCCAGAAGGTAGCCTCGAACGCCACGCTGACCTACACGCCCCGCCTGGGCGACGACCACTCGCTGACGGTGCTCGGCGGCTGGAACATCGAGGACTACACCTACAAGAGCAACCTGATGAACCGCGAGGGCATCATCATTCCCGGCATGCCGAACTTCAGCCTGCTCGAGGGCGAGGCCATCACGCTCAAGGACAACGGCAGCTACGACTGGGGACTCGTCGGAGCGTTCTACCGCATCAGCTACTCCTACAAGGGCAAGTACCTCTTCGAAACGAGCGGCCGCTACGACGGCAATTCGAAATTCCCCTCCAACCAGCGCTGGGGATTCTTCCCGTCGGGATCGGCCGGATGGCGCATTTCGGAGGAGAGCTTCCTCAGGAATGCCGAATGGCTCGACAACCTCAAACTGCGCGTATCGGTCGGTTCGGCCGGCAACGGACTCATCAGCGACACCTATGCCTATCTCTCGACCATGAGCATCTCCCAGTCGTCGCTGCTCAACAACGGCAGCGTATTCAACTACACGGCCGCACCGTCGCCGATCCCCGACGGGCTGACCTGGGAGACGGCTACGACCTACGATCTCGGAGTGGACTTCGAAGCCTTCAACGGCCGGCTGAATTTCTCGGCGGACATCTACCGCAAGAAAACCACCGACATGTACGTAGTGGGCGAAGAGCTTCCGGCCGTCTACGGCAACAGCGCCCCGAAAGGCAACTACGCCGACATGCACACCGACGGCTGGGAGGCCAGCATCTCGTGGCGCAACACCCACACCGTCGGAGGCAAGCCCCTGAGCTACAACATCAAGGTGTCGGTGTGGGACAACACCAGCAAGATCACCCGCTACACGAGCAAGACCGGAACGCTGCCGACCAACTACAAGGTGAACTACTACGAGGGCATGACGCTCGGCGAAATCTGGGGATACCGGTGCGACGGCCTGTTCCAAAGCGACGAGGAGGCACAGACCTACGCCAACTACTCGAAATTCACCAACCGATCGGCCAAATGGTCGGCCGGAGACCCGCGCTACCTCGACCTGAACGGCGACGGATACGTGAACAACGGCAACAACACGATCTACGACCACGGCGACCTGGAGAAGATCGGCAACACGACGCCGCGCTACTGTTACAGCACCCAGGGCGGCATCCGCTGGAACGGCATCGGGCTGAGCATGATGTGGCAGGGCGTAGGCAAACGCGACTGGTATCCGGCCAAGGAGTCGGGCTACTTCTGGGGACAGTACGGCCGGCCGTACAGCATGGCCCTGCCGTGGCACACGACCGACCGCTGGTCGCCCGAAAACCGCGGCGCCTACTGGCCGAGACTGGTGGCCTACGCGGCCTGCGACTCGGGCACGATCCTCTCGCAGCCCAACACGCGCTACCTGCAGGACGCTTCGTACATCCGGCTGAAGAACCTCACGATCGACTACAACTTCCCCAAAGAGCTGATCGGCAAGATCGGTCTCCAGGCGCTGAAGATCTACTTCTCGGGCGAAAACCTGCTGACCTTCTCGCCGCTGAAGAAGCACGCCAAGAACTACGACCCGGAGGGCATCTACGCCGGCGACGCCGACTACGGAACCGGCAAGTACGGCACGGACAACTTCGGCGACGGAGACGGTTATCCCGTGATGAAGTCCTACACGATCGGCCTGACCTTAACATTCTAAATCCGCACGACTTATGAAAAAGACTATCAGCATATTGCTTTCGGCCTGCATTGCGCTGACCTCCTGCGAGAGTTTCCTCGACCGGGAACCGGTCGCCGAGGTGGGGTCGGGCGACTACTTCAAGGACGAAACGTCGCTGCTGACCTACACGAACGGATTCCTGCAGAAGTACACGCCGGGCGTCGAGGATCTGGGCTACGGCGACGGCTATTCGGACATCGTGGCCACGAAACAGTCGTTCACCTTCCTGACCAACGCTTCGTGGACACCCGACCTGCAATCGGGCTGGTCGATCGGCGACTGGACGCCGATCTACAACATCAACTACTTCCTCGCGCACATGCGCGAAGCGCAGGGACTCTCCGAGGAGGTGTACGCCCACTACGAAGGCACGGCGCGGTTCTGGCGCGCATGGCAGTACTTCGAAAAGGTGAAAACCTTCGGCGCCGTCCCCTGGTACGACGCACCGATCGACCCGGAGGACATGGCGGCCCTCTACAAACCGCGCGACAGCCGCGAATACGTCATGGACCGCGTGCTCGAGGACCTCGACTTCGCCTGCGAACACTGCTACGATTCGGGCGCCTGGATCAACTCGGCCCAGATCAACCGCTACATCGCGCTGGCCTACAAGTCCCGCGTATGCCTGTTCGAAGGCACCTACCGGAAGTACCATTCCGTCGATCCTTCGACCGGCAAACCGTGGGAGGACACGCAGGCCTCGGAACGCTTCCTGCGCGCCGCAGCCGAAGCCGCCTACGAACTGATGCAGGCCGGCATCTACTCGATCGTGAACAACCCGGCCAACGTCCGGACGCAGTACCGCAAACTCTTCACCGAGGAGGCGATCGACCGCACGGAGATCATCTGGGCCCGCGAAATGAGCGTCGGCATGACCACCTTCCACGACCTGACGTGGCGCTACACGTCGGGCAGCTACGGACAGCGCTGGTCGCTCGACCAGGACTTCGTGAAGACCTACCTCAACCTCGACGGTTCGCGCCACACGGCCACCGGCGAGGAGTTCGCCCGCGAGGTCGAGAACCGCGACTACCGCCTCGGGCAGAGCATCATCACGCCGGGCTACGAGAAACTCGTCGGCGGCACGGCGACCCCCACGCCGCCGGATTTCACCGTCACGCTGACCGGCTACCAGATCATCAAGTACAACATCGACGACAAGAACTACGAATCGGCCAAGGTCTCCTACAACTCGCTGCCGATCATCCGCTATGCCGAGGTGCTGCTCAACTACGCCGAGGCGAAGGCCGAGCTGAACGAATTCGGCGACGAGGTATGGAACGCCACGATCCGCCCGCTGCGCGAGCGCGCCGGGGTCAGGGGCGACCGGCCCTCCTCGGCCGATCCCTTCCTGCAAACCTACTACGGCATCGACGACTGCGACCTGCTGGAGATCCGCCGCGAACGTGCCATCGAGCTGCTGCTCGAGGGACGCCGCTACGACGACCTGATGCGCTGGCATCTGGGCGAGAAGCTCAACAAACAGTGGTACGGAATCTACGTTCCGGCGCTCGACACGCCCTACGATCTCAACGGCGACGGGACGAACGACGTCTGCTTCACGAAGGGCGAGGCCGGCAACGAACCGGGCGTAAGCTACATCCAGGTAGGCGGATCGTCGCTCTACTCGCTCGAGAACGACACCAGCGGACGCCTGCTCTACTCCGTCGGACGCAACTTCGAGGAGAAACGCTACCTGCGTCCCGTGCCGCAGACGGCGCTGAACATCAATCCCGACCTGGGACAAAACCATTACTGGAAATAACCCGCAAACACGCAACGTCACATGAAAAGCATCATAACACTTCTCGCCGCCGTCGCGCTGCTGTCGCCGGGGTGCGCGAACGACGACGACCGTCCGGTGAAGAGCCCGATCGGCCCCGAAACGGACTTCTACGGCGTAGTCGCCGACAACCACGGACGCCCGTTGCAGGGCGTCGTGGTGAGCGACGGCTACTCCTGCACGGCGACCGACGAAAACGGCGTCTATCAGCTCACGGGCTGCGAACACTCCTATCAGATCTACGTCTCGGTTCCGGCCGAATACGAGATTCCGCTCGGCGAAGGGCTGCCGCGCTTCTGGCAGCAGATCGCCGCAGGCCGCAAACGCTACGACTTCACGCTCACGCCGCTGGCCGGCGGCAAGGAGAGCGCCTTCAACCTCTTCTGCGTAGCCGACCCGCAGTGTCAGAACAACTCGCACATCGCGCGTTTCGAAAACGAGACCGTGCCCGACATCGCCGGACAGGCGGCCGCATCGGACCTCCCCTGCTACGGCATCACGCTGGGCGACATCGGCTACAACACGGCGAACACGGACTACACCAACGCCGTGTTCCCGCTGATGAAGCGCGCCATGCAGGCTCAAAAGACCGGTCTGCCGCTCTTTCAGCTCATGGGCAACCACGACTACGAGGTGATCTCCGTGTCGAAGGAGGAGTACACCGACGCACACGACATCGCCGCGCAGCGCAACTTCGAATACGCCTTCGGCCCGATCAACTACTCGTTCGACCGCGGCGACGTACACATCGTGGCGATGGACGACATGATCTTCCGCAACCACGACGACTACGCGCTCGGATTCCGCGACGATCAGGTGGCATGGCTCGCCGCGGATCTGAGCTTCGTACCGAAGGAGAAGATGGTGATTCTCTGCACGCACATGCCGCTGCGCGACGGAACGGCGCAGAACGTGCAGGCGGTGCTGGACCTGCTGGAAGGCTATGCCGAGGTGCACGTCATGACCGGCCACACGCACTACGCCGAGAACCTGATCTACGCGGACCGGCATCCGGGCATCTACGAACACGTCCACGGAGCCGTGTGCGGCGCATGGTGGCAATCGACGATCAACACCGACGGCACGCCGAACGGATACGCCGTTTACCGGATCGAAGGGCCTTCGATCGCCTCGTGGAAATACAAAGGCACGGGGCTCGACATCGGCTGCCAGATCCGGCTCTACCGTGCCGGCGACCTCTTCATGGAGGGCTACACGCCCAATTACCGTTTCTCCTACGCCGAGGAGGGGCAGATCGTAGCCAACGTCTGGAACGCCGACGAGACATGGAAGATCGAGGTGTACGAGAACGGCGTGCGGACAGGCGAAATGGAACCCTTCGGGGACGACGCGACCAAACGCGACGCATGGGCCTCGGGCTACCACTGCGGCGTGCTGGGACGCAATCCGGACAACTACGACCGCACGAACACCTCGCATCTGTTCCACTACACGCTCCGCAACCCGTCAGCCGAAACGGAGGTCCGCGCGACCGATCCGTTCGGCAACGTTTACACGCAATCGCACCTCACGACAGGCTCGGCCGCCGATTACCCGGCCTACGAATGACGCGCAGCCCGATAATTATTCGTATCTTTGAACGATAAACGAAAAATGATCGCATGAAACGCTTTCTTTTTCTGTGCGCCGCATCGCTGCTCGCAGCAGCCGCCTGCGGGCAACCCTCGGTGCGCATCGCCCACGGGCCCTATCTGCAACAGGTCTCCGAAGACGGTTTCACCGTCGTATGGACCACAACCGTCGATGCCGCGGCATGGGTCGAGGTGGCGCCCGACGACGGCACGCACTTCTACGCCGAAGAACGCCCGAAATACTACGACACCCACATCGGCAAACGCCGCACCGGGCAGTTGCACCGCGTCCGCGTCGGGGGATTGCGCCCCGGCACGACCTACCGCTACCGAATCATGCAGCAGGCCGTGCTCCGCGACGAGGGCAACAAGCGCGTCATACTGGGCGAGGGGTACGGCAGCGACATACTCAAACACGAACCGTACAGAGCCACGACGCTCGACCCGTCCAGGGAGCGGATCGAATGCTGGGTCGTGAACGACATCCACGGGCGGGACTCGATCCTGCGGCAGCTTCTGGCCGACGCTCCGGAACGCAGGCCCGACTTCGTCTGTTTCAACGGCGACATGCTGACGCAGATCGAATCCGTGTCGGAACTATTCGACGGATACCTCGACACGGCCGCGGAGCTGCTCTCGCCGGCCGGCATCCCGATCTTCGCCACGCGCGGCAACCATGAAAACCGCGGGTCGGCGTCGCACCGCTACCTCGACTACTTCCCCACCCCGACCGGCGAAGCCTACTACGCCTTCCGGCAGGGTCCGGTCTTCTTCCTGATGCTCGACTGCGGCGAAGACAAACCCGACAGCGACATCCGCTACTACGGACTGGCCGCCACGGACGCCTACCGCGCGCAGGAGGCCGAATGGCTGCGGCAGGTGGTGGCCAGCGACGCCTACCGCGAAGCTCCGCTGCACGTGGTATTCCTGCACATGGTCCCGGGCGGCAAGAGCAGTTGGCACGGCGAACAGGAGATCCGCCGGCTGTTCGTGCCGATTCTCAACGAGGCCGAGGTCGATGTCATGCTCTGCGGGCACTACCACCGCTACGGCTGGATCGACGACGGAAGCCGCGGCACGAACTTTCCCATCCTCATCAACTCGAACCGCGACAAACTCGTCGTGAAGGCCGACCGCCGGGGCATCGACCTCGAAGTGATCGACCCGGCGGGCACGACGCTCAAACGCCACCGCATCGACAGCCGGAGCGCGGACACCGCGCCGGACCGACGCCCCTAAACGCCGCTACGCCATGAAAATCGTTCCATACGCGCTTCTCTGCGCAGGGGCACTGTCCTGCGCAGCCTGTTCCGGAGGAGCTTCCGGAACCGAAGGACCTCATTACACGGACATCCGGACCCGCGCCGAACTGCACGAATGGTTCCGCTACTCGCCCGACCGTCCCATAGTCGTCAGCGGACACCGCGGCGGCATGGTCACGGGCTATCCCGAGAACTGTATCGAATCGTTCGAGAAGACCCTCTCGATGATGCCGTCGTTCTTCGAAATCGACCCCCGGCTGACCAAAGACAGCGTGATCGTACTGATGCACGACGCCACGATCGACCGCACCACCGACGGTACGGGCCGCGTCTCGGACTACACCTACGACGAACTGCGGCGATTCCGCCTCCGGGACCGCGAAGGCAACCTCACGCAGTTCCGGATTCCGACGCTCGAGGAGTGCATCCGCTGGAGCCGGGGCAAGACGGTCCTCAACCTCGACATAAAGGACGTGCCGCTCGACGTCATGTCGGCGTTCATCAACTGCCTCGACCCGCCCAACGTCATATATACGGTGCACGACGCCCGACAGGCCCGGATGCTGCTCGACCGCGACCCCGACGCCATGTTCTCGGCCTGGTGCAAGGACATGGACGAATACCGCGCCTACGAAGAGGCCCGGATCCCGTGGTCGCAGATGCAGGCCTACGTCGGTCCGATGATGATTCCCGCCCGGCAGGAGCTTTACGACAGCCTCCATGCCAACGGCGTGATGTGCATGATCTCCGTCGCGCCGACCCACGACCGGCGGGCTTCGGACGACGAGCGGGTCCGCGGCTACGAACTCGAAATCCCGAGCGGCTGCGACGTCATAGAGACCGACTACCCCTACCTGTTCCGGGACCTCGACCTGCGCCGCACTCGACACATCCCCGAACGATCAACGAAAAAAACAGACCAATGATGCAATTCCACCGTTACCGCTCCGCCTGGGAGCACGAAGAGCTGCTCGGCCGCCTCGGCCGGATCCGCCATGTGGCGCTCGACATGGACGGCACGATCTACATGGGCGGATCGCTGTTTCCCTGGACCGGGGCGTTCCTCTCGGAGCTGCGGGAGCTGGGCATAGGCTACTCGTTCCTGACGAACAACCCCTCGAAGTCGATCGCCGACTACCTCGCGAAGCTCGCTTCGCTGGGTATCGCGGCCACACGCGAAGAGATGTACACCACGACGCTGGCCACCATCGACTACCTGCGGGAGCACTACCCCGCAGCCCGGCGGCTGTTCCTGCTCGGCACCCCTTCGATGGTCTCGGAGTTCGAGGCCGCGGGATACGTTCCGACGGCCGATTCGGCGGACGACGTGCCCGACGCCGTCGTCGCGGCCTTCGACATGACG
This sequence comes from Alistipes dispar, assembly GCF_006542685.1. Classification (NCBI taxonomy): domain Bacteria; kingdom Pseudomonadati; phylum Bacteroidota; class Bacteroidia; order Bacteroidales; family Rikenellaceae; genus Alistipes; species Alistipes dispar. The sequence continues at coordinate 2,116,870 of NZ_AP019736.1, read as the reverse complement.
CTCGAATACAGCCGTCTGTGCCGCGCGGCCTGGTGGGCGAAGCAAGGGCTTCCCTACATCGCCACGAACCCCGACCGCGTCTGCCCGACCGACCTTCCTACGGTGCTGGTGGACTGCGGGTCGATCTGCGCCGCGATCGAACACGCCACGGGACGCCGCCCCGACGTCACGCTGGGCAAACCCGACCCGAACATGCTCTCGGGCATCCTCGCCCGGCACGGTCTCCGGCCCGAACAGATCGCCATGGTCGGCGACCGCATCTACACCGACGTCGAAATGGCCCGCAACGCCGGGGCGCTGGGCGTGCTGGTGCTCTCGGGCGAGACGACGCTCGACGTCGCCGAGGCGGCCGAGCACCGGCCCGATCTCATCGCCGAACACATCGGCACGCTGGGCGAACTGCTCCGCGAAGCCCGCCGGGCGTAGTCCGGAGCGCAGGCGCCGACGACGGAACGGGTCCCGGACAAGTCATAACCGACAGTCCGGGGCCCGTTCCGCTTATAGCGCCATAAGAAATACCGAATCCTCGGGAGCGGTTTATTCCGGATGATGCACTATCTTTGCAACGACAGGCAAAAACGCATCTTACAATGGAAACGAACATACTTCTGCCGCTGCTGCTGACGCTCGGAGCCGGTCTGGCGACGGGCATCGGCAGCGCCATCGCCTTTTTCGCACGCCGCACCAACAAGCGGCTGCTGTCGTTCTCGCTCGGTCTCTCGGGCGGCGTGATGATCTACGTCTCGTTCGTCGAACTGTTCCAGCAGGCGAACCTCTCGCTCACGGCCGAATGGGGCGTCCGCACGGGCACGGCGGTCACCGTGGCGAGTTTCTTCGCCGGCATCCTCCTGATCGGCGTCATCGACCGGCTGGTCCCCTCGTTCGAGAATCCGCACGAGGCCCACATGGTCGAGGAGATGGACAACCAGCCCCGCAACCCGCACCTGATGCGCATGGGCGTGATGACGGCGCTGGCCATCGGCATCCACAACTTCCCGGAGGGCATCGCCACCTTCACCTCGGCGGTGGACAACATGGCCCTCGGCGTGGCGATCGCCGTGGCCATCGCCATCCACAACATTCCGGAGGGCATCGCCGTCTCGATCCCCATCTTCTACGCCACGGGCGACCGGCGCAAGGCGTTCCGCCTCTCGCTGCTCTCGGGACTGGCCGAGCCGGTGGGAGCCGTGCTGGCATGGCTGGTGCTCATGCCCTTCATGTCGCCGACGCTCATGGGCTGCATCCTGGCCGGCGTGGCGGGTATCATGGTCTTCATCTCGATCGACGAACTGCTGCCCGCAGCCCGCGAATACGGCGAAGCGCATATCTCGATCTACGGCGTGGTGACCGGAATGGCCGTCATGGCCGCAAGCCTGATTCTGTTGTCCTGATCCGGCGCGGCGGCCGTACGGCGGTCCCGGACCGGAAAAACGCATTCTTCTATGGAAATCCTCCTCCTGCTCGCCGGCCTCGGCCTGATTCTCGCCGGCGCAAGTTTTCTGACGGACGGCTCGGCGGCGCTCGCTAAACGGCTCCGCGTCCCGGAGTTCATCATCGGACTCACGATCGTAGCCGTCGGAACCTCGACGCCCGAGCTGGTCGTATCGATGCTCTCGGCCGTCGCTGGAAAGAGCGACGTGGCGATCGGCAACGTCGTGGGGTCCAACATCTTCAACGTATTCGTCATTCTGGGCGTCTGCGCCCTCATACGCCCTCTTCCGCTCACGGCGGGCAATATTCGCCGCGACATTCCGTTAGGTATGGTAGTGTCGCTGCTGCTCGTCGCGCTGGCGTCGGACTCGCTCTTCAGCGCCGGGGCGACAGACCGGATCGGCCGTATCGACGGCATCGCGATGCTCGCGCTCTACGTACTGCTGATCGGCTACACGATCCGCCGCACGGGCCGCACCGATGCGGTTCCGGCCGAAAGCGGGGCAAAGTCCCCGACGAAGGGCTGGATCATGGCCGTCATGATTCTCGGAGGGCTCGCGGGACTGATCTTCGGCGGCGAAATGTTCCTTGACAATGCGACGGCCGTCGCACGGCGGCTGGGCGTGAGCGACTCGGTGATCGCCCTGACTCTCGTGGCGGGCGGAACGTCGCTGCCCGAGCTGGCTTCGTCGGTCGTGTCGCTCCTGAAGGGCAAGGCCGGCATGGCGCTGGGCAACGTCATCGGTTCGAATATCGCCAACATTCTCCTGATTCTGGGACTGAGCGCGACGATCCGGCCGCTGACGCCGGGCGGCATCACGGCTCTGGATTTCGGCATGGCGGCATTGAGTTCGCTGGTGCTATTCCTCGCGGCCTTCACATTCCGCCGCAAGGCCATAGACCGAGCGGAGGGCATTTTGTTCCTGGCCGCTTACGCCCTCTACCTCTGGCAGCTCATCAGGTAGCGGTCGATAAGCCGCGGTACGGCATAATCGCCCAACGTCCCGGTCGGAACAGCCAGCGCTTCGGCGGCAGGCGTAAGCGAAGGGGTCTCGATGCGGTGGAAAACCGCATGGATCGTCTGATGCGAAAGCTGGTGTCGCGCAACAGGCATACTGCCGAGCAGCCGCCACGGCGCATCGCCCAGCAGTTCCGCGAAACGCGGCATCCGCAACAGCGCCCCGAAATCCGCGGCCTCCGGGGTTTCGAGCAACGGAAACTCGTACAAACCCTGCCAGATGTCGCGTCCCGAACGGCGGCACAACAGGGTCCGCCCGCCCGAGGTGATATGAAGGTAATGGAACCAGCGGTCGCGCAACTGCGTCCGCCCCTGCTTGACGGGGCGGGAGACGACGGTGCCCGCCGCGAGGGCAAGACAGCGGTCGCCGAACGGACACTCGCCGCAACGGGGCGGGGAGGGCGTGCACCGAAGGGCTCCGAAGTCCATGATCGCCTGATTGTAACGCCCCGGATCGCGCTCGTCGAGCTGCGAGCGGGCCAGTTCGGCGAAGAGACGCCGGCCGGAGGCGGTGTCGATCGGCTCGGCGATGTCGAACAGACGCGACAGGACGCGGTAAACGTTTCCGTCCACGGCGGCATAAGGCAGCGAGTAGGCCGCCGAACAGACCGCGGCGGCCGTATAGTCGCCCACGCCGCGCAACGAACGCACCCCGGCGAAGGTCGTCGGGAAGCGGCCTCCGAAGTCGTCCACGACCTGCCGGGCGGCGGCATGGAGGTTCCGGGCACGGCTGTAATAACCCAGCCCCTGCCAGAGTTTGAGCACCTCGTCTTCCGAAGCGGACGCCAGCGAGCGGACGTCGGGAAAACGCCCGACGAAACGGAGGTAATACTCCGTTCCCTGCGCCACGCGGGTCTGCTGAAGAATCACTTCGGAGAGCCAGATGCGGTAGGGATCGCGGGTGCGGCGCCACGGCAGATCGCGCCCCTCGCGCGAGTACCAGTCAAGCAATATGTCGGCGATACGGTATGTCATCGTCTGCAAAAATACAACTTCGGAATCGAATTTGAGGTTTGAAACCGAAAACAATTAAAAAAACGGGATTATGGAGAAGAGACACACTTTGACGGACAATACCGCGCTCCGACGTTACGAGTTCGACCTGGGCGGCGACAAGGCCGTGATCGAGTACATTCTGGGGCCGGGCTACCGGATTCTGACGCATACAGAAGTTCCCCCGAAATTCGAAGGACAGGGCATCGGCCGGGAGCTGGTCGCCGCCGCGCTGGAAGACCTCCGCGACAAAAAGTTGCAGGTCATTCCCCAATGCAGTTTCGTCGCGCAGTATATCGACCGCCATCCCCAATGGGAAAAACTGGTGTTCCGGGAGACGGTACGCAGGTAGCCCCGGACGAACAGGCGGACGGATCGCCGGACAGCCGTCCCGCCCGCTATCTCCGGTCCTCCGGAATCGGCTCCCGGGAATAACACCGTTTCATGCCGCCGGAACGCCCCGGGAAAATGCGCGTTCGCAGTACTGCAATCCGCGCAGCCGCAACCGGCACGGCAAAGGGGGCTGCCGCTTCCGCTACGGCCTCCCCCGAATCCGCCGTTTTGCGATTCCCGGCCCCGTTCTCTCCCGCCATATCCCGCCTCCGGCCTGTTCCGCCGCATCGCAGCCCAACGCATCACGGTCCCGCTCCGAAGGAAACCGGATCGGCTCCTTTCCGACAAATCGGGGTTTCTCCAAGTCGGATTTCCTCTTTATTAATCACGGTATCGCTTTTTTCCGACGATTTCCTCCTCGAAAATTTGGTTTATATTATAAACTACTTTATATTTGCAATACAGCTCGAAACCAACGGCCACGAATTCTCAGGAAAATGGAAAACACATCGGAAAAAAACCGCGACACGACCGCAAAGCGCCGGATTTTCACCCGCACGTTCACCCGCAGTATCGTCCACTACGCCGTGACCTGCGCATTTCTCGCCGTAATCAACTACCGGACATCGCCCCAATACTGGTGGGTCGCATGGGTCGCGGCCGGATGGGGCCTCAATCTCCTGCTGTCGCTCATCTGGCGTCTGACGGACGAAGACGACACCTGCGAAACCCGCTAAAACGATAGAACCATGAAAACGATCATCGCATCGGCCGCCCTGCTGCTCTGCGCAACGGCCTCCACCCGGAATCTGAAAATCACGGTATCCGACCTGCGCTCCGACAAAGGCCGCATCCTATGGTATATCCACGGCGACGCACGCCCCCGGCAAGGTATGGAAAAGCCCAAATCGGGAAGCGTCGCTTTCAGCGCGGAAGACTTCACGGCCGATTCGGTCACCCTCTACCTCTTCCACGACGAAAACGGCAACTACCGGCTCGACAGGCGCGACGACGGCAAGCCGGCCGAAGGGTGCTGCACCCGCGCCATCGTCCTCTCCGCCGAAAAGAACGAAATCCGGGTCCGGCTGCGCTACGAATTTCCGGAAGAACCGGCGGGAGAGGCCGCGGAAACACCGGCCCGTGCAAAGATCCCGGCGGCAACGTCGCCGGCCGGAACGCCCGACGAACTGGACCGCGGATCGGAATAAATTCATACCTTTGCAATGGAAAGACACACGAACATGGAAGAGAAGAGACTCGATGCGGCCGAAAGCCTGGCGCTGATCGGACGCATGATCGAAAACACCCGCAACGACATGGAACGCAACGCCGGGAGGCCGTTCCTCGTATGGGGATACGTCACCCTGCTGACGACGCTGCTCGTCTGGGGCACGGTCGTACAGACCGGCGAGCCGCGGTGGAATCTCCTCTGGCTGCTGATTCCCCTGCTGGGCGGCACGCTTACGTACTTCACGCGCGGCAAGCGGACCGAAGGGAGGGTCCACACCTTCGTAGATCGCGTACTCGGCAGCGTATGGCTCGTGGCCGGTCTCACGGCCTCGTTCCTCAGCCTCGTCGCGCTGTTCACGCCGATCCGGCTGCCGATCCTGTTCGTCATCCTGCTCACGATGGGCATGGGAACGGCCGCGACGGGGCTGATCCTGCGCTTCCGGCCCGCCGCATGCTGCGGCGCGGCGGCCATCCTGCTCGCCCCGGGCATGCTGATCGTGCACAACGACTGGCAGCCGGCGCTCTTCGCCGCGGGATTCCTCGCCATGATGATCGTCCCGGGACACATCCTCAATTACCGCTCGAACCACCCCAAAAAGTGACCGGCATGGAGGAAAACGACAAGAATCTCCGAGAAAAGGAGGCATCGGAACCCATCGTCCGCATCTTCGACCGCAAGTCATGTTCAAGGAACTGAATCCCCTGCTGCACTCGGAGCTGCGGCTGGCCGTCATGTCGATACTCATAGGGGTCGAGAGCGCCGACTTCGTCTTCATACGCCGCCAGACGGGAGCCACGGCAGGCAATCTCTCCGTGCAGCTCGACAAACTCGCCAAAGCGGGGTACATAGCCATCGAGAAGACATTCCGGGGCAGGATGCCCTGCACCGTCTGCCGCATCACCGATGCCGGCCGCGACGCCTTCGCCGAATACGTCGAGGCGCTCAGGAGCTACATCGGCCGATAGCCCCGTCAGAGGGTACAGAAGAAAGTCACCAGAAACGGTACGCTGAAATCCAGCACGCAGCCGTGGAAAATCGACACCACGGCATAGGGCGCACCCGCCGCACGGGTGATGACGGGCAACGTCGTGTCGAAGGTCGTGGCCCCGCCGATCGACACGGCGGCCAGCGGTCCGGCCCGCCGCGCCACGAGCGGTGCGGCGAGCAGCGTGAAGATTTCGCGCATGACGTTGCACAGCAGCGCGACGGTCGCCAGCTCGGGTCCCCGGAGGTCGGCGATGAAGATGCTCGACAGCGAGTAGTAGCCGAATCCCGCCCCGACGGCCAGCGAATCGGTCAGCGACCAGGGTATGAACGGCGCGGCGAGTGCGGCTCCCGCGAGCGTTCCCGCGGCCGTGGCCGCGGGCAGCAGCGCCAGCCGGGGATCGAGCCGCCGCACGCGGGAGGCGAGCGTGGCATCGTGTCCCAGCGTCGTGCCCACGAAGAACATCAACGCGTAGAGCACCAGCACGCTGACCTGCGACTCCGCAGGATCGAACGGTGCGAACAGCCCGACGAGACACCCCGCAGCGAAGAAGGCCACGATCACCAGGCTGCCTTTCAAAGCCGACCAAAGCGACGAAGGAGACTTCTCCGCCGGCCCGCCGGCAGTCTCGGAAGGCTGCGTCCGCAGTCGGATACGGCGCCACAAGAGCCACGAGGCGGCGACGCTGCCCGCGACCGAGCAGCCGAAAAGGACGAAGGCCGCGACGCCGAGCGTCGCCAATCCCCCCACGACGGCGGGATCGCCTCCCACTTCGACACCGAGAAGGAACAGCAGCAGCCAGATGACCGCCGTAATGAGACGCGGCAGAAAGGCGAGGCGCCGGCCGCGCAGCAGGCGTCCTGTCAGGATACCGCACAGAATGACGGCGAAAACGGTGAGCATGGATTATCGTTCGTCCGAGGCGGAGGATTTCGGTTTTTCCATCTGCCGGCCGGCTTCGGAGAGAAGGCCGGCCGCCTGTTCCCCGGCCTCCTCCGCCAGTTCGTTCCCCGCCGTCCCGACGGCGATCTTTCCGGTCTGCCCCAGCACCTGCCCCGTCGTCCTGCGGACGAAGACCGAAGTCTCCGCCTCTTCGAATCCGACCTTGCGATAGAGCGCCCGGGCCGCCCGGCGCGCAGGACGCGAAGTGAGCATCACGCGTTCGACGCCCTCACGTGCGGCACGTTCCAGAGCGGCGCGCACGAGGGCCTCTCCCACGCCCGCCCCGCGGGCCGAGGCATCGACCACGACATCCTCGATCCAGCCCTTGCGGCCCGAGGGCACGTCGTACCACACGAGCGTCAGCGCCCCGACCGCCGCACCGTCCCGCCAGGCCGCGAACATCGCCGCCGAAGGCGAGCGCACGATCCGCTCCAGCGCAGCCGCCGAGGGGGCCTCCAGCCCCGCAGAGAGCTGCGGCATCAGCGCCGCGAAGGCATCGAGCAGCGGAGGCGTCGTCTCCCGAACCTCCCGAATGCAGAAATCCGCCATAATTCCGATATTTGTGCAAAGGTAACCTTTTTTCCCGGGCAACAGGGACGGCAATCGCGGAAAAAAGCGTATTTTTGCCCCGGCGGGGCGAAAGCGCCCGCGAGAACCGGATTCCGGCGGAGCGTCCGCGCACGCCGGGACGAAACGCACCATAAAAAGACAAGAGCATGGGAAAATACGCCTGCCTGCTTCTGCTGGCCGCAGCGGCGGCCGCCTGCAACACGAGCGAGAAGACCTCGACCGTCGAGGTCGAGGAACCGGCCTCCGCCGTCACGGAGTACACTCCCGCACCGGGACAGTTCATCAACAGCACCGACGCCGGATTCGGCGACCGGACGATCACGACGCCCGAAGAGGCCGTCGCATACGCCGAAGAGCGGCTCTCCCGGGGACTCTACGTCTCGCTGGGCGGCTGGGGCGGATATATCGTCGCCGAATTCGACGAACCGGTCGCTAACACGGGCGGATACGACCTCTATGTGACGGGCAACGCCTTCGACGGCTCCTCGGAGCCGGGAGTCGTCTGGGTCGCCGTGCGGGAGAACGGCGCACCGGGCACATGGTACCGGCTGCGCGGCAGCGAGGACGACAACGACGAAACGATCTACGACTACGAAGCGACCTACGCCCCGTCGGACGAGGAGGGCATCGCGGCCGAATGGCACGACAACCGCGACGGAAAGGGAACCATAGACCGCATCGGCGTGCACTCCCAGGCAAGCTATGTTCCGGCATGGGTTCCGTCGCTCACCTACCGCGGCATCCGGCTGCCCGACAACGTGACCTTCGACGAGGCCGCCAACAAATACATCATGACCGCCTTCGGATGGGGCTATGCCGACAACTGGTCCGCGACCGACCGCACGGGAGCGAAGAACCGCTTCCGGATCGCCGACGCCGTGGATGCGGACGGGCAACCGGCCGACCTGCCGCAGATCGACTACGTGAAGGTGCAGACGGGCATAAACGCCAAGGCCGGAAACGGCGTGGGCGAAATTTCGACCGAGGTGTGCGGCATCGGCTGCTACCGCACCGTCACCCGCCGCGAATGACCCGCGCCGCACGATGACCGTCCGCGAACAACTGCTCGAAATGGCCGAACCCCGCTACCGGGAGTTCATCTCGCCGCTGATGCCGGGCGAGAAGCACGTCATCGGCATCCGCATCCCGCAACTGCGGCGGATCGCCCGGGAAATCGCCCGCGGGGAGTGGCGCGCCTACCTCGACACGGCCGAAGGGTTCTACTTCGAGGAGCGGCTGCTGCAAGGGCTCGTCATCGCCTGCGCGAAATGCACGCCGGAGGAGAAGCTGCGCCACGTCGCGCGCTTCGTGCCGAAGATCGACAACTGGGCCGTATGCGACTGTTTCTGCTGGCGTCTGAAAGCGGCCGAACGCGAACCGATGTGGCGTTTCATCCGGCCCTATTTCCGCTCCGGAGCGGAGTACGACATACGGTTCGCCGTCGTCATGGCGCTGGGCAATTTCGCGGATGCGGAACATATCGGGCAGTTGCTCGGACTGCTGGGCGCCGTCCGCCACGAAGGGTACTACGCCCGGATGGGCGTGGCGTGGGCCGTGTCGGTCTGCTTCGTGAAATGCCCCGAAATCACCCGCCGGTGGCTGGAGCGGGACTGCCCGCTCGACGACTGGACGTTCAACAGGTCGCTGCGGAAAATCGCGGAGTCCTACCGGGTGAGCGATGCGGACAAAAAGGCGCTCCGACGGCTCAAACGTGCCGGAAAAAGCAGGGCGGAGAGGGGTGGAATGGCAAAATAATCGTATATTTGCCCCCGAAACCAAAACCGTCCCGCCCATGCGCAAGCTCGTAATCATTCCGACCTACAACGAAAAGGAGAATATCTCGGCGATGATCTCGAAGGTCTTCTCGCTCGAGGAAGCGTTCGAAATGCTCGTCATCGACGACGGGTCGCCCGACGGCACGGCCGCCATCGTCCGGGAACGCCAGCAGGAGTTCCCCGGGAGGCTCCACCTCCTGGAACGCTCCGGAAAACAGGGGCTCGGCACGGCCTACCTCACGGGATTCCGCTGGGGACTCGAACACGGATTCGACTACATTTGCGAAATGGACTGCGACTTCTCGCACAATCCCGACGATCTGGTGCGCCTCTCCCGCACGGCGGCCGAAGGGTACGACGTGGTGGTGGGTTCGCGCTACGTGCAGGGCGTGAACGTGGTGAACTGGCCGATGTCGCGTCTGCTGATGTCCTACTTCGCCTCGGTTTACGTGCGTCTGGTGACGCGCATGCCGTTGCGCGACGCCACGGCGGGCTTCGTCTGCTACTCGCGCCGCGCACTGGAGACGATGGACCTCGACGCGGTGCGCATGAAGGGGTACGGATTCCAGATCGAAATGAAATACACGGCCTGGAGGCTGGGGCTGAAACTCAAGGAGGTCTCGATCATCTTCGTCGAACGCCGCGAGGGCGTATCGAAGATGTCGGGCGGCATCTTCCGCGAAGCCTTCTTCGGCGTGCTGGGACTGCCGCTGCGGAAGATACGGAGAAAAGCCGCCCGCTGAACGCCCGCCCCTACAGGAACGTGAAGAAGTAGTTCATGAAGAAGTTCCAGAAGGTCACCACGCCCGTAGCGAAGAGTTTGGCGAGGTAGAAATTCAGACGGAAACGATTGTGTAGCAGATAGATCGTAGCGTTGTTGATCGCCAGGCCCACGGCCGCGATGCCCAGGAAACGCAGGTACTGCCCCGCGATGTCGGGATTCTCGTTGTGAAACGTCCAGAGACGGTTCAGGACATAGTTGGTCGTCGAGGCGCAAAGGAATCCCAGCGAATTGGCCGCATACTTGTTCAGGCGAAGCCACTCCTTGCAAAGATAGGTGATTCCGAAGTCCACGAAGAGACCGGAACCTCCCACGACGCAGAATTTCAAAAACTGTTCGATCATAACTGACTGACTCTCTCACCGGACGGCACACCGCCCGCCGTTCTCATATTGTCGTCCCTCCCGGGGGACGGGTTTCATTCTTTACCGGATTCCGCCGCCGCGACCTCCGTCCGGACGGGTTTTCCGTTGAACCAGTTGGTATAGCCCTCGCGGCACAGGGCGAAGCCCGCCTCGAACTGCGCGCCGGAGAGCCGCTGCGGCACGGGGAAGATCACCTCGTGCGACACCTCGCCGCCGGCCGGAATCGTGAAACGGTCCTCCAGCGGGAACTCCTCGACGCGGAAGCGGCCGTGCTTCCAGAGCATCGACAGCCGCACGCCCTGCGGCTCCATGCCCACACGGATCGCATAATCGTAAGGATTCGAAAAGCACAGCCGGAGCCGCAGCGTATCGCCCGCAGCGACGCGCCGGGGCATTCCTCCGATCGTGACGCCGACCTTGCGCACGGGGCGGAAATCCGGATCGACGAACCACGTGAAGCTGCGCCCGTTCGCCAGCCGGACGGTCCGCACGCGTCCGGTCGTGTCGGCTATCCCGGGGGGGGGACACTCGACGAGCACTTCGCGGCCCGCGAAACGCGAGTCGTCGTCGCGGAACTGCCATTGGTGCGTACGATAGCGGATATTGGGCTGGCAATAGGCTTCGCCGCCCGTATAGAAAGCGTATTTGGCCGCGACGGCGTAGCCGTGGCGGAAAACGACCGGACGGCCCTGCGCCTCGGCGGCGATGGCGCCGTAGCTCTCGGAATTGTCGAAGACCTCGAAACGGAGTCCCAGCGGATTGAAGATCATCTCGACACGCACGGCGGCGACGAGCAGCAGGGTCGCACCGCCGGCTGCCATCGCGTACCGCCGCGTGCGGGGATGGCGGCGGACATAGGCGAAGGCGACATAGATCAGTCCGAAGACCGAGACGATCACCCACTGCGGCTGCACGTAGCCGCGCAGCGACGAGAGGAGGAAAAAGCCGATGAAGGCCGCGGGCAGCAGTTTCAGCGCCCGGCCGACGGCCGACTGCGGCCGCGTCTTCCGCCATGCCTGCACGTAGATCGGCACGAGGAAGGGATTGAAAACCACCAGCATGTTGGCGAGGAACTCGACGACGTAGCCCGGACGGAAAACCGAGTTGCGCGCCGAGAGGTGGTAGATGAACGAAGCCCAGTCGTGGTGGTACTGCCACACGAGGTGCGGCACGAGCAGCACGGCGGCGACCGCTCCCGAAGCGTAGAGCGCCGGGCGGGCGAAGAGCCGCGGATTGGCCGCCAGGGCGAAGAGCAGCACCAGGGCGCCGTGGTATTTGCTGTAAGCCATCAGCGCGATCGCCGCACCCATCCAGAGCCATGCGAGGCGGCGGCCCTCCGAGAAGTTCCGGAACGTCCACAGGAAAACCGCCGACGAAGCCAGCAGCGGCCCGTCGGGCACGGCGATAAAGCCGTAGAGCTGCAACAGGAGCGTCGAGGCCGAAAGCATGACGAACAGCGTCGCATCGCGCCGCACGGCATCCGCCGGACGGACGAGCCTCCACAACGCCCAGAGATAGAGCGGCTGCAACACGGTAAAGAAGAACCGCACGCCCAGCTCGCCGCCGAAGAGCCGCTCCCCGAGCCACACGAGCAGCGCCGTCACGGGCGGATGGTCGAAATAGCCCCATGCGAGCCGCTGGGCGAACATGTGGTAATAGGCCTCGTCGTTGGCCAGCTCCGTGCAGCCCGCCTCGATCAGGTTGGCGCACCACCACACCCCGAGCCACAGGGCAACGAGCCCGTCGGCCCCGAGCGAGGCGAACGATCTTTTGAGCGACTCCTTCATATCGGACCGCAAAGGTAGCAAAATATTCCGAATTTTTCCCTACCTTTGCGGTCGCAAGGTTTTCGCGCCGGCCGTTCTCCGCGGCGCGGATGAAAAGGGAATCCGGTGAGAATCCGGAGCAGTGCTCGCTGCTGTAAGTCCCCTCCCCTGCGGGGAGAAACTGTTTTGCCGCACTCTTTGCCACTGGGACAGACCGGGAAGGCGCGGCGGACGGGACGAGTCAGAAGACCTGCCTTGCCGTACGGATTTGCACCCGCGGGTTTCGGGTCGGAATCGGATCGTCGGAGCGCACCGTTCTCCGGTCTCCCCTCCCTACCGTCCCGCCGCCCCGCCGGCGCGCCGCCGTACCGAACGAACGGTTTGCGGAACATGAAACGGATCATACGATACACACTCCCGGCCGCAGGCTGCCTCATGCTGCTCACGGGCTGCATGAAGTGGGACTACGGCACGACGGAGGAGTTCTCGGCCTCGGGGCGGGGACTGTTCGTCACCAACGAGGGAAATTTCCAGTACGGCAACGCCACGCTCTCCTATTACGACCCCAAGACCAAACGGGTGGAGAACGAGGTTTTCTTCCGCGCCAACGGCTTCAAGCTGGGCGACGTGGCGCAGTCGATGACCGTCCGCGACGGCGTGGGCTGGATCGTGGTGAACAATTCGCACGTCATCTTCGCCATCGACATCGACACCTTCCGGGAGGTGGGACGCATCACGGACCTCACCTCGCCGCGCTACATCCACTTCCTTTCGGACGAAAAGGCCTACGTGACGCAGATCTGGGACAACCGCATCTTCATCGTCAATCCCAAACGCTACGAGATCACGGGCTACATCGAGTGCCCCGGAATGACGATGGAATCGGGCTCCACGGAGCAGATGGTGCAGTACGGCAAGTACGTCTATGTCAATTGCTGGTCGTACCAGAACCGCATCCTGAAGATCGACACCGAGACCGACGAGGTGGTGGACGAACTGACGGTCGGCATCCAGCCCACGTCGCTCGTGATGGACAAGAACCACAAGTTGTGGACGATCACCGACGGCGGCTACGAAGGGTCGCCCTACGGCTACGAAGCCCCGTCGCTCTACCGCATCGACGCGGCGACGTTCGAGGTCGAGAAGCAGTTCCGGTTCAAGCTGGGCGACTGGCCCTCGGAGGTGCAGCTCAACGGAACGCGCGACACGCTCTACTGGATCAACAGGGACATCTGGCGGATGCAGGTGGAGGAGGAGCGCGTGCCGGTGCGCCCCTTCATCGAGTACCGCGACACGAAATACTACGGACTGACGGTCGATCCGCACAACGGCGACGTCTATGTGGCCGACGCCATCGACTACCAGCAGCAGGGTATCGTCTATCGCTATACGGCCGAGGGCGAACAGATCGACCGGTTCTATGTGGGAATCATCCCCGGCGCATTCTGCTGGAAATAACGGATACAGGAAGTATGAGAAAGACGACGGTTCGGATAGTCGCGGCGCTGCTGTTTCCGGCGGCGCTCCATGCCCAGGGCGGCGCGCAGCCGCCGCAGGAGGCCGCCGCGGAGGCCCGGCCCGAGCGGAACATAGCCATCCGCGAGGTTCCGATCTGGGGCCGGCGGCCGATGAAGGAGATCGGCGTCGAACGGACGACGTTCGACTCGGTGACACTCAAGGAGAACATCGCCCTGTCGATCGCCGACGTGCTGACGTTCAACTCCCCGCTCTTCGTCAAGCAGTACGGCCGGGCGACGCTCTCGACGGTCTCGTTCCGCGGCACAGGACCCTCGCATACGCAGGTGACGTGGAACGGAATGCGCATCAACAACCCGATGCTCGGCATGACCGACTTCTCGATGATCCCGTCGTATTTCATCGACGACGCCTCGCTGCTGCACGGCACGTCGTCGGTCAATGAGGCGGGCGGGGCGCTGGGCGGCGTGGTGAAGCTCTCGACCGCACCGGCCGCCGCCGACGGATTCGGCCTGCAATACATCCAGGGAATCGGCATGTACCGCACCTTCGACGAGTTCCTGCGTCTCACGTGGGGCGACGAGCACTGGCAGGTATCGACCCGAGCCGTTTACCAGTCCTCGCGGAACGACTACAAATACCGCAACCGCGACAAGAAGGAGAACATCTACGACGAGGAGATGAACATCGTCGGGTCGTACTATCCGGTGGAGCGGAACAAGAGCGGCGCGTTCGACGACGTGCACGTGCTGCAGGAGATCTATTACAACACCGGCCGCGGCGACCGCTTCGGACTGAATGCCTGGTACATCAACTCGAACCGCGAACTGCCGCTGCTGACGACCGACTACGCCGACGACACCCGGTTCGAGAACCGCCAGCGGGAGCACACGCTCCGCAGCGTCCTCTCGTGGGACCGCCTGCGCCGCGACTGGAAGGTCGGCGCGAAGGCCGGATACATCCATACATGGATGGCCTACGACTACCGCCGCGACCCGGGCAACGGCATCATGACCTCCATGACCCGCTCCCGAAGCAGGATCGACACCTTCTACGGGCAGGCGGCGGGAGAATACGCCGTGGGAGACGAGTGGCTCTTCACGGCCGACATCGCGCTGCACCAGCACTTCGTCCGGAGCGCCGACAAGAACATCGTCCTGCAGCAGGGCGACAAGGCGATCGTGGGCTACGACCAGGGGCGCGTCGAGATCGACGCCGCCGTGTCGGCCAAATGGCGGCCCGCGGAGCGGCTCGGCCTGTCGGCCGTCCTGCGCGAACAGCTCTACGGCACGAAATGGGCCACGGTTCCGGCCCTCTTCGCCGACTACCTGCTCTCGAAGCGCGGCAACGTCGTGGCGAAAGCCTCCGTGTCGCGCAACTTCCGCTTCCCGACGCTGAACGACCTCTACTTCCTGCCGGGCGGGAATCCCGACCTGAAGAACGAAACCGGCGTCCAGTACGAAGCCGGGCTGTCGTTCGCCGTGGGACGCGACGCGATCTACACGCTCTCGGGCTCGGCCTCGTGGTACGACCAGCGGATCGACGACTGGATTCTCTGGCTGCCGACCACCAAAGGATTCTTCTCGCCGGTGAACATCAAGGAGGTGCACGCCTACGGCGTGGAGGTGCGGGCCGACCTGTCCGTCATGCTGGCCCGCGGACTGAAGCTCGACCTCGACGGGACCTTCTCGTGGTCCCCGTCGATCAACGTAGGCGAACCGATGAGCCCGGCCGATCAGTCCGTGGGCAAGCAGCTTCCCTACGAACCGGAGTTCTCGGGCACGGCGACCGGACGCCTCGCATGGCGCTCGTGGGGGCTGCTCTGGCAGTTCTGCTATTACAGCGAACGCTACACCATGTCGAGCAACGACATCACGCTCACCGGACGGCTCACGCCCTACGTGATGAACAACCTCTCGCTCGAGAAGGGCTTCGCGTTCCGCCGGGCCGACCTTTCGCTCAAGGCGACGATCAACAACCTCTTCAACGAGGAGTACCTCTCCGTCCTCTCGCGTCCCATGCCCCGCATGAACTGCGAATTCTTCATCAACGTCAAACCCAAATGGGGAAAGAAAAACCGAACCGCGAAATGATACGACCGCTCCGCCGCTTCACGCTCTGCGCCGCCGCGCTGCTTCTGGCCGCCTGCGGCGCCCGTCCGGGGACCTCGCTCGAGGAGTTCCGCACGACCGTCTACCGCCCCGCCTACGCCGCAGGATTCGAAATCGTCGGGGCCGAGGGCCTGCAAAGCACGATCCTACGGACCCGGACCCCGTGGCAGGGGGCCGCCGAAGGGACCGCCACGGCGCTCTTCATCGCCCGCAACGGGGAGACTCCCCCTGCGGGATTCGACGGACAGACCGTCGAGGCCGGGGCGCAGCGCATCGTCTGCATGTCCTCGACCCACGTGGCGATGCTCGACGCCGTGGGGGCCGCACCGCGCATCGTCGGCGTCTCGGGCCGGGAGAGCATCGCCAACGGATACGTCGCCGCGCACCCCGACAGGGTCGGCGACGTGGGCTACGACGGCAACATGGACTACGAACGGCTCCTGTCGCTGCGTCCCGACCTGGTGCTGCTGTTCGGCGTGAACGGCGCCAGCCCGATGGAACCCAAGCTGCGCGAGCTGGGCATCCCGTTCTGCTATATCGGGGAGTATCTGGAGGAGTCGCCGCTCGGCAAGGCCGAGTGGCTCGTGGCCGTGGCGGAGACGATCGACCGGCGCGAGGAGGGCGAACGGGCGTTCGCCCCCATCCCGGAGCGGTACGAGGCGCTGAAGGCGAAGGTCGCGGAGTCCGCCGCCAGACCGAAGGTGATGATCAACACCCCCTACGGCGATTCGTGGTTCATGGCCTCGGCCGAAAGCTACGTCGCACGCCTCATCGCCGATGCCGGAGGGGATTACATCTACAGGGAGAACACGTCGAACCGCTCGCTGCCCATCGACCTCGAGAAGGCTTACCTGCTGGCCTCCGGAGCCGACGTATGGATCAATGCCGGCAGTTTCCGGACGCTCGCGGAATTCCGCGCACGGCTGCCGAAATTCGCCGGCGTTCCCTGCGTCCGCCGGGGCGAGATCTACAACTGCGACCGGCGCACGAACGCCGCCGGAGGCAACGACTACTGGGAATCGGGCGTCGTGCGGCCCGACGTGGTGCTGCACGACCTGATCGCCGTATTCCATCCCGAAGCGCTCGATGCCGCCGACCGGGAGATGCATTATTATCGGAAACTCGAATAACTCCCGACCGAAATGACCAGACACAAGGCCGTCTTCAACTGGAGCGGCGGCAAGGACTCGGCGCACGCCCTCTGGCGGGCGATACGGTCGGAGCGCTACGAAATCGTCGCGCTGCTGACCACCGTCAATCGCTCGACGCTCCGTTCGACGATGCACGGCATCCCGACGGAGCTGCTCCGGGCGCAGGCCGACCGCATCGGCATTCCGCTCCACACGGTCGATCTCACGCCGAAGGGCGACATGGAGGACTATTCGGCGGCGATGGACCGCGCCGTGCGCCGTTACCGCGAAGAGGGCGTGACGCACTTCATCTTCGGCGACATCTTCCTGCACGACGTGCGCCGCTACCGCGAGGAGCGGCTCGCCCCTGCGGGCATCGAGGTCGTCGAACCGCTCTGGGGCGAGAGTTCGGAGCAGGTCATGCGCGGTTTCCTCTCGTCGGGACTCAGGACCGTCGTCGTGACGACGATGGCCGACGGGCTGGGAGCCGAAGCCATCGGCCGGGAGATCGACGCCGCCTTCGTCGCTTCGCTGCCCGCAGGGACCGACCCCAACGGCGAGAACGGCGAATACCACACCTTCTGCTACGACGGCCCGATCTTCCGCGAAGCCGTCCCGTTCTGGCTCGGAAAGCCTTTCGCACAGAGCTACGACATCCGCCTCGACGACGGATCGGTACGCACCTACGGCTACTGGTTCGCCGACCTCCAGGCGGCCGAATGACGGCGGGGAGGTCAGCGGTCGATGCCGTCGCGCGAAAGGACGCCCTGCGCATAGTAGTGCTTCACCTCGCGCATCTCGGTCACCAGATCGGCCGCGGCGATCAGCTCCTGCGGGGCATAGCGCCCCGTCAGCACCGCTTCGGTCTGCGGCGCCCGGGCGGCGAGCGCCTCCAGCACTTCGCCGACGGACAGCAGGCCGCAGTCGAGGGCGATGGACACCTCGTCGAGGACGACCACCCCGTACTCCCCGCCGGAAAGCGCTTCGGCACACCGCCTCAGCCCCTCCCGGGCCAGCTCCGCATCGACCGCCTCCGGCTGCCGGCCGATGAAACAGCCGCGGCCGAACCGCTCGATGCGCACGCGCCCCCATGCGGAGTCCGTACCGTCGAACAGCCGTGCGATCTTCGTCTCGTTGTAAGCCATCGACTTGACGAACTGCCCGATATACACGTTCTTCCCGGCACACAAGGCACGCACGGCAAGGCCGAAGGCCGCCGTGGTCTTCCCCTTTCCGTCGCCCGTATAGACATGGACCTGCCCCCGCGTCATGGCTCCACCCCTTCGTGCGCGCAGACGAGTCCCAGGCGGGTCTCGACGATGCGGGTCAGTTCGTACTCCAATGCCTCCTCCCCGGCTTCGCCGCTCACGGAGAAGAACCTCCCGGGCTGCGAGCAGTAGTGCACGGCGCTGAAATCGTCGGCGCAGGAGACCACGACGGCATCGACCGACGCCCCGTACCGCGCCATACGTCCGAAGAAGTCCAGCCGCTCCCCGTCGGTGCGCAGAAGCGGCTGCAACAGCATCTTCCGCCCGCCGCCCGCGACAAACTCCCCGAACGAACGGCAGAGTCCGAACCCGTACCGCCCGGCCAGACGCCGGACCTCCTCTTCGGGAATTCCATAGAAAACGATCTTCATAATCATCGCATTTAAAAAAAGGCGCGGCGACCAATCTCCCGAACCGATCCGTTATGGCAGTAACGCGTCCGTTTTCCCCCGCCGCGCCTTTTCGGGTTCATCCGAAGCCAGTACCAAAAGCTGCGCCGCCTGCACCCGGATGGACCCGGCCAGCGTGCAGACCGTGGCACGGTCCTCCCACGTTCCGTCGGAGGCTGTCCGCCCGGTCGGACAGGCCCGTGCCGGCGGATCGAAACACCCGGACAGCACGCCGATCGGCGAGCAGCAGTCGGGCCGGCAGCGGCAGGACGGCGGCCGGCGCTCCGCAGGCGATCCGGACATAACCGCCCGAAACGGGCATCGGCACGACCCGCGGCCGACGGTCCGAAGACCGAACGAAACACATACGAATGTCAATTCTTCGCCGAAACCGGAGGCCTAACCCACGAGAGCGACCGGCATCGAATCGATCTGGCAGGTCTTCTGACTCGCTCCCGTCCCGACGCCTTCCCGACCCCTCGCGGGTCAGTGGCCGAAGATATTCGGAACTCACGGAGCATCACAGCAGCGGGACTGTCCGGGATTTGCACCCGATTCCCTTTTCATTCCGTCCTCCGCAGGAGGAGCGGAACACCAGATCCGGAGACAAAGATAGCGGTTTCCCGCGAAAAAGGCAAAAGGCAGGAAAATAATTTTCGCTCCGCGCACCGATGCCCGCGGAAACGACTAATTTTGCCGCATGAACGCATCCGTCCGCTATACGGCCGAGGAATTCGCCGTCGAGCTTCCCGCCGCCGAATACGCCGCCCGCTTCCGCGACGCGGAACGCATCGCCGCCTATTGCCGCCGATGCCCCAACTACGGCCGCAGCTGGGGCTGCCCGCCCTTCGCGAAGGACCCCGCGGAGGAGTGGCTGCGGTACGGCACGGCGCTGCTCGTCGCCGCGAAGATCACGCCCCGCGAAGAGGGACTCCCCCTCGCCGAGGCCGGGAGGCTGCTCCGCCCCGAGCGCATCCAGATCGAAAGGAGGCTCCTCGCGCTGGAGCGCCGCTACGGCGGACGGGCATTCTCCTACGTCGGAAGCTGCCTCTACTGCCCCGAAGGAAGCTGCACCCGGCCGGAAGGGCTCCCCTGCCGCCATCCCGACCGGGTGAGGCCGTCGCTCGAAGCGTGCGGATTCGACATCGGCCGCACGACCTCCGAACTGTTCGGCATCGAACTGAAATGGGGCGCGGAGGGAAAGCTGCCCGAATACCTGACGCTCGTATGCGGTCTTTTCCACGACGCCGGGCATGTCGCGTGGAAGGAGTGACGGCCACCTATATATAATGCCGCACGGCGCAACCGGAATCGCCGGGAAACCCTTTTCGGAGAAAACAGCGAAAATCCTGCCGGAAAATTTGCATTTCCGGAACCGATTCCCTATATTTGCGAAAACATGATCCGAAATCTGAACATACAGGCCTGGTGGTGGCGCTCATTGACTCTCGTGAACAATGAGTGCGGTCCGGCGTATGTATAGGTCAGCAGGAATCCCGAGCCACAAGCCCGTTGTTTACGAAAGTGAACAGCGGGCTTTTCTTTTGCACAAAACCCTTAAAAATCCACGATAAATGAAAACGAAGAAATTCTGCCTGACCGAGCGTCAGATGCCCGCCCAATGGTACAACATCGTAGCCGACATGCCCAACCGGCCGCTGCCGCCGCTGCACCCCGTCACCCGGGAACCCGTCACCCGGGAGCAACTGTCGGCCGTTTTCGCCGAGGAGCTGATCGAACAGGAAATGTCCGTCGAACGGTTCATCGACATTCCCGAGGAGGTACAGGAGATCTACCGCATCTGGAGGCCGACGCCGCTGGTACGCGCCACCGGACTGGAGAAGGCGCTCGACACGCCGGCGAAAATCTACTTCAAGAACGAGAGCGTCTCGCCCGCCGGCTCGCACAAGCCCAACACGGCCGTACCGCAGGCCTACTACAACTACAAGCAGGGCATCCGCCGCCTCACGACCGAGACGGGCGCCGGACAATGGGGTTCGGCCATCGCCTTCGCGGGACGGCACTTCGGCATCGACGTCGAGGTTTACATGGTCCGCGTGAGCTACGACCAGAAACCCTACCGGCGGCTGATGATGCAGACCTGGGGCGCGCAGTGCTTCCCCTCGCCCTCGGACCGCACCGCCTCGGGCCGCGCCGCGCTGGCGAAGGACCCGGCCTGCTCGGGCAGCCTCGGACTGGCGATCTCGGAGGCCGTGGAGATGGCGCTGCAACACCCCGAAGACACGCGCTACTGCCTGGGCAGCGTACTGAACCACGTACTGCTGCACCAGACCGTCATCGGACAGGAAGCCGTCGCGCAGATGGAGATGGCCGATGCCGAGCCGGACGTGGTGATCGGCTGCTTCGGCGGCGGCAGCAACTTCGCAGGGCTGGCCTTCCCGTTTCTGAGAAAGAGGCTGACCGGCGGCAACCCGGTCCGCGTCGTGGCCGTCGAACCCGCCAGTTGCCCGAAACTCACGCGGGGAGCCTTCCGGTACGACTTCGGCGACGTGGCGGGATATACCCCCCTGATCCCGATGTACACGCTGGGGCACGACTTCCAGCCTTCGGACATCCACGCCGGCGGACTGCGCTACCACGGTGCGGGAGCCATCGTCAGCCAGTTGCTCAAGGACGGGTTCGTCGAAGCCTGCGCCATTCCGCAGACCGAGACGCTCGGCGCCGGCATCCTGTTCGCCAAGACCGAAGGCATCATCCCCGCGCCGGAATCGACGCACGCCATCGCCGCCGCCGTCCGCGAGGCCCTGCAAGCCCGGGAGGAGGGGCGCGAGAAGACCATCCTCTTCAACCTCTCGGGCAACGGCGTGATCGACCTCTATGCCTACGAACAATACCTCTCCGGTGCGCTGAAGGACTATACCCCGACCGATGCGGAGATACGCCGTTCGCTGGACCGGATCGCCTGACAGGGGAAAGGCCGTGAAACGGGAGGGAAATGCCCCGTTTCACGGTCCTGCACCCTCCTGCGCAGGGTTTCCGCTTACAATCCGGAATCACATAGGAAACAGAGCCATCCGTTTTTCTGCTAAAAAATTAAAAAATATTATGAATTTCGAAAAATCTTTTATATCTTGCATCCAGTTAATTCAATGCAAAATTTCAGATCGTCGTATTTTTAACAAGAATAGACTAATAACCGCAACTTAGAAACGAAATACGGATTACAACCCGACGCTTTTCGCACCGAAAACAATACCAAACCGTAACATACGCCTACCGAACCTCCCCCGAAACGCACCCGCAAACCCGAACGCATGTCACGACGCCAGCCGATAATCCCCTGCCTCACCGGACGGACCACCCGCCCGGCGGGAGCCGCTGCGGAAGCCGCCGGACCGAGAAGGGGGGGGGAACTTTCAAACACGGACTCCGGTAAGGTTCTCCGGCGTTCCATATCCACGGAACGCATTTTCTATCAGACGCTTAACAATGTATGGACGCTGATCCCCGTGCCCCAGAAGGACTCGGAGGCAGCCTTCGTTGCGCCCGTATCATACCGTCAAGTCTGGCATCCGCTCCGGATGTCAGGCTTTTTTGTGCGCCCGGGCCCCTGAAAACCGCGAACTCCCTACCCTCATCAATTATTAACCCAACACATTATGAAATGAAAAAAACACTACTCCTGTTTCTGTTTTTTTGTGCGGGCTTCGCAGCAGCCGTCGCCCAGACAAGACTCTCCGGCGTAGTCAGGGATGCCGAGAACGGCAAACCGCTGGATTTCGTGAGCGTGGCCGTCAAGGGCACGACCGTCGGCATAGCGACCGACGCACAAGGCAAATTCGCACTCGCCCTGCCCGCAGGCGCGACGACGCTGGTGGTCAGCTACGTGGGCTACGACACGCAGGAGGTGGAGATCAAGGGGCGCCGGCACATCGACGTCTCCCTTCAGAAATCCTCCCTCAAAATGGACGCGGTCGTCGTGACCGGATTCCAGGACATCAAGAAGCAAACCTTCACCGGATCGTCCGTCAAACTCAAGACCGAGGACCTGAACATGGCCGGCGTGACGGACGTGAGCCGCATGCTCGAAGGCAAGGTGGCGGGCGTCTCGGTGCAGAACGTCTCGGGAACGTTCGGCGCGGCCCCCAAAGTCCGCATCCGCGGCGTCACGTCGATCAACGGCGACAACAAGCCGCTGTGGGTAGTGGACGGCATGGTGCTCGAGGACGTCGTGGACATCTCCAACGACCAGCTTTCGAGCGGCGACCCCACCACGCTGCTCGGCTCCTCGGTGGCGGGCATCAACGCTTCGGACATCGAGACCTTCGACATCCTGAAGGACGCCGCCGCAACGGCGCTCTACGGCGCCCGCGCCATGAACGGCGTGATCGTCATCACCACCAAGCGGGGAAAACAGGGAGCCCCGATCATCACCTACAACGGCAACTTCACGCTGCGGACCAAGCCCCGTTATTCGCAGTACAACATCATGAACTCCTACGACCAGATGTCGGTCTTCTCCGAAATGGAGCGCAAGGGGCTGCTCGGACCCGACATCGTGAACTCCGCGAACTCGGGCGTTTACGGCATCATGTACAACCAGATCAACGCCTACAACGCCAGCAGCGGCAAATTCGGGCTGGAGAACACGCGGCAGGCGCGCCACGACTTCCTGATGAAGTACGCCAGGGCCAACACCGACTGGTTCGACAAGCTGTTCACCTACAACCTCATGCACGAGCACTCGCTCAGCATCTCGTCCGGCTCCGAGAAGTCGCGCACCTACGCCTCGATCGGCTTCCTGGGCGACAACGGCTGGAGCATCGCGGACAAGGTGAACCGCTACACGGTCAATTTCCGCAACGATTTCGACGTCAGCAGCAAAATCCGCACGTCGGTTCAGGTCGTGGGATCGCTGCGCCAGCAGGACGCCCCCGGTTCGTTCACCCGCCAGTCCGACGTGGTGACGGGCAGCTTCTCGCGCGACTTCGACATCAACCCCTTCAGCTACGCGCTCAACACCAGCCGCGCCCTGCGCCCCTACGACGACGAGGGCAACCTGGAGTACATCACGATGAACTACGCCCCGTTCAACATCCTCTCGGAGCTGCGCAACAACCAGCTCCACCTGACGGTGGCCGACGTGAAGTTGCAGGGCGAGCTGAACTACACGATCGTCCCGGGACTGCGCTACAACTTCACCGGGGCGCTGCGCTACGTGCAGACCACGCAGGAGCATGAAATCACCGAGCACGCCAACGCCGCCAACGCCTACCGCGCGGCGGGCAACTCGACCATCCGCAGCCTCAACCCGTTCCTCTACCGCGACCCGAACGACCTCTCGGCCGAACCGGTCGTCGTGCTCCCCTACGGCGGCTTCTACAACACGGCCACCAACAAGATGCTCAACTACGTCGTCCGCAACTCGCTCAGCTACACAAAGGTTTGGGATACGGACCGCACGCACGAGCTGAGCGTGCTGGGCGGCATGGAAATCCGCTCCACCGACCGGCGCGTCAATTCCACGACCGGATACGGCTACCAGTACGACGGCGGCGGCGTGGTGTCGCTCGATCCCAAACTGATGGAGATGCTCGTTTACCGGCAGTCGCCCTACTACATGATGGAGGACACCTACGAGCGCAATGCGGCCTTCTACGCCAACGCCGACTACACGTTCGACCGCCGCTACTCGATCTCGGCCTCGGCGCGTTACGACGGTTCGAACCAGTTAGGACGCGGCGCCGCGAAGCGGTGGCTGCCCACATGGACCTTCGCCGGGAAGTGGATCATCTCCAACGAAGCCTTCATGGAGAACGCCTCGCGCATCGTCGATTTCATGAGCCTGCGCGCCAGCTACGGACTGACGGCCAACATCCCGCCTTCGGCCTCGAACGCCATGGCGCTCTACTACAACCAGGAGCTCTACCGGCCCGGAAACGCCGAGGTGGGCATCACGCTGGCCGACTTGCAGAACACCGAGCTGACGTGGGAGAAGAACTACCAGCTCAACGTGGGCTTCGACCTGACGCTGTTCGGCGGACGGCTCGACTTCAACGTGGATTACTTCAACCGGCAGGGTTTCGACCTGATCTCGCAGATCAAGGTGGCGGGTATCGGCGGTTTCATGTGGAAGAACGCGAATTACGCCGATCTCGACTCGCAGGGCGTGGACATCACGCTCGGCGGCAAGATGATAAGCACCAAGGACTGGACCTGGTCGGCGCACTTCACCTTCGGCTATTCGAAGAACATCATCCGCAACGCCAAGAACAGTCCGGAGGTGTTCGAGCTCGTCCGCCAGGAAGGAGGCAACAAGAACAACTACCCGGTGAACAGCCTCTTCTCGATTCCCTTCGCGGGACTGAATCCCGAGACGGGCATCCCCATGTTCTACAACGAGAAGGGCGAGATCGGATACGACTGCTACATGCAGGGCATCGAGACCGACTTCCTGAAGTACGAGGGGCAGATCGACCCCAAATACACGGGCGGACTGAACACCACGCTGCGCTGGAAGAGTCTTTCGATGAACCTCTTCTTCACGTTCCAGGCGGGCAACGTCATCCGGCTCAACCCGGTGTTCAGCTCCAGCTACAGCGACATCACGGCTCTCCCGAACGAGTTCAAGGACCGCTGGATCATGAGCGGCGACGAGCAGCGCACCGACATCCCGGCCATCGCCGACAACCTCATGCAGAAGCTCTACCTCTCGAGCGCCTACCCGTACAACAACTATAACTACTCGTCGGCGCGCGTGGCCAAGGGAGACTTCATCCGCCTCAAATCGCTCTCGATCAACTACGAGCTGCCCTCGGCGCTCGTCCGCAAGAGCCGCGTGTTCAAGCGCGCCGCCGTGCGGCTGACAGCCAAGGACCTCTGGCTGATGTACTCGGACAAGGCCCTCAACGGTCAGGACCCCGAGTTCTTCAACACGGGCGGCGTGGCCATGCCCGTCCAGACGCAGTTCGTGCTCTCGCTCGATTTAGGTTTCTAACATAAAGTACGCAAGCAATCATGAAAAGAATCATCGAAATATTCCTCGTAACGCTGGGCCTGGCGCTGTCGGCGGGATGCAGCGAGTTCCTGGACACCGTGCCCGACAACCGCACCACCATCGACACGCCGAAAAAGATCAGCCAACTGCTCGCCACGGCCTACCCCGACCGAACCTACATGACACTCATCGAGCACCGCTGCGACGGATACACCGATTTCGGCAGCACCTTCCAGGGAATGCAGCCCGACGCGGCGTTCGACAACGTCGTGAGCGCCTTCCTCTGGGACGAGTTCACCCGCTCGGAATCGGGCAACGACACCAACGAGCAGTACTGGACCTCG
Organism: Alistipes dispar; assembly: GCF_006542685.1. Taxonomy (NCBI): domain Bacteria; kingdom Pseudomonadati; phylum Bacteroidota; class Bacteroidia; order Bacteroidales; family Rikenellaceae; genus Alistipes; species Alistipes dispar. Next base: position 2,091,004 of record NZ_AP019736.1, on the reverse strand, counting down.
GCCTACAACGCCATCGCCGTGGCCAACCACGCGCTCGAAGCCATCGAACAACTGCCCGATCCCGGTGCGGCCTCCTTGCAGAAGGGCGAAGCGCTGCTGGCCCGCGCCTACGCGCACTTCTGCCTGCTGACCCTCTTCGCCGACTTTTTCGACACGAACAACCTCGCGGCCAATCCGGGCATCCCCTATGTAACCGAACCGGAGACGGTCGTCATCAAGCATTACGACCGCGAAACGGCCGCCCAGACGCTCGAACACGTCCTGAAGGACCTCGAGGAGGGAATGCAGCTCGTAGGCGGCAGCAGCGACTACGACCAGCCCAAATTCCACTTCACGCGGGATGCCGCCGCAGCGCTCGGCGCCCGCATCGCTCTCTTCTCGCGCAACTACAACGACGTGATCCGTTACGCCAACATGCTGCTGCCCACGCCGACACAGCACTTCGCGCTCTCCTACACCGACGACACGCCCGTACTGAACGCCGACGGGTCGCCGGCACAGGGCGTGGACCCGAACGACGCGGCCGACCAGTTCATGCGGAGCAACCTCCACGACTGGCGCACCTATATCAAGAGCGGCAATCCCGACCAGATGGGCACGGACTTCACCAGCGCCAGCGCCAACGCCAACCTGCTCCTCACCGAGTGCGTGACGCTGGCCTACCGGGAGATGGTCGGAACGGCCTACGTCCGTCACGCGATGGAGCGCACGGCCATGGTGACGCTGCTGACCGAGAACGTCACGGGCGACCCGTGGATCTTCCAGAACGTAGCCTACCAGTGGAACGGCGGACGCACCTACTGGCTGCCGAAGTTCTACGAGGACTTCAAGATCGACAATCCCGTGGCGCAGACCGGAGTGCCCTACTCGAAGTGCGCGCTGCTGCGGCTGGAGGAGGTGCTGCTCGCCCGCGCCGAAGCCTACGCCATGCTGGGCAACTACGACGGCGCGCTGGACGATCTGAACATGTTCGCCGCCTGCCGCATAGACGATTACGCCTACGGACCGAACACCCTCTACAAGGACAAGCTGACCGACTACTACACGGCCCAGCTCAATGCTCCGGACCACTTCATCAACAGCGCCTACAACGCCGGCCGTTTCAAGGCGGGCGACGAGGGCAACGTGCAGAAGGCGCTCATCCTGACCGTACTGGACTTCCGCCGCATCGAGTTCCTCTACGAAGGCATACGCTACTGGGACGTGCTGCGCTGGAACATTCCCGTGACGCACACGACCATCGACGGCGCCACCAGCACCCTCACGCCCGACGACGACCGCCGCATCCTGCAAATCCCGCAGATCGCGACCGCCTCGGGCATTCAACTCAACGACATGGTAAACATCCCCTATCCGTGGTAATTCAAAAGCTGAAAATACGATGAAAACACTACGTCATATCCAATTCTGCCTCTTCGCGCTCCTGGCCGGAGCAGCCTTCACGGCCTGCAACGAGGAGGACCCCATCGACCCCAACGCCGACATTCCCGGCCTGGGCGGCGAAGAGACCGTCCAGACGGAGACCGACCGGTGGCTCTACGAAAACTACGTCGTGCCGTTCAACATCGACGTCGAATACAAGTGGGACGCCACGGACATGATGCCTTCGATCGACAAGCAGTTAGTGCCCGTCGATGAGGAGCTGGTCATCCCGTTCATGCAGGTGATGTACGACGTCTGGTTCTCGCCCTACGAGCAGACGGCCGGACTCGACTTCGTCAAGGAGATCACGCCCAAGAAGGTCGTGCTGGTCGGCAGTCCCGAGTACGAATTCGGAGCCATCAAGCTCGGACAGGCCGAAGGCGGCCGCAAGATTCTGCTGCTCAACGTGAACGGGTTCGACCCATCGGATGCCGCGAACGTCAAGGAATTCCTCCACACCATCGAGCACGAGTTCGCGCACATTCTGCACCAGACGGTGCTCTTCGACAAGAACTACGAAAAGATCAGCGCCGGCAACTACCTTCCCTCGGGATGGACGAGCGTCTCGGATTCGGAGGCGCGCCAACTGGGCTTCATCACCCCCTACGCCATGTCGGGCAAGGACGAGGATTTCGTGGAGATGATCTCGATGATCATGGTCTACGGCCGCGAATGGTACGAAGAGACGGTGCTGACCGAGGCCGGGACGACCGGCGCGGCCCTGTTGCAGCAGAAGGAGCAGATCGTGATCGACTACCTGAAAAACACCTGGGGCATCGAGTTCTACGACACGGCGGGCGAAAAAGGACTGGTGACCTGCGTACAGGAGGCCATCGCCCAGGTGGTCGCGGACAATCAATAACCCTATAACACGGCAGAAAGATGAAAAAACACCTCTATCGCATATTCCTGCTCCCGGTCGTGCTGCTGGCTGCGACCGCCTGCAACGACAACGACTACGAAACGACGATGGGCGACGTGGACCAGCGCCTCGACGAGGCCATCTCCTCCTACTACGGGGAGCTCTCCGCGGCCGAAAACGGCTGGATCGCCAACATTCCCACATCGAAGGGCATCTACCGGTTCTGGATGGATTTCACCGACGACAATCGCGTGACGATGTACACCGACAACCTGATGTACCCCGACTTCCGGACCACGCCCGACGAAAGCAGCTACCGCATCCAGGGGTTGCAGCGTCCGACGCTGATCTTCGACACGTACAGCTACCTGGCCATCATCAACGACCCGAACTCCGACATCAGCGGCGGCAGCGCGGAGGACAACCAGGGCCTCGAAACCGACTTCGAGTTCGAAATCGCCTCGTTCGACGGCGACACCTTCTCGCTGCTCGGCCGCCGCAACCGCGTCGAGGCCACGCTGACGAGAGCCTCGGCCGAAGAGAAGAACCTCGTGCAGCAGGGGGCGCTGATGCAGGTGCAGGAGGACCTCCAGCAATTCATCAACCGCGACGGCTACTGCTACGTCGCGCTGAGCAGCGGGAAGGTCGCCGTGGATTTCGACCTGCGTTCCGTCACGCTGAGCTACGTGCAGGGCACCAACACGGTGATCTCGGCCACCGCGTCGTCCTATGTCGATCTGAAACACAACATCGTACTGCAGGAGCCGCTCGTCATGCAGGGGTCGATCATCTCGGGATTCCTCTGGAACGACGCCACGCAAAGCTACACGGCCGTCTCCTCGCAGCAGATTCCCGTGCAGCGGCAGGACGAGGCCATCATCGGGCTCGACGCGATGCTGGGCGCCGGCAGCGGCTACAAATACTCCGCGCTGGCCGTGCGTCTGTCCATGTACGGCGGCGACACGTCGTGCGAGATCGCGCAGCAGCTCGTCAATTTCGGCAAGGAGATCTCCACCGTGTTCCGCATGACGCTGGGCGATATCTACATGCGCTTCGGCGAGCTCGAAGGCCGGCCCTATATCGACATGGAGGTGGAGTTCGGCCTCTATCAGGCGGTCTTCACGTTCGACATCCTGGAAAATCCCAACGGCACGACCAAACTGCTCCGCTACAACACGGACTACGATCCGGTGGGAAATTCCCAGACCCTGCTCGACAACGGCTGCGGACAGAAGCTCTGCGACTACCTCACGGGCAAGACCTTCCGCAAGACCTGGCTCAAGCAGTCGTTCGGAACCTACCGGATGGGCGCGCTCACGGACACGAAGGACCCGGCCAACTACATGCCCGGCGCCCTGCTCTGAGCCCCCGGCCAACGGACACATCCATTCGAAAACCCTTAAAAACAATCGCATTATGAAACGTATCTTCCAGTATGGCTTCGCCCTCGCGCTCGCGGCGTGCTCCTTCGCGGCGTGCAGCGACGACGACACCGGCGAAAACGGTGTCAAGACCGATGTGACTCTCTCCCCCTCGACCTCTCTGACAGGCGTGAGCTTCTCGGCCAACACGCTCAACGTAAGCAATAACGGCATCTATCCCTCGGCCTCGATCGCCGTCAAGAAGGCCGACGGTTCGGCCCTGAGCGGCGTAACGCTCCAGGTCGAACTGTCGAACAACAGCGCCTCCGAAGAGTGGTGCCAGATCGAACCGAAGAACAATGCGCTGCAATTCACCGTCCAGCCCTACGAAGGCGGCGAAGCGGCCCGTTCGATCGACGTGCGCCTCACAGGATCGGGCAACGGCGTCTCGATCAACCCGTTCACCTTCAAGGTCGTGCAGGCTCCCACACCCAAGAGCGCCGAAGCCCACATCCTCGACTTCTCGATCCCGGAGCAGACCCAGCCCGCCGAAATCGACTACGAGAAGATGACGATCACGGTGAACGTGCCGTTCGGAACCGACGTCACGGCCCTGACGCCCGAAATCGAGATTTCGGCCGGAGCCAGCGTGTCGCCGGCCAGCGGCGAGGCGCAGGACTTCTCCCAGCCGGTGAAATACACCGTGACGGCCGAAGACGGAATCACCAGGCAGGAATACCAGGCCGCCGTGGTGGTCGAGGAGGAGAAGAGCCATGAAGCCGAGATCCTCGAGTTCACGGTTCCCGGACAGATCGGCAAGGCCGAAATCGGCGAAAACACCGTCAAGGCGGTGATGAAGGCGGGTACGAACCTCTCGTCGCTGGCTCCGGTCATCAAGGTTTCGGAAGGCGCCAAGATATCCCCCGCCAGCGGCAGCACGCAGGACTTCTCCCAGCCGGTGAAATACACCGTGACGGCCGAAGACAGCAAAACCACCCGGGAATACACCGTCACGCTGACCGTCGGCGGCGAAGTGGTGCTCGACACCTCCGCAGAGCCCGCCGCAGGCGTAACCCTCTCGGGCAACAACTATACGGTCGTGGCGGGAGGCGCCGCAGCGGCCACGACGGTCAAGGTATCGCTGACCTATTCGGGCAGCCCGATCGCCGACCTGACGGGCTACACCTTCGCGGTCGAGGCCACCGACGCCAAGTCCGGCGCAGCGGCCGCCTGGGTGAAGGTCAGCCAGGTGGACGCGTCCGGCGCATTCACCTTCACGGTCGATCCCAACACCGATGAGAACGCCCGCCGCGCCACGATCGCCGTATCGTGCACCGACAACTCGGGAGCCAAGCTTTTCGGCAGCGGCTCGGTCGGCATCTCGCAGGACGGAACCAAGGTCGGCGCGCAACTCATCGAGCTCATAGACGTTCCGGGCGGCCGTTTCCTGCAAGGCGACAGCCCCGATCCGACAAGCGTCATCGGGAACGCCCGCTACTGCAACCTCACGTCGTTCTCGATCGGCAAATACGAGGTGACGCAGGCGCAGTTCGAGGAGGTGATGGGCTTCAACCCCTCGGAGTTCAAGAAGGAAGGAGCCACCCACCCGGTCGAAAGCGTTTCCATCTGGGATGCCATGCAGTTCTGCGACGAACTGAGCAAACGCGAAGGCTACACGACTTTCTACAACCTCTCCGACATCCAGTACGGACAGGACGGCAGCGGCCGCATCCTCACGGCCACGCGCAACTGCGACATGAGCGCGACGGGATACCGCCTGCCGACGCTGGCCGAATGGGAGTATGCGGCCAAGGGCGGCGCAGAGGGAATCGCCCAATACAGCTATCTCTACGCCGGAGGCGACAACCCGCTCGAAATGGGCTGGTGGCGCGAGAACGAGGGCGAGAAGACGCACCCCGTGGGCGAGAAACCGGCCAATCCGATCGGAATCCACGACATGTGCGGAAACGTCGGAGAGTGGAACCACGACTGGTACGAGCGCCCCTACATGAGCGACTTCCCCTCGACCGACGAGGTGACCGATCCGTTCGGGCCTGACGAGCCGTGCGATGCGGACGACCTGGCATTTATCCGCGGCGGCGACTACGACACGTCGAGCGAATGGAACCTGCGTATCACCTACTGGAGTCTGCAAGCCGGCGGTATCGACATGAATCCCAACAACATGTGCCGCCAGTCGGGAATCGGATTCCGCGTCGTGATCCGCCGCTGATCCGTCCTGCCGGCCCTCGACGGAAGGGGTCGGGTCCATGCGGCCCCTTCCGTTCTTCACGCCTCCAGCCGAGGAGGCGCTCCCTTCCCCATCATCCATCAAAAAAACGACCATGAAAAAATTCCGCAATATCCGGCGAATCTTCGCCATGGGGATTTTCGCCGCGGCGGCCCTCGCCGCATGCAGCGACGACCCCGACACCCCCGACCCCGTGACGTTGGGATTCGCACCGCTTTCCGGTGTCGAAAACGTCGTCTTCTCTCAGAACAAGCTCACCGTCACCGCCTCCGGCGCGACGGTCTCGATCGGCCTCACGGACGAGGAGGGCGGTGCGATCAGCAACCTCAATCTGGCGGCGAAGGTCTCCGGGACGGGCGAAACCGCCTGGTGCAAGGCCTCGGTGGAGGCCGGCAAGCTCCGCCTTGCGATCGACCCCTACACCGACAAGGAGACCGAACGCACGGCCGACGTCGAGGTGTTCTCCGACGCCACCTACGTCACGCCCGTCTCGCTGACGGTCGTACAGAAGGCGCAGCCCAAGCTGACCGCCTCCTCCATCACGGCCTTCTCGTTCGAGGAGCAGAGCGGCCCGGCGACGATCGACCAGGAGGCCCTGACGATCGCCGTCACGGTCACCCGCGGCACGGACGTCACCAGGCTCGTTCCGACCATCGAGGTATCGGAAGGCGCGACCGTCTCTCCCGCCAGCGGCGCCGAGCAGGACTTCTCCCAGCCGGTCAAGTACACCGTGACGGCCGAGGACGGAAAGTCGCGGAGCGAATACACGGTCACCGTTTCGGTCGCCAAGAGTTCCGAAGCCAGGCTGCTGTCGTTCAGGGTGACGACCGAACCGGTGGTCGAAGGCATCATCGACGAGGAGAATCACACCGTGCTGCTCAAAGTCCCCTACTCCGACCAATGGCCCTGGTATTACACCTATCAGGAATACGAAATCTCCGAAGGGGCCTCCGCCGGAGAGATTCAGTTCGTGGATTCGTGGGACAGCTCCTTCAAGGACCCGGCGACCATCACCATCACGGCCGAAGACGGCGTAACGCAGGTGACCTATACGATCATGGCCGAAATGCTGCCCAACCCGAATGCCGAGATCACCCGGATGCTCTTCCTCGACCCGGAGACCTCCGCACCGACCCCGGGCGTTTACAGCGCCCTGCTCGACGCCGAAGCCAAGACGATCACCATTTACGTCAGACCGGACCTCGACCGCTCGTCGCTCACACCGACGATCAATTGTTCGGCCAACGCCGAACTCACGCCCGCCTCGGGTACGGCCCAGAACTTCTCCTCGCCGGTCAAATACACCGTCACCTCCGAGGACGGCCAGACCACGGTCGAATACACCGCCACGGCAGTCGAACTGACCGACGTACAGGTGGAGACGGTCGATGTCGAGGCCGGCAGCTTCATCCTCGGCGATCACCCGAAATCCCCCAAAGAGAACAAGCACGAAGTGACGCTGACGAAAGATTTCGCCATCGGCAAATACGAAATGACGCAGGACGTTTTCTCCAAAGTGATGGGATTCAACGAATCGACGGTCATGGGTGACGACCTTCCGGTGACCGGCGTCACGTGGTACGACGCTGCGGAGTTCTGCAACCGGCTGAGCGAAATCAAGGGGCTCGAACCGGCCTACCGGTTCGAACAGGTCACCTACAAGCAGGGAAGCGGACGCATCTCCTCGGCCGTCGTAGTTTACGACCACTCCTCGGCCGCGGGCTACCGTCTGCCGACCGACGCCGAATGGGAGTTCGCGGCACGCGGCGGCAACAGGTCGGAAAACTACGTGTATGCCGGCGGCGACGACGCCAACGAAGTCTCCTGGAACCGGAACAACGCGAAGGACGAGCAGCCGCACCCCGTGGGGACCAAGCAACCCAACGAGCTGGGCATCCACGACATGAGCGGCAACGTCTATGAATGGGTGTACGACTGGAAATGGCCGTACGGAAAGGAACCGACCGGACCGGAAACGGACCCCACGGGAGCTCCGGGTCCCGAAGGGCTTCCTTCGTGGGAGGACTACCGCTACCAGCGGGGCGGCGACTTCAAATGCTCCGACTCGTCGATCTATTACATCTACAGCCGTATCAATACGCCGGATTCGAAAGGAGACGGCATCGGATTCCGCATCGCCCTCACCAAAAAATAAAAAGTTCACATTCTTACCGGGCGTCCGGGATTCCCTTCCGAGGGGATCCCGGATTTTTCGTATCCGCCTCTTTCCGGGTCCGGAACAGGTTTCCGGAGAAAGGTCCGGACCGACGGACGGACCGGCGGACGGACAGCACCCGCCCCGGAAAACCGGAAGGGCATCCCAAAATACGGCTCCCTCTTTCGGAGTAGGTTTCCGACGCAAATTACCTATTATTGGGGATTGCCGCTTTTTCGGCCTCCCTCTACCTTTGTGCTCGGAATTATGTGGTGCAAGACGAAATATCTACTGATCCTTCCGGGCCTCTTCCTTTCCCTCGCCGCCGGAGCGCAGCGGCGCCCGGCCAATGACGCGGGAATCACGTTCGAGGTAACCGATTCGCTGAAAAATCCGCTCCAGTACGCCACCGTGGCGCTGAAGGCCGTTCCCGATGCGGGAAAGCCGCCTTACGCCGCCACGACCGACGCGGCCGGCAAATGCGGTTTCGCGCTCCCCGCCGGAAGCTACGAGGTCACGGTCTCCTACATCGGATACGCCACGCAGCGCACGACGCTCACCGTCCCGTCCGGAAGCGCGATCTACCGGGTCGTAAGGCTTCGGGCCGTATCGACGGAAATCCGCGACGTGGTCATCACGGCCACCGAAGTCCGGGGACCCGTCTCGGCCGTGCACATCGGCCGCGAGGCGATGCAACACCTCCAGCCGTCGAGCTTCGAGGACCTGCTCGAACTGCTCCCCGGCGGAAGGGCGTCGGATCCGGCCTTCTCGGCATCGAACCACATTCGCCTGCGCGAAGCGGCCTCCTCCGACGCCGACTACGCCACCTCGTCGCTGGGCGTCTCGTTCGTCATGGACGGGCGGCCGCTCTCGAACGACGCGGCGATGCAGTACGGAGGCTCCCTGTCGAGCGGCATGACGAGCGACAACGGCGTTCCCGTATCGCTCAACGCCGGAATCGACATGCGCACGCTCCCCACGGACGAAATCGCCTCGGTGGAGATCGTGCAAGGCATCCCCTCGGTCGAATACGGCGACCTGACGAGCGGACTGGTGAAGATCAAGCGCAAGGAGGGCGGCCGCAACCTCGAGGCCCGCTTCAAGGCCGACCTGAAGAGCCAGCTCCTCTACGTCGGCAAGGGATTCGAGTGGGGCGGGAAGGCCGACCTGCTGACGATGAACGTCGGCGCGAACTACCTCGACGCCCGCGCCGACCCGCGCAACACGCGGCAGAACTACCGCCGCATGACCGGTTCGTGGCGCATGAAAAAACGCTGGGAAACCGCTTCGGACTACCGCTACACGCTGGGCGGCTCGATCGACTACACCGGATCGTTCGACCGCATCAAGAGCGACAAGGACATCGACGAAGGGGTGTCGGGGCGCCCGCTGGAACGTTACAAGGCGAGCTACAACAGCCTTTCGGCCGCATTGAACTTCTCGGCGGCGGCCAAGGAGCAATCCGCCTTTTTCCGCAGTTTCGACCTCTCGGCCTCCGTCGATGCGGACTTCGACATCACCGACCGCTGGAAATACATGATCGCCAGCGCCAACGTACCGATCCGCACGGCGCTGGAGGAGGGGGTCTGCGACGCCGAGATCCTGCCTTCGCGCTACGAGGCCACCCTGCGCGTGGAGAGCAAGCCGTTCTACGCCTTCGCCAAGGCGATGGCGCTCTTCGCGGCGAACACCCGCTCGACGCGCAGCACGCTGCGCGCGGGCGCCGAGTGGTCGATGGCTAAGAACTACGGCGGCGGACTGCTCTACGACATAACGCGCCCCATCACCGAACTGATGTCCACCCGCCCGAGACGCTACGACGCGCTCCCGGCCCTGCACCGGCTCTCGGCCTTCGTGGAGGACAACACCGTGATCCGGGCCGGGAAATGGCGGATCGAGGCCATGGCGGGTCTGCGCGCGACGGCCATGGCCAACCTCGGAAGCCGCTATGCGCTTCAGGGCAAAATCTATCTGGATCCGCGCCTGAACCTCTCCGTCTCGCTGCCGGCATTCGAAGTGGCGGGCGATCCGATGCGTCTCACCCTCTCGGGAGGCACGGGCTGGCACACCAAAACCCCGACGCTCGACCAGCTCTTTCCCGACCCGGTCTATTTCGACTACACGCAACTGAACTATTTCCCCGAGGACCCGGAACTGCGGCGCATCAACCTGATCGTTTACAAATACGATCCGACAAACTACGGTCTGCTGGCCGCCCGCAACTTCAAATGGGAGGTCCGCGGCCGGGCGGAATGGGCCGGATTCGGGCTGTCGCTGGGCTACTTCCGGGAGGACATGACCTCGGGATTCCGCACCTCGTCACGCCCCCTCGCCTTCACGTTCCGCGACTACGACGAGACGGCCATCGACGCCTCGGCGCTCACGGGGCCGCCGTCGCTCGAAGGACTTCCCTACGAGGAGAAAAAGCGGCTGGCGCTGGCCGGCTGCACGACCAACGGCAGCCGGACGCTCAAGCAGGGCGTCGAGTTCACCTTCTCGACCCCGCGCATCCGTCCGCTGGCCACGAAACTCATCGTCTCGGGCGCCTACTTCCGGACCGACTACGAGAACAGCGAGCCGCAGTACATCTCCACCTCGGTCGTGGTGACGGGCGGCGAACCCTACCCCTACATCGGCCTTTACGACAAGGAGGACAGCTTCTACAACGAGCTGTGCAACACCAATTTCCTGTTCGACACGCAGATTCCGCGGCTGGGGATGATCTTCTCCACCTCGTTCCAATGCCAATGGTTCACCGGACGGAAACGGCAGTGGACCGATCCGCGCCCGGCGAGTTACCTGGACACCGACCTCAGGGAACACCCCTTCACCGACGAATCGGCCGCCGACGGCATCCTGCAACACATGATAAAGGACGACGTCAGCGACATCGCGTACCTCTACGACCTCACGCCGTTCAGCATGTACGTGAACCTCAAACTATCCAAACGCCTCTACCGAGACAGGCTCACCGTGGCGGTATTCGTGAACCGGCTGTTCGACTACAGCCCCTCGTACATCAACGTATCGGGCGGGCGGACGCGCCGCTACTCCGATCCCTATTTCGGCATGGAGGTCAATTTCAAACTCTGAGACATGATCCGACACCGCATCATACGCACGCTCTGCTGCCTGCCCCTGCTGCTGCCGGCAGCCTGCGAACACCCCGACGGGAACGAACTCTTCACCGAGGTCTCCATCCGGCTCGTGATGCCGGACAGCCGCCCCGTGGAGAGGCTCGAAATCCTCACGGACATCTCCTATTTCTACAACCTGAACACCTACGAACGCACGGCGTTCCCGGAAACGGTGGAACGGAACCGGACGACCGTCCGGCTCCGCCGGGGCATCTACAACTTCATCGTCGAAGCCCGGGCGACCTACGCCGACGGCACGACGCGCCGGCTGTACTGCGCCGACCATGCCAACGACAGGGCGAAAGCCGTCACGTGGGTGAACGGGCAGGAATCGGCGGTCCTGTTACTCCAAGCCAACCGATGAGACCCGACGCCATGAAAGCCGCACTGCTGACAATCCTGTTTCTGCTGCCCCTCCCGGCGGCCGCCCGGACCGACTCGACGGCGTTCCGGCGCGACACGGCGGGAATCTCCGAACGCGCATCGCTCGCCGAGGCGGAGGCGGAGCACGCCACGGCCCGGTTCTACGAAGCGTCGCCCGCCGCCGCGCTCCGACGCCCGAACCGGTCGCTCTCGCAACTGGCCGTGCGCATGAATCTGCGCCGGGAGGAAGAGGCGCGGCTGCAACCGCTCGGCGACGGAGCGCTCGACGGCGGATTCTACGCCGAAAGTTTCCGCCGCCTCGACGACCGGAGCGTCGTCTGGGCCGACGCCCGGTACGTGCGCGGCAACCGCCGCAACGTCCGCTGGAACTCCACGGCCGACTACCTGCTGCTCTATCCCTATATCGTGGCGGATTCCGTGGGCGGCGACCTCACGACCGAGGAGTACGCCTTCGGCGGCGGCTACGCCCGGCGGATCGGCCGCTTCGACATCGCCCTGCGGGGCGACTACCGCGCCGCGCAGGAGTACCGGCAGGTCGATCCCCGGCCTCACAACGTCGTCTCGGACTTCACGGTCCGGCTCGGCGCCGGCATGGAGCTCGGACGCAGCGTGCTGATCCTCGACCTCAGGGGACGGCTCTACAAACAGAACTCGAGAATCTCCTTCTTCAACGAAACCAACACCGTGCGCGAGCTCTTCATGGCCGGACTGGGCAGCATCCTGCAACGCTACTCGGGGAAATCGGGCAGCACGCTCACCGCCTATACCGGCCGCGGATACGCCGTGGCGGCGCAGCTCATGCCGCACCGTCCCGAAGGGTGGTACGCCCGCGCCGAATACAGCCGGTTCACCACGGACCGGAACTACCGACCGAACAACTCCATCCCCGTCAGCACCCTCCGCACGCAGCGGGGCGAAGCGCACGTCGCCTACCGCGCCGGACGCTGGAGCCTCGGGGCGTATGCGGCCCGCTCGCAACGGCTGGGGATCGAAATGGTCGCCGACCGCACCGGACAGGGGACGCCCGTGGACCGGCAGGCGATGTACGAGAACCGCATCTGGCAGGCCGGGGCCGAAGCGACCGTCGAATGGCGGCGCGGCAACCGCCGCTATGCGCTCCGCCCCGGCGTCGAATGGCAGCAGTCTGCGGCCGAATACCTCTGGCCGGCGCGCGAAATGACGCTCTCGCGGCTCGGAGGTTCGCTCCGGGGCCATGCGGAATGGCTCTTCGCCCGCTGGAGGTTCAAAGCCTCGCTCGGCATAGGCTGCTACGGAGCCCCTTCCGGAACGCTCTCGCTCCCCGGGCTGGCGGACTACCTGGCCGAATACCTGACCGGCACGGCCGAACGGCTGAACAGCCGGACACTGGCCCCCGAGGCGGGCTTCCGCGCCGAACGCCGCCTGCGGGGACGCACCGCCTGCTTCGCGGAGGCCGGCTGGAGCCCCCGCCTCTACGAAGGAGGCTTGGCGGAACACAACCTCACGGCGGCCTGCGGATTCCTGTTCTGACAATTCATTCCATCATTACAAACCAATAAAAAACAAACGTATGAAAAAACTGATCTACATGCTGGCGGCGGCCGCCCTCGTCTCGGCCGGCGCCGTATCCTGCTCGGATGAGAAAACCGACGATCCCGTGGAACCCGTAACGGTATCGTCCTCGATGCGTCTGAACGGCGGCAACGTACTGGTGAACGTTCCGGAGGCGGATTTCGACGTCTCGATCCCGGACGAGGCGAGCTCGTGGGTGGGCGTAAACGAAGCCGAAACGGAAGGCAGGACGCTGGTGCTCGAAGTGGCCAAAAACGAAACGGGCGCCGAACGGCAGACGACCGTGACCGTGACGCGCAAGGGCCGGAGCGACCTGCTGGCCACGGTGACGATCAAACAGAGCAACGTGGCCGCAAAGAACGGCGAGTTCGTCATCGAGGAGATCTACTTCACGGGCACGGCGCTGCCCGAGACCGGAAGCCCCGACAAATATCAGGGCGACCAATACATCAAAATCCGCAACAACACGGACGAGGACCTCTATGCCGACGGCATGCTGCTGATCCTGCAAAGCTCGGTGCTCTCCAACATGGAGGGCGAGATCCCCGCAGCGGTCGATTTCCGCGAAGAGTATTGCGCCGGACAGGCCTTCTACGCCATTCCGGGCAGCGGCCGCGACGTACCGGTCAAGGCCGGCGAATCACTGATTATCGTCAATAACGCCCAGAACCACCTCGAGAGCAACCCCGACTCGTGGGACGCCACGACCGCCGACTTCGAGTGGTACGACGAATCGTCGAACGACAACTTCCTGGACACCGACAACCCGGCCGTTCCCAACCTCGACAAATGGTATGCCCAGACACTGACCGTGCACAGCCTGCACAACCGGGGCGCCTACGGCATCGCGATCGCCATGCCTCCCGCAGGCACGACCGGCGAACAGTTCCTGCAGGACCACCCGATCGGCGACGGATACTACTACTCGCCGAACGGCTCCGACTACGAAATGCCCATCAAGGGCTACTTCGTTCCCAACGAGTGGGTGCTCGACGCCGTGAACACGGGCGGACGCAACACTTTCGGCATGGCTCCCTGGGGCACATCGCTCGATGCGGGCTACACCTGGTGCGGCACGGAGGATTCGGACCCCGACCGGTTCAACAAGTCGGTGATCCGCAAGACCGGCGCCGACGGCAAACTCGTCGATACGAACAACTCGTCGAACGACTTCACGCCGAACACGACACCTTCGCTGCTGGCGAAATAGAGGCTCCGGGCACACCGAGGGAACCGTCCGGTCCCCCGGCGCGCATCCGGCGAAAAGAAACGGCAAACCGATCCGCGCGATCGGTTTGCTTTTTCAAAATTAAAGAGTTACCTTTATACGCACGATCCGGTCCTCCCGGACAATCGCTCACCCTTAACGACATGCCATGCAACGCCACATTCTCCCATTCGTACTGGTGCTTTCGGCGCTGACGCTCGGCCGCGCACCGGTCCGGGGCGTACCGGCCTACCCCCGCCCGGTGCGCATCACCCAAAGCGACGGCTCGCAACTGCTCGTCCGCATCGTCGGCGACGAGCGTTACCACTATTTCCTCTCCGAAGAGGGATACACGCTCACGGGCGGCGCGGACGGCGATCTTTACTACGCCTCGCGCAACGCCGAGGGGCGGCTCGTTCCCACGCAGGTAAAGGCCCGACCGGTCGGTGCGCTTTCGGCCGGAGAACGCGCCCTCGTCGCCAAACTGGGTCCCGGGCTCAAACCGACCTACGTGCGCACGATGGAACGCCCCGCCCGCCTGCAATCCCCTGCCACCCCGGACGAAGCGGCCGCCGCCGAGGGCAAACCCTCCGCACCGCGCCGAATCTCCTCCGCGACGACCGTCGGAAAGCTCCGGTCGCTGATCCTGCTCGTGGAGTTTCCCGACCGAACGTTCGTATCGGGCAGCGCGCAGCAGGACTTCCACGACCTGCTCATGCAGGACAATTACAGCGTAAACGGCGCCACGGGCAGCGCATGGAACTACTACCACGACAACTCCAACGGACGCTTCGACCCGGAATTCGTCGTCGCGGGCCCCTACCGCGCCTCCCGCGAGGCGGCCTACTACGCCGGATCGGACGGGACGGACAACACCCCGGAACTGATCGTCGAGACATGCCGTCTGGCCGACGACGAAATCGACTTCTCGCAGTTCGCCGACGACGGCGTGATCCGCGACGTCTTCGTGTTCTACGCGGGACACAACCAGGCCGAGACGGCCGACCCGCAGACGATCTGGCCACACCGGTGGGACGTGCAGGGCGACCCGCGCTACCGGGATGTCCTGCTGGACGGAGTGCAGCTCGCAGGCTACGCCTGCTCGTCGGAACTGAACGCCGACCGCGTGATGGCCGGCATCGGGACCTTCTGCCACGAATTCGGCCACGTGCTCGGCTGGCCCGACTTCTACGACACGGACTATGCGGGCTCGGGCGGCAACGCCCCGGCGCTCGAATCGTATTCGCTCATGTGCAGCGGCAGCTACAACAACGACGGACGCACGCCCCCGGCACTCAACATCCTGGAGCGCTGGATGGTCGGATGGGCCGAACCGGAAGAGATCGCCGACGGGGGCGATCTGGAGCTGGGGCCCGTCACCAACGACGAAGGATATCTCGTGCGCACGCCGACCGACAACGACTATTTCCTGCTCGAAAGCCGCGATCCGGCGGGCAACAAGTGGGACCGGCACATCCCCGACGTCGGAGAGGGCGGGATGCTCGTTTACCACGTGGACTACACACCGGCATACGCCTCCAGGTGGCACACGGGCAACTCACTGAACTGCAACCCGGGCCACGAGTGCATGAAACTCGTGCGGTCGGTTCCGTCCTCCTACGGAACGCAGAGCGCCGGACGGACCTTTTTCCCGGGAACGGACGACGTCCGGAGCCTCTCTCCGGGCAGCAACAGACACTACGTCTCCTGGAAGAACGAAGCGCCCGGCGCGGCGTTCGGCGAGATCGAACGCTCCGGCGGACATATCCGGATGAAGGCCAGGAAGACCGCCGCACTCGAAATCACGGCCGAAGCCCGGCAGTACGACGCCCTGCTGACGTGGGACGGCGCTCCCGAAAGCGAATGGAAGGTAAGCTGGGGCCGGTCGGGAAGGACGGAAGGCGAACGGACCGTGCGCGGAAACGCCCTCCACATCGGCGGCCTGCTGCCCGCCATGACCTATTCGGCGACCGTCACGCTCCTCTCGGACGAGAGTTCCAGCAGTCGGACGCTGTCGTTCACGACATCGCCCATCTCCACGCAGAACGGCGTGCATATCGCCGTGCCGGCCGACGGATTCTCGCACGACCAGCCCGTCGCGCTGAGCGTCCTCGACTACCCCCGCCGGATGGAAAGCGTCGCATGGTACATCGACGGAGAGCGGACCGAGGAGACCTACGTCACGCTCCCGGCCGGGGAACACCGTCTGACGGCCGTCGTCACCGAAGCCGAAAGCGGCTCGGAGCAGTATCTCATCAAATACATCACCGTAAAATGAACGCCATGAAAATCGGAAAATTCCTGCTTCCCGCCCTGCTGCTCACCGCGGGAGGTGGTTGCTCGAAAGATACCGCCGACGAAGAGCTCAGGACCCAGCGCAAGGCGCTGCTCACGGCCGAGACGCCCGGCGTCTATCGCAACGGCAAGCCCGTGTTCCTCTTCGACCGGGAGAGCCACCAGTTGCTCGCCGACCCGTCGCAATGCCTTTTCCGCATTCAGGACGACGAGGGACGGCAGTACGTCTCCCTCCGGCTGGAGGCGATGCCTGCCGAGGGCGAGAAAAGCGCCGCGACGATCTCGGAGAACATGGAACTGGGTCTGGGCGACGCAGGCGACATGGCGTCGGTCGGCTCGGACGGGGAGTATCTCCGCCTCTGGTCGGACCAGACGCGCATCGGATTCGTCTTTCCGCGCGTCATGCCGTAACGCGCGACGCGAGCCGGAAACGAGCGAAACGTTTGCCGCAAACGCACGCAAGGCGGCGACATTTGCGGCAGACAGGCGGACCGGCCGCCTGCGACAAAGCACCCGGCAGAAGAGAGGAACGGCCGGAAACTCCGGCTCACCGAGCCGACGGCCGCCACGACATGCGTGTCCCCGTCCGCCACAGCCGTTCCACAGGACCGAAACGGAACCGTCGCAGCCAGCGGTGGCTCAGCGCGATCTGCACCGTCGTACAGGCCAGACAGGCCGCAACGCTGAAAAAGACGCCCGGACACTCCCGGTCCGGACCGGCCGCAAAATGTCCCCGGCCGCGGATTCCGTCGCAGAACGGCAGAAACGAAACTTCCGGACAGTCGTTTTTCGACTGTCCGGAAGTTTTCCTCTGTACCCGGAGCCGGGGTCGAACCGGCACGACATTGCTGTCATTGGTGTTTGAGACCAACGCGTCTACCGATTCCGCCATCCGGGCAGTGTCGCCTGCGCAGGCGGATCGTTCCGCCTCCGACGCATACGCGATGAATCGGGAGGACAAAGATAGGAGATTTTCGCAACTTTTCAAAAAATAAGCCGATTTTTCCCGAAGGGAACCTCCGCACGGCCGCAATCGAGTTGCCGGGAACCGGCCGCGATCCGGTCGGCAACGCCCGGAAACAGCCGCTTCCGGCAGCCTCCACACCGGATATTCGGAGGGGGGGGGACGGACAGCACACGGCGGACGGAAATCCGGGGACTACCGCCCGAAATACGCCAGGATCTTCTTCGCCTTCGCCGGGCCGACGAGCGCCGACAGCTCTTCGGCCGGGGCCGTGCGGACCTTCTCCACCGTGCGGAAATGGCGCAGAAGCGTTCGGATCGTCCGTTCGCCCACCCCTTCGATCCGCTCCAGTTCGCTATGGATAAAGTCCTTGCTGCGTTTCTGACGGTGGAACGAGACGGCGAAACGGTGCACTTCGTCCTGGATATGCGTCAGGAAATGGAAGAGCGGCGAGGTGGGGCGCACGCCGACCAGCAGCGGCGGGAAACCGCAGTAGAGTTCGGAAGTGCGGTGGCGGTCGTCCTTGGCCAGTCCGGCGATGGGAATGTCCAGCCCCAGCCGCTCCAGCACCTCATGGATCACCCCCATCTGCCCCTTGCCGCCGTCGGCGATAACGAGGTCGGGCAACTCGGCCCCCTCGGCCATGAGGCGCGTATAACGCCGGAAGACCACCTCGCGCATCGAAGCGTAGTCGTCGGGGCCCTCGACGGTCCTGATATTGAAATGACGGTACTCCTTGCGGGAGGGTTTCCCGTCGCGGAACACCACGCACGAAGCCACCGGATGCGCCCCCTGCAAATTCGAGTTGTCGAAACACTCGATATGCCGCGGCGGACGGTCGAGACGCAGCTCCTTCTGCAAGGCGTTCAGCAACCGTTCGGTGTAGCGCTCGGGATTCCGGATTTCGAGATTCCTGAGCTGCTCGGCGCGGTAGATACGGGCGCTCTTGCGCGAAAACTCCAGCAGGTCGAGCTTCTCGCCCCGCTTGGGCACGGTGAAGGTCACGCCGTCGAAGAGCAGCGTCGTCGAGGGCAGGAACGGCACGATCACCTCGCGGGCCAGCTCGCCCCCGGCAATGTGTTCGACGATATGCTGTATGGCCAGCGTCAGCATGTCGCGCTCGTCGGCTCCCACGCCCGTCGAGAGTTTCACCGTCGAGACGCCCACCACCGAGCCGTGGCGGATGCGCACGAAGTTGCACCACGCCGCGTCGTCGTCCGGCAGCAGCGAGAAGACATCGACATCGACGATCCGCGCGCTGACGATCACCGACCGACCGGCGTAGTTGTCCAGCGCGTCGAGCCGCTGCTTGTAGCGCTGCGCCGCCTCGAAGCGCAGCTCCCCCGCCGCACGTTCCATCTCCCCTTCGAGATACTGCCGCACGGGGCGCAGATCGCCGCGGAGCACCGAGACGACCAGCTCCACCTGCCGGGCGTACTCCTCCTCGCTCTGCAAACCGACGCAGGGCCCCTTGCAGTTGCCCAGATGGTATTGCAGGCAGACCGAATAGCGTCCCCGGGCGATCTGTTCGGGCGAAAGATTGAGTTTGCACGTGCGCAGCGGGACCACCTCGCGGATGAAGTCCAGCACGCTGCGCTGCATCATCACCGACCCGTAGGGACCGAAGTACTGCGAGCCGTCGCGCAACAGCGTGCGCGTGGACTGCACGCGGGGAAACGCCTCGCGCCGCACGACGATCCACGGATAGGTCTTGTCGTCCTTGAGCAGGATGTTGTAACGCGGCTGGAGGCTCTTTATCAGGGAGTTTTCGAGCAGCAGGGCATCCGTCTCGCTCCCGACGACGATGTGACGGACGGCGGCGATCTGGCGGACCAGCACCCGCACCTTCGCGCTGTGCTCCTTCGACTGCACGAAATAGGACGAAACGCGCTTGCGCAGGCTCTTGGCCTTGCCCACGTAGATAACCGTCCCGCGGCGGTCCACGAACTGATAGACGCCGGGCGAGAGCGGCAGCAGAGCCACCTGCTCCTTCAGATCGGATTTCTCGGATGCGGCCATAGACGCTGCAAATGTAACAAATATCCCGCAAAGACGGACCGCATATACAAAAACGTCCGATATTTTGTTTTATTTATCGGAACTTTCTACCTTTGCGCCCGAAATCAACACTTGTCCCTATGAGAACCCTTTCCCTGTTGCTCCTCTCCGGAGCGCTCATGACGGCGTGTGTCGATCGGGATTACGATTTGAGCGACCTCGATTTCGACAACGTCGCCATCGGCGACGAAAATTCCGAATTCCGGATTCCGCTCGCCACCGTGCAGGTTTCGATGGATGAAATCGCCGAAAACGGCGTGAACATCGAAGCGATCTTCCGGGAAGCCGACATCTGGCTGCCCTCTTCCGAAAAGGAAGTGAACCTCCCCGCCCTGACCGGCGACTCCGATTACCGCGACGGTCTTATCGGAAATACGATCGCCGAAATGCGGCAGAACCCGGAGAAGCTGGACGGAGTGGTCCGGCTGACCTACGAGAAATACTACGACGAGTTCGCCGGAGCGATCGGCATCGAAGAGTCCGGCATTCCGCTCGAAGAGTACACCGAGGCTTTCAAGACGGCGCTCGAGCTCTCCGCCGACGAAATCGAAACCCGGATCAAGCAGGTCGCCTCGGACTACCTCAGAACCATCGACATCGAACCGGTGGAGTACGAAATCGGCCATATCGACCTCGACGACGAGGTGATCGACATGCTCTCCGACAACCTCGACCCGGAGGGTACGCCCGATGCCAAGAATACGCTGCACATCTACGGCTCGATCTCGAGCCGTCTGCCGGTGACGATGCGGCTCGAACCGGTGTTCCTGCCCTCCGACGTCGCATTCGAAATCACGGTGGACGCCACGAAGGAGGAGAACGCCATTCCCTCAACGCAGCTCTACGCCGACGACCTGCGGCAGATCGTGGACGGAGCCACGATCCGCATTCCCATCGCGCTCGAAATCTATTACCGAGACCGCGGCTTCGACAACTCCGCGAAACAGCAAATCACCATCGACCTGCGGCTCGTAAAACGCGGCGGTCTGAAACTCGACATCTGATAAAAGCGCACCGAACATGAAAAAAATCCGCATTTTACTGGCGGCGCTTCTCGCAACGGTCGGCGCCGCAGCCCAGAACCCCTCGTCCTACTTCATGGAAGGCTCGACCTTCCGCAGCCAGCTCAACCCGGCCTTCGCACCGCAGCGCGGCTACGTGAACTTCCCCGTGCTGGGAGGCATCCAGGTCGGCATGAGCGGCAACATCTCGCTCGACAAGATCTTCTATCCCCGCGACGGGAAACTCGTGACGCTGCTCGACAGCTCCGTATCGGCCGCCGAGGCGCTTTCGGGCCTCAAGGACAAAAACCTGCTGGGGGCGGACACCCGCATCAACGTCATCGGATTCGGCGCCTACACGAAAAACCGCAAGAATTTCTGGTCGTTCGACCTCAACGTGCGGGTCAACGCCGAAGCCAACATCCCCTACTCGCTCTTCGACTTCATCAAGAACGGGCAGGAGGGGCGCATCAGCGACATCGGCGTAATCAGCGACTCCTACCTCGAGGCGGCCTTCTCCTATTCGTTCCCGCTGCTCGACGACCGCCTCTACGTCGGCGTGCGCGGCAAGTTCCTCGCCGGAATCGTCCGCGCGAAGTCCAACTTCAACCGCTTCGACGTATCGCTGAACGAGGACCGCTGGGCCGTCGAGGCCGACGGATCGCTCGACATTTCGGCCGCCGGGCTGGAGGCCACGACCGAGATGAACGACAGCGGCGAGATGGTTTACACATTCGACGACATCGACTTCAAGCCCACCAGCCCGACGGGTTACGGTTTCGCCGTCGATCTGGGCGCCACGTACGACATCCTGCCCGACCTGCAGGCTTCGCTGGCGATCAACGACCTGGGCTTCATCGGCTGGGGCAAGGGCAACACCCTTTCGGGCCGTTCGGTCAAGAACATGGAGTTCACGGGCGTCACCGTGGACGGCGAGGGCACGAGCTCGCAGCCCGACTTCAACCTCGACGTACTCGAATTCCAGAAGCAGGAGGCCAGCAGCGCGACGCGCATGCTGCGCGCCACGGTGAACGCCGGGCTCGAATACAAGATGTGGCAGAACCGCGCCAGCGTGGGCCTGCTCTACACGATGCGCTTCTGGGAATACAAGACGCTGCACAACATCACCGGGTCGGTCAATTTCCGCCCGATCGACTGGTTCCACCTCACGGGCAGCTACACGGTGATAGGCAACAACGGCGGCGCACTCGGCCTGGCGCTGAACCTCTGTCCGGGCTGGATCAATTTCTTCGTCGCCACCGACGTCCTGATGGCCAAGCACACCCCGCAGTGGATTCCGATCCGGCAAAGTTCGATGAACGTCACGCTCGGACTCGGCTTCCCGATCGGCAAGCGCGGCCACCGCGGCTGCCGCGACTACCTCCGCTGACGCGGCGCACATACGCCCAACCGGACGCCCGGACCCTCCGTAACGGAGAGTCCGGGCGTCCGCATAGACGATACGGGCCGCACGCATACCCCGGAAAGGGAACTCCGGAGCGGAAAAGGATACGGGTTTCGGCCTTTTGGGCGTACCCATATCACATTCAGGCAAAACAGTTGCGATTTCAGAATCTTTCTTTATCTTTGCCGCATAGGAATCCCGGAAGTTTTTCCGGAGTCGAAGACAACATTGCGGCGGTCCTCAAATCTGTGTGAAGTTGCGTCACTACTTATTTATTATTCTTTGAATTCTTCAAAAACGGACCGCCGCAATCTTTTTCCGATTTTAACAAAATCCATGCCATATCAGTCCCCGGCCGCACGGCGTTCGAGCGCCTCGCAGGTCGCCCGGCGCCCCGCTTCGACGATCTCCTCCGAACGGTAGAACTCGAACATGCTGAAGCTGTCGGCCGGCAGCTCCACGACGACGTCGGGCCGGTACAGCCGGCGCATCAGCCCCGCGATATGCTGCTGCATGATCTGCGACGAGGCGGTGAGCATCCGGTAATAGTTCAGCGACACCTTGCCGGCCGCCGGAGCCGCAGCGAACGGGGCGCAGACGTCCACGGCGATCAGCAGGTCGCCCTCCTCGCGCCGCACACGGTTGAGCGGCAGCGGATTGACCGTGCCGCCGTCGATGAGCACCATGCCGTCGCGGCGCACGGGCCGGAAAACCGAAGGGATGGAAATCGACGCCCGGATGGCATCGTACAGCCCGCCGCTGTCGAGCACCACCTCGCGTCCGGTCAGCAGGTCGGCCGCCACGGCGGCGAACGGCAGCGGCATCCGTTCGATCCGCACGTCGGGAACCAGCTCCTTCATCGCCGCGATCACGCGGTCGCCCTTGACCAGTCCTTCGGAGCTGAAGGCGAAATCGACCAGGCTGAAGACCTTATAGCGGTCCAGCGCGCACATCCACTCCCGGAAAGGCTCCAGATGCCCCGCAGCGTACATGCCGCCGACCAGCGCCCCCATCGACGTTCCCGCCACGGCCGCGATCTCGAATCCCCGGCGCTCCAGCTCCCCGATCGCGCCGATATGCGCGATTCCCCGCGCTCCGCCGCCGCCCAGCACGAGCGCAACCCGGCGTTTTTTCGCTCCCATACCCTTCTCTCCTGTCATTTCAACGGTTGTTTTTTCTTTCCGCACCGGCCGGAACACCCCGGTCGGGTCCGCGGTCCGGAACCTCCTGCCGCAATGTCCCGGACGCACTCCGCACGGCCGGCCATACCGTGCACGCTTCGTGCCGCGATACGCGGCGCCTCACTCCGCCACGACGCAGTCCACCGCCACGTCGTGCGGTTCGGAGGGCAGCTCCCCGACCAGTTGGTGCGCATAGCAGACCCCGACCGTCGCCCCGCGGAACTCCGTCTGCGAAAGGTAACGGTCGTAATACCCCTTCCCGCGTCCCAACCGGACACCTCCGGCCGTGAAGGCCACCCCGGGAACCACCACGAGGTCGATCTCCCCGGGCGGACATGTCCGCGCCCCGGGCTCCGGCTCGGCGATGCCGAACGCCCCGCGCCGCAGCGCCGCCGGATCGCAGTCGCAGAAGCGCATGGCGTCGCCCTCGACGCGCGGCAGGACCAGCCGCTTCCCCGCCGCACGCCACCTCTCCGCCACTCCCCCGGTGTCCGGTTCGTCCGGCAGGGCCGAGAAGAGCGCCACCGTATGCGCCGCGGCGAAGGCCGGCGACTCCCCGACCCGGCCGAATATCCGCGCCGAGGCCACGGACCGCGCTTCGGCCCCGAGCGAAAGATTGCGCGCCTTCATCGTCCGGCGCAGCTCTTTTTTCGTCATACGAACCCTCCTTCCGGGCACAAAATTCCCGCCCGTTTTTGTTGTTATTCCGCGAACAATGGCTATCTTTGCCAACGGAAACACAAATCTTTAACAAATATAAACAAATTCAAAACATTATGAGCTGTTTTCTATCTAATTCCTCGCTTGGCAAGAAGTTAGTAATGAGCGTGACGGGATGCTTCCTCGTGCTCTTCATCCTCTTCCACATGTCGATGAACGTCACGGCGATCCTCTCGCCCGAAGCCTACAACACGATCTGCGAGCTGCTGGGCGCCAACTGGTACGCACTCGTCGGAACGGCCGTTCTGGCGCTGGGTGTCGTGGTGCACTTCATCTACGCCATCGTCCTCACGCTGAACAACTACCGCGCACGCGGCTCGCAGCGTTACGCCGTCACGGTGCAGGAGCCTGGCGTGACGTGGGCTTCGAAGAACATGCTCGTGCTGGGCGTCATCGTCCTGCTGGGCCTGCTGCTCCACCTCTACAACTTCTGGGCGAAGATGCAGCTCGTAGAGATTCTGGGCGGACACACCAACTCGCTGGGCTTCGGCGCGGCCGACGGTGCGTCGCTCATCGCCTACACCTTCTCGCAGTGGTACTACGTGGTGCTCTATCTCGTTTGGTTCGCCGCGCTGTGGTTCCACCTCACGCACGGCGTGTGGTCCATGTTCCAGACCGTAGGCTGGGCCAACGACACGTGGTATCCCCGTCTGAAGTGCATCGCCAATATCGTGGCGACGATCGTGTTCCTCGGGTTCGCTGCCGTGGTGCTCGTCTTCTTCCTCTGCCCCTGCATCGCAGGCGCCGCTTGCTAATCAATTCGTAGAACAACAAACACACAAACGATATGGCTTTAAAATTAGATGCTAAAATTCCTGCCGGTGCGCTCGCCGAGAAGTGGAGCAACCACAAGGCAGCTATCAAGGTCGTAAGCCCCGCCAACAAGCGCAAGCTCGACATCATCATCGTCGGAACCGGTCTGGGAGGCGCCTCCGCAGCCGCTTCGCTCGGCGAACTGGGCTACAACGTCAAGGTGTTCTGCATCCAGGATTCGCCCCGCCGCGCCCACTCGATCGCCGCACAGGGCGGTATCAACGCCGCGAAGAACTACCAGAACGACAACGACTCGATATACCGTCTGTTCTACGACACGATCAAGGGCGGCGACTACCGCGCCCGCGAGGCCAACGTCTACCGCCTGGCCGAGGTCTCGAACCTCATCATCGATCAGTGCGTGGCACAGGGCGTGCCCTTCGCCCGCGAGTACGGCGGCCTGCTGGCCAACCGTTCGTTCGGCGGCGCGCAGGTATCGCGCACCTTCTACGCCCGCGGCCAGACCGGCCAGCAGCTTCTGCTCGGCGCCTACGCGGCCCTGAACAAGGAGATCGCCGCCGGCTCGGTGAAGAGCTACCCGCGCCACGAGATGCTCGACATCGTCATCGAGGACGGCGAGGCGCGCGGCATCATCGCCCGCAACCTCGTGACGGGCGAGATCGAACGCCACGGCGCGCACGCCGTCGTGATCGCCACGGGCGGCTACGGCAACGTCTTCTTCCTCTCGACCAACGCCATGGCGTCGAACGGCTCGGCCGCCTTCCAGTGCTACCGCAAGGGCGCCGGCTTCGCCAACCCCTGCTTCACGCAGATCCACCCCACGTGTATCCCCGTACACGGCGACCAGCAGTCGAAACTCACGCTCATGTCGGAGTCGCTGCGCAACGACGGCCGCATCTGGGTTCCCAAGAAGCTCGAGGACGTGAAGGCGATCCGTTCGGGAGCCAAGCAGCCTTCGGACATCGCCGAGGAGGACCGCGACTACTATCTGGAGCGCCGCTACCCGGCCTTCGGCAACCTCGTGCCGCGCGACGTGGCTTCGCGCGCCGCCAAGGAGCGCTGCGACGCCGGCTACGGCGTGAACGAGACGGGTCTGGCCGTGTTCCTCGACTTCAAGACCGCCATCGAGCGTCTGGGCAAGGACATCATCAAGCAGCGTTACGGCAACCTGTTCGACATGTACGAGGAGATCACCGACGTCAGCCCCTACGAGCAGCCGATGCAGATTTTCCCCGCCGTGCACTACACGATGGGCGGCATCTGGGTGGACTACAACCTGATGACCACCATCCCGGGCCTCTACGCCATCGGCGAGGCCAACTTCTCGGACCACGGCGCGAACCGTCTGGGCGCATCGGCCCTCATGCAGGGTCTCGCGGACGGCTATTTCGTGCTGCCCTACACCATCGGCGACTACCTCTCGCACAAGATCCAGGCTCCGAAAGTGAAGACCGACACCAAGGCCTTCGACGAGGCCGAGAAGGGCGTCCGGGAGAAGATCGCGAAACTCCTCTCGATCCAGGGCAAGCAGTCGGTGGACGACATCCACAAGAAGCTGGGCCACATCATGTGGGAGAACGTCGGCATGGCCCGCACGAAGGAGTCGCTCGAAAAGGCCATCACCGAAATCCAGGCCCTGCGCAAGGAGTTCTGGAAGGACGTGAAGGTGGTAGGCCGCGAAAACGAGTTTAACGTAGAGCTGGAGAAGGCGATCCGCCTGGCGGATTTCCTCGAGCTGGGCGAGCTGATGGCCCGCGACGCACTCAACCGCGAGGAGTCGTGCGGCGGCCATTTCCGCGTCGAGCACCAGACCGAAGAGGGCGAGGCGAAGCGCGACGACGAAAAGTTCGTCTATGCCGCCGTCTGGGAGTACAAGGGTATGGACCAGGCTCCGGAGCTGACCAAGGAGCCGCTGAATTTCGAGTTCGTACACCCCGCCCAGCGCAACTACAAGGACTAAATCCAATTGACGTTAAACTTTAATCATCGAATCGAAACCATGAATTTTACATTAAAGATATGGCGTCAAAAGGACGCTAAATCGAAAGGCGCATTCGAAACGTACAAGGTCGAGAACATTTCGGCCGACACCTCGTTCCTCGAGATGCTCGACATCCTGAACAACAACCTCATTCACGAGGGCAAGGAGCCCGTGGCCTTCGACCACGACTGCCGCGAGGGCATCTGCGGCATGTGCTCGCTGCACATCGACGGCCACGCGCACGGCCCCGGCCAGGCGGCCACCACGTGCCAGATCTACATGCGCAAGTTCAAGGACGGCGCGACCATCACCATCGAGCCGTGGCGCTCGGCGGCTTTCCCCGTCATCAAGGACCTCGTGGTGAACCGCTCGGCCTACGACCAGATCCTGCAAGCCGGAGGCTTCATCTCCGTACGCACGAACTCCGTGCCCGACGCAAACGCCATTCCGATTCCGAAGCCCGACGCCGACGAGTCGATGGACGCCGCCGCCTGCATCGGCTGCGGAGCGTGCGCCGCGACATGCAAGAACGGCTCGGCGATGCTCTTCGTCGCAGCCCGCGTGTCGTCGCTGGCCAAGCTGCCGCAGGGCCGCGTGGAGGGCGCCCGCCGCGCCAAGGCGATGGTCGCCAAGATGGACGAACTGGGATTCGGAAACTGCACCAACACGGGAGCCTGCCAGGCCGAATGCCCGAAATCCATCTCGATCGCGCATATCGCCCGTCTGAACCGCGAATTCCTCTCCGCGAAGTTCGAGGACTAAGTCCCGAACCGACGAAACCGAAAACACCCCGGCCTGAAACGGCCGGGGTGTTTCTCTTAATGAAGTACGCTCTGTTCCGGTCCGGGAACCGGAACCGTTACCGCTGCGGGCGGATCGACGAGAGCCGTGCGACCTGCTTGAGATCGAACTGCCCGTAGATGTTCACCGCGACGGTCTCCTTCGTGCCGTAGGTCAGCATCAGCAGCTCTGAATAGTAGTAGAACTCCGCCTCGCGCAGATAGAATTTCGTGGTCTGTCCCCCTTCGGTCTCCGACATCACCAGATGGAAACGGTTGTCCGGAGCGGTCGCAAGGGCCTCGGCATCGGCGACGAACTGACCGCCGTCCCCCTTGTCGAGCGCCACGATCCGGATATACTGGATACCGTCCAGCAGGCCGGCCAGCCCTTCGTCGCCCTTTTCGGCGGCCTGCCGGCTCATCATCCGCATCATCTTCCGCTCCAACTGCACGCTGGTGAACCCTTCGGCCTTCGTATAACGGTCGAAAAACTTCCAGGAGACATTCTGCGCCTGCACCAGCATCGGCAGCGACGCCAGCAACAACAATACGATCCGTTTCATAGACACCTCCGTTTACATGAAGATACAGACACCGAACGACAGCGGGTGACAGGTCGGCCCGGCACTGCTCCTGAAAAGCGGGGTGATGCCGTAGCGGACATAGACGCCGAAACCGCGGTAGGAGACCGCCCCGCCGATTCCGAATCGGAAGGGATTCACTCCGGACAGGCCGTTCTTCACCTTGGGTTTCTTGTAGATGGAATTGACCCCGACCGTGAAATCGCAGTAACCGACGACCGCGATGTTCAGATGGCGGACCGGCTCGCAGGAAAATTGCAGCGGGAAACCGAGCGACGTGATGCGCAGTTTCGACTTGCCGGCCGGCTCGTCCAGCGCCACGGGGACGATCCGGCCGTCCTCGCGCCCCAGCGTGATCGAATTGTTCGACAACCGGTAGTTATCGACCGTATAGCGCAGACCGGTCGAGAATCCGAATTTCCGTTTCCGGTCCAGGTCGATATCCAGACCGACCGGCGTGATGCCGAAGTGGAACGAATTGCCGGGCCGCACGTCGAGAAAATCCTCCGTTCCGGCCGGATAGCCCGCATAGTCGAGGCCGACCAGCGTGTTGAAACCCAGCTCGATGCCGTCGCAGAACACTCCGCACACGCGCGGATAGGATTTCACCTCGCGGTGTTTGCCCGTCTCCGTGTCGGAAGCCCGTCCGAGCGTCAGGCCGAACCCCGCCACTTCGAGAACCACGCTGCTGTCGTCGCTGCCGCGGCGCATGGTCACCAGCTCGTTCTCCACCTCCCCGATCGGCTCGCCCGCTCCGGCGGACGGCAGCTCCGGCAGAATACGCAGCGAATCGGCCTGCTGCGCCGTGGCGGAAAGCAGGGTGCACAGCAAAAAGAATCCGGTGAATGCCAATTTTTTGTCCATATATTCGGTTTTTTATCGGTTTTCCAACAGGTCGTCCACGATGCGGCCGGGCGATTCGAGTACGGCGAACGAACCGAGATAGGCCGTCGTCCGCATGGCGGTCTCCCGGTCATAGACCGCTCGTCCGTCGATATAGCAATAGGGCTCGCGCAGCAGTTCCACGCAGAGGAACGCTCCCAGCGCCACCGCCGCAGCCGCCGCGACGCCCCACCACGGCACGAACCGCCGCACGCTCCGCCGAAGCGGCATCCCGGAACCGGGCATCCGGAGCTGCCGCCCGGCAGGCCTGCTGCCCGACGGGACATGCGGCCGCTCCGCGGCAGACAGCCGCCCGACGGCCGTTTCCCATTCAACAGGCATCCGCTCTCCGGCCAGCGCATCCAGTCCTCCGAAGAGCACCCGCAACTCCTCCGTCATCCCGGAATCCCCCACGCGGGACAACTCGCGCAGCTCGCGTTCCTCGGCATCCGTCGTCCGGGCCTCGAAATAGCGCGCCGCCAGCTCCTCAATCCGTTTTCGTCGTTCGTTCATCGTCCATCCATTTTTTCAACGCCTCTCGCAGTCCGTGACGGGCGCGGGAGAGGATTACGCGCACCTGTGCTTCGTCGCAGCCGAGCATCCGGGCGATCTCGCAGGTCGGAACGCCCTCTATATCCTTCAGGTGGAGCGTCTCCCGCTGCCGCTCGGGGAGGCAGGCCATTGCCCGCCGCACCAGCTCGCGGGCCTCCCATCGCTCGGCATCCTCCGCGGCGAAGCGATCCGTCCGGCAGGCCGCCGCCTCCCCGCGCCGCCGGTCGGCCTCGCGTCTGCGGAGGCTGTCGTAACAGCGGTTCCGCACGGCGGTCATCACGAAAGAGCCGACATCGCTCCGCACGCAGAGCCGTTCCCGTTCCCGCCAGAAGCGTTCCAGCAGATCGTGCACCACATCCTCCGCCTCGGCCGCGCACAGCAGCAGGCTCTGCGCATAGCGGAACATCCGGTCGCGAAGCGGCACGATATCTCGGTCGAAGTCCAACTCCTTCATTTGCACATAAGACGAAACGGAGGCGCGAAACGCAACATACGTCTGCAATTTTTCACATCTTTTCTCCGGAACGGACACGCAACGGGGCGGGGATCCGCCCGCGACATCCCCGCCCCTTCCGTCCCGTCCGCCCGGCGGGCTATCCGTTCACCCGGGCATGATCCGCCAGGAACTGCGCCAGCCCGCTCTCCGTGAGCGGATGGCGGAGCAGCCCCTTGATCGCCGAGAGCGGGCAGGTCGCCACATCGGCTCCGGCATCGAGGCACTGGATGATATGGCGCGTGTGGCGGATCGAGGCCGCCAGCACCTGCGTCCGGAACCCGTAGGTCCGATAGACGCGGACGATATGCGCCACCAGCTCCACGCCGTCTTCCGAAATGTCGTCCAAACGGCCGACGAAAGGCGAAACGTAGGTAGCGCCCGCCTTGGCGGCCAGCAGCGCCTGCCCGACGGAGAAGACCAGCGTGCAGTTGGTGCGGATGCCCCGTTCGGCGAAATGGCGGACGGCGCGGATTCCCTCGGCCGTGCACGGCAGCTTGACGACGATATGCGGGTCGAGCGCCTCCAGCGCTTCGCCCTCGCGCACCATTCCTTCGAAATCCGTCGAGATCACCTCGGCGCTCACGTCGCCCTGCACGATCCGGCAGATTTCGACGTAATGGCGGCGGCACGCCTCCTCGCCCCGGATATTCTCCCGGGCCATCAACGACGGGTTGGTCGTCACCCCGTCGAGCACGCCCATCGCATGGGCCTCGCGAATCTGATCGAGATTCGCCGTATCGACAAAGAATTTCATCGTATTGCGGTAAGGTTTTAAGGTTTGGTCACTCCAAGATACGAAAAAATCCGATACGGCGGCCCTCCCGACACCGCCTTGCGACACGAAATGCCGCCGGTACGACGGCATACCTATATATAATTCATCATCCCCTTCGGAAATCTTCGGAAAGGCTCCGTGAAAAAAATCGCATGCAAACGAAAAAATATAGTACTTTGTATTGCATAATACTTAAATAAGTATTATATTTGCAATGTAAAAATAGTAGAACCCGCAAAACAACAAACCTGCGACAATACCTTTACGACCATGAAAGAGACTGTTACCGTAAACATCGGCTCCGAAGCCTTCACGCTCGACGACGACGCCTGCCGCACGCTGCGGTGTTATCTGGACGACATCCGGAGCCGTCTGCCGGAGGACGACACGGAGACGATGGGCGACATCGAGCGCCGCATCGCCGAAATCTTCCGCGAGCGGGTATCGTCGCCCATGCGGGTCATCACGCTCGACGTCGTGCGCGCCACGATGAACCAGATGGGCACTCCGGCCGCCTTCGGGGAACCGCGCCGCGACGCTGCGGCCGGAGCGCCGGAAAACGGCGATCCCGCGCCGAAAGAGGACGAAACGCCCTCCCCGCGCAAACTCTACCGCTCGCGGACCGAACGCTCGATCGCAGGAGTCTGCGGCGGACTGGGCGAATACTTCGACGCCGACCCGACGATGATCCGCCTCGTAACGCTGTTGCTGATTCTCTTCGGCGGCCTTTCGATCTGGGCCTACATCATCCTCTGGATCGTCATTCCCGAACAACCGGCACGCAAATTCACGCTCAACGACAAAAAACGATAAAACACAATGGCAACGAACGACAACAGGCGGTTATTCCGCTCGCAGGACAGCATCATCGCCGGCGTATGCGCCGGTCTGGCGGAATTTTTCGGACTCGACGTATCGCTGGTCCGCATCGCCACCCTCATTCTGATTCTTTTCGGCGGTCTCTCGCTCTGGGTTTACATCATCCTCTGGCTGATCGTACCCAAGGCCCCGAAACGCTTAAACCCCTGAAACCATGGCCGAAGACAACGTAAAAGCGCAGATGCGCAAAGGAATCCTGGAGTATTGCATCCTCGCAATCCTCTCGCGCGGGGACTCGTATGCTCCGAAGATCATCGCCGAGCTCAAGGCGGCCGAGATGATCGTAGTCGAGGGTACGCTCTACCCGATTCTCACGCGGCAGAAGAACGCAGGACTGCTGACCTACCGCTGGGAGGAGTCCCCGCAGGGACCTCCCCGAAAATACTATACCCTGACCGAGAAGGGCTGCGAGTACCTCCGCACGCTCGACGAGGCGTGGGACGAGCTCGTCGGACAGATTCAGGTCATCCGCCACGGGAAAAACGCATGAAAACGACAAAACCCTAACAAATCACAACCATGAAAAAGATCCTTCTGATATTCGTCATCCTGGGTGCACTGGCATCCGTCGCAGGCTGCATCCTCGGCCTCTCCGCCTCGGAGGTTCTCGCCTCCCCGAACCGGATCAACGGCAGCGGCAACCTCATCGACCGCACGATCCCGGCCCCGGACTTCGAAACCGTCTCCTCGGCCTGCGGAGTCACGGTCCTCATCACGGACGACAACACGGACCGCATCCGCATCGAAGCTGACGACAACCTGATGGAATACGTCGTCGTGGAGGAGCGGCAGGGCACGCTGCGCGTCGCACTCGACCAGGGCCGCAAAGGCGCCCGGAGCGTCTCGAACGCCCACGTGACAGTCACCGTACCGTCCAACGGCAAGATCCGTGCGCTCAAGGCATCGAGCGCTTCGCAGATCGTCTGCCGCACGGCGCTCGGCGCCGACGATTTCTCGATCGAGACCTCCAGCGCCGCGAAGGTCGAAGCGGCCGTCAAGGCCGGGAAGTGCTCGCTCGACGCGTCGAGCGCTTCGAAGATCGTCGCCGCCCTCGACGTCGAGGAGTGCCGCGCAGACGCGTCGAGCGCCGCGAAGATCACCCTTTCGGGCAAAGCCGCCCAATTCCGTGCCAACCTCAGCTCGGCCGCCAAGCTTTCGGCCGACGAACTCGACGCCGCGACGTGCTCGATCGACACCTCGAGCGGCTCCAAAGCCTCGGTGCACTGCTCCGGAACGCTCCGCGCCAACGCCTCGAGCGGTTCGTCGATCCGTTACTCGGGCGACTGCTCGACCCACCTGAGCAAATCGAGCGGCGGCAGCATCCGCAACTAAATCCATTCCCCAAGCACGCAAAACCATGAAAGAGGTCAAGAAATGCAGTATTTCGGGCGTGGCGTTCACGCTGGACGCCGACGCCTACGAAGAGCTGGCCGCCTATCTCGAGAGCCTGAAACGCTCCTACAAGGATTCGGCCGACGGGGCGGAGATCGTCGCCGACATCGAGGCGCGCATCGCCGAACTGATCCTCTCGGCGCAGGACAACGCCCGCATCGTCGAGAAGCCGCTCATCGAGAATATCATCCGCCAGATGGGCTCCGCCGAGGACATCTCCGAGACGGCGGACGCCGACCTGCACAGCGACACCCCGCGCATCCCGCGCCGTCTCTACCGCGACACGGAGAACGCCAAGCTGGGAGGCGTCTGCGCCGGCATCGGCCGGTACTTCGACATAGACCCCGTGTGGGTGCGGCTGGGACTTTTCCTCCCGCTGCTGTTCAGTTGCTTCGGGTGGATTCCCTTCCTGCACTGGTTCAGCCCGATGTTCGGCAACCTGTTCGGCATCTTCCTGATCTGCTACTTCATCATGTGGTTCGCCGTCCCGGCGGCCCGCACGGCCCGGCAGAAGCTGGAGATGAACGGCGAGAAGATCACGGCGCAGACCATCGGGGAGACCACCGCGGCCGCCGCAAGCAACGACCCCGACGCCCGGGCCAAACCGATCGTGGCGGAGGCCGTGTCGCTCTTCGGCCAGGTGGTGCTGATCCTGCTGAAAATCATCGCCGGGGTGCTGGTCTTCGGGCTTATCATGGCCGCCTGCGCCCTCATCATCGGGCTGTTCGCCGTGATCGTCGGCGGATCGGAACTGCTCTCGCCGGCATTCCTTCAGGAGATGACGCTCTGGGTTCCCGTGCTGGGCATCTTCGCGGTCCTCATCCCGGTCATCCTGCTGATCTACGTACTGATGTGCCTGATCGCCTCGCGCAAGCCCGGCGGCAAGACCGTGCTGGCGATCTTCCTTCTGTGGCTGGCTTCGATCATCGCCTGCTCGACGATCGCCATCCACGAGAACGTCGGGGAGCGTATCCGCCACAAGCGCGCCGCATTCCGCGAGGCGCTGCGGCAGGAGATCGTCATCGACGACAGCATCACGACGCTCGAAGAGCTGCTGGAGAACTACGACGAGGAGAGCGTGGTCCGCGAAGGCCGCAAGGCCCTCCATATCTCCGTACCGTCGAAGTCGCTCGACATCACGTTAGACAAGCAGCAGGGCGAACTGAAGGTGAACTCCGACGGACGGGAGGTCGTGGCGCTCAAGGCGCAGACCGGAGAGAAGGACGGGAAGACGACCGTCACGCTCGAAGCTTCGGCCGGTGCGGAAAACACCGGCGGACAGGCCGATTCGGCCGCAACGGAATAGAGACGATCCACCGATCGGAGGGGCGGCCGCGAATGCCGCCCCTCTTTTTTGCGGAAACCCGAAAAATCACTATCTTTGGGCGGTTTTGTTTTTAACGAATGAGAGTATGGCCGGAATCAAATGCATAGGCGTTCTGACTTCGGGCGGCGACGCCCCGGGCATGAATGCGGCGATTCGCGCGGTGACGCGCAGCGCGATCTACAACGGCTTCGCCGTAAAGGGTATCATGCGCGGATACAAGGGACTGGTGTTCAACGAGATCGTAGAATTCAAGTCGCAGAGCGTGAGCAATATCATCCAACTGGGCGGCACGATCCTCAAGACAGCGCGCTGTCAGGAGTTCACCACGCCCGAAGGACGCAAGGCCGCCCACGACAATATGGCGGAGGCCGGTATCGACGCGCTGGTGGTGATCGGCGGCGACGGTTCGCTGACAGGCGCCGAAATCTTCGCCCAGGAGTACAACGTTCCGATCGTCGGGCTTCCCGGAACGATCGACAACGACCTGGGCGGCACGGACTCGACGATCGGCTACGACACGGCGCTCAATACGATCATGGAGGCCGTCGATAAGCTGCGCGACACGGCGTCGAGCCACGAGCGGCTCTTCTTCGTCGAAGTGATGGGCCACACGGCCGGCTATCTGGCGCTCAACAGCGCCATCGCCACGGGCTCCGAGGCCGCTATCATCCCGGAGATGGAGACCGAAGTGGACCAGTTGGCCGAACTGATAAACCACGGTTTCCGCAAGAGCAAGAATTCGGCGATCGTGATCGTAGCGGAGAACCCCAAGACGGGCGGCGCCACGGCGCTGGCCCAACGTGTCAAGAAGGAGTTCCCGCAGTACGACGCCCGTGTGACGATTCTGGGCCACATTCAGCGCGGCGGTTCGCCCACGGCCGTGGACCGCATTCTGGCCTCGCGCATGGGCGAAGCGGCCATCGAGGCGATTCTCGACGGACAGCGCAACGTGATGATCGGCATCCGCAACGGGCAGATCGTCTATGTGCCCTTCGCCAAGGCGGTCAAGCACAACAAGGGCATCGACCGCGGTGCGCTGGATCTGGTGAAGATACTATCCATATAATACCGGGAAGACCCGGATACGGTTCCCGTCTCCTCCACCGGCGCTCCGCCCGTCGGAAGCGGCCGCAGGGAGATGCGTGCGTCCCTGCGGAAGACATCCCGGGCGAACGGACGGAAAGGGAACCGCGGCAAACCCTCAAAAACCCGAACACAAACCAATGAAACGCGTAATCGGCATCGGCAACGCCCTTACGGACATGCTGGTCAATCTGAAAACCGACTCCGTGCTGGGACGGTTCAAATTAGCCAAAGGCTCGATGAGTCTGGTGGACACCGTGCTCCAGACCGAAATCTCGAAATCGGTGGCCGGACTCCCCTACTCGCTCTCGCTCGGCGGCTCGGCAGGCAACACGATCCGCGCCATGGCGCAGCTGGGCTGCAAGGTGGGCTTCATCGGCAAGGTGGGCCCCGACACCACGGGCGATTTCTTCATCCAGGCCCTCGAGAACCTCGGCATCGAGCCGCTCATCTTCCGCGGAAAGGAGCGTTCGGGCAAATGCGTTTCGCTCATCTCTCCCGACGGGGAGCGGACGATGGTGACCCACCTCGGCGCAGCGCTGGAGCTGTCGGCCGCGGAGATCGAGCCCTCGATCTTCGACGGCTACGACTGTCTCTACGTCGAAGGGTATCTGGTGCAGAGCCACGACCTCATCCTGCAGGCCGCCCGCACGGCCAAGGAGTGCGGGCTGAAGGTGGCCATCGACCTGGCGAGCTTCAACATCGTCGCCGAGAACCTCACGTTCCTGCGCGACCTGGTGCGCGAATACGTCGATATCGTCTTCGCCAACGAGGACGAGGCCAAGACCTTCGCCTGCGAAGCCGAGCCGCTGAACGCCCTGCAGGCGATTTCGGAGCTGGCCGAACTGGCCGTGGTGAAGATCGGCACGAAGGGCGCGCTCATCAAACGGGGCGACGAGGTGGTGCATGTGGGCATCATGGCCGCCGCCAGACGCGTGGACACCACGGGCGCAGGGGACTTCTATGCGGCGGGATTCCTCGCCGGGCTGTGCGAAGGGCTTTCGCTGCGCCAGTGCGGCACGATCGGCGCCATCACCGCAGGCAAGGTGATCGAAGTCGTGGGCACGACCTTCGGCGAAGACGCCTGGAAAGACATCTACCGGCTGGTCAGCAAGGTCAAGCACGAGAAATACCTCTTTTAGATTCAGATACCGGACGAACGCACGAAACTCCGGACCAAAACACGAAGGACGCCTCCTCCGGAGACGTCCTTTTTTCGCCGATTCCACGATCATACCGGTCCGGACAGTCTCGGGCGCGCCGCCTACCGCCCGGGACCGCAGAAGATTCCCCGCGCGATCCCCCAGCGCAGGCGCAGGAGCCAGCGGGACTTGCGGGGCGGCATGGTCAGCGCCAGCAGCAGCGTCGCTCCCCACTTCGCGATCTCGAGCGCGCAGGTCTTCGCCATGCGGCCGTGAATCCGCGCCCGGAGCCGCTGGCTCACGCCCACGTTGCGGCTCAGCCGCCGGAAGTACTCCTCCGTGAGCTTCGACGGGGGGATGATATGCCACATCACCGCACCGGGAACGTACCAGATCGTCTCGCCGCCGCGCCGCAGCCGTTCGAAGAAGTCGTTCTCCTCGCCGCCGATCAGCTCGCCGTTCGCCCGGCCGAGCGAGGGATCGAAACCGCCGAATCCCTCCAGCCCCGCCCGCCGGAACGCCATGTTGCCGCCGCCCGGGACCCGTCCCGCGGGAAAGGGACGCACCGCGTCGCCGAAATCCATCGGATTGGCGATCGGCATCTCGACCCACTTCGACATCCACGCCGGACGTCCCCCGGGATACTCGGCGACAATGCGCCCCCCGGCCACGACGGCCTCGGGATGCGAGTCGAAAAAGTCGGCATAGGCCCTCAGGAAGCCTTCGTTCACCCGCTCGTCGTCATCGATGAAGACCACGATCCCCCCGCGCGCCTCCGCAAGCCCCCGGTTGCGGGCGTACGACACCCCCGGACTCTCCTCGCGGACCATGCGGAGCGTCACTCCGGGATGCGCCGCGGCGAAAGCCCCGAAACGCGCCTCGGTATCGTCCGGCGAATTGTTGTTCACCACGACGCATTCCCATTCCTGCGGCGGGAGATCCTGCCGCACGACGGATTCGAGCGCCGCCAGCAGCGGCGCGGCACGGTTGTAGGTAGGGATTACGAGCGACAGACGAATCATCCCGCGAATGTAGCGATTAATCCGCAAAAAACCGCTATATTTGTCCGGATTATAAAACGAATACGACCATGCAGAGACCAATGCGCATACTTTTGCCGCTCTTCGCGGCACTGTTCGCCGCCGCATCGGCCGCGGGCCAAAACGTCACGTGGACGGGCACGGCGGAACGTCTCGACGACAACGCCTACCGCATCGTGCTCGAAGCCGCGATTCCCGCAGGCTACCACATGTACGACATGGGCCCCTACGACGGAGGTCCCAACGCCACGACGATCACCTTCACGCCGAACGAGGACGTCACGCTCGAAGGCGGCGTCGAACAGCTCGACACGCCGCACCGCTATTTCGACGAACTGTTCGGCATGGAGATCGGAACTTTCTCCGGAAAGGCCCGTTTCGCCCAGCGGGTGAAACTCGCGGCTCCGCAGGCCGCGCTCAAGGCGCAGATCGAATGGATGATCTGCGACGATACGAGCTGCATGCCGCCCGACGATACGGAACTGACGATCGCGGTTCCAGAGGGTTCGGCGAACGGAGAAGGCGCGGTTCCCGCGTCGCGGCCGTCGGACACGGAGGCCGGCGCGACGGGGAACGGTCCCTCCGCCGCGCTCGCCGCGACGACTCCGGCAACGGCGCCCGATGCCGCGGGCGGAGGTACGCTCTGGTCGCTCATCATCGAGGCGATCCTCTGGGGATTCGCCGCGCTGCTGACCCCCTGCGTCTTCCCGATGGTCCCGATGACCGTCTCGTTCTTCATGAAAGGTTCCGGAAGCCCGGCGCTGGGCCGTTTCCGCGCCGCCATGTACGGTTTCTTCATCGTGGCCCTCTACACGCTCCCCATCGCGGCGATCATTCTCGTCACGCGCATCCTCGGCGGCGACGCCGTGACGGCCGACATATTCAACTGGCTGGCCACGCACTGGCTGCCGAACATCCTCTTCTTCCTCGTATTCATGGTCTTCGCCGCCTCGTTCTTCGGTGCGTTCGAGATCACCATGCCCTCGTGGATGGTCAATAAGACCGATGCGAAGGCCGATTCGAAGGGGCTGGCCGGCATCTTCTTCATGGCCCTGACGCTCGTGCTGGTGTCGTTCTCCTGCACGGGTCCCATCGTCGGATCGGTGCTCATCAAGTCCACCGCAGGCGAGTTCTGGAGTCCGATCGTCACCATGCTCGCATTCTCCGTGGCCTTCGCCCTGCCCTTCACCCTCTTCGCATTCTTTCCCGCGATGCTCAAGAAGCTGCCCAAAAGCGGCGGATGGCTCAATTCGGTGAAGGTCGTACTGGGATTCATCGAAGTCGCGCTGGGTCTGAAATTCCTCTCCGTGGCCGACCAGACCTACCACTGGGGACTGCTCGACCGCGAGATTTACCTCGCCGTGTGGATCGTCACCTTCTCCCTGCTGGGATTCTACCTGCTGGGGAAAATCAAATTCGCCCACGACAGCGACATGCCCTACCTGGGTGTGGGACGCCTCGCACTGGCCATCGTCACCTTCTCGTTCGTCATCTACCTCCTTCCCGGCATGTGGGGCGCCCCGCTCAAAGGACTTTCGGGTTATCTTCCGCCCCTTGCGACACAGGACTTCGTCGCAGGACAGGGCGGCGCGGCCGCGGGAAGTACGGCCTCCGGAGAGGGGCTGCGGACCGTCGAAGGGCTCAAACCCAAATACAGCGACTTCCTCCACCTGCCGCACGGGCTCGAAGGGTTCTTCGATCTCCGGGAGGCCGAAGCCTATGCCGAAAAGGTCGGAAAGCCGCTCTTCATCGACTTCACGGGACACGGTTGCGTCAATTGCCGCGAAATGGAGGCCCGCGTATGGTCCGATCCCGAGGTGCTCGCCATGCTACGCAACGACTACGTGATCGTCGCGCTCTACTCCGACGACAAGAAAGTGCTCCCCGAGAACGAATGGGTCACGACCGAGTCGGGAAAAGTGCTGAAAAGCCTCGGCAAGATCAACTCCCGCTACGCGCTCACGACATACGGCGTGAACGCACAGCCCTACTACGTCCTGCAGGGACGAGGCGGCAAGATGCTCGTACCGCCCCGCGGATACGACCTCAGCGTACCCGGATTCGTCGCATTCCTCCGAAGCGGACTCGAAGCATACCGGGCGGAACGGTAGCGCGGGCCGGAGAGGAGGAGCGGCTCCGTTGCGAAACGCGGGAACCGCCGCTCCGGCCGAAACGGCGGGATTTTTCCCCGTCGCCGCTTCCGGTCTGCCGGCATGCCGAGGGGCGGAACGCAATGCGTTCCGCCCCTCGGCCTTTCATACGCCCCGAATCACTTCGCGGCCGGATGTTCTTCGGCGAAGGCCGATTTCACCTCGGCCTCCTTCTCCCGGCGTGTCTTCTCCGCGGGGGCTTCGCCCGCCTTCACCATCCGGTCGATATTGCGTTCGAAATTCCGCTCGCAGGGATCGCAGGTCGTGTTCTCTTTTTCTTTCATGGCTTCCGAATTTATGGTTACATCCCTGTCGCTGCAAAATGCACGCCGAACCCGCAAAAGCAGGCATCGAACCGCACGAACCTCCTCCGAAAACCGCACGGCACGCCCCTCCCGTTCTTTCTTTGCACAAAAAAACGGACAATTCCGCCGAATTGTCCGCCTTGGTAGCGGGAGGAGGACTCGAACCTCCGACCTTCGGGTTATGAGCCCGACGAGCTGCCAACTGCTCCATCCCGCGATATATCGTTAGCTTGTGCGATCTATCGCTTTTGCATGTGCAAAGATAATACAAAAATCCGGTTTCGGCAAATAAAATTTCGCCCCACGCAGCCCGTCCGCCGAAAACCGACTGACTGTTAATCGTTTAATCCGAAAATATTTTTTCATTCGCAACGGGCAGCCGCCTCCGATCCGCCGCCCGGCAACCGGACCGGCCGGATAACGGTCCCGGGACCGCAGAGGCTTCCGGCGAAAGATCCCGGACAGGGCGTCCCGCAGCCGCAGCGCGTCAGTCGTCGAAGCGGGCGAACATCTGCGTCGAAAGGTACTTCTCGGCCCGGTCGGGGAATACGACGACGATATTTCCCCGTTCGATCCGCTCGGCCGTGCGCAGGGCCGCGAGCATCGCCGCACCGCTGCTCATCCCGGCGAAGATCCCTTCGCGGGCGATGATCTGCCGGGCCATCTCGATCGCCTCCTCGCTCTCGACGAGCTCCTGCACGTCGATTTTCGAAGCATCGTAGATCGCCGGCACGATCGCCTCCTCCATGTTCTTCAACCCCTGGATGTAGTGCCCCTGCGTAGGCTGCGCGCAGACGACCCGGATCGACGGCTTCATCGTCTTCAGGAACCGCGACAGGCCCATCAGCGTCCCGGAGGTCCCGAGCGCACAGACCAGGTAGTCGATCTCGCCGCCGGTCTGCTGCCAGATTTCCAGCGCCGTATTCTCGTAGTGCGCCAGGTAGTTGCAGGCATTGGCGAACTGATCGGGCATGAAATACTTGTCGGGGTTCTCGGCCACCAGTCTGCGGGCCAGCCGGATCGCCCCGTCGGTCCCCTCCGCCGCGGGCGTCAGACGGACCTTGCCGCCGTAGGCGCGGATGATCTTGCGCCGTTCGACCGACACCGCTTCGCTCATCACGATCTCCACGGGATAGCCCTTGACGATGCCCACGATCGCCAGCCCGATCCCGGTATTGCCCGACGTCGGTTCGATGATCGTCTTCCCGGGCATGAGCCGTCCCTCGCGTTCGGCCGCCTCGATCATCTTGACGGCGATCCGGTCCTTGATGCTGCCCGTGGGATTGAACCCTTCGAGCTTGGCGAAGATATTCACGCAGGGACTCGACCAAAGCGAATTGATCCGCACCATCGGCGTCCGCCCGATCGCTCCCAGAATATTCTGCTTCACATCCATTTCGTTTTCTTCGTTTAATTATGTACCAGACTGTCCGCCACCACCTCCGCCAGATCGCGCACCGGAGCTTTCACGCCGCGTCCGAGCGCTTTCTTGCAGAGCGGGCAGGCCGTGACTACGACCTCGGCGCCCGTCGCCTCGAGTTCGGCGCCCACCGCGCGGGCGATGCGGAGCTGCCCCTCGTCGGAAATCGCCGTGTTGGCCACCGACGACCCGCAGCAGAGGGCGTTCTCCCGCGTCGAGGCGGGTTCGAGCAGCTCCCCGACCGCACCGATCACCGCACGCGGCTCGTCGTAGATGCCGCTGCCGCGGCCCAGTTCGCAGGGATCGTGGTATGTGAAGCGCGTCGCGCCGTGCGCCACCGCCAGCCGCCCCGTGCGGAGCAGCCGATGGATATATTCCGAATGGTGCAGCACCTCGATCCCCGGCAGGTCGTAATCCTCGCGGAAGACCTTGAGACAGATCGGACAGGAGGTCACCAGCGTCGTGATGCCGTGTTTGCGGAACAGCTCCGTATTGTAGCGCATCATCCGGCGGGCCGAATCGGTCTCGCCCGCCAGTTTGAGCGGCCGCCCGCAGCAGACGCCCCCTTCGCGGTCGGCCCACCACACCTCCTCGCCGGCGGCGCCGAACACGCGCTCCATCGCCGACAGGGTGCGGGGCGTCAGCAGGGTCATGCACCCGGCGAAATAACCCACCTTGCCCGTCCCGGAGGAGCGGTCCAGCCCGGCGAAATAGCCGTAACGCCGTTCGTCGGGCACGTTGCGCATCGTATCGCGCGAATTGAGCCGCAGCGTATTGAGGTCGATGCCCACGGGACACTTCACGGCGCAGCGGCCGCACATCAGGCAGTCGTCGGCCGTCTCGCGCCGCAGCATGCCGTAGCGGCGGTCGCGCAGGAAATAGACCGACTGCACCGTATCCTTTCCCAGCACGCTCTGCAACTGGCAGGGGTCGATGCAGATGCCGCAACGCGAGCAGGCATCGGTCTGGAAGCGGTCGTAGGAGGTCTCCTTCTCGCCCGACCGCAGGCCGTAGCGGCGCAGGAAGATGAGCGGAATCTCGGTGAAAATGTGCATGTAGCGCGAAAAGGGCAGCGCCACGAAGAAAACTCCGAGGCACGACGAATAGAACCACCATGCCGCCGACTCGAAGTTCATGAGCGGCAGCACCCCGACATGACCGGCCAGCCAGGCGCCGAGCGATCCGGTGAGGAATCCCCCGCCGCCGTAAAGGGCGCAGGTCGCGCTTTCGGCCGCCAGACGGGCCGGGAAGACGAACCAGAGAGCCGACAGCGCCACACGGTCGCCCGGCACGTGTTTCGTCGTGCGGCGCAGGCCCATCGCCCGCGAACGGAAGCGTTTGGCCCATGCCAGCGCCACGCCCGAGAGGACGAACAGCAACAGCAGGTCCATCGCAAAGTCGAATACCGGCTTGTGCTCCAGTCCCGTGGCGAAGTATTTGAAAAAGACATGCCCCTGCAACGGCACGTAGCGGAAGCCGAGGTAGGCGACCGTCTCGATCCACCCCACGGCGATCAGCAGGAACCACCCGAAGGCCAGCGACATGTGCATGTAGCCCAGCAACGGATTGACGCGGAAGATCCGGCGGTGCAGCAGCGACTCGCTCACCACCTCCCACACGGCCTCCGCCGTGCGGCGCGTGGGCAGGCCGCGCACGATGCGCATCTTGTCTGCCCGGGGCAGACGCCAGAGCCACACGCCCCACTTCCACGCGAGGGTAAGGAACATCACGGCCGCACCGACCATGAACGGAATGCAGAAAGGCGCGAAAAAGGTCATCGTCAGAAGTCCCCCAGTTTACGTTTTATCAACAGCACCACGCCCCGCGTATTGATGCCGCGCGGGCACACCAGCCGGCACTTGCCGCACAGCATGCACTTGTTCATCTCCTCGTAGGCTCCCTGATACTCACCGCGGCGGACGAGCGTGTGGACCCGCCGGAAGTTGAACTCCGTGAGATTTCCGGCCGTGCAGACCGCCGTGCAGCCCCCGCAGCCGATGCAGGTCTGCAACTCGGGCATCTCGCGCAGGATTTCGTCGCTCTTGCGCAGGTTGTTGCGGTCGAGGTCGATCGCCCGGGGTTTCGAAATGGTATAGCCGAAACGGATCGCCATGGCCTACACCCCCGCGTAGCGGACCGCGGCGTCGGCCGCAGCGGTCCCTTCGTTCAACGTCTCGCCGAGGCTTTTGGGCGCGGAGACCGCCCCGGCGCAGAAGATCCCGTCCGCCGAACTGCGGACGTTGTCCAGGAACAGGTCGCGCGGCTGCAGGAACCCGCTCGGAGCGAGCCGCAGCCCGGCCTCGGCGGCCAGCGCGGCGTTGTCGTCGTTGGCGCGCATGCCCACCAGCAGCACCAGCAGATCGACGCTCATGCGCAGCGGACGGCCCGTCAGCGTATCCTCGGCCTTGATCTGCACCCGTCCGTCGAGCGTGGGCCCGGCCTCCGAGATGCGGCCGCGGACGAAATGGATGTTATAGCGCTGCTGCGCCTCGCGGTACATCTCCTCGTATCCCGGACCGAACATGCGTATGTCCATGTAGAAATTGAAAACGTCGGCGTCGGGAAAGAGCCGCTTCATCTCCATCGCCTGCTTGACACCCGTGATGCAGCACACCTTCGAACAGTGCTGCTGGCACA
This sequence comes from Alistipes dispar, assembly GCF_006542685.1. Taxonomy (NCBI): domain Bacteria; kingdom Pseudomonadati; phylum Bacteroidota; class Bacteroidia; order Bacteroidales; family Rikenellaceae; genus Alistipes; species Alistipes dispar. Next base: position 2,046,855 of record NZ_AP019736.1, on the reverse strand, counting down.
CCTTCTCGTCGCGCGATCCGACGCAGTGGAGGAAGGCGATCCGCCGCGGCTGCGAGCCGTCGGCCTTGGCCACACGCCCCTCGCGGAGCATCCGTTCGACATCGACCGACGTCAGCACGTTGTCGTAGATGCCGTAGCCGTACTCCTCCTTGACCGAGGCGTCGAAGAGCGTAAAACCCGTGCAGAGAACCGCCGCGTCGCACGCAAGGGTCCGTCCGTCGGCCAGCCGCACCTCCCGGGGCGAAAGGCCCACCACTTCGGCGCCCGTCTCCACCCGCACGCCGCTCGCCGCCACCCGCCGCCGCAACTCGGAGAGCACCTCCCCGGCCGGAGTGAACGACGGGAAGAGCACATGCCAGCCCCGGAGCTTGCCGCCCAGCTCGGCCTCCTTCTCCAGGAGGACCGCCTCGGCGCCCTGTTCGGCGAGCCGCAGCGCGGTCTGCATACCCGCCGCGCCGCCGCCTATGACGATGATCCGTTTTTTCATATCCGAATTTTTGCTACCATTCAACGTCGCCCCGCACTCCCGGAGGGGACTTTCCCGCAGTCTTCGGGACCGCGGCCGGACGCGGCATCTACTCCCTTATGTCGTACACCGTGTCGGTCGTGCCGCAGTTCACCACCGCCGAGGCGGGCTTGCCGATATATTTCCCGTTGCGGCCAAGGTATTTGGCCGCGGGATCGTATTCGACCCCCATCTTGTCGAGCAGCGGCTCGACATCGACCTGGTGCATCTGCATTCCCAGCGCCCAGGGGTCGTAGCCCAGCACCAACCCGGCCATCTCCTCGTAGGTGAGGACCGGGATGCCGTGGCCGTTCTCCCCGTAGGTCGTGCCCTCCATCTCGGCGATGGCGTACTGCCACTTGTCGAGGAACATGGCGCAACCCGGACAGTTGGCCACGATGAAGTCGGGCTTGTAGGGGGCCATGCTCTCCAGCTTCTTGTGCGAGTTGGCGATCGAATAGCCGCGGTTGGCCTGCACGAGGTAGTTGCGGAACCCGAATCCGCAGCAGTGCCGCCGTTCGGGGTAATCGACGCACTCGCCGCCCCACGCCTCGACCATGCCGGCCAGCACGTAGGGGAACTCCGAACCGCCGATCCCGGACTTCGGGAAGATCTTGGCGTAGTGGCAGCCGATGTGCTCGACCACGCGCAGCGGTTCGCCCGTCGCCACGTTCACCAGCCGCCGCCGGGCCTGTGCGGCGATCCGGTCGCGGAAATGGAACATGACGTCCGACGTGTGGGCCAGGCTGGCCGGCTTGCGGAATTCGCGTCCGGTGGCCTTCAGCAGGTTCTCGCGCGTGCGCTCCTCCGTCTCGGGGAACTCGGCCCAGGTGGCCAGCACCTCGGTATAGACGCCGAAGGAGGTGATGCACGAGGTGACGAAATTCTCGTACCCCGCCTCGTTCATCAGCGAGAACTGCCGCGCCACGACCGTCATGATCGTCTCCAGCGGCACGATGTCCGAATGGTAGCCGATGCCCGTGCACGAGGAGTGCCTGGGGTCGTCCAGCAGGTCGCGCCCCAGGTCGTGCCGCAGTATGTCGATGAACGCCTTTTCGCTGCCCGGGAAAAAATTCTGCCGGATGCAACTGCGGCCGTAGTAGTAGCGGTCGTCGGCGATCTGTTTCTGGTAATCCGTCCAGCTTGCCCGTTTCATCATGGCTAATCGTGTTCGTTGCTGTTTGTCGTGAAAACGTCCATGAGGTAGCGTTCGCCGGCCCCCTCGGAGTAACCCATCTCGCGGGCCTTGCGGTCCGAGTGGCGCTCGATGTCGTCGAACATCTCGCGTCCGCCGCTCACGTCGAAAATGCGGCGGATCTCGTCGAGCGACTCGTCGTCGATGCGCCGCAGCGCCCCGGCCCCCTGTTTCATGTAAACGGGCGTGAAACGGCCGTAAACCTCCTTGTCGTTGTCGTAGATCCACTGCCAGACGGTCCCCTGCTCGGGATGCAGCTCGGGCTTCACGAGCCGCGGCACGAGGCAATAGCCCGTGCGCAGGATGTTGTCGCCGATGATGCGCTTGAGGGCCAGCTGCTGGCGGCCCTTCTCGCTCTCGACGAACAGGCCGAGCTTCTGCGACAGCCGCCGGAGTGCCTGGATCACATACCCCGGCGTATTGCCCCGCGGGCAGCGCGGACGGCACGACATGCACTCGCCGCAATACCAGATCGTGTCGCTGCGAAGCAGCTCCTCGATGGCTTCGTCGTCGCGTGTCTGCACGATATTGACGATCTGCCGCGGGTCGTAGTTGTAGAACTCCGCCGCGGGGCAGACGCCCGTGCAGACGCCGCAGTTCATGCACGAATGCAGCCCCTCGCGCATCCGCACGTCCTCCATCAACAGATCGAAATACTTTCCCATAGACGCAAAAAAACCTTTGCAAGCGCAAAGGTAGGGAATCCCGCCGGGTCGCGGGGTGGTATAAATGCGTAAATTCAGCGCCGCTCCCAGGTTTCGAAGACAAAGGGCCAGGGATAGGACGCTCCGCACGGGAACGCCTCCGAGGCCGCGAGGCGCCATTCGCTCTCGTCCCATGCCGGGAAGCGCGTGTCGCCCTCGTAGGGATGCCGCACGCGCGTGAGATAGAAGCGGCCGGCCAGCGGCAGCGCCTCGGCATAGACCTGCGCCCCGCCGATGACGAACACCTCCTCGTCGTTCGGAAAGAGCGCGACGGCCTCCTCCAGCGAGTGGACCACCGTACAGCCCGGAATGTCGAGCGCCTGCCGCGTGAGGACGACGTTCGTGCGCCCGGGCAGCGGACGCCCGAGCGAAAGGAAGGTCTTGCGGCCCATCACGACGGGATGGCCCGTCGTCACGGCCCTGAAATGTTTCAGGTCCTCGGAAATATGCCACAGCAGGGCGTTTTTGTCGCCGATCACACCGTTCTCGGCGACGGCAGCGATAAGGGAAAGCATGGGAATCGTTTTTTTGGTCAGAACGACATGGGGGCCTTGATCGCCGGCCAGGGATCGTAGCCTTCGAGCGTGAAATCTCCGTAACGGAACGCCCCGAGGGAGCGCACCGCGGGGTTGAGCCGCATCGCGGGCAGCGGGCGCGGCGTGCGCGCGAGCTGCTCGTCGGCCTGCTCCAGATGGTTCAGGTAGAGGTGCGCGTCGCCGAGCGTATGGACGAACTCTCCGGGCCGGAGGCCGCAGACCTGCGCCGTCATCATCGTCAGCAGGGCATAGGAGGCGATATTGAAAGGCACTCCGAGAAACGTGTCGGCGCTGCGCTGGTACAACTGGCACGACAGCCGCCCCCCGGCCACATAGAACTGGAACAGCACGTGGCACGGCGGCAGGGCCATCTCGCCGATCTCCGCGACGTTCCACGCCGAGACCAGCAGCCGCCGCGACTCGGGGTTGCGGCGGATCGTCTCCACCACCTGCTCGATCTGGTCCACCGCGCCCCCGCCGGGCCGGGGCCACGACCGCCACTGGTAGCCATAGACATGGTTCAGATCGCCGTAACGATAGCCTTCGATCGGCGACGGGCCGCCCGCCGAGGCGAGGAACTCCTCGCGCGGCACGGGGCGCACGCCGCAACGGGCGCAAAGTTCGTTATAGTAGCGGTAGGCGTCGTTGTCCCAGATGTGGACGCCGTTTTCGACGAGGTATTTTATATTGGTGTCTCCGGCGAGGAACCACAGCAACTCGTGGATCACCCCCTTGAGGAAGACCCGCTTGGTGGTCAGCAGCGGAAAGCCCTCCTCCAGATCGAAGCGCATCTGGTGTCCGAAGACCCCCATCGTGCCGGTTCCCGTGCGGTCGCCGCGCACGACGCCCTCCGTCCGGATGCGGCGCAGCAGGTCGAGGTATTGTTTCATGATTCGAGCGTTTTGAGCGTCAGACGTCCTCCGTCGTCCAGCACGGCGTAGGAGGGGTTCTTCTCCCAGCAGCCCAGATGCACCGTGTGCAGCGCCCCCTCGCGGTAATCGCGGGCGAAGTGCATGTGTCCGAAGAGGAAATGATCCACGGCGTGCGTGCGGGCATAGTCGCGGGCATAGTCGATGAGCGGTTCGGTGAGCGAGGCGTCGAAACCGCCTCCGCAACCCGTCTCGGCGGCCCGGCGGTCGGCGTCGTTGTGCCGCTTGCGCGACTTGCCGCTCCACCAGCGGCCGAACTTCATCGCCAGATCGGGATGCACGCCCCAGGCGAAGAGCCGCCGCAGCGTCCGCGACCGGAACACCGTGTTGAGCAGGCGCAGCGCCGGCTGCCCCTCGATGCGCATGTTGTCGCCGTGGGCCAGGAAGAGCCGCTGTCCGGCGAGCGTCACCTCCTGCGGCGCGGTGTGGATTTCCACGCCGCATTCACGCGCGAGGTAGTCGCCCACCCACATATCGTGGTTGCCCGTGAAGAAGACCACGCGCACGCCCCGGTCTGTGAGTTCGGCCAGCTTGCCGAGCGTCCGCACGAAGCCTTTGGGAACCACGCGGCGGTATTCGAACCAGAAGTCGAAGATGTCGCCCAGAAGAAAGATCGCCTCCGCATCGCGCCCCGCGGCGTCGAGCCATGCGACGAAACGCCGTTCCGTGCGCCGCGCCGTCTCCGGATCGCCGGCGCCGAGGTGTATGTCCGAGGCGAAGTAGTACATTCGGCTACGGAAGCAACTGTTCGAGTTTCTCCTCGAGGCTCCGGCCGTAGAGGTTCTTTCCGACGATCGTTCCCTCGCGGTCGATGAGGAAATTGGCCGGAATGCGCTGCACGTTATAGACCACCAGGGCCGACGAGGCGCGCCCGCGCAGGTCGGTGACCGACTTCCACGGCAGTTGTTGTTCCTGAACAGCCGTGATCCACAGCGGTTTCGACGTGTCGATACCCACCTGATAGACCTCGAACCCGCGGCCGGCGTATTTCGCGTACAGCTCCTTCAGGTCGGCGTTGAGCGCATTGCTCGTGCCCAGCTCGGCCGACCAGAAGTCCAGCAGCACGACCTTTCCCTCGGCCACCTTCGAGAGGCGGACCTTCTCTCCGTACATGTCGGTCAGTTCCAGATCGGGGTAGTTCAGCTCGCTCACCTTCGAGGCCAGCCCGGCCTGCGCGTCCATACGCGCCACCTCGGCCTGCAACGCCCCGACGTAGGGCGAGCCGGGATAGCGTTCGGCCACGGCTTCGGCCACCGTACGGTAGTAAACCACGTCCCCGTCGCCGTTGAACAGGTAGCTGTCGCCCGGCAGACGCTGATAGAGCGCATAGACCGCCGCCAGCGAAGACTTGTTCTCGACGATGAAGCGCAACTGCTCGCGGCGGATACGGAAATACTCGTTCGTGTACTCCTTCATCAACTCCCGGTGCCGTTCTTCCGAAAGGTTCGGCTCGGCGAAGCGAGAGGCGATTTCGTCCAGATGCTGCGCGCCGACGACGAAGGCCTGGTAGAACTCGCGCAGCAGCTCCGACTCGGCCGACCCCTCGACCGTATAGTTGCGCACGACGCTTCCCGCGGAGTTCACCGTCACACGGTCGCCGCCCTCCACGAGCAGCGGAATCCGCTCGTTGTCGTACACCACATTGTAGAGGGAGGGCGATGCGGCGATGTCGCGGAGCCGGAACAGGTAGCTGCCGTCGGCGGCGAGCACCGTCGAATCGACGATCGTCTGCCGGAGCGGCGTGACCTCCTCCAGATAGATATTGCGGGGCTCCGTGCCGACGATGCGGCCCGAAATTTTCACTTTCGAAGACTGGCAACCGCACATGGCGGCAGCCGCAGCGCACAGGACGACAAACGTTTCTCTGCTCATGAATGGTCGTTTTCGCATTTGACGAACACAAAGATAATACAAAGCGCGGGAAGTGCCAAAAATTTATTCGCGCCCGCAAAAGGGACCAAATGATCCGCTCACGCCGGACGCAAACTCCGTTCCGCCCCGGGGCATCGCGCCCCGGACGGCAACTCCGCTCCGCCTCCCCGCATCCCGGCGGGAGCGGCGGATCATTTCGACGGACTGCGGTGCGCGGAGCCGTTCTTGGGGAAACTGCGTCCGTGCTGCTGCTGGCGGTTCTGCTGCTGCCGCCGCTGCTGGTAAGGCTGCCGGCCCTGCTGCGCGCCCTTCTGGGGACGCGCCGAAAAGTGCTGTTTATAGTCGCTTCGGAGGTTGTTTATGGCCGCTTCGTCGATTTCGATGGTTCCCCCGGACATGTGCTTGATGTCCTTTACGATCACTTCGTTGTTGGGATGCTCCTGATTGTATTCGTAGCTCTTGGCACGCATGTAGCGGGCCAGATTGTCCACCGCTCCGGCCACGGCCCGCCCGTCGGGACACCCGGCCAGCGACCGGATCATCCGCTCGACGTATTTGCCGTAATGCTTGTAGGCGATCCGCCCCTGCGTATAGGCCATCGGACGGGGCGAAACGGTCAGTTCCTGCCGCGAGGGACGCGGGTAGGGACTGTCCACATCCAACTGGAAATCAGACATGATGAACAGATGGTCCCAGAGTTTGTGGGTGAAGTCCGCCGTGTCGCGCAGCAACGGGTTCAGGTTGCCCATGACGGCGATGACGGCCCGCGCCTGACGGTTGCGTTCGCGCCGGTCCTCTATCTCCAGCAGCGAGTCGATCATCTCCTGGATATGGCGCCCGTATTCGGGCAGGTACAACTTGCGTCGCGTGTAATTGTAATTCTTCTTCATATTGCTGTTTCGGTCCCGCACACTGTCCCGTTCGGTCCGCCGGAGCCTCCGGCCGGGCCTTCGCGATAGACCTTATCAAGACGTTTCGAGCTGTTTTCCGCCCGCGCCGTCCGGTCCTGCCGGATTCGTCCAACGGCGCGGAAAACCTTAACTTTGGGACAAAAGTAGATAATTTTTTTCAAATATAAGCTATGGCAAAAGTTTTAATTCTGGACCAATCAAAAAGCGTGCGAAACATTCTGCGCGAGCGGCTCGAATACGAAGGTTTCTCGACCGAGGCCACCGAAAACGAAAAGGAGGCGTCGGACATGTGCGCGAAGATCCCCTTCGACGTGATCCTCTCCGACACGGCATGCAAAGTTCCGGATGCCGGCATACCCTTCATCGCCCTTTCGACCGAGACGTCGATCGACTCGGCCGTGCGGGCCGTCCGCAACGGAGCGCAGGATTTCCTCACCAAGCCCATCGACATGAACCACCTGCTGCAATCCATTCAGCGGACGATCGAGAACCCGCCCGCTGTCGCGGCGCCCGCCGCCCCGACGGCAGCGCCGGGCGTGCGCCGCAGCCGCCGCGCACGTCCCGCGCAGGCCGAGCCGATCATCGGCGACTCGCCCGAGATCGACCGCGTCCGCCGGCTGATCGACCGCGTCGCCCCGTCGGAGGCGCGCGTACTGATCACGGGCGAAAACGGCACGGGCAAGGAGCTGGTGGCGCGCCGCCTCCACGCCGGAAGCGCCCGCGCCGCGGGACCGTTCGTCGAGGTGAACTGCGCGGCCATCCCTTCGGAACTGATCGAAAGCGAGCTGTTCGGTCACGAGCGCGGCGCCTTCACATCGGCCATCAAACAGCGTAAGGGCAAATTCGAACAGGCCGACGGCGGCACGCTCTTCATGGACGAAATCGGCGACATGTCGCCTGCGGCGCAGGCCAAGGTGCTGCGCGCCCTGCAGGAGCGGCGCATCAGCCGCGTGGGCAGCGACAAGGACATCGAGGTGGACGTGCGCGTGGTGGCCGCGACGAACAAGGACCTCCGCGAGGAGATCCGCCGGGGCAACTTCCGCGAGGACCTCTACCACCGCATCGGCGTCATCGTCGTACGGGTCCCCGCGCTGCGCGAACACGCCGCGGACATTCCGCTGCTCACGGACCACTTCATCCGCCTCATATCGGCCGAATACGGACTGGCGCCCAAACCCATCGACCCCGAGGCGGTCGCCGCCCTGCAGGCGATGCCGTGGAGCGGCAACGTCCGCGAACTTCGCAACGTCGTCGAGCGGCTGCTCATCCTCTCCGACGGGCGCATCACCGCCGCCGACGTGAAGGCCTACTGCAACTGACGGACCGGAGCCGCGCCCGCGCCGCGACGGCATTCACTCCGGCCTGCTCGAGGCCCGCCTCGCGCACCGGCTCCCCGACCGCTCCAACAGCCGCCGTTCCGTCGCCTCCCGATCCCGTCCGCACCCTTTCATGCCGCGCGATGCAGCCAATAGGGAACACGATCGGGGGTATTTTTCCCGGACAGGCATAATCCGTCCGGAAACCGCCGCAAGCCGCCGGAAATCCGCCGCCGGAACCGCCCCGCTACAACAGCGCGAGAATCTCCTCCGGACGGTCCACGAGATGCTGCGCCCCGGCCTCCACGAGTTCCTGCCGGGCCCGGAATCCCCACGTCACGCCAACCGAACGCACGCCGGCCGCCGCCGCGGTCTCCATGTCCACGCCCGAATCGCCTACGTAGAGCACCTCCCCGCGCGGCGTACCGGTGCGGGCGAGAATCTCCTCCACCACCGCCGGCGAGGGCTTGAGCGGCACTCCCGCGCGCTGTCCGAGGACCGCGGCGAACGGCACCGAAGGAAAGAACAGCCCGACGAGCTTTTCGGTCCCGGCCTGGAATTTGTTCGAGGCCACGGCCAGCCGCACCCCGCGCCGCCGAAGCTCCTCCACGAGCTCCGGAATGCCGGCATAGGGTTTCGTATGGCGGTCGATATGCTCCGTATAGTAACGCACGAAGTCGGCCCGCACGAGCGCCACGTTTTCGGGGGTGCGCAGCTCTTCGGGCAGGGCCCGCTCGACGAGCCGCATGATGCCGTTTCCCACGAAACGGCAGTACTCCCCGTAGGAGTGCTGCGGCAGCCCGCGAAGGGCCAGCACGGCGTTGCAGGCGACGGCCAGGTCGCCGATCGTATCGAGCAGCGTGCCGTCGAGATCGAAGATAACCAGTTTCGTATTCATCGCACGGGATTGTTGTTTTTCCGGATTTTCCACCCTGCGGCGGCCACTATCAGCGACATGAGCGGGCTGACGAGGTTGAAGACGCAGTAGGGCATATAGACGAAGGTCGAGACGCCGAGCACCGTCGCCTGCGTCATGCCGCACGAGTTCCACGGGACGAGCACCGAGCACACCGTGGCCGAATCCTCCACCGAACGGCTCAGCAGCCGTTCCTCCAGCCCGCGCCGTGCGTAGAGTTCGCGGAAGAGACGCCCCGAGAGGATGATCGAGATGTACTGGTCGGCCGTGCAGAGGTTGAAGAAGATGCCCGCGCCGACGGTCGAGGCCACGGCCGGGAAGGTGCGGCGCACGAACCGCAGGAAGATCGCCGTGAGCGAGCGCAGCATGCCGCTGCCGGTCATCACGCCGCCGAAGCACATGGCGCAGATGATGAGCCACACGGTGTTGAGCATTCCGGCCATGCCGCGCGTCGCAACCAGCTCGTCCAGCACGGGCGAGCCCGTAGCGAGCGACGTCGGGCCGAAGAGGGTCATCAGCACCCCCTTGAATCCGGAGAGGAAGTCGGTCTCCGCGACGCCCGCCACCTGCGCCACCAGCCCCGGCTGCGCCGCGAGCATCGCTACGCAGGCGAAGACCGCCGCGGCGAAGAGCGTCACGATCGCCGGGAGCTTGCGCGCGATGAGCAGCCCCGTGGCCAGCGGCACGAGAAGCAGCCACGGCGAGATGCGGAACGTCGCACGGAGCGCATCGGCATAGAGCCCCGTCTGTTCCGCCGTGCCGTGGTCGAGCCACAGTCCCGCCACGGCGAAGACCGCGAGCGCCACGAGCATCGACGGCACGGTGGTGTAGAGCATGTAGCGGATGTGCGTGAAGACCGGAACGCCGACCGTCGAGGAGGCCAGCACCGTCGTATCGGAGAGCAGCGAGATCTTGTCGCCGAAATAGGCCCCCGAGATGATCGCTCCGGCGACCCATCCCTCGGGAAAGCCCATCGCCTGCCCGATGCCCATGAGCGCCACGCCGATGGTGGCGATCGTGGTCCACGAGCTGCCGGTCATCAGCGACACGCCGGCGCAGATGAGGCACGAGGCCACCAGAAAGAACGAAGGATGAAGGATGTGCAGGCCGTAGCAGATGAGCGTCGGCACGACGCCGCTGACCATCCACGACCCGGCGATGGCGCCGATGAGCAGCAGGATGAGGATGGCCGAGGCCGAGGCGCGGATGTTGTCGATGATGGCCTCCTCCAAAACGGCCCACCGGCAGCGGTAGATTCCGATGGAGAGCATCACGCAGACCGATGCGGCCGAGAGCAGCGCGATCTGGCTGCCGCCGTTGATGGCGTCGCCGCCGAAGCAGCGGATCACGACGTACAGCAGCACCGTGAGCACTGCCAGCGGGACGGCCGACACCCACGGCGAAGGCAGCCGTTCTTCCGTTCGTTTCGCATTCATTGGATTTTCCGATTCAATAACAGCCGGATTTCGCTCCGGAGGTGCAAAAGTACGAAAAAAACACTATCTTTGGAGACGAAACGACCGGAAACGATGCAGACGCTCCGCAAAATAGCCCGATTCTATATCGACGGGTTCCGCTCGATGACCCTGGGGCGCACGCTCTGGGCCATTATCCTCGTGAAGCTCTTCATCCTCTTCGCCGTGCTGCGCCTCTTCTTCTTTCCCGACCTGCTCGCCGGGATGGACTCCCGCGAACGCGCCGATCATGTGCTGGAAAATCTGATTCCCGAAAAATAACGCTATGATTACCGACTACCTATCGACCGTCGATTGGTCGCGGGCGCAATTCGCTCTGACGGCCATCTACCACTGGCTCTTCGTGCCGCTGACGCTCGGACTGGGATTCCTCATCGCCGTCATGGAGACCCTCTACGTCCGCACGGGCGACGCGTTCTGGCGCCGCACGACCCGATTCTGGATGCGCCTGTTCGGCATCAATTTCGCCATCGGCGTAGCCACGGGCATCATCCTCGAATTCGAGTTCGGCACCAACTGGTCGAACTATTCGCACTTCGTGGGCGACATCTTCGGCGCACCGCTGGCCATCGAGGGCATTCTGGCCTTCTTCATGGAGAGCACCTTCATCGCCGTCATGTTCTTCGGCTGGGACAAGGTCTCCAAACGCTTCCACCTCGCCGCCACGTGGCTCACGGCCATCGGCGCCAACCTCTCGGCCTGGTGGATTCTGGTGGCCAACGCCTGGATGCAGCACCCCGTGGGCTGCGACTTCAACCTCGAAACGGTCCGCAACGAGATGAGTTCGTTCTCGGCCGTGGCCCTCTCGCCCGTGGCGGTCAATAAGTTCCTGCACACGGTCACTTCGTCGTTCACCCTCGCGGCGCTCTTCGTCGTGGGCGTTTCGGCATGGTACCTGCTCCGGGGCCGCGAAAAGCGCATGGCTTCCAAAAGCATCGCCATCGCCTCGCTCTTCGGGCTCGTATCGGCCCTGGCCACGGCCTGGACCGGCGACCGCTCGGGCGCCATCGCGGCCCGCACGCAGCCGATGAAGCTGGCCGCCATGGAGGCGCTCTACGACGGACGGGAGGGAGCGCCGCTCACGGCCGTCGGACTGCTGCGCCCCCAGGCCGGGCACGCGTCGGGCGACGAAGCCTTCTATTTCAAGATCGACATTCCGAAGCTGCTCTCGATCATGAGCTTCCGCGACGCCGACGCCTTCGTGCCGGGCATCAACGACCTGGTGGAGGGCAACCCCGAGCGGGGCATTCTCTCGGCCGAGGAGAAGATCGCCCGCGGGCACGCCGTCATCGCCACGCTCGACCGCTACCGCCGGGCGCGCGACGAGGGCGACGAGGGGACGATGCGGCAGATCGAGGCGCTGTTCGACCGCTCGACGCCGCAGGGCGGACACTTCCTGCGCGAGTACTTCGCCTACTTCGGCTACGGCTATCTGGAAAGCCCGCAGCAGCTCGTCCCGAACGTGCCGCTGCTCTTCTACTCGTTCCGCGTGATGGTCGGCGCGGGGTGTCTCTTCATACTCGTTCTGGGCCTCGTCTGGTGGTACAACCGCCGCGACCGCCTGGCCGCGAAGCGCTGGCTGCTGCACACGGCCGTGTGGTGCGTGCCGCTGGCCTACCTGGCCTCGCAGACGGGGTGGATCGTCGCCGAAGCCGGACGCCAGCCCTGGGCCATTCAGGACCTGATGCCCGTGGGTGTCGCCGCCTCGAAGATTCCGAGCGGCTCGGTCGCCACGACCTTCTTCCTCTTCCTGGCGCTCTTCACGGCACTGCTCGTCGCCGAACTGAGCATCATGTTCCGCCAAATCAAAATCGGACCCAAAAACGAATAAGCCATGGACACGCTGACTCTGCTGCAACACTATTGGTGGCTCATCATCTCGCTGCTGGGCGCCCTTCTGGTCTTCCTGCTCTTCGTACAGGGCGGACAGGCCATGCTCTACGACCTCGGGCGCACGGACGAGGAGCGCAACATGATCGTCAATGCGCTGGGACGCAAATGGGAGTTCACCTTCACGACGCTCGTCACCTTCGGCGGCGCCTTCTTCGCCTCGTTCCCGCTCTTCTACTCCACGTCGTTCGGCGGCGCGGCCTACGTCTGGACGGCCATTCTGCTCTGCTTCGTCATCCAGGCCGTGGCCTACGAATACCGACGCAAACCCGCGAACGTCTTCGGCGAGAGGACCTACAACGCCTTCCTGCTCATCAACGGCCTGCTCGGCCCGCTGCTGCTGGGCATGGCCGTCTCGACGCTCTTCACGGGAGCGAACTTCACCGTGGACCGGCTCAACCTGGCCGGAACGGGCGGCGAGGCGGTCATCTCGCAATGGACTACCCCGTGGCACGGCCTGGAGGCCGTCGCCGACATCCGCAACTGGCTGCTGGGCCTGGCCGTGACGCTGCTCGCGCAGATGCTCGCCTGCCAGTACCTGATGAACAGCATCGACGACGAGACGATCGCCGCGCGCTGCCGCCGCCGGATCGCCGTCATGACCCCGGGCTTCGTCGGATGCTTCGTCGGATGGCTCGCGGCGCTGCTCGTCGCCGACGGTCTGACGGCGGACCCCGCGACGGGCGCAATCCGGGTCGAGGAGTACAAATACCTGCACAACCTCACCGCAATGCCCTATGTCGCCGCCGCGCTGCTCGCCGGTGTCCTGCTCGTGCTCTGGAGTATCTACACAGGCTGGCGGGGCAACCGGCGGGCCGTCTGGTTCGGCGGTTCGGGGACGATCCTCGCGGTGCTGGCCCTGCTGCTCGCCGCCGGCTGGAACGATACGGCCTACTACCCTTCGCTGGCGGACATGCAGTCGTCGCTGACGATCCGCAACTCCTCGTCGAGCCTCTTCACGCTCCGGACGATGGCCTGGGTGTCGCTCTTCGTGCCCTTCGTGGCGGCCTATATCTGGTACGCCTGGCGCGCGCTGAACCGCCGTCCGATCACCCGCGACGAAATCCGCGGCGACGGACACCAGTACTGAACCCAGACCGGGCGGAATGCCCCCGGCAGAAGCCCCTGCCGCACGGCGGCATCCCCCGCCCGTCCGCGCATGCCGGCACATCCGCCCCGACATGAAGCGGCCATGACATGAAAAAACGGAGGCTTGGGCCTCCGTTTTTCATCCTGTCTTCCGGGAAAGCGACTTCCCCGGAACGTCTTCCCGCTCCGGAAACTATTTCGTCTCCTCCTTTCCGAAGGGGTATTGGTTCTGGTGCACGTCGTCGAACCGCATGCCCTTCTCGTAGGTCTTCATCGCGCGGCGCGACATGCCCATCGACGAGAATCCTCCGTCGTGGTAGAGGTTCTGCATCGTCACCTTGCGCGTGAGGTCCGAGAAGAGCGTCAGCACGTAGTCGGCGCAATCCTCGGCCGAGGCGTTGCCCAGCGGCGACATGTTCTCGGCGAACGACATCAGGTCGCCCAGCCCCAGCACGCCGCTGCCGGCCGTGGTCTGCGTCGGCGACTGCGAGACGGTGTTGATGCGCACGTGCTTCTCCCGGCCGTAGATATAGCCGAAGCTGCGGGCGATCGACTCCAGCAGGGCCTTGGCGTCGGCCATGTCGTTGTAGCCGTAGAGCGTGCGCTGCGCGGCGATATACGAGAGCGCCACGATCGAACCCCAGTCGTTGATGGCGTCCTTCTTGCGGGCCACCTGGATGGCCTTGTGGAACGAGATGGCCGAAATGTCGAGCGTCTTGGAGAGGTAGTCGTAATCCAGATCGTCGTAGGTGCGGCCCTTGCGGACGTTGGGCGACATGCCGATCGAGTGGAGCATGAAGTCGAACTTGCCGCCGAAATGCTCCATCGTCCTGTCCATCAGGTTCTCCAGATCCGCCACGCTCGTGGCGTCGGCCGGCACGACGATCGTACGGCACTTCTCGGCCAGCCGGCCGATCGTTCCCATGCGGATCGACACGGCGGTATTCGTGAGGACGATCTCGGCACCCTCCTCCACGGCGCGTTCCGCCACCTTCCAGGCGATCGACTGCTCGTTGAGCGCGCCGAAAATCAATCCTTTCTTTCCTTTCAGTAAGTTGTAAGCCATCGTAATTTTCGTTTAGTTCAAAAAAATCGGCTTCGCCGCCCGAGTCTCCTCCGGGAGGCCGTTTTCCGGGCCTTTCCACGGACGGACACCGCGGCGAAGCGGGGGTAAAGGTACAAAAAACGAACGACATTCGAACAAAACGGGCGAAAAGATCGCACCGCCTTCTCCGAAAGGCGGTGCACGGACCGGTGCGTCCCCGCTGCCGACGACACGGAAGCACCGCACGTCCGGCGCCGGACGATCCGCATGCCGCACGGTTCCGCGAACCACCGCCGCACCGGAGGGCGGAATCAGCGTTCGGGATGAAGCACGTGCCTGCGGTATTCCGAAGGAGTCATGCCGCGCAACTGGCGGAACATGCGCGAAAGGTTCTTGATGTCGGAGAAGCCCAGTTCGAGGGCGGCCTCCGACACGCTCATTCCCTCGCACAGGAACTGGGCGACCTTCTCGATGCGGGTCTGGATGATGTAGTCGTAGATCGAAGTCCCCATGCTCTTCTTGAAACGCGTCTCCAGCAGGCGGCGCGAGAGCGGAACCAGCGCCACCAGCTCATCGACCGAAATCTTCTCCCGGATATTTTCGTGAATGTATTTCAGCACTTCGGCAATATGCTGGTCGCCGTTGGCGTAAATGTCCGTGGACTGGCGCGTCACGATGTGCGTCGGCATGACCATCACATCCTCGCGCGGCGTCGCCGGGTCGCGGATGATCCGGTCGATCAACTGCGCGACGTCGTAGCCGCCCTGCTCGATATTCTGGTTCAGCGACGAGAGATTCGGCTCCGACAGGCGGCAGATCGTCTCGTCGTTGTCCACGCCGAGCACCGCGATATCGTCCGGAATGCGCAATTTCCCCCCCCCCTCGCGCTGCTGGCAGGCTTCGGTGATATGATAGGCGTGGTTGTCGTCGCAGGCCATGACAGCGACCGGTTTCGGCAACGCACGCAGCCAGGCCACCAACTGCACGGGATCGTAGTTCCACAACTCGTTCCGGGAGCTTTTGTCCAGGGCAGAAAAACTGAATCCGGGGTTCGCCGCACGCACCGTCTCGCGGAACCCCTGCAACCGCTCGTCGGACCACACGACGTCGCGCATACCGTAGAACGCGAAGTGCCGGAATCCCTTCTTGAGGAAATACTCCGCCCCCATCTTTCCGGCCAGGAAATGCGGTCCGGTAATGTTGGGTATGTTCGGGAAGCGCGCCTCGAAATCCTGCGCGACGGTGATGATGCCCCTCTGCGCGAACAGCTCCACATTGTCCGTATTGTAAAACTGTCCGATCACGGCGTCGGCGCGCATCCTGCCGGCCAGCTCGAGCACGGCGCCGATGCCGAACTTGTCGCGGATCGACAGCGGCAGCCGGCAGAGGCTCCACGCCTGCCCGGCATTGCGGGCATAACGGGCGATCCCGAGCAGCAGATTGCGCGCGTAGGCTTCCGAGAAGTCGGTCAGAAAGAGGATACGTGCCATTCCGGAATATTTTTCCGGGATAAAGATACTCTTTTTCCGGAAATTTTTCCGCGGCACGGTCGTTTTTTGTCATCCGAATTCCCGGCTGCACGCCGGAAACCGCTTTTGCGCGATGCGAGGAATCAAATACGCAAATCGCCGCCATCCGACTCCGGAAGGCGCGCTACTTTTGTGAAAACCGAAACGAAACCGACCTTGACGACCATGATACGAAACCTCACCTGCATGCTGCTGGCCTGCGCCGGCACCGCCTGCACGCAGCCCTCCGACCCGATCGGATACGTCGATCCGTTCATCGGCACGGGTTTCCACGGCCACACCTATCCCGGCGCCGCCACGCCTTTCGGCATGGTGCAGCTCAGTCCCGACACGCGGGCGGGCGACTGGGACGCCTGCGCGGGCTACCACTACGACGACACGACGATCGACGGCTTCTCGCACACCCACCTCAGCGGCACGGGATGCGCCGATCTGGCCGACATCCTCTTCCACCCCACCCTCCGCGCGGAGGTGGCGCGCGACAGCCTGTACCGGCCGCAGCCCTACCGTTTCTCGCACGACGGCGAACGGGCTTCGTGCGGCTACTACCGCGTCGAGCTGCCCGACGAACGGCTGACGGTCGAACTGACGGCCTCGCCCCGCACGGGCGTACACCGATATACGTTCCGCGGCGACGGGCCGCGGCGCGTCATCGTGGACCTGACGCACACGATCGCCGAAGCGCGGATAGACCGGAGCGAACTGCGCCGGACGGGTCCCGCCGAACTCTCCGGAATGCGCCGCTCGCAAGGATGGGTCGCCGACCGGTACGTCTATTTCTGGGCCCGGTTCTCCGAGCCGTTCACCGACGTCGAGCTGCTCGGCGGCAGGCAGGCGGTGCTGACGTTCGCCCCCGGCACGGAGCACCTCACGGCAGCCGTCGGCCTTTCGTCGGTCAGCGCGGAGAACGCCCGCGAAAACAGCCTCGCGGAGGTTCCCGAGCTCGACTTCGACGCCGTGCGCACCCGCGCTGAAGCGTCGTGGCGGGAAGCCCTGGGACGCATCTCCGTCGAAGGCGGCACGCGCGACGAACGCACCGTGTTCCGCACGGCGCAATACCACGCCTGCCTGACGCCCAACCTGATGAGCGATGCCAACGGGCAATACCGCCGGCACGACGGAACGATCGCCCGGGTCCCCGAAGGGCGCGCCTACTACTCCACCTTCTCGCTGTGGGACACCTTCCGCGCATGGCATCCGTTGCAGACGCTCATCGACACCACGCTCGTAAACGACATGATCTTCAGTATGCTCGACATGTACGACGCCACGGGAGAACTGCCCATTTGGCCTCTCGCCTCGGGCGAAACGGGCACGATGATCGGCTATCACGCCGTGTCGGTCATCGCCGACGCCTACCTGAAGGGCATCCGCGGCTTCGACGCCGAGCATGCGCTCGAGGCCATGATCCGCTCGTCGAACCGCAACAAGAAGGGTTCCGACTACTACGTGGCCACGGGATTCATCCCCTCGAACATCAGGCGCGAATCGGTCTCCTGCACCCTCGAATACGCCTACGACGACTGGACGATCGCCCGCATGGCCGAATCGCTGGGCCGCGACGAAACGGCCGAAGCGTACTACCGCCGGGCGCTCAACTACGTGAACGTGTTCGACGGTTCGACACGCTTCTTCCGAGGACGGCGGTCCGACGGCGGCTGGACGACGCCTTTCGAGGAGTTCGCCACGGGACGCGACTACACCGAAGCCACGCCGTGGCACTACCGCTTCTTCGCACCGCACGACGTGAACGGCCTCGAACAACTGTTCGGCGGGCGCGAAGCGTTCGTACGCGAGCTCGACCGGCTCTTTACGCTCACCTCGGACGAAATGCGGCTCGACGTGGCCGACGTCACGGGACTCATGGGCCAGTATGCCCACGGCAACGAACCGAGTCACCACATGGCCTACCTCTACAACTATGTCGGAATGCCGTGGCGGACGCAGGAGCTGACGCGGCGCCTGCTCGACGAAATGTATGCCCCGACGCCCGAGGGCATCGTCGGCAACGAGGACTGCGGCCAAATGTCGGCCTGGTATATCTTCTCCTCGCTGGGATTCTACCCCGTCTGCCCCGGGTCGAACGAGTTCGCGCTCACCGCACCGTTGTTCGAGCGCGCCGTGGTGCGGCTCTCCGGCGGACGGACGCTGACCGTCACGGCCGACGATCCGCAGCGGAACCGCTACATCGGCTCCGTGACGCTCGACGGCGAACCCGTGGAGACGAACGTCCTCACCTACGAACAGCTCATGCGGGGCGGCGAGCTGCACTTCGCGCTCCGTCCCGAACCGGACTTCGACCGGGGCACGTCCCCCGACGCCCGCCCCTATTCGCTGACCCGGGGCGAGGTCGTTTCGATCCCCTACACGACACAATCCGCGCACCTGTTCACCGAGCCGGTCGAGATCACACTGGCGACGACCACCCCCGGGGCCGAAATCCGCTACACGCTCGACGGCTCGGAGCCCGGACCGCAGTCGCCCCGCTACACCGAACCGGTGCGCGTGGACCGTTCGCTGACGCTCCGCGCCAAAGGCTTCAAAGCGGGAGCAGCACCCAGCCACACGCTGACGCTCCGCGCCGAAAAGGCCCGTTTCCTGCCGCCCGCAGCCACCGAGGCCGCGACACAGGGCGTGCGGTACACATATTACGAAGGGCGGTTCGCCCGCACGGCCGACATTCCCGGAGGCCGTCGGACCGCTACCGGCGTCATGCCCGAACCTTCGATCGCCGGCGCCCCGCAGGAAGACCATTTCGCCTATCTGTTCGAAGGGCTGATCCGGATTCCGCGACGCGGAATCTGGGAGTTCGCCACCAAGAGCGACGACGGCAGCGTGCTGCTGATCGACGGCCGCAAGGTCGTGGACAACGACGGCTCGCACGCCTCGGTCACGGCGACCGGCCGCGTGGCGCTCGAAGCGGGACTGCACGCCTTCGAGCTGCGTTATTTCGAGGACTACGAGGGACAGGAACTCTCGTGGAGCTGGAAAGCGCCCGGTGAAAAGGAGTTCACCCCGATTCCCGCCGGAAATCTTTACGTCGAATGAAAAACAGCCTGCCATGAAACGACTTCTCCTGCTGCTGGCCCTCGGCGCCGCGACCGCCTGCGGCGACTCCGAACCGCGGCCGCTCGGCGTCATGACGCTCAACATGCGTTACGACAACCCCGAAGACGGTCCGGACAACTGGCGCTTCCGCCGCGAACGCATCGCCGGACTGATCCGTACCCGGAAACCCGACCTGCTCGGAACACAGGAGCTGCTGGCCAACCAGTTCGACGACCTCCGCGCGGCGCTGCCCGACTACCGAGCCGTCGGCGTGGGCCGCGAAGACGGCGTCCGCGCGGGCGAGTTCAACGCGGTGTTCTTCCGCGACGGGACGTTCGACCTGCTCGACTCGGGCACGTTCTGGCTGAGCGAGGAACCCGGACGCGCCGGGTCGAAGGGATGGGACGGCGCCTGCGAACGGCTGGCCACGTGGGTCGTGCTGCGGCGCGGCAGCGACGGCCGGGAATTCCTCTTCATCAACACGCACCTCGACCACGAAGGCGAAACGGCCCGCCGCGAAGGCGTCGCACTGCTCCGGCAGCGCATCGACTCGCTGCGCGGCGACCGCCCGGTGATCCTCACGGGAGACTTCAACGCCGAGCCGGATTCGCCCGTGATCGCGCATGTCGGCGAAGACGGATTCCTGCGCGACGCACGCCTCACCGCCGCGGAGCGGTCGGGTCCGGCGTGGAGTTTCTCCGATTTCGGGCGGATTCCCGAAGCCGAAAGGCCGCTGCTGGACTACATCTTCATCGGCGGCAGCATCCGGGCCGTGCGCTGCGAGGTGCTGCCCGACACGCTCGGCGGCGGGTATCTCTCCGACCACGCGCCCGTCGCCGCGACACTCGAATTCAACCGTTAAAAACAACCTGCAATGAAACCGAATCTCTGCCTTGTTCTGCTGCTCGCCGCGCTGCCGTTCTGCACGGTCGCCGCCGCGCAGCCTCCCGTGCTGATCCATTCGCACAACGACTACGCCCGCCGCGTACCGTTCTATCAGGCCTATGCCCAACAGGTTTCGTCGATCGAAGCCGACGTCTTCCTGCACGACGGGCAGCTCCTCGTGGGTCACGACCCCGAAGAGCCGAATCCGGCGCTGACCTTCGAAGCGCTCTACGTCGAACCGATCGCCACGCTGTTCGCCCGCAACGGCGGTCGTGCCTTCGCCGACTCCGACCGGCATCTGCAACTGATGATCGAGCTCAAGTCGGAGACCGGGCCGACGCTGCGCGCCGTCGCCGACCTGCTCGGCCGTCACCCCGAGGTGTTCGATCCGGCGACGAACCCCGAAGCCGTAAGGATCGTCGCCACGGGACGAATACCCGCCCCCGAGGAGTTCGGCGAATATCCCGAATACATCCGCTTCGACGGCGCATGGGACGCCGACTACACGCCTGCGCAGGCGGCCCGCGTCGCCCTCGTGAGCGCAGATTTCCGGGCTTTCTCGCAATGGAACGGCAAAGGGTCGATCATCCCGGAGGAGAAGGCCCGGCTGCAAGAGGCGATCGACCGGGCGCACACAATGGGCAAACCCGTCCGTTTCTGGAACGCGCCCGAAGGCGTCACGGTTTACTACACCTTCTACGACATGGGGATCGACTACATCAACACGGACAACCCGGAGGCCTGCGCCGCCTTCTTCGCCGACTTCGGCAACAAGAACTTCCGTATCGGCGACCGCCGCACGGCCGCCGCCGGCGTGACAGGGACCGAACGGCTGGACAAGACGACGCACGACTTCCGCGGGTTCCAGAACGACAAGCTCCGGCTCTCGAAGGGAATCGACATCTACCGCCCCACGTACCTCAACGACGGCGGCGAGGGCCGCATCAGGAACGTGATCTTCCTGATCGGCGACGGCATGGGCCTGTCGCAGATCGTGGCCGCGGCCTATGCCAACAAGGGTCTCACGCTGATGAACTTCAACCACATCGGTCTTCAGCGCAACAACGCGAAGGGATATTTCACGACCGACTCGGCGGCCGGCGGCAGCGCCCTGGCCACGGGCGAGCGGCATGCCAACCGCCACATCTCGACGAGCGAGGAGGGCCAACCCTATCCGTCGCTGAGCGACCATTTCCGGGAGAAGGGGCTTCCGGTGGGCGTCGTGACGCTCGGCAACGTCGCGGACGCCACGCCCGCAGCCTTCTACGGCCACTCGGTCGAACGCGACAACGCCGACGAGCTGACCCGCTGCCTGCTCGACGCACCGGTCGATCTGCTCTGCGGCAGCGGCATCCGCCAGTTCACCGAACGCGGCGACGGCCTGGACATGGAAAAGGAACTTGCGAAGAACTACCGCTTCGTCCGTTCGATCGACCGGATCAACGACGCGAAGGGCAAGGTCGTCTGCATCGACGAACGGATGGAGGCCGCGGCCGAGGAGGCCAACCTCCCGCTGCTGGCCGAAGCCACGCGCGCCGCGATCGACAAACTGCAGGAGCGGGGCGACGGAGGCTTCTTCCTGATGGTCGAAGGGGCGAAGATCGACTACGCCGGCCACTCGCGCTGCCTGCCCGGCTCGGTGATCGAGATGCTGAGCTTCGACATGGCCGTGGCCGAGGCGCTGAAATTCGCCGACTCGAACGGCGAGACGCTCGTCGTCGTGACGGCCGACCACGAGACGGGCGGACTGACGCTCCTCGACGGTGACGAGCAGACCGGCCGCATCACGGGCATCTACGTCAGCGACGACCACACGCCGGTCATGCTGCCCGTATTCGCCTACGGCCCCGGCGCCGACCGTTTCTGCGGAACCTACCTCAACACGGAAATCGCCCGCCGCATCCGTTCCCTGACCGAATAAACAGACAACGCCATGAAACGAACCGTCGCAGCGACGCTGCTGTCGCTCTGCATCGCCGCCCAGACCGCCGCCCAGGGGCTGAAGTCGGGCCGTTACGAACTGCCCTACAAGAACACCTACGTAAAGGAGGTCTTCGTGGCCGAGAACGAATAC
Organism: Alistipes dispar; assembly: GCF_006542685.1. Classification (NCBI taxonomy): domain Bacteria; kingdom Pseudomonadati; phylum Bacteroidota; class Bacteroidia; order Bacteroidales; family Rikenellaceae; genus Alistipes; species Alistipes dispar. Next base: position 2,024,936 of record NZ_AP019736.1, on the reverse strand, counting down.
CGCACGGCCGCGCCCGAACGCATCGAACCCCGGCCGTTCGACGAGGCGCGCAGGATCCTGCCCGCCCCGTATTGGGAAGGGCACGACAAGGAGATCGAAATGTACTGGCACGCCTGGCGGATCGCCGTGGGCAACATCCGCCAGCCGCAGGAGGGATCGGGATTCGTCTCTCCCTACCTCGACATGGCCTACAACGGCAACATCTTCATGTGGGACATGTCCTTCATGATGCTCTACGCCCGCTACGGATACCGCTATTTCCCCTTCCAGCGGTCGATGGACAACTTCTACGCCAAACAGCACCCCGACGGCTTCATCTGCCGCGAAATCCGCGCCGACGGCTCCGACTGTTTCGAACGCTACGACCCCACCTCGACGGGCCCCGACCTGCTGCCGTGGATCGAGCTGACCTATTTCCGGCAGTTCGGCGACATCGACCGTCTGCACCGCATCTTCCCCGCGCTGTGCGGCTATGCGAAGTGGTGGAAGCTCAACCGCACGTGGCCCGACGGGACCTACTGGTCGAGCGGCTGGGGCACGGGCATGGACAACATGCCGCGCGTGAAACCCGAATACAACCCGATCTTTTCGCACGGCCACATGGTATGGCTCGACACCAACCTGCAACAGATGCTCGTGGACGAGTCGCTGCTCCAGATCGGATTCCACATCGAACGGTGGCAGGAGATCGAATGGATGGAAGAGGAGATGAAGATGCTCAAACGCTACATCAACGAACACCTCTGGGACGAACGGGACGGATTCCTGCACGACCGCTACGGCGACGGATCGCTCTGCCCGACGAAGGGCATCGGAGCCTACTGGGCCCTGCAAACCGATGCGCTGGACAAGGAGCGCCTCGACCGGCTGGTGGCCCACCTTTCCGACACCACGGAGTTCGCCCGCCCGCACCGCGTGCCCTCGCTCTCGGCCGACCACGCCAAGTACAACCCCGTCGGACGCTACTGGCAGGGCGGCGTATGGCCCGGCACGAACTACATGGTCATCGACGGCCTCTGGCGCAAGGGCTATCGCGCACAGGCGCGTGAAATCGCCGCGAATCACTACGCTTCGGTCTTCGAGGTATGGAAAAAGACGGGAACGTTCTGGGAGTACTACGCCCCGGAGCGGCCCGAACCGGGATTCATGGCCCGGAAAGACTTCGTGGGCTGGACCGGCCTGCCGCCCATCGCCGTCTTCATCGAGTACGTGCTGGGCATCAAGTCCGACTACTCGGAACGGCGGATCGAATGGGACGTCACCCGCACCGAGGCGCACGGTATCGAACGGTATCCGTTCGGTCCGAACGGCGTCGTGGACCTGAAGGTCCGCCGCCGCGGCTCGTCTTCGGAAGTTCCCGCCGTGACCGTATCGACCGACGTGCCTTTCGACCTCACGGTGTTGTGGGGCGACGGACAGAGCCGCACCGTGCACGTCGAAAAGAGCGGCGAAGTGAAACTCGATTAACCCGAATCATTCCCCGAACATGAAACGACCGATCGTTTTGGCCTGCGCTGCCGTCTGGAGCGTCGTCTCCGCGCAGGCACAGCCCGCGACACTGCGTTTCGGCGAAAACCGGACGTTCAAAATCGCGCAGTTTACCGACATGCACCTCGATCCCTCCACGCCCCGCAGACTCGTGCAGGCCGGGAAGACCTTCGCACGGCTGGACCGTATTCTGGCCGGGGAACGCCCCGATCTGGTCGTCTTCACGGGCGACGTGGTGACGGGCGCCCCCGCCGAAACGATGTGGCGCCGCCTGTTCGACACGATGGAACGCCGCGGGATTCCCTATTGCACGGTGCTGGGCAACCACGACGCCGAGCAGGACCTCACGCGCGCCGAGATCGGACGTCTCGCCGCGTCCGGCCCGCATTCGCTCAACACGACCGGCGTCTCCGGCGAACTGTCCGACCTCGAACTGGAGGTGCTGGGCCGCGACTCCGGAGCGCCCGCCCTGCTGCTCTACTGCCTCGATTCGCACGCCGAATCGCAGACGGCGGGCATCGAAGGCTACGACTGGTTCCGGCAGGAGCAGATCGCCTGGCTGCGGACGCGCTGCGAAGCCCGCACGGCGGCCAACGGCGGCCGTCCGATGCCCGCGCTGGCCTTCTTCCATATCGCACTGCCCGAATACGCCGCGGCATGGCGGAACCCCGACAACAGCCGGATCGGCCGCGCCGCCGAGGACGAATGCCCCGGGGCGCTCAATCCGGGCATGTTCGCCGCGCTCGTCGAAACGGGCAGCGTCATGGCCACCTTCGCGGGACACGACCACGACATCGACTATCTGGCGGCCGACCGGGGAATCTGTCTCGGCTACGGCCGCTTCTCGGGCGACGACACCACATACAACAACCTGCGGCCCGGCGTGCGGCTGCTCGTACTCACCGAAGGCGAACGGGGATTCGAGACATGGATCCGCGAAGACGACGGCCGCAAGGTCGATCACGCCCGTTTCGCCGACGGCCGAATCACGGAAATCCCTGCGAAGCGATGAGAATAGGCGTGGATTTGGGCGGCACGAACGTACGTGCCGGCCTGGTGGACCGCGGACGCATCGTGCGTCTGCTTTCGGAGCCCTGCCGGGCCGACCGTCCGGAGGAGGAGGTGCTGGAACACATCGCCTCGCTCGTCGGAGCGCTGGTAACGCCCGGCGTGACGTGCATCGGCATCGGCGTGCCGTCGGTGGTGGATGCCGTGCGGGGCATCGTATATAACGTGGCGGGCATCCCCTCGTGGCGCGAAGTGCATCTCAAGGAGCGGTTCGAAAAGCGGTTCGGCCTGCCGGTGCACGTGAACAACGACTGCAACTGCTTCGCGCTGGGCGTCTGCCGCTTCGGCGAGGCCCACGACTGCCGCAACGTGGCGTGCATCGCGCTCGGAACGGGCGTGGGGGCCGGCATCGTGATCGACGGCAAACTCTACTCGGGCGCCAACACCGGAGCGGGCGAGATCGGCTGCATTCCCTATCTGGACCGCGACTACGAATACTATTGCAGCAGCCGTTTCTTCGTCGGCCGGGGCACGTCGGGCAAGGAGGCCTGCGAACGGGCGGCGGCGGGCGATCCCGAAGCGCTGGCGCTGTGGAACGAGTTCGGAGGCCACGTCGGACGGCTGGTCATGCTGACGCTCTACGCCTACGATCCCGAGGCGATCGTCTTCGGAGGCAGCATTTCGCATGCCTTCGGCTTCTTTCGGGCCGCGATGCTCGAAAGCCTCCGGGAGTTCCCCTACGCCCGGACCGTCGAACGGCTGCGCATCTACCGTTCGGAGATCGAACACGTCGGACTGCTGGGCGCTTCGGCCTGCGAATGACCGGACGACGATGAGAACGAACCGCCCGTACAACCGCCTGCTCGCCGGAATCGGCTGCCTGCTCCTCACCGGAGCGTGCGACCGGACGCTGTACGCCGATCCGGAAATCGCCGTAGTGCCGCGCCCCGCGGCAGCGGAACGCGGCGACGGCACGTTCCGTCTCTCGGCGGGAACGCCCGTCCGATACGTCGTCCCCGCCGACGCTACGCCGGACGAACTGAAGGCGTGGAGCCGGGCGACGGATGCGCTCGGCGAAGCGATGCTGCCGTTCTTCGGCACGGCGCCGACACCCTCCGAAGCGGCGGAGGCCGCGGCCGGAGCGGTGAACTTCCTCCGGGCGGACACTCTCCCGCACGACGCATACCGGCTGACGATCGCTCCGGAACGGATCGACATCGTGTCCGGCGGACCGCAGGGAGCCTTCTATGCGGTGCAGACGCTGCGGCAGCTCCTGCCGCAGAAGGCGGCGGGCACGGCGAAGATCCGTGCCGTGGAACTGCCCGCCGCGACGATCGACGACCGCCCCGCCCTGGCCTACCGGGGACTGATGCTCGACGTGGCGCGCCATTTCTTCACGGTCGAAGAGGTGAAGCGCACGCTCGACCTGCTGGCGCTGCACAAGATGAACGTCTTCCACTGGCACCTGACGGACGACCAGGGATGGCGCATCGAGATCGAACGATACCCGGAACTGACACGCACGGGGGCCGTCCGCCGGAGGACACTCATCGGCAGGGACCCCGGCGGCGAGTACGATGCGACATGCCGCTACGACGAAACGCCCTACGGCGGCTATTACACGCAGGAGGAGATCCGCGAGGTGGTCGATTACGCCGCCCGGAGGTTCATCACCGTCATTCCCGAAATCGAATTCCCCGGGCACGCCGTCGCGGCGCTGGCCTCCTATCCGTGGCTGAGCTGCACGGGCGAACGGTACGAAGTGCGCCAGACGTGGGACATCGACGACCGGGTGTTCTGCCCGGGCCGCGAAACGACCTTCGAATTCATCGAACACGTTCTCGAAGAGGTAATCGGCCTCTTCCCCTCGGAATACGTCCACATCGGCGGCGACGAGTGCCCGACGACCCTGTGGGAACGCTGCCCCCGCTGCCGGGCGCGGATGCGCGCCGAAGGACTCGACTCGCCCCGGCAGTTGCAGGGCTATGCCACGGCGCGCGTGGAGCGGTTTCTGCAACGCCACGGCCGCCGGCTCATCGGCTGGGACGAGCTGCTCGAAGGCGGCGTATCGCCCACGGCCGTCGTCATGTCGTGGCGCGGAACCGAAGGCGGCATCCGGGCCGCGAAACAGGGCAACCGGGTCATCATGGCGCCGACGACGCACTGTTATCTGGACTATTACCAGTCGGCCGACACGGCCGCCGAACCGCTCGCCTGGGGCGGATTCCTGCCGCTCGAAAAGGTTTACTCCTTCGATCCGCTGGAGGGGCTGACCTCCGACGAGGCGCGTTTCGTGCTTGGCGTGCAGGCCAATCTCTGGACCGAATACATCCCCGACTTCGGTCAGGCGCAATACATGCTGCTGCCCCGGCTGAGCGCGCTCGCCGAGGCAGGCTGGAATCCGCAGGAGAAGGATTACGACGACTTCCTGCGTCGTCTGCGGCGCCTGACGGACCTCTACGACGCCTGCGGATACCGATACGCCCCGCACGGTCTGCCCCGGAATCAATTCTGCGGAATCCGAGGAATATAGTACGCAAAAAGCACCCGCCGGAGAAAACGGAGGGAGTAACTTTGAATATCGGAATGCCGAAATATTTCAAAGAAGTTACGAAGCCCGAATAATTATAAAATATTTTAATAATAATTCTCCAAACCGCAGACCTTTTAACATTTAATTATTAACCTCAAACCTATGAAAATGAATTTGACTTTCTCAGGGAAGAGACGGGATTTCGCCCGCCGGCTTCTGATGAGTTTGCTGTTCGGCTTACTCATGCTTCCTGTCAGGGCGCAGGAACGCGTCACGGTTTCGGGGCGTCTGACCGACACGGGCCAGAATCCGCTGATCGGCGCCTCGGTGATCGAGGCGGGAACGACCAACGGCGTGACGACCGCCGCCGACGGATCGTATCGGATTTCCGTCGGCAGGGACGCCACCCTCGAATTCTCGTATATCGGTTACAAGCCGCAGCGGATCGAGGTGATGAATCGCACGGAGATCAACGTGACTCTCGAAGAGGAGACGACGATGATCGGCGAGGTCGTGGCGATCGGCTACGGCTCGCAGCGCAAGGAGGACCTCTCGATGGCCGTGACGACGGTCAAGGTGGACGATGCCGCACGCAGCCGCGCCTCGGACCTGGGAACGCTGTTGCAGGGCCGCATGCCGGGCGTGACCGTGATGCAGTCGGGCGACCCGATGCAGAAGGCCTCGTTCTCGATCCGCGGCCGCGGATCGAAGGGCAACGATCAGGGAACCGACCGCGGAAACGACGGACCTTCGTCGGGCGACGGCGTGCTGGTCGTGGTGGACGGCGTACCCAATGCTCCCTACATGGTCGAGGACATCGAGACCATCACGGTCCTGAAAGACGCCGCCTCGGCCGCCATCTACGGCGCTTCGGTGGGATCGAGCGGCGTCGTGCTGATCACCACCCGCCAGGCCGAAGCCGGCAAGACGCGCGTCAATGTGAACGTATCGCTCGGATTCGAACGGACGATGAATCTGCCGACGATGCTCAACGCACAGCAGTTCTGCGACGTATGGGCCAAGGCGGTCGCCAATTCGGACAACGGCTCGCTGCCCAACCTCGCCAATCCGGAGGTTTACGCCGGCGCCAACGTCACGCGCACGGACTGGCTCGACGAGATTTTCCAGACCGGATTCACGCAGCACTACGGCGTGTCGGTGAGCGGCGGAACCGAAAAACTCCAGTCGATCCTCTCGGTAACCTACGACGACAAGGAGGGCACGCTGCTCAACACATGGAGCCAGTCGCTCGGCGCCAAGCTCCACACGACGTTCAAACCCGTCAAGTGGCTGAAACTCTCCGAACGCGTTTCGTTCGAGTATTCGAACGGACAGGGCAACGTCAGCACCTCGCACACGGGTCCCATCCTGGGCGCCATGTGGTTCCCCGCATCGGCATCGGTGTACGACCGCGACGCCGAAGGGAACCTCGTTTACGGCGACAACGGAAAGCCCAAATACGGAGGCATCGCCTCGTCGGCCGACATGGAGGCCGGCGTGACGGGCCCGAACATCGTCAATCCGGTCGCACAGCTCGAAACGATGCGCCGCCGCTACCCGCGGACGAAGGTCTTCTCGACCACCTCGCTGGAGATCAAGCCGATCACCGAGCTGACGATCAAGTCCGAATTCACCGCCGACCTCGACACGCGCGAGGAGGACGAATTCTCGCCCGCAATCGACGTGCCGGGAGGCTCGACGACCGGAACACGCGACCAGTACTACTTCAATAACTTCCACACGCTCTGGGAGACCACGGCCACCTACGCGCAGGTCTTCGGCAAGCACCACATCAGCGCCATGGCCGGTTTCACGACCGACTACCAGAAGAACCATTACCGGGAGTTCCGCACGAAGGGCTACATCGACGCCACAGACCACAACATGGTCTGGGACTCGGCCGACGAATGGGCCAGCAACCCGACGGAGAAGCTGCGCGACTACGCCATGGTCTCCGTGCTGGGACGTATCGGCTATTCGTTCGACGACCGCTACTTCCTCGTCGGCAGCATCCGCCGCGACGCCTCGTCGAAACTCCCTTCGGCGAAGAACTACGACTGGTTCCCCTCGGTGTCGGGATCGTGGAAGATTTCCTCGGAGAAGTTCTTCCGTAACTCCCCGCTCGCGAAGGTGTTCGATCTGGTCAAACTGCGTGCGGGCTGGGGCAAGGTCGGCAACGTGACGCTCTACTCGCTGCCCAACCCCACCGAAATCCCGCTGCTCACCTACCCGAACGGCTCGCTCATCGGCGGCAACACCGTCTATGGAACCTACCTGGAGACGATCGCCAACACCGACGCCACGTGGGAGACCACCGTGCAGACCAGCGCCGGTCTCGACCTGCAGATGTTCGAGAACAAACTCGAAATCAGCGCCGACTATTATTACAAGGAGACGCGCGACCTGATCGACTACATACCCACTCCCCCGCAAATCGGCGTGGAGAACCCGCCGCTGGGCAACATGGGCAAAGTAATCAACCGCGGCTGGGAGTTCTCGGCCTCCTACCGCAACAGCGCGGCCGACGGCAAGTTCAACTACAGCGTATGGGGAACGTTCTCGACCAACAAGGGCTGGGTGGACGACTACGGCGCCCAGGAACTCGTGCAGCATGAGAACCCGAATATCAACAGCACGCCGATCCTCTACTCGGCGGCCGGGTATCCGTGGTACTCCTACTACCTCTACCGCACGGACGGCATCTTCCGCTCGCAGGAGGAGATCGACCGCTACGTCAGCAAGAACGCCGAGACCGGCGAAGTGACGCAGGTGCAGCCCGACGCCAAGGTGGGCGACCTGAAGTTCGTCGATACGAACGGCGACGGCGTAATCACGGACGACGACCGCGTGCTGACGGGCTGCTACACCCCGAAACAGACCTACTCGTTCGGCGGCTCGTTCGACTGGAAGGGATTCGACTTCAGCTTCATGTTCCAGGGCGTCGCAGGCAACTACATCTACAACGGCACGAAGCAAATGGCCATGAACGGCCGTGCGGACATGGGCAACCTCATCTCCGACGTCTATGACACGTGGGACTTCAACCCCTCCGGCAGCAAATATCCGCGGCTGGGTCTGGTGGACGACAACAACGGCAACTACGTGAAGTTCTCCGACGTTTTCCTCGAGAAGGGCGACTACCTGCGTCTGAAAAACATCACGCTGGGCTATACGCTGCCCAAACACGTCACCCGCCACATCGGTCTCGAAAAGGGCTCGCTGCGTGTTTACATGAGCATCGACAACGTGGCCACGATCACCGGCTATTCGGGCATCGACCCCGAAGTGGGCAACTACGGCATCGACTCCGGCGTGTATCCCGTGTCGCGTTTCTTCAACTTTGGTGTGAACGTCAATTTCTAAACCTCAACCGACCATGAAAAAGATATTAATGAATATTTGTCTGGCCGTCAGCGTATTATCGTTCTCGGGCTGTTCCGATTTCCTCGACCGGGAATCCTACGGCCGCGACACGTCGTGGAAAACGGACGAAGACGTCATGAAGGCCGTATATGCACTCTACTACTTCGTATCGCCCAACTGGAGCGAGCAGATCTGCGGCCGCGGACACATGTGGTTCGAATGCGCCAGCGACAACATCCTCATCGGCCGCGACCGTCCGGCAGTGGACGAAATCCGCGAATTCCGCATGTCCCCCTCCAACGACCAGGACGTGCAGGAGGTCTGGGGCGTCATGTACCAGAACGTGGCCAAGGCCAACAACATCATCAAGCTGGTTCCCGACCTGGGCATCACCCCGTCGGTGAAGAAGCTGGCCCTCGGATCCGCCTATTTCTTCCGCGGCTTCTCGATGCTCTGGATGGTTCCCTACTACGGCGACGATACGAACGGCGGCATTCCCATCATCCTCGACACGACGCCCATGGACGCCATGGACTCGCCGCGTCCGGACCACGTGCTGAAGAACTACGACCAGATCATCCAGGACTTCCGCGACGCGGCCGAGGAGCTGCCCTACTTCTCGGAGCTCTCCGCCGACCAGTACGGCCTGCCGCACAAAGCCGCCGCATGGGCTTTCGCCGCCCGCGCCGCGCTCTATGCCGCGCAATACGACCAGTCGTACTACGACATCGTGATCGAAATGTGCGACAAGGTAATGTCCCTGACCGGAGCCGACAAGCGTTCGCTCTACATCGACCCGAGTGACAAGTCCAAGTCTTTCGCCAACCTCTGGCGCAAGGAGCAGAACCACAGCTCGGAATACATCTTCTCGCTGGAAGGCGACGTCACGAACGGCGCGCGCTACCACGGCGTGACGTTCGTCAATGCCGGCTGGGGCCTCTACAACACGTGGGGATACTACACGCCGAGCAAGGAGCTCTGGGACGCTTTCGAGGAGGGCGACCAGCGCCGCGAAGCCACGATTCTCTACCCCGGCAACCACGTACGGTTCATGGGCCGCGACATCACTTTCGGCGGCTACTGCACCGACGGCTCGATCACCTCGTACACGACCAGCCACGTCTCGGCGGGCCTGATCAACCAGAAGTTCATCTCGCCGTGGGAGACGGGCAGCTATTCGGAGGTTTCGAACCAGCGCGACAAACTCTGGAACACGCTCAACTGCTGTCTGATGCGCTATGCCGACGTCATGCTGATGAAGGCCGAGGCCCTGATCTGGACCAAAGGCGAAGGCGACGCCGAGGCCAAGAATCTGCTCGACGACATCCGCGAGCGCGCCGGCCTGCCGCGCGACAGCCGGGCCACGAAGGCACAGTTGCAGAACGAACGCCGCTGCGAACTGGCCTTCGAATTCCAGCCCAGCCGCCATATCGACGTGGTACGCTGGGGGCTGGCCGAAGAGTACTACTCCAAACCGCTGCACAGCGTCGTTTCGAAGATGGTCGATGGCAGGATCGAAACCGAGGAGGTGGAGGTGTACCCCGGCCGCACGTTCAATCCGACCTACAACAAGGTGTTCCCGATTCCCCAAACGGCTTTCAACGGCACGGTGAACCTCACGCAGAACAAAGGTTATTAACCGAGAAAATTCGCACGGATTATGAAAATCGAAAATAAGATACTGGGAGCGGCCATGCTGCTGGGCACGCTCCTGCCGCTGGCCGGCGCACAGGCCCAGGACGTGAAACTCAAGTGCATGTCGTGGAACGTCAAGGCGCTGGAGCTGCGGGCCAATACCAACGTGACACGCGACATCACCCGGTTCGCCGAGGCGATCCGGGAAGAGGATCCCGACATCGTTTGCTTCAACGAGTTCGAAACCGCGAGCGGCACGATGGGCTCGAAGGAGAAACTGACCGAGTTCGCCGAAGCCCTCGGCATGTTCCCCTTCTTCATCTGGTCCTACGACAAGGACAACGGCTACTACGGAAACGGCATTCTGTCGAAATACCCGATCGTCAATTCGAAATCCGAACTACTCGGCATGTTCACGGGAGCCGACCAGCGTTCGGTAGGCTGGGCCGACATCCTCGTACCGACCGACGCCGCTCCCGACGGCGTGAAGGTACGCATCGTCTGCACCCACCTCGACGCCTTCGGCGGTGACGAAACCTGCTACGAACAGGCCAAGGAGGTGATCGCCTACGCGGTCGCCCCGGCCACCGAAGCGGGCATCCCCTCGCTGCTGATGGGCGACATGAACTGCGGCCCGGGAACAGATGCGATCAAGGAGTACCAGGCCTACGGCACGAAGTTGTGCAACAACGACGGCACGTTCGGCGGCAGCAAACTCGACTATTTCATCGGCTTCCCGCAGAACGAGTGGAGCTGTTCGGATTTCCGGGTGCTCGACTCCCAAGAATATTACGAGCTTTCCGACCACTACGCCATCATCGGCACGGCCGTACTGAACAATTAGAACAACGGAAACAACCAGAAACGATGAAAAACGCAAAGAAATACCTTTCGGCTTTGCTGGCCCTCGCAGTGGCAGCACCGACGTTCACGGGGTGCGACAACGGGCTGGACGAGTACCCCTCGGACGCCCAGATTCCCGCTCCGTCGGACAAATTCACCACCGAAATACAGTTCGTCTCGCGGCTGGACGATGCCGCACTCTGCTCCGGAGCGTCCGATTACGAAGCCGTGCACGACTATATCGTCACGACGCTCGACGGCAGGAACGGCTCGTGGCTGACGGTCCTCGACCGTGCGGACAACGGCGATCTCCGGTCGCTTATGGGCACCGCGTTCGACTCCTACCGCTGGACGACCTTCGCATTCAACCGGATTCAGTCCAAAACCGCCTACCAGGGGAGCATGCTCTTCGTGAACCGGTGCCTCACGGAGTCGAGGGGCGAAGCCTGCGGCGCGGGTTGCTACGTCACCGGACTGACGACGGGCATGAAGGGCGTGCGCACCGACAAGAACGACCTGGGCGAAGTCACGGGCACGACCGAAGTGTCGTTCGACGTGAACGTGCTGACGGCTCGGTTCGAAACGGCCGACCAGATCTCGGCCTTCGGCGGCGGCGACGGCGTGCTGCGCTCGTTCTACGACACGAACATGCCGCTGCTGATGATCGGAACGGTCAAGAACGACCTCTTCGAATCGCTGCAGGCGGCAGGGCAGTCCGCCGGCACGAGTTACGGATTCAACGTCTTCGAAGTCAGCAAAGGATCGCAGTACACGATCTTCCTGCTCACCGAAGAGCGCTTCTGGGGTTTCAACAAGGTCGAAACCGAGACGATCGCCAACGGTATCGAAAGTTACAGGATCAGCGTGATGTGGTAATCCCGCCGCCGAAGCGGCAGAACGCGAGACAGCCCGGCGTGAAGCCGGGCTGTCTTCTTTATATCCGCCCGCAGCGTCCGAGGGACCGGAAACGCCCGACGAAGCCCCGGAATCCAGAAATTCCGGCGGGGATGGGAACGACCCCGGCCGCACGGACATACATTCCGGCGTATTCCCGAATGCGGAAGCGAGGGAGGATAAAACGAAAAACGGCCGGAAATGGGCTATGCGCACCTTTCCGACCGCATGCGGGATTTGTGGGAACAAGCGGATTTGAACCGCTGACCTCCTGCTTGTCGAGCAGGCGCTCTAAACCAACTGAGCTATGCTCCCTTCGTCGTCACATGAAAAAACCATCCTATTCGGGGATGGTTTCGATGTTGTGGGAGCTGAGGGATTCGAACCCCCGACCCTCTGCTTGTAAGGCAGACGCTCTGAACCAGCTGAGCTAAGCTCCCGTTAAAAATGGCTTGGGACTGCAAAGGTAATTCAATTTTTTCAAACTCCAAATTTCCGGCGGAAATTTTTCGTTTTCCGATCACCCGCTTGCAGGCGCTTTTGAAAGAACCTTACGCAACCCTCGCGCATCTGCGCCTGAACAAGGACTTGAACCTAGGACCCCATGATTAACAGTCATGTGCTCTAACCAACTGAGCTATTCAGGCTTTTCGAAGAACGTTGTCTATCGTTTTCGGAGTGCAAATATAGGGCAAATTTTCAATCCCGCAAAATTATTGCTCTTTTTTTTCGCAAAAAATGTACCTTTGCAAGGACACCGAACGTAGAAACATGAACAAAAAAACGATCATAACGCTCATTGTCTGCGCATTGGCCGCCACGGGCGTCGCAGCGCAGGAGGAACGGCCGGAGCTGGTCTTCGAACCGGCCGTCTGGGACTTCGGCTCCGTCCGCGAGGCCGACGGGCCGGTGCGGCACACCTTCACGGGAGTAAACAGGGGCGACCGGCCGCTGGTGATTCTCGATGTGACGACCACGTGCGGCTGCACGGTTCCCCGCTTCTCGAAGCGGCCGGTCCTGCCCGGCGACAGGACGGAGATCACCGTGAGCTACGATCCGACGAACCGCCCCGGAGCCTTCGACAAGGAGTTGTGGATCTACTCCTCCGACCGCAAACGCATCGCCACGCTCACGATCCGCGGCGAAGTCGTCCCGCGGGCGAAGAGCGTCGAAGAGCTTTATCCGGTCGATGCCGGCGGCGGACTGCGCCTGAACACGACGCTCTGCGCCTTCACTTACATATATCCCGGCGTCCGGATGCAGTCGTCCGTGGGCTATGTAAACACGTCGGACCGCACGGTAAGTCTCGAGCTCCGTCCCGATCCCGCGATACGCAGCGGCCTGCTGCGTATCGACGCGCCCGAACGGATCGCCCCGGGTGCACGCGGCGCGATCAACATCTCCTACCTCGTCCCGGCCGACACCCCCCGTTACGGCACGCTGCGCGACGCGCTGGAGCTTTTCGTGGACGGCCGCAGCCGCGGCACGACGATCGTGGTGCACGGCATCGGAGCGGACAACCCCTCCGACATACCCGAGGAGAAGGCACCCCGGAGCGAGGTATCGACCAACGTGGTGAAGTTCGGCCCCGTGAAACACGGCGGTCCCCGCCCTTCGCAGTCGCTGACGCTCTCGAACACGGGCCGCGGCGACCTGATCGTCCGGGCCGTGGAGTGCGGCGAAGGGCTTTCCACCCCGCTCGAACCGGGTCTTGCGGTCCCGCCCGGCGGTTCGGCCCGCATCGAGGTGCGTCTCGATCCCTCCGCGGACGGCTACGGCGCCAGAAGCTCCTTCCTGCTGCTGGTGACCAACGACCCCCTGCGGCCGATGCGGCGCATCCGGGCCACGGCCGTCATCGAAGAGTGACACCCCGCCCCCGCAGAAACGACACACAAACGGAAACGACACGATAACGATGTACCCCATTCTCGAAAAACGCGCTTTGGCCGAACAGATCTGGCTGATGAAAATTCTCGCGCCGCGCGTCGCGCGTTCGGCCCGTCCCGGACAGTTCGTCATCGTCCGCGCGGACGAACGCGGCGAACGCATCCCGCTCACCATCTCGGACTACGACGCGGCGGAGGGAAGCGTCACGCTGGTCATCCAGGCCATCGGCGCCTCGACGCGCAAAATCTGCGCCCTCGGCGAAGGCGACGCGCTCGCCGACTTCGCCGGACCGCTGGGCCGCCCCTCGGAGTTCGTCTCGACGCCTCCCGAGGAGCTGCGGCGCAAGCGCTTCCTCTTCGTGGCCGGCGGCGTCGGCGCAGCCCCGGTCTATCCGCAGGTGAAGTGGCTGCACGAACGCGGCGTCGCGGCCGACGTCATCGTGGGCGCCAAGACGCGCGGCATGCTCATCTACACGGAACCCATGCGCGCCGTGGCCGGGCAGCTCCATATCGCCACCGACGACGGCTCGGAGGGCGACAAGGGGCTGGTCACGCAGGTCCTCGAACGCCTCGTCGGCGAACAGGGCCGCCGCTACGACGAGTGCATCGCCATCGGACCGATGGCGATGATGAAGTTCGTCGCCCTGGCCACGAAGAAATACGGACTGAAAACCACCGTGTCGCTCAACACCCTCATGGTGGACGGCACGGGCATGTGCGGCGCCTGCCGCGTGACGGTGGGCGGACGGACGCGCTTCACGTGCGTCGAAGGCCCGGAGTTCGACGGACACGAGGTGGATTTCGACGAGGCCATGCGCCGTCAGGGCATGTACCGGAACGAGGAGCAGCGCGCCGCGGCGATCGAGGCCGAACGCGAGGCGGGACACCAATGTAAAATCGGTTTGGACAAATAAGAGACTATGGCGAACAGAATACCGCGCGTACCCGTGCGCGAACAGGACCCGCAGGTGCGGGCCGCGAATTTCGAAGAGGTCTGCCACGGCTACGACCGGCAGGAGGCGCTGCTCGAGGCGTCGCGCTGCCTCCGCTGCCGCAAGCCCCGCTGCGTCGAGGCCTGTCCGGTGGGGATCGCGATTCCCGACTTCATCGCCGCGCTGCACGAAGGGCGTATCGCCGAGGCGGCCGGCATCATCGCCCGCGACAGCTCGCTGCCTTCGGTCTGCGGCCGCGTCTGCCCGCAGGAGACCCAGTGCGAAGGGGCGTGCGTCCTCGGCGTCAAAGGCGAACCGGTGGCGATCGGCAAGCTCGAACGGTTCGTGGGCGACTGGCAACTGGAGAACGCCTCCGGAGCCGCCGCAGCGGCCGTTCCCCGCAACGGGCACAAGGTCGCCGTCATCGGCAGCGGTCCCGCAGGGCTGGCCTGCGCGAGCGATCTGGCGAAGACAGGCTACGAAGTGAAGATTTTCGAGGCCCTGCACAAGGTCGGCGGGGTTCTCGTCTATGGCATCCCCGAATTCCGCCTTCCGAAGGAGCGGATCGTGGCGCGCGAGATCGAGGCGGTGAAACGGCTGGGCGTGGAGATCGAGACCGACGTCGTGGTGGGCCGCACGGTGACCGTCGATTCGCTGCTCGACGAGGAGGGCTACGAGGCGGTCTTCATCGGCTCGGGCGCCGGACTGCCCCGGTTCATGGGCATCCCGGGCGAGAACCTCAACGGCGTGGTCTCGGCCAACGAGTTCCTGACGCGCGCCAACCTGATGCACGCCTACGACGCACGGTACGACACGCCGATCCATGTCGGCCGCCGCGTGGCGGTCGTGGGCGGCGGCAACGTGGCGATGGACGCCGTGCGCACGGCCCGGCGGCTCGGAGCCGAGGCCACGATCGTTTACCGCCGTTCGGAGAAGGAGCTTCCGGCCCGCGCCGAGGAGGTGCACCACGCCCGCGAGGAGGGCATCCGCTTCCGGATGCTCACCAATCCCGTGGAGGTGCTCGCCGACGAACGGGGCTGGGTCCGCGGCCTGCGCTGCGTGGAAATGGAGCTGGGCGAGCCGGACGAGAGCGGCCGCCGGTCGCCCGTGGCGAAACCCGGCTCGGAGTTCGACCTCCCGTGCGACGTGGTCGTGATGGCGCTCGGCACGTCGCCCAACCCGCTGATCGCCTCCACCACCGAAGGGCTGCGCACCGACCGCCGGGGCTGTATCGAGGCCGACGCGCAGGGCGCCACCTCGCGCCCGGGCGTCTTCGCCGGAGGCGACGCCGTGACGGGCGCCGCCACGGTGATTCTGGCCATGGGGGCCGGACGCGCCGCCGCCCGCGCCATCGACGAATACCTGCGCGGCAAAGAGACCGCCCGGACCGAATGACAAACCCGCAATCCGTTTTCAAGATGAATCCATCCGCCCGTCCGATCCCCGGACAACGCATCCTCCTCCGGCTCGCCGCCGCCCTCTGCGGCTTCGGCCTCTTCACGGCCTGCTGCACGGCCCACTCCCCCGCGCCGCTCGACAGGTGGCACGACGGGGAGCGCACGCTCCGCACGTCGTCCCCCGCCGTCCGTGCGGGCGAAACGCTCCTCTCGGAGGGCGACTACCACAACTTCCGCCTCACGGGCGAGGCCCTCACGCAGCCCGGCGCCGAAGCGGCGCTGCGTTTCCACACCGACGGCGAGTCGGGCTACGACGTGCTCTTCCGCAACGGCGCCATCGACGGCACGCGCAAGAGCGGGTCGCTCGCCTCGGTCCGCAACCTCTACCGCTCGCTGGCCGAAGACGGGGAGTGGTTCCGGTTCGAGATCGCCGTGCGCGGAAACAACATCGTCGTCCGCATCGACAGCACCGAAGTCGTCTGCTACACCGAGCCCGGACAGCCCTACCGCACCGAAGCCCACGCCCGCCAACGGCTCGGCCACGGCGCCTTCGCGCTGCGCGGCCTGCAGGGCGAGGTCGCGTTCCGCGGCCTCGAGGTCGAGCGCCTCGGCGACGGAGCCCGCAACGAGGCCGACACGCTGCCGCCCGCGGACGAGCTCACGGACGGCGTGATCCGCCTCCAGCAACGCGATTTCCCCGTCATCGACTACCACGTGCACCTGAAGGGCGGACTGACGAAGGAGCAGGCGCACGCCAAGTCGATGAACTACGGCATCAACTACGGCGTGGCCCCCAACGCCGGGGAGGGCGGCGTCGGGCGGATGCTGGCCGACGACGGGGAGGTGTACGCCTACTTCGACGAAGTGCGGGCGATGCCCTTCCTGCGCGGCGTGCAGGGCGAGGGACGCAGGTGGACGGCGACCTTCTCGCAGGAGGCTCTCGGCGTATTCGACTACCTGTTCACCGACGCCATGACCATCATCGACCACAAGGGACGCAACGCACGCATCTACCGCCCCGAAGAGGTGCACTACGACGGCGTGACGCGCGAGCAGTACATGGATCGCCTGGTCTCACAGACCGAACTGATCCTCACCAACGAACCGGCCGACATCTACGCCAATCCCACGTACCTGCCCGAAGACATGCAGCCCGACTACGACCGGTACTGGACCGACGAACGGGTGGACCGCGTCCTGGACGTCCTGCAACGGTACGACATCGCGCTGGAGATCAACGCACGCTACCGGATTCCGAGCTTCGACATCATCCGCCGGGCCAGGGAACGGGGTATCCGCTTCACGTTCGGGACCAATAACGTCGATGCCGACTTCGGCCGGCTGGAGTACTGCCTCGAAGCCGTCGAACGGTGCGGGCTCACGGCCGACGACATGTGGTTCCCCTCGATGAGCGTGCGCCGCGAACGCCCCGTCGTGCTCTACAACCGATTCGATTGACGTCCCGGAGCGTCCGAAAACCCCGGACACATACAAACTGACACAACGGGAGAAGCGGATTCCCGACCGATTTCCTACCTTTGTCCCGGAAAATCCATTTAATCCGATTATGAAAACACTCAAAACCGCCTTCGCGGCACTGGCCCTCTGCGGTCTGGCCGCCTGCACCGCCCCTGCGCCCGAAAGCGTAGCGGGCTTCATCGCCGATGCGACGATGAACACCGTCACCCTCCGGGCGCTCACCTCGGAGCAGACCTACACCTTCGCCACCGCCGAAGCGGACAAGAGCGAGGCCTACGGGCTGCTCGTCGGTTCGCCGGCCATCGTGGAGTACACGGGCGACTTGAAGAAAAACCCCGAGGCCGTCAAGATCTCGGCCGACCGGACCTATGCCGAAGCCGTCGGCCGCTGGACCGTGCCGGACCCGATCGCCCCTGCGAAGGTCATGGGCGTCGAGTTGCAGACCGAAGGCCGCGCACAGTCGATCAACATGGCCACGCTGATCTACACCGGCTGGGAGTTGCAGGGCGAGGCCGGCAAGATCCTGCTCAAGGGACAGAGCATCGGCAACGGCCAGACGATCGGGTTCACCGAAACGGGCGTCATCTCGAAGGACGCCGCAGGCCGTTACACCCTCTCGATCGAAGGAACCGGCACGGTCTATACCAAAGCGCAGTGACCCGCACGCCGTCCTCCAGGGCCGTCCTTTCCGAAGGGCGGCCTTTTTCACGGGCCGGAGCTTGGGCGAACGGATTAAATTGCGTAAATTCGCGGAACCCGAACGAAAACACGCCATGACGAATCTTCTGAGAAAACTGACGGGAGCCCTGCTGCTCCTCGCCTCCCTGCCTGCGGCGGCCCAGACGCCCCGCGACTCGGCCGCCCTGGCGCAGGCCGAATGGCAGACCACCGACCTGGGCGGCGGCGCCGTCGCCCGCCGGACGCAGACGGAGCTCTTCGGCACGCAGCAGACCCTCTCCGTGGCAATCTACCCCCGGCGGGGATTCTCCACGCTCGTCGTACAACCCGAAGGCGCGGCCCGGGCCACGAGCCGGCTGGGCGAGGAGGCCGGGGCCGACATCGCCATCAACGGCAGCTACTTCCACATGAAAAGCGCCGAACCGATCACCTTCGTCCTTTCGGACGGTGAGATCCGAAACCGCGGGACGATGAAACCCTCGCCGCTCACCAACGGCGTCGCCGCCGTCCGGGGACGTAAGGGACGCCGGGTCGAAATCCTCCCCTGCGACTCGGCCGACTACCCCCGCATCGCCCGCCGTTACCGCTCGGCGCTCGCAGCCGGACCGATGCTGGTGCACGAAGGCGAAATCCTCATCTACGACACCGACGACACGTTCTACACGGGCCGCCACCCCCGATCGGTCATCGGAACCCGTCCCGACGGCAGCGTGGTGCTGCTCGTCATCGACGGACGGTTTCCCGGCCGGGCCGCGGGCGCGACCATCGCCGAGACGGCCTACATCGCACGGCAACTGGGGCTCACCGAAGCGCTGAACCTCGACGGCGGCGGCTCCTCGTCGCTCTGGACCCGGCGGCTGGGCGTGCTGAACCACCCCACCGACAACAAACGCTTCGATCACGAAGGCGAGCGCGCCGTACCGAACGGAATCGTCGTATTCCGCCGGTAACCGTCGCCCGGGACAGCCCGGCGAGACGGTAACCGGGCATTGCCCGGAACGCCGCGGAAACCCGAAAACGCCACGAAAGCCCCGAGACGTCACGGGCCCCCGGGACGCCGAGGAAAAAGGTCTGCACCGAAAGAAACGGAAGAAAAGGAATGATCCCCGGAATCACCATTCGATTTCGGGGATTCCGTGTTGTCGCAGATAGTCGTTCGCCCGGCTGAAATGACGGCATCCGAAGAATCCCCGGTCGGCCGAACGCGGCGAAGGGTGCGCGGCCGAGAGCACCAGATGACGCGAGGGGTCGATGATCGCCCCCTTCCGCTGGGCGTACGATCCCCAAAGCATGAAGACCAGGTGTTCGCGCTCGTCGTTCAGGCGTCGGATCACCGCATCGGTGAACGTCTCCCAGCCGCGGTCGCGGTGCGAACCGCTCCGGAAGGCACGCACGGTCAGGATCGAGTTCATCGGCAGCACGCCCTGAACGACCCACCGCTCGAGGCGTCCCGACGCAGGGACGGGCCGCCCCGTGTCGTCGTGAATCTCCCGGAAGATGTTCTGCAACGAGCCCGGAACGGGCAGGCCGTCGGGCACGGAGAAACAGATGCCGTAATAAAAGCGGGGATCGGGATAGGGGTCCTGCCCGAGAATCACCACCCGCACGCGGTCGAACGGGCAGAGGTCGAAGACACGGAACAGGTCCCGGTTCACGGGACAGACCCGCTGCGTGCGGTACTCCTCCCGCACGAACTCAGCCAGACGGGCAAAATAGGGTTTGTCGAACTCCGGCTGCAAACGCCGCCGCCAACTCTCTTCGATCCGGACCCGCATGGCATTCGTTCCTTTACCGGCCGAGCAGCCGTGCGACCTCGTCCACGATCCGTTCGGGCGCCACCGAGGCGATACACCTGAAATCGCCGTACCGGCACGGACGGTTGCCGAAGACCGAACAGGGGCGGCATGCCATGTCGGCCTGCACGGCGTGCTCCGCGGAGCAGCCGTAGCCCAGGAATCCCAGCCCGGGATGGGTGGCCCCCCACACCGAAACCACGGGCGTGGCCACGAGCGAGGCGAGGTGCATGACCAGCGAATCCATCGACACCACGCAGTCCAGATGCGAAATGAGGTCCATCTCCCCCGCCAGACGCACCTTGCCGTACACGGCCGTCACATTGGGATACATGCGTTCCATCTCCTGGGCGAATCCCGCCTCGACGCCCCCGCCGCCATGTACGAAAACCCGGTCGTAGCGTCCGGCCAGCAGCCGCACGACCTCGCGCGCAGGAGCTTCGGGATAGGTCTTGCCCTGCTGGGCCGAGAAGGGGGCGAATCCGACCCAGACGCCCTGTTTGGGACCGAACGGATTGGGCCGCACGGCGGGCGCCGCCGGCCCGGGATCGGCGAATTCGAATCCGAGCTGCCGGAAGACGTCGCAATAGCGCAGTACGGTGTGACGCACGGGTTCGGCGCCGCGGCCTCCGCAGCGGATGAACTCGCGTTTCTCGTCGCGGCCCTTCCGGATGTCCGCCACGCGGACGCCCCGCAGCCGCATCGCCAGCCCGAAGGTCTTCGACCGCAGCGTGCCGTGCACGTCGGCCACGGCGTCCACCCCCAGCCGCTTGGCCGCGGCGGCCAGCCGCCACATGCCGTAGAGGGAGTGGTGGGGCCCCTTGACGGCCACGGTCAGGAATCCGACCTCCAGTCCGGCGAAAAAGGGACGGAAGATCGCCTGCGTGGCCACCGTGACCCGCAACGCGGGATAAGCCGACTTCAGCGCCCGGACGGCATGCGCCAGCATCGCCACGTCGCCCATCGCCGAAGTTCGGAACACCAGCAGGTGACGGGGCGGCGTTTGTCTATTTTTTCCGGGCATAGAGCACTGGATTCAATGCCGGGTCGTTATACATTTTCATCTGTTTGTAGGTCTTCATGTACTTGCGGCCCGCCTCGATGTCCTCGATCAGCTCCTCGATGGCCCGCGACAGGTCCGCCCGCTGTTCGAGCAGCACGGCCAGCTTCCGGCGGCAGGCGTCGCGGTGGGCGTCGTCCCCGCGCTCCGTCTCGCGCTCCATGTGGTAGATCTTCAGCGCCAGGATCGACAGCCGGTCGATGGCCCAGGCGGGCGTCTCGGTGTTGAGCCGCGCATCGGCCGCGGGACGGACGTCCCGGTATTTGTCCATCAGGTAGGAGTCGATATACTCGACCATATCCGTCCGCTCCTGATTCGAGCGGTCGATGCGGCGCTTGATCCCGAGCGCCGTCGCAGGGTCGATCTGCGGGTCGCGGATGATGTCCTCGAGATGCCACTGCACCGTGTCTATCCAGTTCTTGTGGTAAAGCAGACGGTCGATCGTACCCTGCTCGAAGGGATTCTCGATCGGACGGTCCACGTCGTCCCAGCGGTGGTACTCCCCGATGGCCCGGTCGAAAATCCGGTTGGCGTTTTCGGTAAACATGGTTCGCAGTCTTTATTTTATGTTGCTATTTTCAGCGGAAAATCCTATCTTTGTCCGAAAAGATTAAACAAAGTTAATGAATATTTCCAGAAAAGCAATATTCCTCGCGGGAATCCTGCTCTTCTGCCTGCCCGGTCTGCTGCGGGCGCAGGTGCGCCAGACGCGCGAAGAGTACATCGACCGCTACAAACATATCGCCGTGGAGCAGATGGAACGCTACGGCATCCCGGCGAGCATCACCATGGCCCAGGGCATTCTCGAATCGGACTGCGGCAACAGCCTGCTGTCGCTCCGCTCGAACAACCACTTCGGCATCAAGTGCAAGAGCAACTGGCGGGGCGGAAAGGTCTATCACGACGACGACGCCAAAGGGGAGTGCTTCCGCGCCTACCCTTCGGTCGAAGCCTCCTACTTCGACCACGCCGAATTTCTCGACTCGCAGCCCCGCTACGACTCGCTCTTCGCCTACGCCTCGGACGATTACCGCAGTTGGGCGCGCGGACTGAAGGCCGCGGGGTACGCCACGGCCCCCGACTACGCGCAGCGGCTCGTGCGGATCATCGAGGAGAGCCAGCTCTACCTGCTCGACCGGCCCGACGGCGAGAGGCTCTACGCCCAGCGGTACGGACTTTCGCGCGACCCCGAGGAGTGGTTCTCGTCGCAGAGCAGCCTGGAGCGTCCCGCCGAAACGTCGGCCGTGGATCCGGACAACTACCGCGTGACGATCAACGCCCACGAGGGCTACAACGTCTATGCGACCAACGGCGTGCACTACGTGCTGGCCAAGGCGGACGACACGTTCGAGAACATCGGCCGCAAGTTCCGCATCTCGCCGCGCAACCTGCGCCGCTTCAACGACCTGAAGGACAAGAAGGCGCAGCCCCTGCCGGGCGAGACGGTTTACATCGAGCGCAAGAAGAAGCGCTGGGAGGGCAACGCCCAGCACCACATCTGCCGCGACGGCGAGACGGCCTACTCCATAGGACAGTCCTACGGCATCCGCACGCGTTCGGTCGAGAAGCTCAACCGCCTCAAGCGGGGCGAGAAGCTCGAAAAAAACCGGCAGATACGCATCAAGTAAACACACATACGTTCTAACCGAAAAATGGAAACAATCCCCCTGCGGCGACGGATCCTCGATACGATCGTCCGCAAATCGACCCTCAAGCAAAAGGTCTTCGACAACACCTTCTGGGCATTCAACCTGCTGAAGGACACCCTGCTGGAAATGGCCTCGGAGATGGACGACGAATTGGACGGCAAACTCGACCGCCGCGTGCGGATCGAATACCGCGACCGCGGCAAGTTCGAGGCCCAGTTGCAGGTGGCCAACGACCTGCTGATCTTCCAGATGCACACCGACGTCTTCGAGTTCGACGCCAACCACCTCGTCTGGCAGACGCCCTACGTGCAGGCCGACCGCGAAAATTCCTACTGCGGCGTCATCAACATCTACAACTTCCTCTCCGACTCGTTCAAGTTCAACCGCAACGCCGACGAAGGCTACCTCATCGGGCGCATCTTCATCAACCGCGAGCGCCGCTACTTCGTCGAGGGCAAACGGCAGACCTCGCTGCGAGCCATGGATTTCGGACGCGACGAGATCGACCGCGAAGCGCTGATCCCGGTACTCGAATCGGCCATCGCCTTCTCGCTCGAATTCGACCTGCTGATGCCCCCCTACGAGGGTAACAAGCGCGTCACGGTGGACCAGTTCAACACCAAGATGGACAACTCGAAATTCGTGACGGGCAAACGCCTCGGCTACGATTTCGACGTCGAGGACATTTGACACAACCTTATCTTTCATCCGCTTTGAACAACAAGACTCTCACCCTTCTGGCCCTCGCGGCCCTCAGCGCCGGCTCGCTCTCCGCCCGGGGCGAATACGACGAAATCGCACGTCTTCAGGCGATGAACGAGCGCGTGCAGGGCATCCGCTCGATGGCCGACGGCGAACACTACACCACGCTCGAGAACAACGACATCCGGCGCTATGCCTACGCCACGGCCTCCGAAGGCGTATCGCTGCTCCCCTCGCCCGCGCCGAACCTCGCGATTTCCGACTACGCCTTCTCGCCCGACGAGCGGATGATCCTGATCGCCTCGGGCCGCACGCCGATCTACCGCCACTCCTACACGACGCAGTACCACCTGCTCGCCGACGGCCGCATACGGCCGGTTCTTCAGGAGGCCGAAGCGCCGCGCGACGCCTCCTTTTCGCCCGACGGGCGGAAGATCGCCTACTCCGACCGCAACGACCTCTACGTCTGGGACATCGCTACGGGCAAAACGCGACGCATCACCGACGACGGGGCGTGGAACGCAGTCATCAACGGCACGACGGACTGGGTCTACGAGGAGGAGTTCGGCACGACGCGCGCCTACGCCTTCTCGCCCGACGGAGGGCAGCTGGCCTTCCTGCGCTTCGACGAATCGGAAGTGCCGCTGATGGAGATGATGCGCTTCGACGGCAAGCTCTACAACGAGGCCTACTCGTTCAAATACCCCAAGGCCGGGGAGAAGAACTCCGCCGTCCAGCTCTGGGTCGCCGACCTCGCGACGGGCAGGAAACACCGCATCGACACGGGCGGAGAGACCGACCAATACATTCCCCGCATCGGCTACACGCCCGACGGACGGCTGTGGTTCTACCGCCTCAACCGCCGCCAGAACACCTTCGAAATGGTGCTGTGCGAGCCTCACGGCGGCCAGCGCGTCATCTACGAGGAGCGCGCGCAGCAGTATGTCGAGCGCGTGGACGACGGCACGGTGACCTTCGTGGACAAGGACCGCTTTCTCGTGCGGCAGGAGAGCCACACGGGCTACATGCACCTCTACCTTTACAGCATCCGCCGGGGTTTCCTCGCGCAGGTGACCAAAGGGGCGTGGGAGGTGACCGCCGTGGTCGGCACGGACGGCAAACGGGTGTGGTATCTCTCCACCGAGACCTCGCCCCTGCGCCGCAACCTCTACAGCGTGCGGCTCGACGGCAAGGACAAGCGCCGCCTCACGCAGGGCGAAGGCTACTACTCGATCGCACCGAGCCGGGGTATGAAATACTGCATCTCGACCTTCTCGAACGCCTCGACGCCCAACCGCGTGGAGGTGTGCGACGCCGAGGGCAATACGGTCCGCACGCTCTGCGACAGCCGCAGGCTGCGCGAGGAGCTGGCCGCCTCGGGACGTCCCGTGAAGGAGTTCTTCACCTTCACGACCGAACGCGGCGACACGCTCAACGCCTACATCGTCAAACCGCGCGGCTTCGACCCCTCGAAACGCTACCCCGTGCTGCTGACGCAGTATTCGGGCCCCGGGTCGCAGCAGGTCGCCGACCGCTGGTCGCTCGACTGGGAGGACGCGCTCGCCGACAAGGGCTACATCGTGGTATGCGCCGACGGCCGCGGCACGGGTTTCCGGGGCGAGCGGTTCAAGAAGCAGACTTACGGACGCCTCGGGGCGCTGGAGGTCGAGGACCAGCTCTCGACGGCCCGCTACATGGCTTCGCAGCCGTGGGTGGACCCCGCACGCATCGGCATCTACGGATGGTCCTACGGCGGATTCATGGCCGCGAGCTGCGCCCTGAAAGGGCACGGGCTGTTCAGGATGGCCATCGCCGTGGCCCCCGTCACCTCGTGGCGCTACTACGACACGATCTACACCGAAATCTACAACAACCTGCCGCAGTACAACGCCGCAGGCTACGACGACAACTCGCCGATCAACTTCGCCCGGATGCTCGACGACACGAAGACCCGCCTGCTGCTCATCCACGGCACGGCCGACGACAACGTGCATTTCCAGAACACCGTCGAGATGGCCCGCGCACTCAACCGTGCCGGCAAGCAGTACGACATGATGGTCTATCCGGACCAGAACCACTCGATGATGCCCGACGACACGCGGAACGTCCGGCAGAAGATGATCGACTACACGCTGGAGCACCTGTAACCTTCCGGTGCGTCGCTCGTTCCGTCTCCGTAAAAAACGCTTCACCCCTGCCGCGATCCGGTTCGCAGCAGGGGTGAATCCGTTTCGGTCCGGACCGTTTCCGGACTATCCGGCCGCACCGGAACCCTCCGGAGCGGAGCGGACCGTCCCGTCCGGCCGCTCCGCGGCAGGCAGGCGCACCTCATAGACGTTCTTGTTCTGCACCGGGAACCGGGTCCAGTCGTTGAAGTTGAACCAGCGGCGTATCCAGCCGGGATAAGGGTTCCACCAAAGTTTCCGAAGCGGCAACGCCGACTTCTCCGCCAGCGCCGGATCCCCCGAAAGCACGACGACCCGTTCGCCGGCCGCCGCCAGCTCGCGTGCCGTCCGTTCGAGCTGCTCCGGCGAATTAGTGTGCCGCAGGGTGAGATTCTGCGGCATGTAGAACCGGGCATCCACCATGCAGCGTTTCTTGACCAGTTGCAGGTAGGAATAGAGGTTCCAGTCGCCGGTCACGTCCAGCGCCACGACCGCGGACCCGCCGCGGCAATAGTCTCTCATCATGCGGTGGAAGGCCATATCTTCGCGTCCCGTGGCGACGGCATAGACGCAGGCGCAGAGATTCGCCGCAGCGGCCGCACCCACCGTCCAGCGCCAGGCCCGCCCGGCGAAAATCCGCTGCGGGAACGCCCCGGCGAAGAGCACGAGGAAATAAGGCGCGAAGAAGAGCGCCGGGAAAAAGAAGCGCAGTTCTTTGTGTCCCAGCAGGAAATGCACGAACAGGAACGGCAGCAGCATCCACGTCACGACGTGCCGCGGCCGCCGGACGAAGAACCACACCGTCGCCGCGAGCAGCACAGCCCCCGTGATGTAACCGCCTTCGGAGAACGCCTCCGTGAAGTAGTACCACCACGGCGACACGCCGAATTCGTCCATGTGGGAGTTCAGGATATTCTCGCGCAGGTAGTTGAGCGGCACGAGCGTCCACTCGCCGTAGAGCCAGTAATCGGCGCAGAGTCCCGCGGCCAGCGCGAGACAGACGCCCGGAACCATTCCGGCGAAGAGCCTCCGACGGCGGTCGTAGATCAGCAGCCAGATCCCGTACCCGGCCAGTGCGAAGCCCGCCTGATAACGCACCGCGAACGTCAACCCCGCGACCAGACCCAGCGCCGCCCCCCACCGGAACTCGCGCTCCCGGGCCGCCTGCCGGCTACGCAGCGTGAGCGCCGCGAGCAGGACGAGCAGGTTGCCCGCGAACAGCTCCGCCGTGAAATGCACGTGCAGGTAGGCCATGCACCAGAGGAAGAAACCCGTAAACAGGAACCACCTCCGGCGGCACTCCGTGCCCAGCTCTCCGTGCACCGTGCGGAACAGGACGATCAGCACGGCCGACGAGAGGGCCGCGCTCAGCAACTGCAACAGCGCCACCAGCGCGAAAGGCGTATATAGTCCCGCGGCGAGCAGCAGGCGTCCCAGCGCCCAGGCGATGAAGGGTTGTATGCCCGGCCGCATCATGGCGTGATACTCCCACGGCATGTAATCCGTCGTCTCCGCGCCGAAAAGCTTCAGGCGGGCGTACTCGAGAATCTGGAAATGTTCGTCGGGATGGTAGAAGCCCCGGCTGAGCAGGGCGAACAGCAGCGTGAAAAGCACCCCGGCCAACATGATCCGGCCGGTGCGCCTCCGCTCGGCGGAGTTAATCGGGGAGGGGTCCATGCGCCCCGTAAATCGTGATTTCGTCATTGCGGGTGCAAAGATAAGGCAATTCGCCGGAATTACGAACGGCAGGCCGAAATTTGCGGCGGCGCGTCCGTCCGGATCCGCCGCCCTCCGGAAAACGACGGCGGCGCGGAGTCGATCCGCGCCGCCGCGAAATCCGCCCGCAGGTCAAAGCCCGTAGGCGTAGAGATTGATGCCGTCATAGACCGCGCTCACCACGCCCAGCAGCAACACGCCGGCCAGACAGCACACGAGACTGATCCGCGTGCCGCGGTCGCTGCGGAAGGCCGCGATCGGCGCATCGGAAGGCGTAATATACATCGCCTTGACCACCAGCAGGTAGTAGTAAAGCGAAACGACCGTATTGACCAAAGCGATGAACACCAGCAGATGAAAACCGCCCCGGAAGGCCGCCGCGAAGACGAAGAACTTCGAGAAGAAGCCCGCGAACGGGGGAATGCCCGCCA
Organism: Alistipes dispar; assembly: GCF_006542685.1. NCBI lineage: Bacteria > Pseudomonadati > Bacteroidota > Bacteroidia > Bacteroidales > Rikenellaceae > Alistipes > Alistipes dispar. Next base: position 1,997,284 of record NZ_AP019736.1, on the reverse strand, counting down.
GCGAGAAAAGCGCCAGCGTCATCGCCAGCGTCAGGCGGGGATTGGTCCGGTAGAACCCGTTGTAATCCTCCAGCCCCACGCGGCCGCTATGCTGCTCGACGGAGGCGATGACGCCGAACGCCGTGAGGTTCGCCGCCAGATAGACCAGCACGTAGAACACGAGCGAGGTCATGCCGAAGGCGCTGCCCCCGATCACGGAGAGCATGATGTATCCGGCCTGCGAGATCGACGAGAAGGCCAGGAACCGCTTGAGGTTCCTCTGCCGGATGGCGAAAAGGTTCGCCACCGTGATGCTCAGCACCGTCACGACGTAGAGCATCGTCTGCCACACGGCGGTCATCGGGGCGAAAACCTTCACCAGCACGGTCAGCAGCACGAACGCCGCCGCACCTTTCGAAATGACCGAGAGGTAGGCCGTCACGGCCGTCGGAGCGCCCTCGTAAGTGTCGGCCGTCCAGAGATGGAAGGGCACGAGCGAAATCTTGAAGGCCAGCCCCGCGAAGAAGAAGACCAGCGCCATGACCTCGAGCGGCGAACCGGAGAGCCGCTGCGCCACGTCGTCGAAATAGAGCGTGCCGACGGCGCCGTACAGGAGCGAGATGCCGTAGAGCATCAATCCGCTGGCGAACAGCGCACAGAGGATGTATTTGGCTCCGGCCTCGGCCGAATGGCCGCGGTACTTGTCGAACGCCACCAGACAGGCCGTCGGGACCGACGCCAGTTCCAGCCCGAGGAAGAACATCAGGAAATTGCCCGCGCCGATCATGAAGAACATGCCGAGCAGCGTCGAAAGCGTCAGCAGGTAGAACTCCCCCTGCTTGTGGCGCGTATCGTCGCGCCGCAGCCAGCGGTCCGCCTGGAGGCAGACCAGCAGCGTGCCGACCGTAAGGATGCTCTTGACGATGCCGTGCATCGGCTCGTAACGGAACATGCCGCCGAACAGCTCGCCCTCACCGTGCGGCAGGATATTGACCAGCAACTGCACGAGCAGCAGGCCGCAGGCCACGGCCGAAAAGCGGCGGCGCGCCCGCTCCCCGGCGAACAGGTCGAACAGAAAGAGCAGGACGATCACCCCCACGAGCGTCACTTCGGCCTGCATGCAGGAAAACAGATTCGTGTAATTCATACTTCGCTCAATTCATTAGGTGAGTGATAACCGTCCCGACGCCGCCCCGGACCAGATCGCTCACCCAGAGCGGAGCCAGTCCCATGCCGGCCACGGCCACGATGAGGCAGACGACCGCGAAGCGCTCGTCCCACGTGGCGTCGGTCAGCGCGAGGTGTTCGGGATTGTCGCACGTCCCGTAGAGGATCCTGCCCACCACGCGCAGGATGTAAACCGCCGTGATGACGATCGACGTGCAGGCGACGATCGTCGCCACGCGGTGGAACGTATCGGCATGCATGAACGCGCCGTTGAAGATCGTCATCTCGGCCACGAAGCCGCTCAGCCCCGGAAGGCCGAGGTTCGCCAGGCCGGCGATCACATAGCCCACCGCCAGAAAGGGCATGATCTTCATCAGACCGCCCAACTGGCGGATGTCGCGCGTATGCGTCCTTCCGTAGATCATGCCGATCAGCGCGAAGAAAAGCGCCGTCATCAGACCGTGGCTCAGCATCTGTAGCACGGCCCCCGTGGCGGCCGTCTCGTTCATCATCAGGATGGCGAAGAGCACCAGTCCGCAGTGCGACACCGAAGAGTAGGCGTTGATATACTTGAGGTCGGTCTGCACGCAGGCCGAAAGGGCGCCGTAAACCACCGAAATCGTCGTCAGGACGATGAATATCCAGCTCAGCTCGTGCGCCGCCTCGGGCAACAGGTACATCGCCACGCGGAAACAGCCGTATCCGCCGAGCTTCATCAGCACCCCGGCGTGGAGCATCGACACGGCCGTCGGGGCCGAGGCGTGGCCGTCGGGGCTCCAGGTGTGGAAGGGGAACAGGGCCCCCAGCACGCCGAAGCCCACGAAGACGAGCGGAAACCAGACGAGCTGTTCGGAGAGGGGTATGTTGTGCAGCCGGGCGATCTCCACGACGTTCATCGTCTGGGCGCCCGAACCGAAATAGATGCCCAGTATGCCGATCAGCAGGAAGGCCGAGCCGCCCATGAGCATCAGCGTCAGCTTCATGGCCGAATACTCCTTGCGGCCGCTGCCCCAGACACCGATCAGCAGGTACATCGGGATGAGCGCCACCTCGTAGAAGAGGAACATCGTGAAGAGGTCCACCGAGACGAAGAACCCGAAGACGCCGACGCTCAGCAGGCAGAACCACAGGAAATACTCCTTGACGTCGCGGTCCATCCGCCACGAGGCGAACGTCCCGGTGAAGACGATGACGGCCGACAGGAGCAGCATCGCCACCGAAATGCCGTCCACGCCCACGGCGTAGTGAATGTTCAGCGGCGCATACCACACGTGGCTGTCCGTCAGGAGCATCGCCGCCGTCTCGCCCGCCTCGCGCAGTCCCAGGAAGCGGAAGACCAGCACGACGGCCAGCACCAGCAGCAGCGACGATCCCGCGACCATCACGGCGCGGATCTGCCGCGTCGATTTCGAAATCCAAAGCCCCAGCATCATCAGAAGCGGGATGAGGGGGAACAGGGATAACATATTCATAACAGCGTCGGATTAACAGATGATGAAAACAAGGATCACGAGCCCCAGCGCACCGCCCAGCATCCAGATGCAGTAGCGCTGCACGCTGCCGCTCTGCATCTCGCGGACGGCACGGGCCGCACCGTTCGTGGCCGTGGCCAGCAGGTTCATGAAGCCGTCCACGACATGACGGTCGAACCAGGCGATCGGCGTCGAAATGCAGGCGAAGATCACGCGGTGCGTGACGAACTGGTACACCTCGTCGATATAGAACCTATGGTAGGCCGCACGGTGCAGGGCGCCGAAACGCGCGGCCAGCCGGTCGGCCACGGGCTGCGCGGGACGGGCGTACATCCACGTGGCGAGCGCGATGCCCGCCGCGGCGACGCAGAGGCTCACGCCGGCCACCGACCAGTCGAGACGGATCGCGTAGGCCGCCCCGTCGCTCGAAACGAACTCCCCGAAGGGAATCCATCCCGCCCCCAGGGTCACCAGCGCGAGGAACACCAGCGGCAGGGTCATCGTCGCGGGCGCCTCGTGCGGCGCATGTCCGTCGTGCGTCGTGCGGTTTTCGCGGCCCCAGAAGATATTGTAGTAGAGCCGGAACATGTAGAACGCCGTGAGGCCCGCGATGAAGGTCATCGTCCATCCCATCACGGGGCTGAAGGCGAAGGCGGCCGAGAGGATCTCGTCCTTGGAGAAGAAGCCGCTCAGCGGCCAGATGCCCGCGATGGCCAGACAGGCCACGAGGAACGTCGCGTGGGTCACGGGCATGTGGCGCCGCAGTCCGCCCATGGCCGACATCTCGTTCGAGTGCACGGCGTGGATGATGCAGCCCGCCCCGAGGAAGAGCAGCGCCTTGAACATGGCGTGCGTGAAGAGGTGGAACATCGAGGCCATGTAGCCCAACCCTCCCGCATGGGGATCGGCCGAGGTCGAAACCCCGAGCGAGACGATCATGAAGCCGATCTGCGAAATGGTGCTGAACGCCAGCACACGCTTGATATCGCTCTGCACGCAGGCCACCGCGGCGGCGTAAAGCGCCGTGAAGGCCCCGACGTAGGCCGTCCAGTGCAGCACCTCGGGCGCATAGCCGACGAAGAGCGGGAACATGCGCGCCACGAGATAGACGCCCGCCACGACCATCGTCGCGGCGTGGATCAGCGCCGACACGGGCGTGGGACCCTCCATCGCGTCGGGCAGCCAGATATGCAGCGGGAACATGGCGCTCTTGCCCGCGCCGCCGACGAACATCAGTCCCAGCGCCAGCGGGATCATCCCTCCGGCGGCGGCGAGCAGCTTCGCATCGGGCGTGAAGGAGAACGTCCCGGCGTAGTAGCCGTAGAAGAGGATGCCGATGAGGAAGCCCAGATCGGCGAAGCGCGTGACGATGAAGGCCTTCTTCGAGGCGGCCACCGCCTCCCGCTTCGTGTAATAGAAGCCGATGAGCAGGTAGGAGCTGACACCCACCAGCTCCCAGAAGAGGTACATCTGGAAAATGTTGGTCGCCACGACCAGTCCCGTCATGCTCATCGTGAAGAGCGACAGGAAGGCGTAGTAGCGCTGGAAGCCCCGTTCGCCCTTCATGTAGCCCAGCGAGTAGATGTGGACCATGAGCGAGACGGTCGAGATGACGACGAGCATCATCACCGAAATCGGGTCGAGCAGAATGCCCAGGTCGATATGCAGCGCATCGGAAATCGGCAGCCAGACCGTATTCCACGGCACGAGGGTCGGATAGAGCCCCGCAGCGTCGCGGCCGATGCCGAAGAAGTATTCCCAGGCCGCGAAGTAGCTCACCGCCGTCACGACGGCCAGGACGGCCGTACCGACGGCTCCCGCCACCGCGGGACGGAGCTTCATGCCGGCGATGCCCAGCACGAGGAAGCTCACGAACGGCAGGACGAGCAGGAGAATCGTATATTCCATAAAAGCGTCTGTTTTACGTTACCACTTCATCTCGCGCAGGTTCCGGACCTGAATGTTGCGGATATTGCGGTAGATGTTGATGATGATGGCGATGGCCACGGCCGTCTCGGCCGCGCTGACCCCGATGGCGAACAGCGCGAAGAAGAAGCCCTCGAGCTGGCCGGGAAAGAGGAAGCGGTTGAAGACGACGAAGTTTATATCCACCGAGTTGAGAATCAGCTCGACCGATATGAGCATCGCCAGCAGGTTGCGGCGCGTGACGAAGCCGTAGATTCCCACGAACATCATGATCGTGGAAACGACGAGGTAGTACTCCATGTGTATCATAAGGCTCTCTGTTTTTTAACGTTTGCGCGCGATCAGGATGCCGCCGACGATGCAGGCCAGCAGCAGGATGCTGATCACCTCGAACGGCAGGACGTAGCCGTACTTTTCGCCGCCCATCAGCGCGTGGCCGATCGTCCGCACGGCCAGCTCGCCGTGTTCGAAGTGCGACGGCGGGAAGTCGTGCCGGAGCGTGACATAGAGGCAGACGCCCAGCCCGGCCAGCGTCGCCGCCAGTCCGGCGAAGAGCTTGTAGCCCTTCAGGCGTTCGGCCTTGTCGCCCTCGCTCGACGTGAGCAGGATCGAGAAGACGTAGAGCACCGTGATGCCGCCCGCGTAGATGAGCAACTGCACGGCTCCGAGGAACGAGTAGTTGAGCTGGAAATAGATGCCCGCCGTGCCGAAGAGCACGAACAGCAGGTAGGTCGCCGCACGCAGGATACGCCGCGTCGTGACGGCCAGCACGGCGCTCACCGTCGTAAAGAGCGCCAGCGCGGCGAAGACGATCGTTTCGAGTGTTATCTCCATGACTTACTGTTTATTGAGGACCTTGACCAGCTTTTCGCGCGTATAGACCGCGTGTTCGAATCCGGTCGAGAAGCGGATGGCGTCGTGCGGGCAGGCGTTCACGCACAGATGGCAGAACATGCACGACCCCAGGTCGTACTCGTAACGCACCAGCCGCCGCTTCGGACGCCCCGTCTCGGAATCTACGACGTTTTCGGTCGTCAGGCGGATCGTGCCGTTGGGGCATGCCGTCTGGCAGAGCCCGCAGGCGATGCAGCGGTTCTTCCCCTCGGCGTCGTGCGGCATCGAGAGTTCGCCGCAGAAGCGGTCGTACATCTTCAGCGTCGCCCGGTTCTCGGGGTACTGTTCCGTCACCTTGGGCGTGAAGAACTCCCGCCCGGTCACCTTCATGCCCGTGAGCAGCGTCCCCAGCCCGTGAAAAAGTCCTTTGATATAATTCGACATAGTTAGAAATGCAGTTTGAATACGACGACTACGACCATGAGCAGCAGGTTCACCAGACCGATCGGCACGAGGTATTTCCACTCGAGCGTCAGGATCTGGTCGATCCGCAGGCGCGGGAAGGTCCACTTGATCCACATGAGCAGCCAGACCACGAAGAAGGCCTTGCCGAAGAACCAGAGGAATCCCGGAATGCAGTCCATCACGGCGTTGAAGCCCTCCCAGCCCGGAATGTGCAGCGGCATCCAGCCGCCGAGGAAGATCGTCGCCGCCACGCCCGAGATGATGAACAGATTGACGAACTCGGCCACGTAGAACAGACCGAAGTGCATGCCCGAATATTCGGTATGGTAACCCGCCGTGAGCTCCGACTCGGCCTCCGGGAGGTCGAACGGACCGCGGTTCACCTCGGCGTTGCCGGCGATCAGGTAGATCACGAAGGCCACGAAGGCCGGAAGGTGGCCCTTGAACAGGAACCAGCCGTCGGCCTGCCGCTCGACGATCTCCGAGAACTGCATCGTGTCGGTCAGCACCACGATCGTGAGGATCGAGAGACTGATCGACAGCTCGTAGGAGATCATCTGCGCGCCGCTCCGCATGGCGCCGATGAGCGAATACTTGTTGTTCGAACTCCATCCGGCCAGCAGGATGCCCACCACGCCGATCGACGAGGCGGCCATCATGAAGAAGACGCCCACGTTGAAGTCGAGCACCTCCAGCCCCCTGTTCACCGGCAGGCAGGCGAAGGCCAGCAGCGAAGCCAGGATGACGATATAGGGCGCGAGGTTGTAGAGGAACCGGTCCGCATGGCGGATGGTGATGATCTCCTTGGTGAGCATCTTGAAGACGTCGCCGATCACCTGCAACGTGCCCCACGGGCCGACGCGCACGGGGCCCAGCCGGCACTGGAACGCCGCGCAGACCTTGCGTTCCATGAAGATCATCAGAATGGCGATCACGGTGTACATCAGCAGCAGGCACCCGCCGATGGCCACGCACTCGACGAACGTCGCCACCCCGAGGGGCAGGAACGAGGTCAGCAGCCCGTGGATCCAACTTGTTATTACGCTGAAATCAAACATACTTTCGGATTTTTGCGTTTAACGGTCAATGTCCGGAACGACGTAATCGACCGTACCGCCTATGGCGATCAGGTCGGCGATCTTCGCTCCCCGCGCGACGGTCTCCATGCACGACACGAGCGGCAGCCCCGTCGAACGGAACTTCATGCGGTAGGGAGACTTGTCGCCGCGGCTCTCGATGAAGACGCCGAATTCGCCGCGGCTCCCCTCGACGGCCGTGTAGTAGCTGCCCTCGGGAATGCGGATCACGGGCTTCATCTTCAGCCGGAACTCCCCCTGGGGAATGTTGTCGATGAGCTGCTCGATGATGCGCATGCTCTGCTCGATCTCCCGCATGCGGACCATGTAGCGGGCGAAGCAGTCGCCCTCCGTGAAGAGCACCTCCTCGAAGTCCACCTTGCCGTACATGGCATAGGGATGGCGCTTGCGCACGTCGCAGGCCCAGCCCGAGGCGCGGCCCGTGCCGCCCGTCGCGCCGAACGACACGGCGTCCTCGCGCGAGAGCACGCCCGTACCCTCCAGCCGCTGCCGGGCGATGACGTTGCCCGTGAAGACCTCGTGGTACTCGCGCAGCGTGGGCCGCAGGTAGGCGATCAGCTCCTTGACCTTGCGCACGAAGTCGGGATGGATGTCGGCCTGCACGCCGCCGATGGTGTTGTAGGTCTGAATCAGGCGGCCGCCCGTGGTCTGCTCCAGGATGTCGAGCACCTTCTCGCGGTCGCGGAATCCGTAGAAAAAGGCCGTCAGGGCGCCCATGTCCATGCAGAGGCACGAGAAGAAGAGCAGGTGCGAGTCGATGCGCTGCAACTCGTCCATGATCGTCCGGATATACTGCACGCGCTCCGGCACCTCGACGCCCATCGCCCGCTCGATGCACATGCAGAGCGCATGGCGGTTCTGCGAGGCCCCGAGGTAGTCGAGCCGGTCCGTGAGGGCGAGCGTCTGGGGATAGGTCAGGCTCTCGCACATCTTCTCGATACCGCGGTGGATGTAGCCGCAGTGCACGTCGAGCTTGCGGATGATCTCGCCTTCGAGCGCGACGCGGAAACGCAGCACGCCGTGCGTCGCCGGGTGCTGGGGACCGATATTTATCACGTACTCGTCCTCCTCGAAAATCGGCTTGCGGTGGCGGATGAAACTTCCGTCGTGCGTCAGCTCGAAACTTTCGGCCGTATCCTCGGCCACCTCGTTACTCATCCGCAGCGGGTTGAGCGCCGGGTCGTAGTCCTTGCGCAGCGGGTGGCCCACCCAGTCGTCGCGCAGGTAGAGACGGCGCATGTCGGGGTGATTCACGAAACGGATGCCGAAGTAGTCGAACGCCTCGCGCTCGTTGAACTCCGCGGCCTTCCACAGATCGCAGACCGTCGGCAGCGCGGGGTTCTCCCTGTCCGCCGTCAGCGTCCGCAGCACGACGTTCGCGCCCGTGCGCGTGGCTTCGAGGTGGTAAACCGTCCCGAGGCCCTCCTCGCCCCAGTCCATGCCCGTCAGGCTGCGCAGGAAGTCGAACCCCTCCTCCTTCAGCCGGGCCGCGAGGGCGTGCAGCCGATCCGCCGGGACGGTGAACAGGCCGTCGCCCGCCTCGCTCCATACGGCCGCGGGCTCCCAGGCCGTAATCTTCTCTTTCAGGGTCGTATTCATCGTTTTCCTCCTTCTTCCACGTTCAACTCGTTCTTTTCGGCCGTGAGGTCGCGCCGGAGCAGCTCCTCGTACTCCTTCTCGCTGATCTGGCGGTTCACGCCGCCGAAGAAGCGTTGCAGGCGCACCTTGCGCTGGAGCTGCATCAATCCGTAGAGCATCGCCTCGGGACGCGGCGGACAACCCGGAATATAGACGTCCACGGGCAGTATCTCGCCGACGCCCTGCACCACGTGATACGACTTCTTGAACGGCCCGCCGCTGATGGCGCAGCCGCCCACGGCGATCACGTACTTCGGGTCGGCCATCTGGTCGTAGAGCCGCCGGAGCACCGGGGCCATCTTGTGGGTGATCGTCCCGGCGACCATGATGAAGTCGGCCTGACGCGGGGAGGCGCGGGCCACTTCGAACCCGAACCGGGCGAAATCGTAGCGCGCGGCGCCCACGGCCATGAACTCGATGCCGCAGCAGCTCGTGGCGAACGTCAGCGGCCAGAGGCTGTTGCTCCGCCCCCACTCGATCAGGTTGTCCAGACACCCCACGACGACGTTCGTGCCGTTCTCACGCAGCTCGCGCGCCATCTTCTCGAGGTATTCGTTGTCGTTGAAATCCTCGTATTTCATCGACTTGATTTCCGGCATCTTTATTTCCATTCCAACGCTCCTTTCCGCCAGGCGTACGCCAGGCCCAAAACCAGTATCAACAGGAAGAAGAGGATGCTCACCAGTCCGTACATGCCCAGCTCCTGCACGACCACGGCCCACGAGAAGAGGAACACCGTCTCGACGTCGAACATCAGGAACAGGATGGCGAACAGGTAGTAGCCCACCTTGAACTGCATCCACGACTTTCCGCGCGTGGGGATGCCGCATTCGTACGCCTCGCCCTTCTGCGAGTTGTACGAGCGGGGGGAGATGCCGCGGGCGATACCCAGCGCCACCGCCACCAACGCTATGGCCGTAAGAATGACGACCACCAACAACGTGAAGTACATATCGAATCCAATTTACAGAATTATCCGTAGTACGGACGGACCCCGGAAGAGGTCCGCGGTGCTCCCGTGCGCGGGAGCCGGCAGGCCCGCCGGACGGGCCGCAGTCGGCGGGGCTATATCAGAATATGCCCCAGCGAGAAGACGTAGTAATCCACCGTGCGGAAACGGACCTCCGGGCCGTGCAGGGCGACCGGGGTTCCGAAAGCGGCGGCCACACAGGCCGACGGACGGACGTCGGCGGGAATCCGCACAGGAGACTTCGATCCGCCGGCCGCATCGGGCAGCCCGGCCATGTCCGGAAGGGAGCAGACCGTGGCGAAGCAGAAGCGGGTGGGCGCCGGAACGGGAACCACGTGCTGTTCGCACAGCGTGGCGCATGCCTCGTCCCGCACCCGCATCCCATCGGAGGCGGGCACGACGGCGCTCAACAGCACGAAGAGCAGCACGAACAGCGCATATTGAATTCTGAGCAACATCCTGCGAATGACGATTCCGCGCCGCGAAGATACGGTTTTTCGGCGAAAAAAAACAACACGGGGCCAAAAAATAGATTCTCCGGAGGATTCCGGACGCCGCCGCGATCCGCCGAAAACCCGACAAAACCGCGGGAAACGGACGTTCCGCCCCCGGATCGCCCACCCCGCCCATACCGAACGATCGCCGGGCCGTTTCCGGAGCGTCCCGGAACGCGTTCGGCCCGGCAGCGCGGAGGACCGGCGCGGCGGGGCGACACGGCAGAACGGGACGGCGACCCGGCGCAGGGGCGAAACCGGGGATGCCCGGCGATCCGAAGCGGAACCGCGGGACGACAACGAATTAAAAGCCGCGACAGGCGTTTTTTCGAAAATTTTTCGTATTTTTGAGGGTAAAACCACAAATCCATAACCTAAAAAACTTTCCGATATGGAACTACCCTATTGCGAACCTTACAGGATCAAGATGACCGAGGCGATCCGGACCTCGACCCGCGCCGAGCGCGAGACGTGGATTCGCCAGGCGCACTACAACCTCTTCAAGCTGCGTTCGGACCAGGTGACGATCGACCTGCTGACCGATTCGGGAACCGGCTCGATGTCGGACCGCCAGTGGGCCGCCTTGATGACCGGCGACGAGAGCTACGCCGGAGCCTCCTCCTACTTCCGGCTCCGGGAGACGATCGAACGGCTGTTCGGCATGCCCCACTTCCTGCCCACGCATCAGGGCCGCGCGGCGGAGAACGTCATCTTCTCGGCGCTGCTCCGCGAGGGCGACATCGTGCCGGGCAACTCCCATTTCGACACCACGAAGGGACATATCGAATACCGCCGCTGTCACGCCGTGGACTGCACCATCGACGCCGCGGCCGACACGCAGCTCGAAATCCCCTTCAAGGGCGAGATGGACACCGCCAAGCTCGAAAAGGTGCTGCGCGAGAATCCCCGCGAGAAGGTTCCGTGCGTCGTGCTGACGATCACCAACAACACGGCCGGAGGACAGCCCGTGTCGATGCGCAACATCCGCGAGACGGCCGAGGTGTGCCGCCGTTACGGCGTGCCCCTGCTCATCGACTCGGCCCGCTTCGCCGAGAACGCCTACTTCATCAAGACCCGCGAGGAGGGCTACGCCGACAAGTCGATCAAGGAGATCGTGCGCGAAATCTACCAGTACGCCGACATCATGACCATTTCGGCCAAGAAGGACGGCGTGGTGAACATGGGAGGCTTCGTGGCGATGCGTTCCGAAGAGCTGTTCCGCAAGGCCATGTCCTTCTGCATCATGTTCGAAGGCTATGTCACCTACGGCGGCATGTCGGGCCGCGACATGGACGCGCTGGCCGTGGGACTGGACGAAAACACGGAGTTCGGACAGCTCGACGCCCGCATCCGGCAGGTGAAGCTGCTGGGCGACCTGCTCGACGAGTACGGCGTGCCGTACCAGCGGCCGGCCGGCGGCCACGCCATCTTCGTCGATGCGAAACGGGTGCTGCCCAACCTGCCGAAGGAGCAGTTCATCGCCCAGACGCTGGCCGTAGAGCTCTACCTCGAAGCAGGCATCCGCGGCGTGGAGATCGGCTCGATCCTCGCCGACCGCGACCCCGAGACGCACGAGAACCGTTACCCCGCGCTCGAACTGCTGCGTCTGGCCATTCCGCGCCGCGTATACACCGACAACCACATCCGCGTGATCGCCGCCGCCTGCCGCAACATCTACGAGCGGCGCCACACGATCACGACCGGCTACCGTATCTCCTTCGAAGCGCCCATCCTGCGCCACTTCACCGTGGAGCTGGAGAAGATCTAAAGGCACTCCCGAAAGAAGCACCGGGGCGGAAACGCGGCTGCGTTCCGCCCCGGTCGTTTCATGCCGGGGACGCTCCGGATACGGTATCAGCCCGCGAAAGGCAGCACGCAGAGCAGCACCGCGACCGCCCACCACGGCGCCGGACGCTGCCCGGCAGGCAGCACGGCCCGCAGCCGCGACGACCGTTCCAGATAGAGCAGAAAGACGAACCAAAGGCCGCAGCCCACGGCAACCGAGACGAGTCCCCGCGCCAGGAATTCGTGCCCCACCTCGCTTACCGTTTCGGGACCGTAGCCGACGACCAACGGGTACAACAACGAAACGAAGTGCAACACGGCCCGCAATCCGGCGTACCACCGGGCCAGCGACAGCGCCCGGGAAGAGCCTGACACGAGCAGCCACAAGACCGCGACGGGAAGAAGGACCCCCAGCAGCACCAGTCCCTCGACCCAGAGCGTCTGCCAGTCCAGACTGCCCTTGACAAGCATCACGCTCCGCTCGAACGCCCACCGGGCGGCACGCGCCACCACATAGGCTCCGAACACCCAAACCGGTCCGGGCAGCTCCTCGAGCCGCCGCAGCCGCCGTAACCATACCTCGTTCATCCTGCAAATCATTTGTCCGGAAGCCAATATACGAAAAATTTTCCGGATCTACCCCCCCCCCGAAAAAATCGGTCCGGAACACCCGCAGGCGTCCCGGACCGGACCGTCAGCCGCCGCAAGGCGTCAGAGCAGCGTCTCGAGAATCTGCACGGCGTTGAGCGCCGCGCCTTTCTTGATCTGGTCGCTCACGCACCAGAACGCAAGGCCGTTGTCCGCTGTCAGGTCCCGCCGGATACGTCCCACATAGACGGGATCCTTGCCGGCGGCGAACAGCGGCATGGGATAGCTTTTCCGCGCCGGGTCGTCCATCAGCACCACACCCGGAGCCGCCGCGAAAGCCTCGCGGGCCTCCTCCACCGAAACGGGACGCTCGGTCTCGAGCCAGACGCTCTCCGAGTGCGCCCGCATCACCGGAACGCGCACGCACGTGGCCGACACGCGAATGTCCGAGTGCATGATCTTGCGCGTCTCGTGGAACATCTTCATCTCCTCCTTCGTATAGTCGTTCTCCGTGAAGACGTCGATATGCGGAATGACGTTGTAGGCGAGCTGGAAGGCGAACTTCTCCACCGTCGCCTCCCTGCCGGCCCCCAGCTCGGCGTACTGCCGCACCAGCTCGTCCATGGCCGCCGCCCCGGCGCCGCTGGCCGACTGGTAGGTGGAGACATGCACGCGCGTAATGTGCGAAAGGCGCTCGATGGCGTTCAGCGCCACGACCATCTGGATCGTCGTGCAGTTGGGGTTGGCGATGATCCGCCGCGGGGCGTTCTTCGCATCCCCGGGATTGACCTCCGGTACGACCAGCGGCACGTCGGCGTCCATGCGGAACGCGCTCGAATTGTCGATCATCACGGCGCCGTGCTTCGTGATCGTCGCGGCGAACTCGCGCGACGTGCCGGCCCCGGCCGACGTGAGGGCGAAATCCACGCCGCGGAAATCGTCGTTGTGCTGCAACAACCTCACCGTCAGGTCCCGTCCCCGGAACCGGTAGGTGCGTCCCGCGCTGCGCTGCGATCCGAACAGCAGCAACTCGTCGATCGGCAGCGGCCGCTCCCCGAGAATCTTCAGGAACTCCTGGCCCACGGCGCCGCTGGCGCCCACGATTGCGATTTTCATAGTCTTGCGTATTTACTTTACATGGTACAACAATATCCGTCATCCGCCCGGAACCGGACCTCTCCGCCGCAGTCCGGGCCGCCCCTTCCCCCGAGGAAGGGGTGTTCCGGCCGTGCGATTTCCCGAAAGCGGCCGGGACGCATCAATCGAAGAAGGCGTCGTCCTCGGCGATCCCCGTCTCCGAAGCGCGCTCGTCCGCGCCTTCCGGCTGCTCGTCGCAGTCGTAGCGCGGCATCAGCGTCGGCCGTGCGAACTTGTCCTCGCGGCTGATGCCCAGACGGCCGTCGCCGTAAACCGACTTCATGAACTCCCCGACGATCGGCAGCGCCATCACGCTGCCCTCGCCGCCCGAAATGCGGTGCACCGACTGGTCCTCGCCGCCGACCCACGCACTCGTCACGAGCTTCGGCGCCACGCAGACGAACCACGCGTCGCGGTTCTTGTTCGACGTACCGGTCTTGCCGCCGATCTCCATGTCCTCGAAGCCGAACTGCCACTTCAGGCGGCCCGCCGTTCCGGAATTGACCACGCCTTGCAGCATGGTGAGCATCGTGTAGGCCGTGCGTTCGCTCACGGCGTCCTGCGACTGGGGAATGAAGCTGGCGATGAGGTTGCCCTGCCTGTCCTCGATGCGCGTCACGAAGATCGGGTCGGTGTGCACGCCCTCGTTGGCGAAGGTCGAGAAGGCGCTCGCCAGCTCGAAGACGTTCGACTCCGACGAGCCGAGGCACAGCGCCGGCACGGGGTCGATGAAACTGCGGATGCCCATGTTGTGGATGAAGTCGGCCACGGCGGCCGGCTGCTTGGCCTGCTTCATGATCCACGCCGAGTAGTTGTTGCGGCTGCGCGCGAGGCCCCATTTGAGCGGATGGGGCACACCGTCGTAAACGACCTTCCCGGCCTCTTTCGGCGACCAGGCCGTTCCGTTGGCCGTCTCGATCGTGACGGGCAGGTTCGGGACCATCGTGCAGGGCGTCAGCCCGAGGTGGTCGATGGCGAAGGTATAGACGAAGGGTTTGATCGCCGAGCCGATCTGCCGCTTGCCCTGCTTGGCCATGTCGTACTTGAAATAGCGGAAATTCGGACCGCCCACGTACGCCTTCACATGCCCTGTGCGGGGGTCCACCGACACCATCGCGGCACGCATGATCCCCTTGTGGTGCAGGATCGAGTCGCGCGGGGTCATCAGCGTATCGCGGTCGCCCCCGTAGGTGAAGATCTTCATCCGGCACGGCTTGTCGAACGACGCTTCGATCTCCTTCGCGCTGAAGCCCGCGCTCTTCATTTCGCGGTAACGGTCCGAATAGCGGACGGCCTGCCGCATGATCCGCTCGCGCTCCTCGCGCGTGGCATCCACGAAGATGCTCCGCGTCTGGCGGTACTGCCGGTCCATGCCGGGCTGGATCACCTTCTCGAGCTGCCGCTGCACGGCCTGCTCGGCGTAGGCCTGCATCCGGGAGTCGATCGTGGTGTAGATCTTCAGTCCGTCGCGGTAGATGTCGTAGGGTTTGCCGTCGGCCTTGCGGTTCTTGTGACACCAGCCGTAGATCGGGTTGTTCTCGTACTCCCGGACCGCCTCGTCGTAGTCCCACTCGGTGTAGAACTGGTTGCGGCGCGGCCGCTCGGCGTTCATCACCAGCCGCAGCATCTCGCGGAAATAGGTCGCCGTGCCGGCATTGTGCGACACGGGGTTGAAGTTGAGCACGATCGGCAGCGCCGAAATCGAATCGCACTGTTTGCGCGTGAGCGCCCCGGCCTTCGCCATGCGCGAGAGCACCAGGTTGCGGCGCGCCACGGCGTTGTCGTAGTTGCGCAGGGGGGAGTAGCGCGTCGGGGCGTTCACCACGCCCACCAGCACGGCGGCCTCCTGCACGTTCAGCTCGTCGGGCTCCTTGTTGAAGAAGGTGTGCGCCGCCGACTTGATGCCGTAGGCGTTCGAACCGTACTCCACCGTATTGAGGTACATGGCGGCGATCTCCTCCTTCGTGTAGTTGTATTCGAGCTTGAGCGCCGTGATCCACTCCTTGAATTTCGACGTCACGAGTTTCGCCGTGCGTGCGATGCGGCCCCGGTTGCGGGCCGTGTCGCGCGGGAAGAGGTTCTTGGCCAACTGCTGCGTGATCGTCGAACCGCCGCCCTGCGAGGTGTTCTGCAACAGCAGGGTCTTCACCGCCACGCGCGCCAGCGAGGGGATGTCGATGCCCGAATGGTTGCGGAAGCGCACGTCCTCCGTGGAGATCAGCGCCGCGACGATGGGCGGCACCTCCCGTCCGTCGAGCCGGATACGGAGCGTCGAATCGGAGGGGAACAGGTCGGCATACTGCACATAGGAGCGGTTCTGCACGAAGAACGTGCCGATCACCTTGCCGTCCTCCGAATAGACCTCCGTGGCGAGGTTGCTGCGCGGGTTCTCCAGCTCCTCGAACGACGGAATGCGGCCGAAAGTTCCCAGCGCCGTGAGCAGCAGCATCACGGCCACCAGCGCGAAGGGCGCGAAGGCCGCGCACCAGATCCATTTTATCGTCTTCGGGCTGACGCCCCGCTTCTTCGGTTGTGACATAGGACGGAATTTTGGGCAAAGGTACGAAAAAAATCAGAACGGAAGTCCCAGCGAACCGGCAATCCACACGCCGCCGGTCGAGGGCCGGTAACAGGAGAGTTTGAAGGTCGAGGTAGCCGAAGCGGGCTGCCGGAACGCATTGAAGTCGAAGATCAGATCGCCACCCACGGACCAGATGCGCCGCCACTCCATTCCGCTGCCCGCCGGGCGGCGGAACTGCGCGTAGTCGCCCCCCGCGTTCAGGCGGATGCGCTTGAAGTAGAGCACCGAACCGATGCCGCCCTCGGGATACCACACCGGCAACTGGTAATCGAGCGAAAGAGCCGTATAGTCGTTCGAAACGATCTCCGACGAGGTGAAGCCGTGCGGAATGAGCCGCGTGGACTTGTAGCTGAGCGGCGCATACCCCGCCGGGAACTTGTAACCGCCCACCGAAGTCTGGTACGTCGCCGCCAGCAGCACCGAATGGTGCGGCGCGAAACCCGGCAGGTAGCTCTGTCCGTAGAACGAGACGAGGTTGCTGAAGTCGGCATTGGCCGGATCGAACGTGTAGGAGGCGTTGAGCGCATATCCCCAGCGGGGCGCGAAGTCGCGGTGCGCAAGGCGCACCTGGTCCGAGAATCCGGCCCCGAACGAAAGTTTGTGCAGCCCCTCGTTGAAGCCGATGCGCTGGATGTTATGGATGCTGCCGTTCTCCCACTCGATCTTGTTCAGGTCGGCCACCATGCCGTTCGAATAGTTCCACCCGGCCGAGAGCGAGAGCTGCCGCGTATGGTAGCCGCGCTGGAAATAGAGCGGCAGCGTGGCCGAAAGCCCCACCGAATAGTACCGGTCGGGCGCGGGCTGCGACTGATAGACCGGATTCCCGGTCACCGGGTCGTACGAGGCGAGCGAATAGAAGAGCTGGTTGCCTCCGTACGACACGTCCAGGTCGAAGCGGAGTCCCAACCCGAAATAGCGCACGCCGAGCTTGACGAGCGACCCTTCGCTGCGGTTCCAGCCGTAGGAGGCGTAGGCTTCGGCGCTCGACAGCAGGTTCTGCGACATGAGCGTAAAGCCCAGATTGAGGTCGATCACGTGCTCGTCCACGGCCGCGAACGGATTGAATGCCAGCGGCATCCAACTGTGTACGTTCACCAGGTTCGGTCCCTTCCTGTAACGCTTCGCGCGGAACCGCTCCCCTTGCCGCACCGAATCGGCCGGCGTGAAGCGCACCGTGTCGAGATTCACCACCGCCCAGCGCCTGCGCGGCGGATTGACCAGATCGACCGGAAGCGCCGACGGCGCAACGGGCACGAGCAGCGAATCGGCCGCCTGCTCCGCCACGCGGTAGCCCAGCCTGTCGTAGGTCGTCACGAGCAGCCGTCCGCCCGCCGGCGCGGGGTCGAACGAGCCGTATTCGGAGGCGGTGAGACGGTACTCGCGGCGGGCGACGAGGTCGTAGCAGTGCGCCTCGTCCTTGCCCGAGGCGATCGACCCGAAATAGAGCTTCCCGCCACCGGCCCGCAGGTCCGACAGCGTGATCCGGGCGCCCCGCGTCACGGGATGCAGCCCCTCGGCGTCGATCCGCCCGAGCCACATGCCCTCGTCGTCGGTCACCAGCACGTACCACGCCACCGTGCGGTCGTCCCACGCCAGCCCGTGCAGCTCCTTCCCTTCGGGCGCTTCGAAGCGCTCCTCCGGCGCGCCGTCCCGTTCGACGACGACCGTGTAACGGCCGTCGGGGGCGTACTCGATCCACCCCAGCGCCCCGTCCGCCGCCGTGGGATAGAGCGCCCTGCGGTATCCCACGGCCGTGCGGGGACGCCCGTCGGCGATGTCCATGTAACAGAGCTGCGAATTGACCCGCTGTTCGAAGAGCAGCGAACGGCGGTATTCGGTCCACCACACGCGGCCGCCGGCCATCGTCGGCCGCGTCGAGACCATCCCCGTGCGGCAGACGGTCCGCTCCCGGCCCGTGCGGCGGTCGATCCGCACGAAGCGCGTCGAGCGGTCGAAATCGGTCTTCAACGCCAGCACCGCCGTATCGCCCAGCGGCAGCGGCCACTGGTAGGTCGTATGGTTGCCCTCGGGAAGCGGCGTGAGCGTCGAGGCGCTGTCCCCGCTCTCCGGGAGCGAATCCCAGAACCGCTCCAGATCGTCGAACGTCTCGCGGAACAGCTCGCCGACGCTCGTGCGATAATATTTCCGCAGCGCGGCGTGCGTCGTCAGAATCACGTAGGGATTGCGCGAACCGTACCACGCCACCTTGTCCCAGACATTCTCCCCGTAGCGGTCGTAGGCATAGGAGCAGAGCTGGTAGCCCAGCTCGTAGTGGTCGGGAATGTAGTCGCGGTAGGAACCGCAGAACCACTTGTCCGTATTGCGGCGGTCGCGCGTGTCCCGCCGGTTGCGTCCCACGCGGCCCATCGCCCGGTAGGCCATCGTGAACGACGGCTGCAGGCCACGGCCGTAGGAGGACATCATCGTTTCGGACATCACCGCATCGCCCTCCAGCGCCCAGAGGGGCATGAAAAGCAGCCCCACGGTCGAACCCTGCTGTCCCAGCAGGCGGCTCAGCACGCGGATCAGCCCCCGGTCGAGGTTGTTGTACTGCACGGCGTGGCGGTACTCGTGGGCCACGAGCTGCTTGTACCACGGCATCGAATAGGAGTCGATGGCCGGCGAAGAGAGGAACTCCACGCGCTTGGGAAGGTACATGACCAGTCCGTTCGACTGGAAATTCTCGGGATGCATCACGAAGGGAATCCGCATCGGACCGTGGCGGAATCCGTAGCCGATCGAGGGCTGCACGGAGCGGATGTAGTGGAGCGTGCGCGCGGCCAGCCCCGACGCCGTGTCGGGATAGATCATCCGCACGTCCGGCGTGCGGATCGCGGACCATTTCATCGGAGCGTCCGCACCCCACGTGTAATATTGCGCCGCCGCACGCCGCACGCCGCCCAGGACGCACGCCGCCGCCAGCGCGAGAAGCCACCCCCGTTTCACCTACGACCCCGCTTTTTTACAGCCGTAGCCGGCTTTGGTGAGTATCTCCACGACGCGGTCGCGGTGGTCGCCCTGAATGACGATCTCGCCCTCCTTGGCCGCGCCGCCCACGCCGCAGCGGGTCTTGAGCAGGCGCGCCAGGTCGGCCAGATCGGCCCCGCGGCCCACGAAGCCCCGCACGAGCGTCACGACCTTGCCCGCCCGCTGCCTGCGGTCGAGCCACACGCGCAACTGCTGCCGCGCCGGAGGGAGCGTCTCGGTCTCGGGCCGCTCGTCGGTCCTGTATTCGAAATCGGGATCGGTCGAATAGACCATCCCGAGCCGCGATTTCCAATCGTTGTCCGCCATATCCGTTGTTCGAAAAGTAGGAATAAAACGCCGAATCGGCGCCGTTATTTTGCGCAAAAATACGAAAATATTTATCTTTGGGACGTATGGCTGGCAAGATTCGAGAAAAACTCCGCACGCTCAACCCCTTCGCCCGGCGACGCGGGACGGCCGGCGACCTGCCGCAGCCGCTCCCGGCCGACCCCGACCAGCGGCTCGTGCGGGTGTACGTCGAAGGCTACGAGGACGTGGCTTTCTGGCGCGGCATCTTCGACCATTTCCAGAATCCCTACCTGCGTTTCGAAATCTCGGTCCCCGACCGCGGCGACCTGCCGAAAGGCAAGAAGGTGCTGCTGGGGATGGTTCCCCGTTCGTCGGAGGAGCTGCTGCTGTGCGTCGATTCGGACTTCGACTACCTCTTCGCCGGACGCACCGACCAGTCGAAGGAGGTGAACGGCGCCCGCTACATGTTCCACACCTACGCCTATGCCACCGAGAACTACCTCTGCTACGCCCCGTCGCTGCACAACGTCTGCGTGAAGGCCACCAAGAACGACACGCACATCTTCGACTTCGTGCGCTTCATGCACGAGTACTCGTGCACGATCTACCCGCTGTTCCTCTGGTACGCCTTCTCGGCGCAGCTGGCCTCGGAAAACGTCTTCCCGCTCGTGGATTTCAAGCAGTCGGTGCGCATAGGCTACCTCGACCTCGAGGAGAACGGCGCACGGACGCTCGCCTGGCTCCGCCGCAACGTCGAGAAGCGCGAACGCCTGCTGCAACAGCGCAACGCGCGGATGATCGAACCGATGCGGGAGTTCGAGGAGCAGCTCCGCAGCCGCGGGCTGAAGCCCGAGAACACCTACCTTTTCATGCACGGGCACACGCTCATGGACAACGTGGTGCTCGTGTTGCTGAACACCGTGTGCGAAAAACTGCGGCAGATGTCCATCGCCCGCATCACCGCCTCCGAGAAACGGGGCGTGGCGCTCAAGAACGAAATGGCGAACTACACCAACTCGCTGCGGTCGATCCGCGACGTGCTGCTCGACAACGAGAACTACACCAAATGCCCGCTCTACCGCCGCCTCCAGCGCGACATCGAACGCTATATCGTCCGCACGATCTTCGAAATGCGCCGCCGGGGCGAAATCCGCGACCAGTCGGTCGTCGCCATTCTCCACAACCTGCGGCAGGGGCAGTGACGCCCCGCCGGACCCGGACACGCCGGGATCGCCGGCATCGTCTCCTTCTCCCGGAATGAGGCGGGCGCTCCTCCCTGAGGAAGAGCGCCCGTGCGGCAACGTCGTTGCAGACCGCCGCTTACAGCCAGACCACCTCCGAGGCCATCGTTTCGGGATCGGTCGCCCGGCCGAAGAAACGGTCGCCGTCCACGCCGCTCATCCACGGAACGCCGCCCAGTCCCAGATCGTCGCCGATGCGCGACGCCTCGCAGTAAACGCCCCTGCCCCGCGACTTGTCGTAAACGCCGAAATAGCGTTTCTCTCCGGCACCGAAGCGCACGTACATCCGGTCGGCGGTCTCGAGCAGGTCGTAATACTGCACGAAGGGGGATTTCCGCCACGCCTCCCGGAAATCCGCCCGGTCCCACGCATAGGAGGCGGGAGCGAAGGCGTGGTTCTCGAACCGCAGCTCGCCGATCCGGGGTTCGCCTCCGGGAGCGGAGAAAAATTCGGGCTGGAACTGGTGGTGGGCCATCACCCCGCCGGGCGCATCATGGAAAAGGGTCAGCACCTGCCACGCCCCGCTGTAACGGTCCAGTTGCTCCACGGGCGTCGCCTGCCCGAGCAGCGTCCCGTCGGGACGCGTCACAACGAGCGTTTCGAACCGCTCCGCATTCCGGCCCGCCGCGGAGACGTACCACACGAAGTTTCCGGCACGGTCGATATGGGTGAACAGCGCGTCGAACGGCCAGGGTCTGTCTCCGCAGAAAGTCCGTTCGGGAAGCGAATAGGTCAGTATCCGGCGCGTGGCACCGTCGAGGACATACAAGGTATCCGCTCCGGGACTTACGAGCGCATTCATCGGAACGACATACTCTCCCGGACCGCGCCCGACCCGTCCCACGGGGCCGATGTAGCGGCCGTCTTCGCCGAAGAGCCAGACGCCCTGTCCCGCTCCGAACGGTTCGCACACGACCGGACGGCCGCCGGCCAGGCGCAGGATCGACCCCTCCGCGGCAGCCGGCACGTTGTCCGGCGCGTGCAGCCGCACGCGCCGCACCCCGCGCGTCCCGAAAAGCTCGGAAAGGGCGATCGTGTCCCGCTCGGCAAAGGCGTACACCGTCCGCCCGTCGTCTGTCCGACCGCCGTCCGAACAGCCGGCAAGGGAAAAGGCCCGGATCAGCGAAGCAAGCAACAGACCGCGCAACGTCCCGCGTTTCATAATCCGCCTATTCGCGTTTCCGCACGATGCGCACCGTGGCCTGCGTAGCCTGCCGGACGAAAACCTGCGGCCCGACGGCGTAACGCCGCCACAATTCGGGAGTGTAGCCGCGCACGGTCAGCAACTCCATCCGCTCGGCCTTCATCACGTCGAAACCCGCCTCGCGCAGCGCCCCGACCGCCTCGTCGATATGCCACGAATTATCGACGCAGAGGCTCAGATTGACCGCCGAATTGTGGATCAGATTGGTCTTCACGCGAAAACGCTCGAGCAGCGAGAAGATCGTGGCGAACTTCTCCTCGAGCACGAACGAGAAGTCGCGCGAACGGATCGTCAGCAGCACCTGGTCTTTCTTGAGAATCAGGATCGGCACGTCCACCGGCGCCGACATGCCGCGGATGACCGTACCCGGCTTGCGCTTGTCGCCGAAAGGCCGCACATAGAGCGGAATGTTCTTGTTTTGCAGCGGCTTGATCGTCTTCGGGTGTATGATCTGCGCGCCGCTGTAAGCCAGTTCGATCGTATCGAGGTAGTTCAGTTCGGCGATCTGCACGGCGTCGGGGAAGATCTTCGGGTCGGCGTTCAGCACGCCGTCCACATCCTTCCACACCGACATCGACTCGGCGTCGAGCAGATTGGCCACCACGGCGGCCGAGTAGTCCGAGCCTTCGCGGCCGAGCGTCGTCGTCGTACCGTCGGGCGCGCCGCCGATGAAGCCCTGCCCGACGAAAATCCGCTCCGCACACCCCTCCAGCGCCCCTTTCAGCAACGCTTCGGACGCCGCCAGATCGACGCCGGCGTCCTTGTGCCGCTGCTCGGTGCGCAGGCAGCGGCGCATGTCGATCCAGCGGTTCGCCACCCCGGCGTAATTGAGGTATTCGGAGATGATCGTCGTCGAGACCAGCTCGCCGAAGGCCACGATCGTATCGTACCACAACTCCGCATCGCGGGGATCGTAGCCCTCGCCGGCCGCCACGCGCTCCAGCTCGCCGAAGAGCCGCTCGACCGCCTCCAGCCGTTTGGGACCGTGCCACAATTCGTCGATGATCGCGGCATGGTACTCGCGCAGCGAGGCGATCTCGTCCCCGGCCGCCTGCGGATCGTGCCGCTGCACGGCACCGAACACGCGTTCCAGCGCATTGGTCGTCTTTCCCATCGCCGAAACGATGATGAAGAGGTTCTGTTCGTCGTCGATGATCTTGCGCAGGTTCCGCACGCCGTCGGCATTGCGGACCGAAGCGCCGCCGAATTTATATACTTTCATGATCTGTAAAAGGGCTTTGTCGTTCGAAAATCCGGTGTCCGGAACGCCCGGCCGCGCACGGAAGGCAAAACGCCCGGCACACGGCTCCGCCGCACACGGTCCGGCGGGCATCCCGAATCGGTGCAAAAATACGAAAAATAATGCGGACCGGGAGCATGCCGCCGCATTTTTTCGCCCCGCGGCCCCTTTTGCCGCCGCGGCGGCCCGGGTCTGCTCCCGGAACCGGCCCCGCCGAACGTTCCGTCCGGAAATCCGCCCCGGGAACCGACGGACGGAGCGCGGCATGCGGCGGGTACGCGGCCGGAAGGTCCTCTCCGCAGGAAATCCGTCCCGCGACGGCGGATCGTCCCCGATTATCCGTATCTTTGCCGTATGGACACCCGAACCCCGAATCATCCGCACGCCGCCGGACGGCCCGACCCGGTCGTCATCCGGGAATACACGCCCGCAGACAAAGCGGACGTACTGCGCCTCATCCGGCTCAACACCCCCGCCAGTTTCGCCCCGGCCGAAGAGGCCGATCTGGACGAATACCTTGAACACCGGAGGGAGCTCTACTACGTCCTGCTCGCAAACGGCACGATCGCAGGGTGCGGCGGAATCAACTTCGCCGACGGCGGAACCACCGCAAAGATCAGCTGGGACATCGTCCATCCCGCCTGGCAGGGCCGGTCGCTGGGGACCCGGCTGCTCGAATACCGGATCGAAAAGCTCGAATCCCTCGGCGGCATACGCCGCATCACCGTCCGGACGTCGCGACAGGCCCACCGGTTCTACGAAAAACGGGGGTTCGTCCTGCGGGAGGTGCGCAGGGACTACTGGGCCGAAGGATTCGACCTCTATGCCATGGAGTACACGGGACGGAGGTGACCGCTCCGGCCGTCATTGCCGCAGCAGCCGCTTCGAGAGGAAGCGCCGCACGGGTTCGTCGTAAAACCTCAGGCAGAGCCAGGCCAGCGCGACGGAACCCGCGACGAGCGCCGCGGCCCCGGGCAGCGATTGTCCGAAGGTCAGGTTCTCGTTCTTGACCCAGGCGTAGTAGAGGTAGATGAAGGGATAGTGCACCATGTAGAGCGGATAGGAAATGTCCCCCAGGAATTTGCAGATGCGCGAAGTCACGCGGTCCGTGGTCTTTCCCGAAGCCCCGATCCAGACGATCAGCGGGAAGAGGACGACGGCGCACAAAGCGTCGTACACGCCGTTCATCCACAGGTGTTCGCTTCCTCCGATCCGCGGCACGGACGCGAGGGCGACGACGGCCAGCGTGCCGATCCAGAACGCCCCGCGGACCCGGACCGGACGGAACACGCGGGAGAGCAGCAGGCCCGCCGGAAAGGCGAACAGCAGCCGCAGCGAACCGCCGACGATGTTCTCCCCGGTCAGCGAGAACCCGACGCAGATGTCCCCCAGCGGCCCCCAGACGGAGAAGGCGGCAAGCCCGCAACCCGCCGCGGCGACCAGCACGGCAAGCGCGCGGGTGGACAGCCGGCGGATGAACAGCGCGTAGAGCACATTGCCTATATATTCGAAGAAGAGCGACCACGCGGGGCCGTTGAGCGGATACATCTCGCCCACGCCGCGGATCTCCGCACCGGGCGTCGCAGGGATCATGAAGGCGTTCATCAGCGTCGCCACGAGCAGCATCGCCACCGGGACCGCCGAAACGTCCCAGACCGGACAGCCCTGCGTGTAGAACATGACGGCGCCGATCAGCGCCCCGATGACGACCATCGGTTGCAGGCGGACGAGCCGCCTCGTGAGGAACTCCCTGACGGTCATCTTCGTCCAGCGGTCGTCGTAGGCGTACCCCACGACGAAGCCCGAGAGGATGAAGAAGAAATCGACGGCCAGGTAGCCGTGGTTGATGCGCTGGTCCAGGTGGCTCGTGGCATAGGCTTCGAACAGGTGGAAACAGACCACCGTGAGGGCCGCGACCCCGCGCAATCCGTCGAGCAGATCGTAGTGGGGTTTCGTGTCGGAGAACGCGGCGGCGGAGATACGGGACATGCGGATATCGGTCGGTTAGGGTTTTACGTGGGGAAATTCGGGGGCAAAGATAGAAAAAATGCGGCTTCTCCGACAGTCCGGAGGCCGCATTTTCCCTGTTTGTCCGGATTATTCGCCCGGACCGCGTTTCTGCCGCTTACTTCCGCTCCGCCACGGGCCTGTACGGGACGCCAATATTCTGGAACAGGAAAGCGTACATGTCCGTCGCCTCGTCGATCCGTTTCGAGGTGGGTTTCCCGGCTCCGTGCCCCGCCTTCGACTCGATGCGGATGAGCACGGGTTTGTCGCCCGCCTGGCAGTGCTGCATCGTGGCGGCGAACTTGAACGAATGCGCCGGCACGACGCGGTCGTCGTGGTCGGCCGTCATCACGAGCGTCGCAGGATACTCGACCCCCTCGCGGATGTTGTGCAGCGGCGAGTAGCGGTAGATATAGCCGAACTGCTCCTCGTCCTCCGACGTGCCGTACTCCACGGCCCAGCCCCAGCCGATCGTGAACTTGTGGTAGCGCAGCATGTCCATCACGCCCACCTGCGGCAGGCAGACGGCGAACAGGTCCGGACGCTGCACCTCGCAGGCTCCCACGAGCAGGCCGCCGTTCGAACCGCCGTTGATCGCCAGCCGCTCCTTCGAGGTGTACTTCCGGGCGATGAGGTATTCGGCCGCCGCGATGAAATCGTCGAAGACGTTCTGCTTGTCGGCGAGCATCCCCGCCTTGTGCCAGGCCTCGCCGTACTCCGAGCCGCCGCGCAGGTTGGCCACGCAGTAGATGCCGCCCTGCTCGACGAACATCAGCGCCGAGGGGTTGAAGCCGGGCGTCATGTTGATCTGGAACCCGCCGTAGCCGTAGAGCAGGCAGGGGTTCTCGCCGTCGAGCTTCATGTCCTTGCGGCGCGTGACGAACATCGGGACCCGCGTGCCGTCCTTCGAGGTGTAGAAGATCTGCTCGGTGACGAAGAGCGAGGGATCGAAACGCACCTCCGGGGCCTTGTAGAGCGTCGATTCGCCCGTCGCGAGGTCGTACCGGTAGATCGTGGCGGGCGACGTGTAGTTCGTCAGCACGTAGTACAGCTCCGTGTCCTCCTTCTCGCCGCCGAATCCGCCGACCGTGCCGATGGCGGGCAGTTCAACGTCGCGCACCTTCTTCCCGTCGAGGTCATACTGCGCCACCTTGCTCTGCGCATCCTCCAGATACTGCGCGAAGAGGTAGCCGCCGGCCGTGCCCACGCCCTCGAGCAGGTGTTCCGGGCTTTCGGGAATCACGGTCTGCGTCTTCGACGGATCGTTCAGGTCGATGCGCCGCAGCGCGTAGTTCGAGGCGTCGCGGTTGGTCGTGTAGTAGAGCCAGCCGTCCTCGACGGTCACCGGCCCGTAGTCGGCGTCGAAGCCCGGCAGCAGCGTCCGGAACTTCGTCTCCGAAGTCTTCCGGTAGAGGATTTCCGAGCCCGACGTGCCGTCCGACGCGTAGATGAACAGCCATTCGCCGTCCTCCGAAGGCCAGGCCCCGAAGTACCGCAGCGGATGCTCGCGGTCCTCGTAGATGAGCCGGTCGGCCGACTGCGGCGTGCCGATGCGGTGGTAATAGATCTTCTGGTACTGGTTCTGCGACGAATAGACGCCCTTCTCCGGTGCGTCGTAGGCGCTGTAATAGAATCCCTCCGAGTCGGGCGACCACTGCGCCCCCGAGTTCTTCACCCACTCGATCCGGTCCTCCGTGAGCGTCCCGTCGGCGGTGTCCATCACGCGGATCTCCACCCAGTCCGATCCCGACGCGGCGGCGGCATAGGCGAAATAGCGGCCGTCCTTCGAGAACGAGGCGGCGGCCACGGCCACCGTGCCGTCCTCCGACAGGCGGTTGGGATCGAGGAACACCTCGCCCGCCCCGCCCAGCTCCCGCGTGCGGTAGAGCACCGACTGGTTCTGCAACCCGTCGTTATAATAGTAGTACCACCAGTCGCCGTGCTTCGACGGCGCCCCCTCCCTGGGGTAGTTCCACAACTCGGTGAGCCGCTCACGGATGGCGTCGCGGAAGGGAATCTGCGACAGGTAGTCGTCCGTCACGGCGTTTTCGGCCTCGACCCAGGCGGCCGTGGCCTCCGAGAGGTCGTCCTCGAGCCAGCGGTAGGGATCGGCGACCTTCGTGCCGAAGTAGTCGTCCACGACCCCGCCGCGCTCGGTCTCGGGATAGGGCAGGAGTTTGATCCGCTTCATATTGTCACAACTTGCAAATAGCGCCGCCGCACCCAGCAGCGCGACGGTTCCGCTCGATACGCGCTTCATAAATCGGAGTTTTGAATGATGTCTGCGACAAAGTTAGAAAAAATCCGGAGATTCGGAACCGCAACGGCTCGTTCCGCACCCGGAAATTTCCGGATCCGGTTTGCCCGTTGTCCGGAAAAACGGTATTTTTGCACTCCCGGATCCGCACCGCGGGGCGGGCGCCGGCCCCGGCGGGACGACCGCCGGACGCGCGGCGGCCAAACGACAGACAAGCGAACGACTCCGATGAAAGGCATTCTGCGAAGGCTCCAGGGACATCCCCGCATCGGGGAGGCGACGGCCTACCCGATTCTGTTCACGATCGGCTTCTGCCACCTGCTCAACGACATGATCCAGTCGGTCATTCCGGCCATGTACCCGGTTCTCAAGGAGAGCTACGGATTCACCTTCGCCCAGATAGGGCTCATCACGCTGGTGTTCCAGCTCACCTCCTCGATCTTCCAGCCCTTCGTGGGGGCGTACGCCGACCGCCACCCGCAGCCCTATTCGCTCTCGATGGGCATGTGTCTCTCGCTGGCCGGACTGCTGGGTCTGGCCTTCTCCACGCGATACGCGGCGATCCTGCTGACGGTGGCCCTGATCGGCGGCGGCTCGTCGGTCTTCCATCCCGAAGCCTCGCGCGTGGCGCAGATGGCCTCGGGCGGGCGGAAGAGCCTGGCGCAGTCCATCTTCCAGGTGGGAGGCAACGGCGGAAGCGCCGTCGGACCGCTGCTGGCGGCGCTGGTCATCCTCCCCTACGGACAGCACGCGGTGGGATGGTTCGCGGCGGCGGCCCTCGCCGCCTCGCTCATCCTGGTCCGCGTGGGCGCCTGGTACAGCCTGATGCTCGACCGCACGCGGCATCTCCGGCAAACCCTGCGGAAAACGGGCTGCGGACTCTCCGCCCGGCAGACACGCCGGGCGCTGGCGATCCTCGTGACGATGCTCTTCTCGAAGTACTTCTTCACGGCGTGCATGACCAGCTACTTCACCTTCTTCCTGATCGAAAAGTTCGGCATCTCCGTCCGGCAGTCGCAGTTCTGCCTCTTCGCCTTCCTCGCGGCTTTCGCCACGGGGACGCTGCTCGGCGGATTCCTCGGCGACCGCTACGGACGGAAGTACGTCATCCTCTTCTCCATCCTCGGCGCGGCGCCCTTCACCCTCGCG
Source organism: Alistipes dispar (assembly GCF_006542685.1). NCBI lineage: Bacteria > Pseudomonadati > Bacteroidota > Bacteroidia > Bacteroidales > Rikenellaceae > Alistipes > Alistipes dispar. Next base: position 1,968,777 of record NZ_AP019736.1, on the reverse strand, counting down.
CTCCCCTACCTCGGTCTGGGCTGGACCGTGGCGACGGCCGTGGCCAGCGGCCTGATCATCGCCTCGGCCTTCTCCGCCATCCTGGTCTATGCCACCGAGCTCAAGCCGGACAAGGTCGGAATGATCTCGGGCGTCTTTTTCGGACTGATGTTCGGGCTGGGCGGCATCGGCTCGGCCTTCTTCGGCTGGCTGGCCGACCGGACGAGCATCGGGTTCGTCTTCCGGATCAGCTCCCTGCTGCCCCTGCTGGGCATCATCGCCGTCCGCCTTCCCGACTTGCAGTCCGGGAAGAAGAAAAAGTAGTCCCGCCGCAGGCGCTCCGGGAGGGGGGGGGCATTTATTTTCCCGGTCCGTGCGGCCGATCCGAAAGTTATTCGTACCTTTGTCCGGGAACCGGCACACCGCGCGGAGACGCCGCACGGATGCCCGGTTCCGCAATCCTCCGGCCCCGGGAAGGCCCGACCGTTCCGGCCGCCGGAACCGCAAGAAAACGGAAAACCATGTACGAAGAACTCAGAACAACCGTAGAGAAGGCGTGGGAGGAGCGCGAACTGCTCCGCGACGCAGCGACGCAGCAGGCCGTGCGCGACGTGATCGGGCTCGTGGACAAGGGCCTCCTGCGGACGGCCGAGCCGGTCGATCCCGAGAAGAGCGAATGGCGGGTGAACGAATGGGTCAAGAAGGCCGTGATCCTCTACTTCCCGATGCAGCCCATGCGCCGCATGGAGGCCGGGGAGCTGGAGTGGTACGACAAGATGGAACTCAAGCACGGCTACGAGGAGCTGGGCGTGCGCGCCGTGCCGCATGCCGTGGCGCGCTACGGAGCCTACATCGCCCCGGGAGCGATCCTCATGCCTTCCTATGTCAATATCGGCGCCTACGTCGATACGGGCACGATGGTCGATACGTGGGCCACCGTGGGATCGTGCGCCCAGATCGGACGCCACGTCCATCTCTCGGGCGGCGCGGGCATCGGCGGCGTGCTCGAACCGGTGCAGGCCGCTCCCGTGATCGTCGAGGACAACTGCTTCATCGGCTCGCGCTCGATCGTGGTCGAAGGGGCGCACATCTGCCGCGAAGCGGTGCTCGGCTCGAACACCGTCATCACCGGTTCGACGCACATCATCGACGTCACGGGGCCCGAACCCGTCACCTACAAAGGGTACGTGCCGGCCCGTTCGGTAGTCGTGCCGGGCAGCTACCGCAAGCAGTTCCCGGCGGGCGAATACAGCGTCTCGTGCGCCCTCATCATCGGCCGCCGCAAGGAGTCCACCGACAAGAAGACCTCGCTCAACGACGCCCTGCGCGACTTCGGGGTTCCGGTATGACCGCAGGCAGCATGATCCGCCGCATCACGGAGACCACCTCGACCAACGACGACGCCCGGCGCCCCGAATACCGCCACGGCGACATCGTCTGGGCCGAACGCCAGACCGCCGGACGCGGCCAGCGGGGCCATTCATGGACGAGCGCCGAGGGCGAGAACCTCACCTTCTCGCTGGTGCTCGAACCCCGTTTCCTGCCCGTCGGCGAACAGTTCCTGCTCTCCGAGGCCGTGGCGCTGGCCCTCACGGACACCTTCGCCGACTTCGGCATCGACACCCGCATCAAGTGGACGAACGACATCTACGTCGGCGACCGCAAGCTGGTCGGCATCCTCATCGAACACAGCTACACGGGCCCCACGCTCGGTCGCTCGGTCGCGGGCATCGGGATCAACGTCAATCAGCGCGTGTTCGACCCCGCGCTGCCCAACCCCGTGTCGATGGCGCTGGCCGCCGGCCGCACGTTCGACCGGGAGGAGGTGCTCGAACGGTTCCGCACGCACTGCGCGGCCCGGTACGCACTGCTCGAACGGGGCGATGCCGACACGCTGCAACGCGACTACCGCGCCCGCATGTACCGGCTGGGAACGCCGCATCCGTACCGCCTGCCGGACGGCAGCCTCTTCACCGCCGCGATCGAAGGAGTCCGCCCGTCGGGGGAATTGCTCCTGCGCCACGCCGACGGCACGCTCCGCGCCTACCTCTTCCGCGAGGTGGAGTTCGTCATCGACCGCCCGGTGCGCTGATTCGTTTTTTTCTTCCGCCCGTATCCCTCGCCGGGGCGGAGCGTTCGCCGGGTTCGGCTTCCCGGCACACATCAGGCCCGCGACAGATCGCCGGCACTCCGGAATCCGCATACGGATACGACCGCGCCCACACTTCTCTTCCGGCCGCAACCGCCGACCGACCTCACGGTCCAAACCCGGAAGACCGTCTTCGCATCCGAGACCGTTCGGAACGGAGCGGAGAGCCGCAGAAAAATCTCCGGAAAACCGAAGCCCGGAATATCCGGCCGGGAAGTGTAAAAAAGGGGCGGAATCTCTTGCTGTTACGGAAATAACAGTTATATTTGCATTACGGAAATCAAAAAAACGGAAAGTACCATGAACGTACCTGCAAATCTGAAATACTCGAACGACCACGAGTGGTGTCGCATCGAGGGAGACGTAGCCGTAATCGGCATTACCGACTTCGCGCAGAGCCAGTTGGGCGACATCGTCTTCGTGGACGTGCCGACCGTGGGCGAGACGCTCGCCGCCGGCGAGGTGTTCGGCTCGATCGAGGCCGTGAAGACCGTGAGCGACGCATTCCTCCCGGTGGGCGGCGAAATCCTGGAGTTCAACGAGGCCGTGGACGCCGATCCGGCCGTCGTGAACAAGGACGCCTACGGCGAAGGCTGGCTCGTCAAGGTCCGGATGACCGATCCGGCGGAATACGACGCCCTGCTCGACGCGGCCGCCTACGAACAACTGATCGGCTGACGCCCCGCAGAAGCTGCCGTTCCGGCCGGGATCCGGCGAAAAACGAAACCCAAACAACGTTAAAAAGCATAAACGCTATGTCAAAAGTTACCGTCGTAGGTGCAGGCGCCGTAGGCGCGACCTGTGCGAATGTGATGGCTTGCCGCGAAGTGGCGAGCGAAGTGGTTCTCATCGACATCAAGGAGGGTCTCTCGGAGGGCAAGATGCTCGACATGTACCAGACCTCGACGCTGATGGACTTCGACACGAAGCTCACGGGCGCCACCAACGACTACAAGAAAAGCGCGAATTCGGACGTGGTGGTCATCACTTCGGGCATTCCCCGCAAGCCGGGCATGACGCGCGAGGAGCTGATCGGCACGAACGCCTCGATCATGAAGGGCGTCGTGGAGAACGTCATCAAGTATTCGCCCCGCGCCATCATCATCGTGGTGGCCAACCCGATGGATACGCTGACCTACCTCGCGCTCAAGGCTTCGGGACTGCCCAAGAGCCGCATCATCGGCATGGGCGGCGCACTCGACTCGTCGCGCTTCAAATGCTACCTGGCGAAGGCCACCGGCGCCAACATCAACAATGTGGACGGCATGGTGATCGGCGGACACGGCGATACGACGATGATCCCGCTCGTGTCGAAGGCCACCGTGAACGGCGTGCCCGTTTCGCAGTTCGCTTCGAAAAAGAAGTTGCAGGAGGCCGTGCAGAACACGATGGTCGGCGGCGCGACGCTCACCAAACTCATCGGCACGTCGGCCTGGTACGCCCCCGGCGCAGCGGCCGCGATGATGGTCGAGGCCATCCTCAACGACCAGAAGAAACTCATCCCCTGCTCGTGCTACCTCGAGGGCGAGTACGGTCAGGAGGACATCTGCATCGGCGTTCCCGCGATCATCGGCCGCAAGGGCATCGAGAAGATCGTGAAGATCGAGCTGACGAAGGAGGAGGCCGAGAAGTTCGCCGCTTCGGCCGACGCCGTACGCAAGACCAACAACGTCCTGCACGAGATCAAGGCGCTCTGATCCGCGGCACGCCCCGTCCGTTCCGCAAGGCCCATCGGGCCGGCGCGCGAAAGAGGAGAGGGGCGGCCCGAAGAGGCTCCGGCTCTCGAGAAAAACAACGAAAAGCCGTCACTCCGCGCGGAGTGACGGCTTTTTCATCGCTTTCGGAGGCCCCCGGAGAACGGAAAAGAGACGAAAAGACCGGGACCGCCATGCGATCCCGGTTCGGAAAAAGCCGTCCCCGGCCCCGTATGTATCGTCCGCCGGCGGTCCGCTGCGGAAACGGCCCGGCCCGCGGCGCGCGGCGTCAGATATTGATGTCGAGAATCTCGAAATGGATCGTGCCGGCCGGAACCTCCACATCCACGCGATCGCCCTTCTTGTGACCCAGCAGCGCCTTCGCGATCGGCGTGCCGATGGCCAGCTTGCCTTCGCGCAGGTTGGCCTCGTGTTCGGCGACGATCGTATAGACCATCTGCTTTTTGGTATTGTGGTTCAGCAGCGTCACTTTGCTCAGAATCTGCACCTTGCTCCTGTCTATCTTCGATTCGTCGATGACGCGCGCATTGGCGATCGTATCCTCCAGCTTGGCGATACGCATCTCCAGCAGACCCTGCGCCTCACGGGCGGCGTCGTACTCCGCGTTCTCCGAAAGGTCACCCTTGTCACGCGCCTCGGCGATAGCCGCCGAAATCGCCGGACGCTCGACGGAACGCATGTGGTCGAGTTCGTCCTTGAGTTTCTTGTAACCCTCCGCTGTCAGATAAATAATCTCTTTTGCCATACTAAAAAAACATAAAAAATAAAGAATCCTGACCCGGAAAGGTCAGAACCCCGTTGCATTCGTATAAGCAAAGATAGGAAGTAAAATCCATATTTCCAAATCTTTTTTCCGGCAGCAGTCCCCGCACGCCGTCCGGCAGCGAAACGGGATTCCTCCCCATCCGGGGCCCGCGACGGTCCGATCCGCCGGACCGCGAAGCCGCCCGCTGCGACACAGACCGTCCGCCCCGGCCCGCCGTATCCGGAAACGTCCCGCGGCAGACGGAGTCCCGGCGGAAACGGATGCACCCGCAGAAAACGGGAACAGTCCCCGGATGCCGGACGCCGGAACGCCGCCTCCGGAGGGGCAATATTTTTTTTTGCAAATCGTTAATTTATGCGTAACTTTGCGCGATAAAGCGCCGTAAAAGATTCTTAAATGAAGCAGACTTTCTCATACGCCGTGTGCGGAGCGGCCCTGGCAGCCCTTCTCGCCGGGTGTTCCGGAATCAACGCCCTGATCAAGAGCGGACAACCCGAACTGATTTACAGCAAGGCGCTGGAATACTACAAGATCGGCAAATGGCAGCGCGCCTCGACCCTTTTCGAAAGCGCGCAGCCCTACTACACCGGCACGTCGCGCGAAGACAGCATCTCGTTCTACAACGCCTACTGCAAATTCAAGAACCGCGATTTCGACACGGCCTCGACTCTGCTCGACGACTTCCGCCGCAAGTTTGGCCGCAGTGCCTTCATCGAGGACGCCGAAGGCATGTACGCCCTCTGCTTCTACTACCTCTCGCCCGGCCCGACGCGCGACCAGACGATGACCGGACAGGCCATCATGGCCATCAACGAGTTCATGTCGCGCTACCCCGAAAGCGACAGAATCGAGGACTTCCGCAAAATCAACGAGGAGCTGACGGGACGCCTGCACGAGAAGGCCTACATCAACGCCTACACCTATTATAAGATCGGCCGTTACAAGTCGGCGATCGTCGCGCTCAAGAACGCGCTGAAACAGTATCCCGAGAGCGGACACCGCGAGGAGATCATGTACCTGATCGTCGATGCGAGCTACCGTTTCGCCAGCAACTCGGTGCACGACAAGCAGACGGACCGCTATCTGGACATGCTGGACTCCTACCTCTCGTTCCGCGAGGAATTCCCCGAGTCGAAATACAACAAGGAGCTGGAACGCATGGCGCAGCACGCCCGCGACTACCTGGACCGCAACAACAAGGACAACAACGAATAGAGATGGAAATCAAGAAGAACATCCCCAACAACACCATCACGCGCAAGCTGGTGGATCTGGACAAGGAGACCGGCAACATCTACGAAAGCGTGAACATCATCGCGCGCCGCGCCAACCAGATCTCCACCGAGCTGAAAGCCGAGCTCAACCGCAAGCTCGCCGACTTCTCGTCGCCCACGGACACGATGGAGGAGACCTTCGAGAACCGCGAACAGATCGAGATTTCGCGCTACTACGAGCGTCTTCCCAAGCCGGTCATCATCGCCACCGAGGAGTTCCTCGACCACGAGCTGCTCTTCAAGGAGGGCAAGGACGGCGAGATGAAGGAAATCTGACCCGCAGCGCGATGGCATCCGACTCGACGGCGCGGCTCCCGCTGGAGGGACGCCGCATATTGCTGGGCATCACGGGCAGCATAGCGGCCTACAAGGCGGCTGTGCTGTGTCGTTTATTGAAGACGGCGGGCGCCGAAGTGCGCGTCGTGATGACGCCGCTGGCCAAGCAGTTCATCACGCCGCTGACGATGGCCACGCTCTCGAAAAATCCGATTCTGGTGGAGTTCTTCGACCCGGAGAACGGCGCATGGAACTCCCACGTCTCGCTGGGCGAATGGGCCGACTGCTACCTGATCGCCCCGGCCACGGCCAACACGCTGGCCAAAATGGCAGCGGGCATCGCGGACAACCTGCTGCTCACGACCTATCTTTCGGCACGCTGTCCGGTCGTCGTGGCCCCGGCCATGGACCTCGACATGTACGCCCACGAGGCGACGCAGCGGAACCTGCGGACGCTCGCGGAGCGCGGCGTGCGGATCGCGGAGCCGGGCGAAGGCGAGCTGGCCAGCGGTCTTCGCGGCAAGGGCCGCATGGCCGAACCGGCCGAAATCGCCGCATTCGTCGGCGACCTGCTCGGCGGCCCGTCCGGAGAAAAAAAAAAGAGCCTCGCGGGTAAACGCATGATCGTCACGGCCGGGGCCACGATCGAAGCCATCGACCCCGTGCGGTTCATCTCGAACCACTCGTCGGGCAAAATGGGATACGCCCTCGCCGGCGAGCTGGCCGCCCGGGGTGCGGAAGTCACCCTCGTCACGGGACGCACGTCGCTGCCGACGCCGCCGGGCGTCGAACGCGTGGACGTGCTTTCGGCGGCGGAAATGTACGACGCCGCGACCCGCGCCTTCGAGGAGGCGGACGGCGCCGTGATGTGCGCCGCCGTGGCCGACTACACGCCCGAACGCGCGTCGGAGACCAAACTCCGGAAAGGCGACGGCGAGATGACGCTCACCCTGCGCCGCACGCGCGACATCGCCGCCGAACTGGGAGCGCGCAAGGGAGGACGCCTGCTGGTGGGCTTCGCGCTCGAAACCCACGACGAACAGGCCCACGCCGAGGCCAAACTCACGAAAAAGAACTTCGACTTCATCGTGCTCAACTCGCTGCGAGACCCCGGCGCGGGCTTCCGCGGCGACACGAACAAAGTGACGCTGATCGACCGCGCGGGCCGCGAGGAGCTGCCGCTGCTCTCCAAACGCGAAGTCGCGGCGCGCATCGTCGATAAAATCGAAACGATCCTGAAATAACCTCCGCCATGCTACGTCGTCTGTCGGTCGAAAACTACGCGCTTATCGACAAGCTCGAACTGGAACTGGACCCGCACCTGAACATCATCACGGGCGAGACCGGCGCCGGAAAGTCGATTCTGCTCGGCGCCCTCGGGCTGCTGCTGGGCGCCAAGAACGACGGCTCGGCCATGAAGGACACCGCACGCAGTTGCACGGTCGAAGGGACATTCGCCCTCGCAGGGCCGGAGCTGGAGGAGTTCTTCGCTGAGAACGACCTCGAATACGCCGCAGAAACCACCCTGACACGCATCATCACCCCGGCGGGCAAGAGCCGGGCGTTCGTCAATGACGTACCCGTATCGCTCGCGCAACTGCGCGAGGTCGGGACCCGCCTGCTGGACATCCACTCGCAGCACCAGAACCTCATCCTCTCGTCGGAGGAGTTCCGCACCTCGGCGCTCGACACCGTGGCCGGCAACGGGGAGCTGCTGCGCGAATACGCGGCGCAGTACGCCCGCCTGCAGGAGCTGCGCCGCGAGACGGCCGCCCTGCGCGAAGCCGCCGAACAGGGGCGGCGCGACGAGGAGTGGCTCCGTTTCCAGACCGAGGAGCTGACGGCGGCGAACCTCCGCGCCGGAGAGCTGGCCGAAATCGAGGAGGAGCTGGCCATGCTGGAGAACGCCGACCGTATCGGCGAGGCCTTCACGACGCTGCGCAACGCCCTCGACGCCGACGAGACGGGCGTGTTGGTGCAGTTGAAAAACTCGGAGACCTCCCTGGCCCATATCGGCGAACACTACCCCGCCGCCGCGGAGTATGCCGCCCGGCTGCGTTCGACGCTCGAAGAGCTGAAGGACATCGGCGCATCGGCCGCAGCCGACAGCGAGCGGATCGACGCGGACCCCGAACGGCTGGCGAAGCTCTCCGCACGGCTCGACACGCTGCTCGCCCTGCAACAGAAACACCATGCGGCGGACGAGGCGGAGCTGATCGGCCTGCGCGACCGCTGCACGGCCCGTCTGGCGGCCGTCGTCCACGGCGACGAACGGATCGCCGAAGCGGAAGCCGCCCTGCAAAAGGCGGCGGAAAAGGCCCGCAAGCTGGCCGACCGGCTCCGCAAGGCCCGCGAGAAGGCCGCCCCGGCCTTCGCCGGACACATCCGCGGAACGCTCGCCCGGCTGGGAATGCCCGACACGGTTTTCGAGGCGGCGATAGACGACCTCGGGGAGCTGACCCGCACGGGCGGCGACAGCGTGCGTTTCCTCTTCTCGGCCAACCGCGGCCGGGCGCCGCAGAGCGTCGAACGGATCGCCTCGGGCGGCGAGCTGTCGCGCGTCATGCTGGCGCTCAAGGCGCTGCTCGCCGAACGGATGCAACTGCCCACGATCATCTTCGACGAGATCGACACGGGCGTGTCGGGCCGCATCGCCGATGCCATGGGCGAAATCATCGCTTCGCTGGCCGCCTCGATGCAGGTCGTGGACATCACCCACCTGCCGCAGGTAGCCTCGAAAGGTGCGGCGCACTTCGTCGTCTATAAACGCGACGGCCGCACCTCGATCACCCGCCTCTCGGACGACGAACGCATCACCGAGATCGCCAAGATGCTCTCCGGATCGGAGATCACCGACGCAGCCATCGCGCAGGCCCGCATTCTGCTGGGCCGCAACGGAGAGCCGCACCCCGCAGCTCCCGGCTGTTCCGACACCCCGGCTCCCGGATCGCTCTTCTGAGTCTTCCGCGCCCCCAACGGCCGGGACGAAAATCCCGGCATCGTAACGACCTTCCGAAAGACATGGATTCCGAATCGCTCCTGGCGCTCGCCGCCGAAAACCAGCGGCGGGCCCGCGCCGTCCTCGCCGAACTGCAAGCCGAAGCCGCCTGGCGATCGGCCGGGGCTACCACGCACCTCGTGGGATCGCTCCGCACGGGTCTGCTGATGACCCACCGCGACATCGACCTCCACATCTACTCCCCGGTCCTCAGTCCGGAGGGGAGCTTCGCCGCCATGGCACGCATCGCCCGCAACCCGCGTATCCGACGCATCGAATACGCCAATCTGCTCGACGCCGAGGACCGGTGTATCGAGTGGCATGCGCAATACGCCGACACGGAGGGCGACCTCTGGCAGATCGACATGATCCACATGTCCGTCGGATCGCCCTGGGAGGGGTATTTCGAACGGGTGGCCGACCGCATCTCCGCGGCCCTGACCGACGAGACGCGCCTAGCGATCCTCCGGCTCAAATTCGAGACGCCCGCGACGGAGCATGTTCCGGGCATCGCCTACTGCATGGCCGTCCTGCGCGACGGCGTGCGCACCCGCAGCGAGTTCGAGGCATGGCGCGCCGCCCATCCGCTGACGGGCATCGCGGAGTGGATGCCGGAGTAGCTCAGCACCGCGGCATCTCCCGGCGACGGGCCGTCACCTCCCGGAACATCCGGTTGAAATGCGACAGATCGCAGGGCCCCGTCTCCGCAGCGACCTGCGCGACAAGCCGGACCGATGGTACGGAGGCCGGCAAGCGGCCGACGAACCGGACCGGCACAAAAAATCCCCGGAAGCCGAAACTTCCGGGGAACTCTGCGAACAGAGGTGCGTCACCCGTGCGTCATTACATCATGCCGCCCATGCCGCCGCCCGGCATCGCCGGAACGGCCGGCTGCTCGGACTTCTTCTCGGCCAGCACGCACTCCGTCGTGAGGAACATCGAAGCGATCGAAGCGGCGTTCTCCAGTGCGACGCGCGATACCTTCGTCGGGTCGATGATGCCCGCCTTGAGCATGTCCTCGTACTTGTCGTCGCGGGCGTTGTAACCGAAGGCGTCCTTGCCCTCGCGCACCTTATTGACGACCACCGAACCTTCGCCGCCGGCATTGGCAACGATCTGGCGCAGCGGCTCCTCGATCGCACGCTTCACGATCTGGATACCCGTCGTCTGGTCCTCGTTCTCGCCCTTCATGCCTTCGAGAGCCGACGTGGCGCGGATATAGGCCACGCCGCCGCCCGGAACGATACCCTCTTCGACGGCTGCGCGCGTTGCGGCCAGCGCATCGTCCACACGATCCTTCTTCTCCTTCATCTCGACCTCCGTAGCGGCGCCGACATAGAGCACGGCCACACCGCCCGACAACTTGGCCAGACGCTCCTGCAACTTCTCCTTGTCGTAATCCGACGTAGCCTTCTCGATCGAAGCGCGGATCTGCGCCACACGTGCCGCGATGGCGTCCTTGGCGCCCGCGCCGTCCACGATGGTGGTGTTCTCCTTGTTGAGCGTCACCTTGTCGGCCGAACCCAGCAGCGAAAGATCGGTGTCCTCGATCTTCATGCCCTTGTCGGTCGAAATGACCGTGGCGCCCGTCAGGACGGCGATATCCTCCAGCATCTCCTTGCGGCGGTCGCCGAAGCCCGGAGCCTTGCAGGCGGCGATCTTCAGCGTGCCGCGCAGCTTATTGACAACCAGCGCCGAGAGAGCCTCGCCATCGACGTCCTCGGCGATAATCAGCAGCGAACGTCCGCTCTGAGCCACCGGCTCGAGCACGCCCATCAGCTCCTTCATCGTCGAGATCTTCTTGTCCGTCAGCAGGATGTACGGCTTCTCGAGCTGCGCCTCCATCTTCTCGGGATCGGTGATGAAGTAGGCCGAGATATAGCCGCGGTCGAACTGCATGCCCTCGACCACCTCCACGTGCGTCTCGGTTCCCTTGGCCTCCTCGACGGTGATCACCCCTTCGTTATTGACCTTGGCCATCGCCTCGGCGATCAGCTTGCCGATATTGCCGTCGTTGTTGGCCGAAATGGTAGCCACCTGCTCGATCTTCGAGATGTCCGAACCGACCTCCTGGCTCTGCTTGCGCAACGACTCCACGACCGCCGAAACGGCCTTGTCGATACCGCGCTTGAGGTCCATCGGGTTCGCTCCGGCGGTCACGTTCTTCAGTCCCACGCCGATAATCGACTGGGCCAGCACCGTGGCGGTCGTCGTGCCGTCGCCGGCGTCGTCGTTGGTCTTCGAAGCGACCTCCTTGACCATCTGCGCGCCCATGTTGGCGAAAGCGTCCTCGAGCTCCACCTCCTTGGCCACCGTCACACCGTCCTTGGTGATCTGCGGCGCACCGAACTTCTTGTCGATAATCACGTTGCGGCCCTTGGGACCCAGCGTCACCTTCACTGCGTTCGACAGCGCATCGACACCCTCCTTGAGCAGCTCGCGCGCCTCGACATTGTATTTGATATCCTTTGCCATGATTTTTCCGAATTAAACGTTGATTAGATAATCGCCAGAATGTCGTTCTGCTTCATGATGAGGTAGCTTTCGCCCTCGATCTGAATCTCCTGCCCGGCGTACTTGCCGTAGAGAACCTGGTCGCCGACCTTGACCTCCATCTTCACCTCCGAGGTTCCGGGGCCTACGGCCACCACCTTGCCTGCCAGCGGTTTTTCCTTTGCCGTGTCGGGGATGATCAATCCTCCGGCCGTCTTCTCCTCCGCGGGATTCGGGAGAATCAGCACACGGTCCGATAACGGTTTTACGTTCATAGTTCTGCGTTTTTAAGTTTATCGTAATGTTGTTTCGCTTTCGCACCCTTCACTTCAACAAGAGATGTGCCAACTCCTTTTTGGCAGATTTTGCATGACAAACGAGCAGGACAGTCTGACATTTTGTCATCCGCCGCAATTTCCCCGCGATTTTTCGCCCGAAATTTTTGCACGTACCGAAAAAGAGTATTACATTTGCACTCCGAAAGACCGCAAAAGGTCACACGGTGGATGTAGCTCAGTTGGTTAGAGCGTCGGATTGTGGTTCCGAAGGTCGAGGGTTCGAGCCCCTTCTTCCACCCTCGAGACGTAAGAAAATAACGCCGCAGAGAGCAAAGCCTTATGTATCAATGATACGTAAGGTTTTTTGTTTTCGGGGCATAGTGTATTCGGAATCGGGTTGTCCGAGCCCCGATCCGGCCCCGTTCGTCCCGGTCCGGGAAGAGGACGCGAATTGCGGACGATGCGTTGGATTCCATCGTTGTGCGTTCAACAGTCTCCATGCTGCATACGTTCGACCATTCCGAGTCGTTGCAGCCCTGCGCCGAACGATAATTTCCGTTTTTTTTGCCGGAAGCCCCCGATTTCCAGGAAGGGCCAAGTGCCCGTATCACCGCTTCGCCCTCTCCCTCCGGCCGAAATCCACACCCACTGCCAAATCGGGCCGGAGCGTTGGAACCGGAGCGTCTCGGACGTTCGCCGGACATCGGGATTCCTGACTTTACCCGGCAAGTTGCGAAGAGGTTGCGATAACACCCTGCCGGGATAATATCGCCCCGGATACGTCGGTTCTCCCGCGAGAATACCGGAAAAAACGCCCGTTTCCCTCGTCGTAAATACGTCGTCGTTATCGAAATACGGATACCGAAAAAAGTACCGTCTCTATATAAGAAACGGTACGGAGGGAACAACGCACTTACAACCAATATATTACGGATTCATGAGGCGGTCTGTTCCCGGTAAATACGGCGTAAAAAATCCCGATCGCAGAGCAGATCGGGACCGATTCGTGACCGGATCGGAACTGTCGGATGCCTCCGGTCGGCCTGTGTATATAATATTCTGATTTTCAAATATATTCTTTTGAGGGGGGGGGGATTTTCGCCTGAAAAACGAGCCGCAATATTTGGTTATTTATAAAAAAGTACCTACTTTCGCCGTGGAAAAGTACCGTTTCTTATATAGAGACGGTATGCGGCTTCTGAGAGCCGTATTCCGGAGGAGACGGGTCAGTGCAGGACACAAATTTTCGGGAATGTCATCACGAATTCTTGTAAATAATTAATTATCAGCATACAACGACCGTATGCGGATATGGCTTCGAAGTATCTGAATCCGAGAGAAAGAGATGTGTGACAAGAGCGGAACGGACCTTTTGTCCGGGCATTGCGACGGGAGCTTTCCCGCCCCGCTTTCCGGACAGCTCGCAGCGCGGAAGAACAGCCGGGTCGTCCGGTGGTACGTGCTGACGCTTCCGGTGTGTCACCGGGGGCCCGCTCCGGGGCTCCGGCAGGAACAGGAACGGCGCCTGCGGAGCGGCGAACCGCCGTTCGAGTTCTTCGCCCCCTCCTATGTGGAGGTGCGTCACGAAAACGGCCGTCCGGTCAATACGCGCCGTCCCCTGCTCTACAACTACGTCTTCATCCGCTCGTCGGAAAACGAGCTGTTCCGGCTGAAGCGTCAGTTGCCCCAATACAACTTCCTGCCCCGCGTGCGTGACGGCAGGGAGGAATACTACCCCTATCTGTCCGACGAGGCGATGCGGAATCTTCAATGGGTGGCGCGGGCCTATTCCGACGAACTTCCCGTCTATGTTCCGGAAGCGCCGCTGCCCGTGAAGGGCGACCGGGTGCGTATCACGTCGGGGCGTTTCAAGGGCGTCGAGGCGCGTGTGGCCGTCCGGCCCGGGGGCGGACGCAGGGAGATCGTGGTATGCGTGGAGAACTGGATGTGGGTTCCCCTGCTGCACGTCCGCCCCGGAGAGTACGAACTCATCGGACTGCACGAAGCGGGCAAGCGCGTCTATGAGAGTCTGGACAACGACCGCCTGCTCGAAGGGCTGCACGGGGCGCTGGGACGCCACCACGGCCCGGAGGGAGCGACGGACGACGACAGGGCGCTGGCCGGCGAGGCGCTGCGGCTCTGCGGAGGGCTGCGGACGGAGAGCGACGTGCTGCGCAGCAAGCTCCAGGCGCTGCTGCTGCCGGCCTATACGATCCTTGTGGAGAAAGAGGCGCTGGAGCGCCTGCTCGGAACGGTCCGGGAGCAGCTTTCGCACGTGAAGGCGGAGCAGTCCCGCGCCCTGCTGCTCGTCACCCTCTACGGCTGTACGGGCAGTCGGGACTGCTGCGACCGGGCGCACGCCATCATCGACGGCTGGCGGAAGGAGCCGGCGCCGCGGAAAAGCAAACGGCGGCTCATGCGCTGGCTGGAGGACTTCGACCGCTGGCTGGGTGAAGACGCACGGCCGGAGGTCCGCTGATTCCCCCGAACCATTCAGGACGACAATCATGTACGACACGCGCGAAAGACGATCTGCGGAGCCGGCGGGACTGAGGCTGATGTCCTTTCTGGCGGCGCACGGGAGAGAGATCCTCGACCGGGAAAAGGACAACACGGCGTCTGTGCACCTTTACGGGGCAGGAGCCTATTGGGTGGCATTCGAACGCTCCGCCTGCCAGATGTGCCGGCTGTTTCCGCAGAGCGAGACGGCCGTGTTCCGGTTCCGGGAGTTCCCATTTCCCGTGGTGATGGCCTCCGTGGAGGACGACAGACTGCGCGAATACGCCCGGCGCCATATCCTCCGCTCCCCGGGACCCGAATACACAATCCTCGCCGTTCCGGAGCTCTCATTCGACGAATACCGACGCTGGTACCGGAAGAAGGTCGGGGAATACAGACCGTGAATCTTTCCGGCTCAAGAATCAAACGCCTCTATCAAGTCTTGGGAAAATATGGATACGGGAATCATTACGATCAACGAGTGCAAAAACGACGGCAGCTATCTGCATCTCTACTTTTTGGATTCGGCGAGCACGTGGATCGCATACGGTCTGTCGGCTTTCGGGCTGCGGCTGTTCGTGAAATCCGAGGGCTGTATGAGCTTGCGTGGATTTTCGAAAAAACTGCAAATGCCCTGCACGCAGGTCGGGGAGGATACCGTGCCGTTGTTGTTGCAGCGGGCGATCGTCGTACGACATATTTCCGCATCGTATCTGCTGGTCCGGATGCCGGATGCGGTGGATCGGAGCGCCTATGCGCGGTGGACCGACAAACTGAGGGGGGGGGAGCATCCGAAATTCGATGAAGACATCGAAATTTCAACCCCCGTAAGCCGGTACGTTCCCAAAGACCGGTTCATTCCGGACGGCATGTCGTCGTTCTCGCGGCAGGTGAAACGCATCGGCGATTGCATTCTGGCGTTTGTGACACTGATCGTATTCTCACCGCTGTTTCTGATCTGCTACATCGCGGTCAAACAGGAGGACGGCGGTCCCGCGATCTTCAAACAGGAGCGAATCGGGCGGTTCGGACGGCCGTTCAACATCTACAAATTCCGTTCGATGCGGCTCGATGCCGAAAAATTCGCCCCCAGCTGAGCCATAGCGGAGGCGACGACGATCCGCGTCTGACGAAAGTGGGACGTTTCCTGCGTGCGCACCATTTGGACGAACTGCCGCAATTATGGAATGTCTTCTGCGGCGACATGGCCTTCATCGGCCCCCGGCCCGAACGGAAGTTCTATATCGACCAGATTCTCGAACACGACATGCGTTATGTCTATCTATACCAGATCCGTCCGGGCGTAACCTCCTATGCGACGCTATACAACGGATATACGGATACGATGGAGAAGATGTTGCGCCGTCTGGAATACGACCTCTATTATCTGGGCCATCGTTCCTGGTGGCTCGACTTCAAGGTTCTCGCGAATACGTTCGGCTCGATCGTGTTCGGGAAAAAGTTCTGACGGTCACATCCGGACAAAATACAGATCAGCCAACAACAAGACAATTCATGAATAGGATTTTCAGTATTTTCTTATTATCGGGATTTTTATTATCGGGTATTTATTCCTACGCCCAGTTGAGCGACGAAGCGGTGCTCGAGTATGCTTTGGAAGGTCGCCGGAACGGCAAGAGCGAGCATCAGATCGGCAGGGAGCTTTTGGCTCGAGGGGTTACGGCGGAGCAGGCTGAACGTCTGAAGCGGAAGTACGAAGAGAGCCAGGGCAGCGAAGTACGCGTTGCGGACCGCGGTATCTCGGGTCAGCAACGGGAACGGGTCCAGTCCTCCTCGGAACGGCTCACCGCGGGGAGTCTCGATGTGGTGAGTTCGGCAGCCACGGACCCCGCGGCGGATCGCTCGGACCCGCGCGAGGTCTTCGGGCGCGACGTGTTCCGGAGCCGCACGCTGACCTTCGAGCCGAACGAGAACCAGGCGACGCCGTCGAACTACCGTCTGGGTCCGGGCGACGAGGTCATCATCGACATCTGGGGGGAGAACGAGCGGAGCCTCCGAGAGGAGATCTCCCCCGAGGGCAATATCATGGTCGAACAGGTGGGTCCTGTGTATCTGAACGGGCTGACCATCGGCGAGGCGAACGCGAAGCTTCGAGAGGTCTTCGGACAGATCTACGCGGGGGTCTCGGGCGACAGTCCCGCATCGGAAGTGCGGGTTACGCTGGGGCGTTTACGCACGATCCAGGTGAACGTGATGGGAGAGGTCGAGACGCCCGGGACTTACCGTCTGTCGTCGTTTTCGACGGTCTTCCATGCGCTGTACCGCGCGGGAGGAGTTACTCCGATCGGCGGGCTTCGCGATATCGGCGTGATGCGCGGGGGCCGTGAGGTGGCGCGCGTGGACGTGTACGCCTACCTGCTGGAGGGTCGTCAGGACGACGACGTGCGTCTGGAAGAGGGCGACGTGGTGATCGTGCGCCCCTACGAGCTGCTGGTCAACGTCTCGGGGAAGGTGAAGCGTCCGATGCACTACGAGATGAAACGAGGCGAGACGCTGGGTCGTCTGCTGGACTACGCGGGCGGCTTCACGGGGGACGCCTACTCGAAGGAGCTCCGGGTGATCCGCGAGACGGGGCGCGAATACCGGCTCTACAACGTCCGGGAGGGCGATTTCGGCGGATGGACGCTGGAGGACGGAGACGCGGTGACTGTGGGGTCCGTTCTGGACCGCTTCGCCAACCGCGTGGAGGTCCGCGGCTCGGTGTACCGGGAGGGGATGTACGAGCTGAGCGACGCGATGCACACGGTGCGGGCCCTGATCGAGCGCGCCGAGGGCCTGGAGGGCGACGCCTTCACGGGCCGCGCGCAGCTTCTTCGTGAGCGCGAGGACCTGTCGCTGGAGCTTCTGTCGCTGGACCTCGGGGGCATCATGTCGGGGCGTTCCGCGGACGTGGAGCTGCGGCGCAACGACGTGCTTATCGTTCCGAGCATCCACGAACTGGAGGAGCGCGGGTCCTTCACCATCGGCGGCGAGGTGGCTCGCCCGGGGGTGTACCCCTATGCCGCGCATACGACGATCGAGGACCTCGTGGTTCAGGCCGGAGGTCTTCTGGACGGGGCCTCTACGGTGAAGGTGGACGTCTCGCGGCGCATGAAGGACCCGAAGAGCCTGGAGCCGACGAGCGAGCTGGGCCGTATCTACACGTTCTCGCTCAAGGACGGACTGGTGACGGACGGCGGCGCGGACTTCGAGCTGGCGCCCTACGACATCGTGGAGGTCCGCCGCAGCCCGGGCTACCGGGAGCAGCGTCGCGTTACGCTGGATGGCGAGGTGGTGTTCTCGGGAGGCTATACGCTGGTGAAGAAGAACGAGCGCCTGTCGGACCTTGTGCGCCGCGCCGGGGGCCTCACGCCGGACGCTTACGCGCACGGGGCGCGTCTGATCCGCCGTCTGAACGACGAGGAGCGCGCAGTGCGCGAGACGACGCTGCGCATGGCCCGCCAGAACAGCCGGGGCGGAGATTCCCTGGCGCTGGACAAGCTGCAACTGGACGACTACTACACGGTGGGCATCGAGCTGGACAAGGCGCTGTCGAATCCCGGCTCGGACTACGACATGGTGCTGCGCGAGGGAGACCGTCTGGTGATCCCGGAATACGTCTCCACGGTGAGCATCTCGGGAGAGGTGATGTATCCCAATACGGTGCTCTACATGGCGGGCAAGCATCTGAAATACTATATCGGCCAGGCGGGCGGCTACGGGCTCCGTGCGAAGCGCAGCAAGGCGTACGTGATCTACATGAACGGCACGGTGTCCCGCGTGAAGAGCCTTCGCAAGGCGCGCATAGAGCCGGGGTGCGAGATCGTCATCCCCTCGAAGCGCGAGCGCAAGGGCATGAGCCTCCCGGCGATCATGAGCCTGGCCACGTCGGCGGCGTCGATCGGAACGATGGCGGCGTCGATCGCGAACCTGTCGAAATAAGCGGAAAGGACGATGGAAGAGATGAACAGAGCGACCGCCCCTGCGGGGGATGGTGAGATCGACCTGGCGGAGCTGGCGCGCAAGCTGTGGGCCGGACGCCGGAGGATCGTCAGATGGTGCGTCGCGGGGGCGTTGGCGGGACTCGTCATCGGCTTCAGCATCCCCAAGGAGTACACGGTTACGGTGAAGCTGGCCCCGGAGGTGCAGGGCGGGAAGCCGTCGCTGGGAGGACTGGGCTCCCTGGCCTCGATGGCCGGGATCAACATGGGGAGCATGAACTCGGCGGATGCGATGTCTCCGGAGCTGTACCCCGATATCGTGCAGTCGGTGCCGTTTATGACCGAGCTGTTCGGCGTGGAGGTCCGCCTGGCGCGGGACGAGCGCCGGATGCCCGTCTCGGAGTATGTCTCCGAAGAGCTGCGCTCACCCTGGTGGAGCGCTGTCGCCGCAGCGCCGTTCAAGGCGCTGGGATGGTTCACGGGGCTGTTCCGCGCGGAGGACGACGAACGCCGCGGAACGGGCGTGACGGACCCCTTCCGCCTGACACGTGAGGAGAACGAGACGGTCGGAAGCCTCCAGGAGCGTATCGCGGCCAGCGTGGACAAGAAGACGATGGTCGTCTCGCTGGCGGTGACGATGCAGGACCCGCTCGTCGCGGCGACGCTGACCGACACGGTGATGCGCAACCTGCAGAACCACATCACGCAGTACCGCACGGACAAGGCGCGGCACGACCTGGAGTTCACGCAGCGGCTCTTCGACGAGGCGCAGGGAAAGTATTATGCGGCGCAGCAGCGTTACGCGCAGTACGTGGACCAGAATCAGGCGCTCTCGCGGAAGAGCTTCCGAACGGAGCAGGAGCGGCTGCAAAACGAGATGTCGCTGGCGTACAGCCTCTACAACCAGACGGCCCAGCAGTTGCAACTGGCGCGTGCGAAGGTCCAGGAATCGACCCCGGTCTATGCCGTCGTGCAGCCCGCGACTGTCCCGCTCAAACCCTCGAAACCTTCGAAGATCATGATTCTCGTCGGATGCGTGTTCCTCGCAGGAGCCGCTGCCGCGGCGTGGACACTTTTCGGAGAGGAAATAGCTGAAACGTTCAGAAAACAGGAAAGATAAACGATTCAAATAATAAGACACGATCATGAAAGGTATCGTACTGGCCGGAGGATCGGGCACACGTCTGTACCCGATCACGAAGGGAGTAAGCAAACAGCTTCTGCCCGTTTACGACAAGCCGATGGTCTATTATCCGCTGTCGGTTCTGATGTTGGCGGGGATCCGGGATATTCTTTTGATCTCGACACCGCAGGACCTTCCGGGCTTCCGTCGCCTGCTTGGCGACGGCTCGGATTATGGAATCCGCCTGGAGTACGCGGAACAGCCGTCCCCGGACGGCCTGGCCCAGGCATTTTTGATCGGCGAGGAATTCATCGGCGAAGACTCGGTGTGCCTCGTTCTGGGCGACAACATCTTCCACGGCGCGGGCTTCTCTGGCATGCTTCGGGAGGCGGTCCGCACGGCCGAGGAGGATGGCAACGCTACGGTGTTCGGCTACTGGGTGAACGATCCGGAACGCTATGGGGTCGCCGAGTTCGATGCGGCAGGCAACTGCCTTTCGATCGAAGAGAAGCCGCAGCATCCGAAATCGAACTACGCGGTGGTGGGCCTCTATTTCTATCCGAACGAGGTCGTGGAAGAGGCCAAAAGCATCAGGCCTTCGTCCCGCGGGGAGTTGGAGATCACGACGGTTAACCAGTGTTTTCTTTCGGACGGCAAGTTAAAGGTGCAGACCTTGGGACGGGGTTTCGCGTGGCTGGACACGGGTACGCACGACTCGCTGAGCGAAGCCTCGACGTTCATCGAGGTTATCGAGAAGCGCCAAGGTCTGAAGATCGCCTGCCTGGAGGGCATCGCCTACCGTCAGGGCTGGATTACGGAAGAGCGTATGCGCGAGCTCGCGCAGCCGATGCTCAAGAATCAGTATGGGCAATACCTGCTGAAAGTCATCGGGGAAGTCGAACGCACGGGCGAGGCGAACCTTTAATTCGCAGAATAATACACTATGAATATTATACAGACATCCATCGAAGGCGTGGTCATCGTCGAGCCGCGCCTTTTCCGGGACGCGCGGGGGTACTTTTTCGAGAGTTTCTCGCAGCGGGAGTTCGGCGAGAAGGTTCGTGCGGTGAATTTCGTCCAGGACAACGAGTCACGCTCGACCTGCGGGGTGCTGCGGGGGCTTCATTTCCAGCGTCCTCCCCATGCTCAGTCGAAGCTGGTTCGGTGCGTGCGCGGAGCGGTGTTGGACGTCGCGGTGGACATCCGCCGGGGGAGTCCGACCTACGGGCGTCATGTCGCCGTGGAGCTTACGGAGGATAAC
Source organism: Alistipes dispar (assembly GCF_006542685.1). NCBI lineage: Bacteria > Pseudomonadati > Bacteroidota > Bacteroidia > Bacteroidales > Rikenellaceae > Alistipes > Alistipes dispar. The sequence continues at coordinate 1,948,025 of NZ_AP019736.1, read as the reverse complement.
CACCTTCAGTTGTTCATCCCGCGGGGCTTCGCGCACGGGTTCGCCGTGCTGAGCGAGGAGGCGGTCTTCCAGTACAAGTGCGACGACTACTACGCTCCGGAAGCGGACGGTGGCATCTCGATACGGGATGCGTCGCTGGGCATCGACTGGCGTATTCCGGAGGAGAAGATCATCCTGAGCGAGAAAGATACACGGCATCCGCTTCTGCGGGATTTCGTATCGCCGTTCGAGTATAACGAAAACCTTTACAAGTCATGAACATTCTTGTCACGGGCTCCGGAGGGCAGTTGGGACATGCCCTCCGGCGTGCTTCGGCCGCCTCGGCGGACCGCTACTTCTTCACGGACGTCGCGGGCGACGATACCCTGCGGCTCGACATCACGGACCGTGAGGCCGTGGAACGCTTCGTCCACGAACACGCCATCGGCGCTGTCGTGAACTGCGCGGCCTATACGGACGTGGAGCGTGCCGAGGAGGACGTGGAGCGTGCCGAGCTGCTGAACGCCACCGCCGCCGGACACCTGGCACGCGCGATGAAAGGAGTCGGCGGACTGCTCGTGCACGTCTCCACGGACTACGTCTTCGACGGCACAGCGAACAGACCCTGCACGGAGGAAGCCCCGACGGCGCCGCGAAGCGTTTACGGAGCGACGAAACTGCACGGTGAGGAGGAGGTACTGGCTTCGGGCTGCCGCTATGTGATTCTCCGCACGGCGTGGCTCTATTCGGAGATCGGGAGGAACTTCCTCAGGACGATGCTGCGTCTGACGGAAGAAAAGGAGGTGCTGCGCGTGGTATTCGACCAGACGGGGACCCCGACCTACGCCGGGGACCTCGCCGAAGCGATCTTCGACATCGTGGAACACCGCAAATACGAAGGCCGCGAAGGCATCTACCACTTCTCGGACGAGGGCGTCTGCTCGTGGTACGACTTCGCCCGGACCATCGCCGAATACGCCGGAAACTCCGCCTGCGACATCCGCCCCTGCCACAGCGACGAGTTCCCCTCGAAAGCCGTACGCCCGGCCTACTCGGTGCTGGACAAGACGAAAATCAAGGAGACATTCGGTATCGTGATTCCCCACTGGACGGACAGCCTCCGCAAATGTATCGGAAACATCGAAAAAGAGAAATAGAAGATGGATTTCAAACGCAACATCATCATCACGGGAGGCGCCGGCTTCATCGGAAGCCACGTGGTGCGTCTTTTCGTCTCGAAATACCCCGATTACCGGATCGTCAACGTCGATAAGCTCACCTACGCGGGCAACCTCGAGAACCTCCGGGACGTGGAACGGGAACCGAACTACGTTTTCGTCAGGGCCGATATCTGCGATTACGAACGCATGTCGCACCTGATGCGGGAATACCGGGCGGACGGAGTGATCCATCTGGCTGCCGAAAGCCACGTGGACCGCTCGATACGCGACCCCTTCACCTTCGCGCGGACGAACGTATTGGGCACGCTCGCGCTGCTCGAGGCCGCGCGGGTGTACTGGGAATCCCGCGGGGAGGGATACCACGGCAAACTCTTCTACCACATCTCGACCGACGAGGTGTACGGGGCTTTGGAGATGACACGGCCCCAGGGCATCGAACCGCCCTTCTCGACCTCGGCATCGAGCGGAGAACATCATTCGGCCTACGGCGAGGAGTTCTTCTCCGAGACTACCAGATACAACCCTCACTCGCCCTATTCGGCCTCGAAGGCCTCGTCCGACCACTTCGTAAGGGCCTACCACGACACCTACGGCATGCCCGTGATCGTCACCAACTGCTCCAACAACTACGGCCCCTACCAGTTCCCGGAAAAGCTGATTCCGCTATTTATCAACAATATCCGAAATCGGAAACCGCTGCCCGTATATGGAAAAGGAGAGAACGTCCGCGACTGGCTCTATGTCGAGGACCACGCACGGGCTATCGACACCATATTCCACAGGGGAAAGGTCGCAGAGACGTACAACATCGGGGGATTCAACGAGTGGAAGAACATCGACATCGTAAGGGTGCTCATCCGCACGGCGGACCGTCTGCTGGGAAACCCAGAAGGATATTCGGACGACCTGATCACGTATGTCTCCGACCGAAAGGGGCACGACCTGCGATATGCCATCGACTCGCGAAAACTCCAGAGAGAACTGGGGTGGGAGCCTTCGCTGCAGTTCGAGGAAGGAATCGAGAAAACGGTCCGCTGGTACCTCGAAAACCAAGCGTGGCTCGAAAATATCTCCTCCGGAAAGTACCAGAACTATTACGAGAGTATGTACGGAAGCCGGTCGTAGGGTTTTCGAAACTTGCATTTGATTCGTCGATTGTCGATGGCAGCGGAATCGCGTACGGCAAAAAGTCTGAAGAACAGCGTTGTGGCGCTCGGGTTCTACTTCGTGAACCTGATTCTGCAGTTCTTCTCCCGGAAGATCTTCCTCGACCATCTAGGCGCGGAGGTGCTGGGCCTGAACACCACGGCGACGAACCTTCTGCAGTTCCTGAACCTCGCGGAGCTGGGAATCGGCGCCGCCATCGCCTGCACGCTCTACAAGCCGCTGTTCGACCGGGATACGGCTGCGATCAACGAGATCGTATCGCTGCAAGGTTGGATGTATCGCCGCATCGCCTGGGTGGTGATAGCCGGCGCTGCGGTGCTTATGTGCTTCTTCCCGTGGATTTTCGAGAAGATGCCGCTGCCGTTGTGGTACGCCTATGCCTCGTTCGGCGCGCTGCTCGTAAGTGCCCTGCTGAGCTATTTCGTCAATTACAAACAAATCGTCCTCTCGGCCGACCAGAAGGAGTACAGGATACAGTACAGCTACAAAGCGTCGATGCTGGCGAAGACGCTGTGCCAGATCGTAGCGATCAAATACTTCGACGATGGGTATGTCTGGTGGCTGGCGCTTGAAGTGGGCTTTGCCGTGGTGGCGTCGGTGGCGCTGAACGCGGTGATCCGGCGGACGTATCCCTATCTGCGGACCGACCTGTCGGCAGGAAAGGCGCTGAGCCGGAAATATCCCGACGTCATCACCAAGATCAAGCAACTGTTCTTTCATAAAGTGGCAGGATTCGCTCTGACACAGACCAGTCCGATCATCATTTATGCCTATGCTTCGCTGACTCTGGTGGCGCTCTATGGCAACTACATGCTCATTGTTCTGGGGATTACTTCGTTGATGGGAGCCGTGTTCAACGGCATGAATGCCGGAGTGGGAAATCTGGTGGCAGAAGGGAATAAGGAGCGCATCATGTCGGTATTCGAGGAGCTGTTCTCGGTGCGGTTTCTGCTGAGCTGCACGGTATGCTTCGGAGTCTATATGCTCACGCCGGCCTTCATTACGTTGTGGATAGGTCCCGAATACGTATTGGACGACCTGACGCTGGGCCTGATGGTCGCAACGCTGTATATCGGACTGACGAGGACGACGGTCGAAGCCTATTTGAATGCTTACGGTCTGTTCAGCGACATCTGGGCTCCGGTGGTCGAAGCGTCGATCAATATCGGAATGTCGGTGCTGCTGGGATGGTTCTTCGGCCTGCACGGAATTCTTGCGGGCGTGCTGCTGAGCCTGCTGATCGTAGTATTCTGCTGGAAACCCTATTTCCTGTTCCGGAGAGGCCTCAAAGAGAATCTGTGGATATATGTCAGAATGTATGCGAAACATATACTGCTCGTATCGGCGGTGTCGGCCGTCATGTATCTGATTCTTGGCGTATTGCCATTCGACCCGACGGCGGGAATCGGGGCTTGGTTGATGTACGGAGTCCTGGTAATCGGTATTTTCTTCTCGCTGCTTTTCGGGGCCCTCTACATTGCAATCAAAGGAATGCGAATCTTTGTGCGCCGCTGCCAAAGAATCATAAGATAACCATTAAATACATCTTTCAATATGCCCAAAGTATCCGTCTGCGTACCAGTATATAATGTTGAAAAATATATTGAAAAATGTGTCCGCTCGCTCTTCGAACAAACACTTGAAGACATCGAGTATATTTTTGTCGATGATTGTTCGCAGGATCAAAGTCTGAATATCTTACATCGGGTTTTAACGGAATATCCACAGCGTCAGAATAGTGTCAAAATTGTTCGGCATAAATGTAATTTGAATATAACAGCCGCCCGTCAAACGGCAATAAACATTGCTTCCGGAGAATATGTAATCATGTGCGACAGTGACGACTGGGTCGAACCGGATATGTATGAAACATTATATCGGACAGCGGTATCCAATCATGCCGACATTGCATATTGCGATCTGATGTTTGTTGTCGATAATATAGAGAAACATGTCAATCAGCTTGATACACTTGGAGGAGTAAACGCTGTTCAGCAAATTCTGCGAGCCAATATTAATCCTGGAGTATGGATAAAATTAGTACGAAGAGCCTTATATCAGAAAGCCGTTTCTTTTTCGGATATTCGTCCGATGTACGAGGATACTGTCGCTTCCATCAATTTATTTTATCTGGCCAAATCCATCATACATGTTCCTGAAGCGTATTATCATTATATCGTACATCAGGAAAGTGTTTGCAGGACAATGGATTCATCGATTATGTTACGACGAGCCGATGATATTATTCATAATTCCGAAAAAATAATTCAGTTTATAGCGAATATGCCTTCGGATGATCGAACTCGACTGACGCCCGATTTATATGGTTTCTTATTCAAAGTAAAATGGACTTTATTGAGTTGGTGGACAATGGACAAAGATAATTTATCACGATGGCGCAACCTTTGGCCAGAAATAATGGCATCCTTATCGAATATCCAAATTCCCCGATGGAAAAAAATTGTTTATCGGGGAATGATTAGCCGATGGACAGCGCCTGTATTGCAACCGCTTCTTTCCGTTTATAAAAAGACACGTTGATTTCTTGCGGATTATTTCGGATAGAGAATGTTTTTTGTTTTAATTTTTTTTACCATCAATATACTTTTTTGTATATGGAATCCATCGTATAAAAATCGGCAGATTCAAACGATTTATTGGGCATTTTGTGTCCTTGCGATCTTTTTTATAGGTTTTCGCGGAGCGATCGATAATGACTATGCGGCTTATACCGCAATGTTTTCCGACAACTCGATTTTGGTCGAACCGGCTTTCTTATTGATCCGGTTTTTAATACGAGACATTTGCGGAGGTGGAATTACCGGACTGATGTTCGTTTATGCCATAATCAGCGTTACGATCAAATTCGTCGCCATCAAACGATATTCGGAATTCATTTTTCCTAGTCTTATCATTTGGATCGGAAACCTGATGATCTTGCAGGATATGACACAAATCCGGGCGGCTGCGGCTTGCGGTATCCTGCTGTTGTCAATCGGAGCTCTTTATCATCGGAATTGGCTGCATTATTTCGGCTGGGTACTATTGGCTACAATGTTCCATGCGTCAGCGTTACTGATGCTTCCGCTCTGGTTTTTATCAAGCGACAGAATCAATCGGGGAATTTGGACAGGTGTCATTTTAACAGGATACCTGCTTTCGCTAAATGGAATTTATCTGACATCTTTGATTTCGTTTGTTCCGATTGAATTCATCCAGGAAAAATTCTTGATATATAGTGTGGAAATAACCGATGACGGCAATGGCGGAGCCAATATCTTAGGTCTTTTCCAAATAACCCGAATCGGAATATTCCTGTTTCTGCTTTGGAATATTCATAAAATCCAACCGCACAATCGCTACTCGGTCCTGTTATTAAAAATCATGGCATGCGGGCTGACCGCCCTGCCTTTATTCCGCAATAATCTTACGGCCGGACTGCGCATTACGGAATTCCTTACATGTGTGGATATCCTGCTTTTTCCCATGGTAATCAATCTTTTTTCACCGAAAGCATTGGGCAAATGGCTCGTTGTAGGTTACAGCGCTGCAATCATGTACGGCAGGCTGTTCGTGGAAGAGTTGCTCAAATAATTTATTTGCACAGCATATATGCCTAAATTGACATTGACCTTTCTCTATATGGAGCGCGAACATATCGGCAAGGATGTCTCCTGTGTTCCATATTATCTTGGACAAGCGCTCGGCTATGATGTCGAAATCGTTTCGCTGACAAGTGCAACGAACCGGAATTTCCCGGTTGAAAACGACGGAATACGGTACAAATTTCTTTTCCGCCGGGGCGACAGAAAAAACGGATGGTATAAACTTGTCTTTTTCTGGTGGTACCTTGTATGCAATGCCCGGAAAATCGATATCCTGATGCGGTTTCATTATTCGATACCTACCATTATCGAGGCTATTATATACAAAATATTCAATCCGGACGGCAAAGTTTATGTCAAATGCGACACAGATCATCATATTGCCGAGAAATTTCCGCAGCGGAAAGGCATAAAGGAAGGAATTCGACAATTGCTGTATAAAAAAGGGATCGCTGCTATTGATGTTATCTCTTGTGAGACGTCGAAAGCATACGCATTAATGACAAAATCCGATTCTCCCTATTTCGCATTCGGTGACAAACTGGTTTACGTACCGAACGGTTTTGACGAAACAAGCCTCCGGAAAACGCCGATCAAGATAAAGTCGTTCGATGAAAAAGAGAACAAAATAATAACAGTCGGCCGGTTAGGAACAAAACAGAAAAACACGGACATGCTGCTTGAGTCTTTGGCGCATATCAATCCGGCAGGATGGAAATTTTATTTCATAGGCCCGATCGAACCGGCATTTCAATCCAAAATAGATAGATTCTACAAGAATTTCCCCGATAAGCTCAGTTCGATCATATTTACCGGACCTATTCATGACAAGCAAAAATTGTGGGAACATTACAATTCGGCCAAGGTCTTCGTGCTGACGTCCCGGTGGGAAAGCTACGGCCTTGTTTTGGTAGAAGCAAGACGTTTCGGTTGCTATCTCGTTTCAACGGACGTCGGGGCAGCCCGCGATTTGATCGGGAATAATGAGTGCGGAGAATATATAAAACAGGAAGATGCAGTGGGACTACAACAAGCATTACAGCGAATCATTGATCTGCAAACTCCAATAAACACCACGATCGGGATGCCGGTGGAATTATCGTGGGAACATGTATTATATCCTGTCATTGAAAAATTACGGCAAAAATGATTTCAATCTGTTGCGCGATTGTTTTGTATAAAATGCAATTGAGCGAATCTCCGGCTTTCCAAAGCGCCTATGCACAAATCGGTACGCATCATAAGATTCGTCTTTTTATTTTTGACAATTCTCCGGATGCCGACAGCAATCATCGGAACTATCCGGATATTCGATACGATCATTGCCCCGATAACAAAGGGTTAGGTTATGCTTATAATGCAGCCGCCCGGTATGCGAGCAAGGAAAAACTGGACTGGTTGCTGCTTTTGGATCAAGATACGATTTTACCGGATGGTTTTTTCGATAGTTACATCGATGCAATTTCTGCTCATCCGGATCTGCAACTTTTCGTTCCACAGGTCTTTCTCCCGAAAGGTACGGAGTTTTCTCCTTTCAGACGCTGGAAAGCACAGAAAAATCCGTTGTCCCCTGGCAGAATTTATCCGATAAAACATTACTTACTCATAAATAGCGGATTATGTGTAAAGTTATCATTGTTCGAGCGTAGCGGCGGATACGACGAACGGATATGGCTCGATTTCGCAGACACGCAATTTGTCCGGAAACTGTGGCATTCGGGTGAAAGATATTTCTATCTGCTTCCGTGTAAATGCTTTCAAAATTTTTCGAATGAACAAACGGATATTGAAAAGCTGCAAAGTCGCTTCGAAATTTATCTGGAGTGCGGAAAAAATTGTAAATTTTTGGATTTCCCCGATTGGGCATTCCGGCAATATTGTGTTATTTCGCATACCTTATCTTTGACGATACGAACTCGGAAAATATCGTTTCTGACAAAAAGCATAACGAAATATTGGATGCGAAGATAAAAAATTATTCACTGATATAGTTGAATAGGGAATTCAATCCAATATGCTATAAGATGAGGATTCCACGGACAACATCTGAAAATGCTGCTTAAGACGACATATGAAACCATTCTCCAACGACAATAAATTAGGTAAATGGATCTTGGGATTTATTCAGCACTATAATCATGAAAAGTATTGGAAAAGAAGAGCTATAGTGACCGATCCGAACAACAAAACTCCTACTCTTTTAAAATTGTACTATCTATACTATATAAAAAAATGCGACGCTTACCATAATTGCTCTTTCGGCACAAATTTAGGAGCCGGAGCATTCTTTAAAACCCCTCCGATCCTGCTACATGGCCCCAACGGGATAATTATCGGCCATGATGTAAGTATTGGGAAAAACTGCACCATAGCTCAGCAGGTTACCATAAGTCACGGGGGGGGGTGCACGATAGGAGACAATGTGCTGATCGGGGCTGGAGCTAAAATTCTGGGGCATGTCAGAATCGGCAATAATGTCAAAATCGGAGCGAACTGTGTCGTTGTGGAAGATCTGCCCGATAATTCAACTTGTGTCCTGAGCAAACCGAGGATAATCCTTAGATAACTGATGGCGATAAAGTTCGGTCAAAAACACAACGGGAAGAATACGCAAATTAAAATATGATTTCAGTTTGTTTGGCGACCTATAATGGCGCGAAATTTATACGGGAGCAACTCCTTTCTATTCTTTCGCAACTCGGACCTCGAGATGAGATAATAATCTCAGATGACGGATCGACCGATCGTACTTTTGCAATTATCTCAGAGCTAAATGATTCCCGCATCCGAATTATAAAACATATCAAGACAACGGTTTATCCTCGCCGTTTTGATTATGTCACACACAATTTCGAAAATGCGCTTCGTCATGCCTCCGGTGAATTTATTTTTCTTTCGGATCAGGACGATGTCTGGTTACCGGGTAAGGTCGATACGATGCAAAAGGAGCTGCAAAATCATTTGCTGGTTTTATCTGACTGCAAAGTGGCCGATGCCTCTTTGCACATTATTCATGATTCCTACTTCAAGTTGAACGGACTACGAACAGGTATTTTGCGGAATCTGATCCGAAATTCGTTTTTGGGGTCCTGCATGGCTTTCAGGAGAGAGTTACTCGATAAAGCATTACCATGTCCACGCCACTCCGTGCCGCATGATATATGGTTGGGTTTGTTGGCATCTTATTACGGTAAAGTTTCTTATCTGCCGGTTCCATTGATGATTTATCGCAGACATGAAGCGACCGTATCCGCCTCGTGCGACAAAAGTTTTTTCCCTTTTTGGTTTAAAATCCGCTATCGCGTACATTGTCTGACTGCTTTTCTGAAAAGAATTTCTGTTAGATGAAAAAGATTTTGCACATCCCCAATTATTATCCACCGCATACGGGCGGAATCGAACAGGTTTGTCACATGGCCGTTTCTTCGTTATCCGAATACGAACATGAGGTGATTTGTTTCAACGATTGTCGGAATACCCGAATCTCATCTTACGAAGGAATTAAGGTCATTCGGGTGGGGACTTTTGCAAAAATCGCAAGTCAGGCACTATCCTTCGGCTATATGTGGCGGCTGCGTGCTGAAATCCGGTCTTTCAACCCTGATATTATTCATTTTCATGCTCCGAATCCTTTGGTCGGATTCTATCTTTTATGCGTATTACCTCGGCGGGTCCGATTGATCGTACACTACCATGCTGAAATATTAACATCAGCGTTTTTATACACTTGTTATCGTCCTTTCGAAAGTCTGTTGTTCCGCCGTGCCGATCTGATTCTTACAACGAGTCCCAAATTACGAGATGAGGCAAAGCCTTTGGCTCCATACCATAACAAATGTGTGGTTTTGGCCAATGTCATAGATACCCGGCGATTCGATCTCGTAAAAGCAGAAAAGGACCGCACGCATATTCGGGAAATACGAACTTGTTATGGCGATCGAAAGATCGTATTCTCTTACGGCCGCCATGTTCCATACAAGGGTCTGCGCTATCTCATTGAAGCGGAAAAATACATAAAAGAAGAATGCGTGCTGCTGATCGGAGGCGACGGACCTTTAACACCCCGGCTTCGGATGCAGGCAAAATCTCCTCGAATTCATTTCCTCGGTCGGATTCCGGACAATCAACTCAAATATTATCTTCACGCTGCGGACGTATTCGCATTCCCCTCCATAACAAGGGCCGAGGCATTCGGAGTAACGCTTCTCGAAAGTATGTATTGCTATACGCCTCCGGTAACATTCTCCATTCCCGCATCGGGAGTCAATTATGTTTCGCTAAACGGTGAAACGGGTTTGGAGGCACCTAATTCGGATGCAGTGGAATTTGCACGGGCCATAGACAGGTTGCTTTCCGAAGATACGCTTCGCTTGAAGATGGCTGAAGCCGGTCATCGGCGGGTAGATGAATTGTTTACATCTCAGATTTTCTCGGAAAAACTGAAGGATATATATGATCGGATATAACCAGAAATCAAAATCGGATAATCTGGGAACAGAATAAAAAAGAAGATACATCGCAACATATTGATACATAGAGAAGACAAGAAGCAGGCCCAAATCCCGTTTCCGACCGAAAAGCAACCGAAAAGAGTGTAACGGAACGAAAAGCCTTACGTATTGGAATACGTAAGGCTTTTCGTTTTTCCGGATGTCTCCGGAAAGTATGGCACGGAAAGGGACTATGTAGGGAATCATCTTTCCGGCTGCGGGGGCCGTGAAACTGTCGAGGTCCATCGAAGAAGCGACAAACCGGTAGAAAAAGGCCATGATCGTGTCCGCCGCGACCGAGATCAGAAGCCCTTTCGCCGCAAGTTTCCGTTTTCCTGTCCGGGCCATCCTGTATGCCAGACCGTTCATGACGATCGCCGCAGCGATGAGCGCCACGCCAAGGAAAATGAACAGCGGATCGCCTTTGGCCGCACCGAAATAATTGATCAATACGCCCAGAACCAGCGCCAATCCCACTCCGACGGGAAAAGCCACGGACATGCCGCAAAGCGCCACGGCCGCCGCAAGCAGGATGTTCGACGCATTGAAAACGACCCCGCCGAGAAAAGTCGAGAAAAGCAGCAGACCTATCACATAGTCACAATAGAAAAGTTCGTAGCGCCACGTCTTTGCGGCAAGTTTCTGGGTATTCCCCCACGAACCTCAACGACGCACCGTCGAGGTCTTCGTAAACGGCTCCGCCCGCAGCGTCGAATCCGAGGAATTTCGGTCCCCAGAAGTTGCCCAGCGGTTCGCCTTCGACAATCCGCATCGTGTACATCTTCAGATCGTCGGCGAAATATCCGATTTTGATCTCAACCATTTCGTACTGATCGTTCGAGAATCGCACCAGTTCGTTCCGGTTATAACTGACCGTAGCTCCCAGGTCCCATCAGAAGTTCCGGGTCGTGACCGGCGTCGAAGCGATCGTCAGTTCGATACCCGAGTTGTCGATGGTTCCCACGTTGGCGAAGGTCGAGGAGTAGAGATTGGGCGGCACGGGAACGCTGTACGTATAAAGCAGGTCCTTCGTGCGCTTCCAACGCAGCTCCTGATTGTCCGTAACGCCGAAGCCGGCACGAACGCAACCGGTTGTGGAGCCGGTTCCGGCCACGGGTCGAAACGATCGTCCGGGCCGAGTACGAACGCCCGCTGCTCAAATATTTCGATTTCGCCGCCTGGATCGAATCGCGGCTCACGGGAGTCGGCCTTGCGGAAGTCATAACCCGCAATGCGGGCCGACAGGCCGGACCGGGACATTGACCGGCCGCACGGACTGCCGTTCCGCCATCTTTGCCAGAAGTCCGGCGAGCCGCGTCACGAAGGTCTCTCCGGGGGCCCGACGCGAAAAGCCCTGCGACAGCCCGGAAACGGGCGGCCGCAGAGCTTCCCCGGAAACCGCTCCCGGCGGATGTCATCCGTCCCGCTCGACCGACAGCGCCACCAGCGCCACGACCGCCAGCACCAGTCCGACGGTCAGCATCGGTCCGGGAACCACGGCGAAGATCACCAGCGACAGCACCATCGTGATGAGCGGAGCCAGCCCCTGCATCGGGGAAATGATGATCGCCTTGCCGTAGCGATAGGCGTACACCAGCGTCAGAGCGCCCACCGCGTTGAGCAACTGGGTCAGAAATCCTCCGATCCAGAGTCCCGCACCGATCCGCCCGGATTGCGGTCCGGCCATACGCAGCGCCACGGGAACCAGCATCAGTCCCGTCAGCGCCATGTAGAAGAAGATGCTCTCGGCGCTCATCGAGGCGTTGGCGAACTTCATGACATAGCCCTGCACGCCCCACGCCACGAAGACGACGACCGCCAGCACCGGCCACAGACCGCCCTCCGCAGTTCCGTCGTGCGCCCCCTCCTGCCACGAGAGAAAGAAAATCGCCGCCAGCGCCACAACGATCCCGAAGATCTGGATGCGGCTGGCCCGTTCGTGCAGCAGCGCGAGCGACAGCGCGATGGTGACGACCGGCGACATCGACACGAACGGAAATACGATATAGGCGGGCCCGAAGCGCAGCGCCTCGAACAGCACGAGCTGACCGCCGGCCCCGAGCAGTCCGGCGCTCAGCCCCAGCAGCAACGCCCGCGGCGAACGGTCCAACCGCCACCGGGCGATCCGCAGGGCCGCCGCCGCACACGGGACCATCGAAAAGGCCCACACGACGTAAACATGTCCCGACGGGAATCCCGCCCGCTCGATCAGTTCGCTCAATTCGCCCCAAACGCCCCAGGTCAGCATGGTCACCAGCCCGAAAAAGAGCCAGCGGTGTTTTCCGATCCAATCCTTCATAACATGCTCTCTATTCGAGTTCGAAATCCAGCAGGCGGTTGTATCCGCTCGCCGCATCCCATATTCCTTCGTTGGCCAGCCGGATGCTGAAACACGGACTTTCGGCCAGGCGTTCGTCCGCATCGGGCAGCCACAACCACAACGTGCAGACGTCGCCCGCGACGAACTGCGGCGGCACGGCGAACCCGGCCGTCAGCGTATGCGTCTTCCCCGCGAACCAGCGGCGCGGATCCCACGGCATGTCGAAAACCTGCCGTTTCCGACCCGAAGCGTCGGTCAGCACCAGCTTCGCCGGACGGGGGTTGAACGGCGAGGCGAACCCCTCGTTGCGCAGCTCCAGCCCGACGACGAACTCCCCGCCGGCAACGGGCCGCCGCGTGAAACGTCCCGTCTCGAGAACGAACCGGTATCCCAGCCGCCGTTCGATCTCCCCGAGGCATCCCTCCTGCCGCCACCGGGCGATCACTCCGGGATGGTAGGCGCTGTTCAGATAGCTCCAATGGTACTCCTCCATGTCCGCCACCCCGTCGGTGCAGTCGCAGTACTCCGACACGCTGCATGTCTCGCCGCCCATGCTCACATAGCGGCTCTCCGTCCGCCAGAACTCCCGGTCGGCCTCCCCGACGAAGGTCCCCACATCGTCGCGGCTCGCCAGGAAACAGTCGTTGTGCGCCGCCACGCGCGAGCGCGCCGATCCGTCCCAGGCCGTCTGGAAGGAGACCGTATCCGCCGGAGAGAGCCCGCAGCACCGCATCTTGGCCGCGGGCGTGCGCACGGCCACCATGCGGTCGGCCGGCAGGGCGTCGAGCAAGGCGTCGAGGACCCGGCGGCGGGGCGCGTAATCGGTCTCCGTCACGGGTTCGAACCCGAAATGGTCCGTGTAATACCACTCGCCCCACACGCCGACGAACCCCGCCTGCAGGACACAAATCACCGCCCCGTACCGTTGCAGCAGCGGCCTGAGCTGGGCGATATGCCCCAGCACGACCGGCTCGGCCGCATCCCAGGGCTTCTCCCGCTCGGAATCGCTGTACGCAAAACGCACGATCGCCTTGCAGCCGCCCTCGTGCAGGGCTTCGAAATTTCGTTCCACCAGCTCCAGACACTCCTCCGACAGCGGGCGGTCGATGAAGTCGCGGAGAAAATACTCCAGCAGGACCAGCGAGCGGTTCAGGCGCCGCTGTCCCCGCAGGGTCTCCGGAGAGAGCGGTTCCGGCGTTCCGCCCCCGGCGAACCGGAAATCATAGGGGTAGTAGAATCCCCGTTCGGGATTGGGAAACGCCTCGTCCGAAGACACGTACGCCACCCGGCGCAATCCGTCGCCGCCGGAGGCCGCGCCGCCGTCCGAACAGGCCGCCGCGCAGAAAGAGAGCAGCGCGGCCGCCCCGAAAAAAACAGGTATCGTCATCGTAGTCGGTAATCCGTAAAAAAGCCGGCGCCGCAACGCCGCGACGCCGGCCGAAACAGTTGATTCGATCGGTTTGAACCGAAAGGCGGGCGTTCGCCTTGCCGTTCGTCAGCGGCCGACGAGCATGTTCTCGACCGCCCCGTGTCCGACGACGCCGTTCTCCTCGACCGCACTGCCGGCGGGGATGTAAGCGATATCGTTCCAATCGTACTGCAACCCGATTCCGACCCGGAAACGACTGCCCAGATTCGGGATCGAGGAGCGCACCACGACCACCTCGACGGCCTTGCGTCCGTTCTCCAGCTCCACGGGTTTCGATGCGGAGCAGACGCCCGATCCCGCGGCCAGCAGCTCGGTCCAGTCCCAGCCGCCCGAAAGGTTCTCGCCCGTCCAGTTGAAGATCGTGGGATCGTAGGCCGCCGGAGCGCCCGCGTCGTCCACGACCATCCCCTCGAACAGGATGTCCGCGCCGTCGTTCGTCCACGCCGCATTGCCCATGCCCGTCGTCGGACGGCCCTCGCCGTCGAAGGCCATGTCGGAATCCAGATAGAGGTGCATGATCTGCACGGGCTGCTCCGCCGAATCCTCGTACTCCACATAGAAATTCACGTAGGTTTCGCCCGCATAGACCTTGGCCACCTTCCCCGCCTTGTAGTAGGCGTCGTCGGGAACCGTGGCGACGGTCATTTCGCTCGCCGGAACCTTTTCCCAGTCCGAGAAATCGCCGTCGGCGGTAATCAGCACCTCGGGGGCCGGTCCGGACTTCGCTCCGATCAGCAGATTCTCCACGGCGCCGTGTTTCGGTTCGCCGTTCTCCTCGACCGCACTCCCGGCGGGCAGGTAGGCGATGTCGTTCCAGTCGTATTGCAGTCCGACGCCCAGCCGGAAGCTCTGTCCCAGGCCGGGAACGGCGCTCCGGGCAATGGTCATCTCGATCGCCATGTTGCCGTTGGGCAGTTCGACCGGCTCGCAGTTCGAGCAGATGCCCGCCCCCGCGGCCACCGCCTCCGTCCAGTCCCAGCCGCCGGAGAGCGGTTCGCCCGACCAGGTGAAGATCGTCGGAGCGTAGGCCGTCGGAGCGCCCGTATCGTCCCTGAGCATTCCCTCGAACAGGATGTCCGCGCCGTCGTTCGTCCACGCCGCATTGCCCATGCCCGTCGTCGGACGGCCCTCGCCGTCGAAGGCCATGTCGGAATCCAGATAGAGGTGCATGATCTGCACGGGCTGCTCCGCTTCCGAATATTCGAGGTAGATATTGATATAGGTGGCTCCGGCATAGACCTTCAGCCGGCGGCCGGCCGAATAGAAGGCGTCGTCGGGAACCGTGGCCGTCACCAGCTCGTCGGCGGGAATCGCGTCCCAGTCCGAGAAGTCGCCGTCCACGGTGATGAAGGTCTCGGGCCCCGCCGGCTCTTCGGGCTCCGTCCAGTCGCCCGAGAGGTTGGGACCCGGTTCGGGATCGTCGATGATGCAGCCGGCGGCGAAGAGCGGCAGCGCCAGCATCAGCGCCATTCGCGCAAAGAGTTGTCTTTTCATAATCGGTTCACGTTTTAGTCGTCAGGGAATCGGGTTAGTCGTTCTGCGGAATGCCGCTGACCGAGATTTCGTCGTAGGGAATGCGGTAGAGGATGCGCGGATCGTCGCAATCGACCACCTCCCAGGGCTGGACGCCTGCGAAACGGCGGTCCAGCGACCGCCCGTTGCGGAAAACGTCGAATGCGCGCTGTCCCTCGAAGCAGAGCTCCAGACGACGCTCGTCGAGCACCACGTCGAGCACCGACGAATACCCTGCCTCACGGTAATTGTCCAGCGTATAGAGGGCCTCCTCGGACAGTCCGGCGCGGCGGCGCAGCGCATTGACGTCATCCAGCGCCCCCTGCTCGTTGCCTGTCTTGGCATAGGCTTCGGCACGGTTGAGAATCACCTCGCCCCAGCGCAGCATCACGGGAGACGAGAGCAGCGGATGGGCGGCGTTGGTCGGGCTGGCGAATTTCTTGCACATGAAGGCAGGACAGGTGTTGAAGCTCTCGGTCTTCACGTCCACGTAGGCGCGCGTCTTCTCGCCGCCGACCGTCACGTAGAACTGCGTGCGGCCGTACTCCTGTTCGGCCTGCAAATAATGCCGGGAGCCGTTTTCCTCGTAATAATAGCCGTTGTCGTCGCGGAAGCAGTCGTAGAGTTGATTGACGCGGAAATCCGTTCCCTCCGAGGCGACCGCCCAGCGGACCTGCAACTGTCCCGTCTCGTCGGGATTCAGCCGCTCGCAGTAGGCCGTGAAGCGGATGTCTTCGGGATGGCGTTCGTAGAGGGCGATCAGCGGATCGGAGTAGTACATTTCGGCCCAGCCGCCCACACCGCGCTGGTCGGGCGTCCAGTACATCGAACCGACCGACTCGCGTCCGCGGTCCTCGTAATCCTCGTGCGCGACGGCCCAGAGGGTTTCGGACGAAGAGAGCGCATTTTCGAAATAGCGGGCATAGTCGGGATCGAGCTTGCTTTCGGCCGAAGCGCCTCCGAGCAGGCCGTTCACGGTCTCGATCACCTTGTCGTCCTCGCCGCGGTAGAGGTAAACCCGCGAAAGCAGGCCCATGGCCGCATCGTAGGAGACATATCCGGCATCGCCGCGGCGCGCCTTGTCCTTGAGCAGTCCGGCGGCCTTTACGAGGTCGTCGCGGATCTGATCATACACGGCGCCCACGGTCGAGCGCTCGGTGGTCGGCGTGTCGGTCGAGGTGCGCAGCACGACGCCCATGTTGTCGCGGCCGAAGGTATAGGGCCGCGAGTAGAGCATCGAGAGGTGCAGGTGACAGATGGCGCGCAGGAAATAGTTCTCGCCCAGCATCCGGTCGCCCTCGTCGCTCGCCCCTTCGGGCTGCGATTCGATCACGGCGTTGGCGCCGTAGATGATATGGTAGGCGCACCACCAGAAGTAGGAAGTGGGCAGATCGGTCTCCAGGTCGTTGTAGCAGATCTCGTTGTAGAGCGGGTCCTCGGTCTTGTTGGCCAGGCAGACGTTATCGCCGCGGAACTCCGACATCTGGAAGAAGTAGCGGACATAGGTGCTGCCCGAATACTCCGAACCCTTGTACTCCAGCACGTCCTTGAACATCGAGTAGTTGCCGTCGGTCGAATACTCCGTCGAAGAGGGGTTCCCGGCCATCTGGTCCGAGGTCATCGAATCGTTGGGGAAATAGTCCAGGTCGCAGGCCGAGAGGGTCAGCGAGGCGACTGCGCCCAAAAGTATCTTTTTCATGTCTTGTCGGTTTTACGGTTGGAATTAGAAGGTCAGATCGACGCCGAACATGAAGGTCCGGCCCACGGGATAGGGCGTGCTGTACATACCGGCCAGCGTGTACTCCGTACCTTGCAGATCGACCTCGGGGTCCATGCCCGAGAAGCGGGTGAAGGTGGCCAGGTTGTCGCCCGAAACGTAGATGCGCATGGCCTGCATCCGCATCTTCCTGACCCACTTTTCGGGCAGGTCGTAAGCCAGCGTGACGTTCTTGATGCGGAAGAAGCTGCCGTCCTCGAGGAACCGCGACGACACGGCGTTCGAGTTCTTGTTGCCGAACGCGACGGCCTTGGGGTGCGTGGCCACGTCGCCGGGCTTCTCCCAGCGCTTCCACTTCAGTCCGTTGTCCAGCGAGACGCTGTTGTGCGTCAGGAACGCGCCGTCGGCGTCCATCGTCAGGCGGTCGTTGTTGAAGATCTTGTTGCCGTACACGAAATTGGCCACGCCGCTCAGCGTGAAGTTGAAGACGCGCAGAGAGGTCGAGACGCCGCCGCTGAACTTGGGCGTGGCGACGCCCACGACCTGATTGGTCGCCTCGCTGTAATCGTTGGTCGGAATGCGTCCGGTCACCCGGCCGTGTTCGTCATAGACGACCTTCTCCCATACGGGATCGCCGTTGCCCGGATCGACGCCCAGCCATTTGGGCATGTACCAACTGTAAATATCCTGCCCCACCTTCACCTGCTGCGAGACGGTTCCGTTGCCGCCGCTCGACTGGAGGAATCCCTCGGGAGTCGGCGTAGTCAGCACGCGGTTGCGGTTGAACCCGATGTTGAATCCCGTGGTCCACGTCACGTCGCGGGTCTTCACGTTGGTCGTATTGAGCGCGATCTCGAAACCGCGGTTGCGGACCTTGCCCGCATTGGCCGTCTGGTCGAAGAAGCCCGTCGAAGGCGACAGCGGCACGTTGAGCAGCAGCTCGGAGTTGATGATGTTGTAGAAGTCGAGAGTGAGGTCGATCCGGCCGAGGAACGAAGCGTCGAGACCCACGCCGGTCATGTTGGCCGTCTCCCAGCCCAGATAGGGATTGGCCTTGCGGACGGGAATGGCCGTCACCTTGTTGTGGTATTTCGAGGCGAACGAATAGGAGTCGAGGTAGAGGTACGACCCGATCGACGAGTTACCCGTTTCGCCGTAGCTGGCGCGCAGCTTGAGCAGATCGAGCCATGCGGCGTCCCTGAGCCAGTTCTCGTGGCTGACGACCCACGAAGCGGCCACCGACGGGAAGTAACCCACCCGGTTCCTGGGCGCGAACTTCGAGCTGGCGTCGGCGCGGAACGACGCCGTGAGCGTGTACTTGTTCCGGTAGCTGTACTGCACCTGCGCGAAGACCGACCAGCCCTCGCCCCAGAGGTCGTACCCGCCGTTCTCGAAGGGAATCGTCGAATTCATCGAACCCATCCCCTCGGGCATGTCCTGTCCCGTCACGTCGAGGTACTCCTCCTTGTTGATTCCGTACTCGTAGCCCACCAGTCCGCCGAGGTTGTGGTCGCCGAACGAGTGCGCCGCCTTGACGAGGTTCGACGAGGAGATGCCCCATCCCTCCGACAGGCTGTTCGCAAGGCTGCCGTGCTCCGACTCGCCCACCGTGCGGGGGTCGATGCAGGTGATGTACTTCGAACCGCTGCGGTTGAACCGGTTCGACGAGGAGACCGTCAGCCAGTCGGTAGGATTCCACACCAGTTGCAGGTCGCCCACCAGATCGTCCGAATGCGACTTGGCGTAGTTGTACTTCTCGGCGAAGAGCGGATTGTAGCGGTACTGCGACAGCCAGGCGTGTTCGGTGTCCTTGTTCAGGTCGATGAGCGAGCCGTCGGCATAATAGGGGCTGTCCCACGGCACCATGCAGTAGGCCCACTCGAGCGTCTGATACGACGAGGAGCTGTAATCGCGCGAATTGGTGTAGGCGACGCGCGTGGTCATGCGCAGCGAACGCGCCAGTTCGGTCGAAAGGTTGATGCGGGCCGTCGTGCGGTGGAAGTCGGTATTGATGAGCGTTCCGTCCTCGCTGTAATGATCGAGGCTGACATAGTAATTGGTCTTGCCCGAGCTGCCGGATACCGAAGCGTAGTAATTCTGCACGACGCCCGTGCGGAAGATGGCGTCCACCCAGTCGAAATCCTGTCCGAGCAGCGATTCGGGACGCTGCGCCTGAAAAAGCACCTCGGGCATGTAGCTCTTCTGCGTATAGTAGAGCTCCTCCGAATCCATCATCTTCAGGCGGCCCTGCAACACCGACTTCACGCCGGCCGAGAACTTGAAATTGACCGTCGTCTTCTGCCCCTGCTTCGCCGACTTGGTCGTGACGACGATGACGCCGCCCGCACCCTCCGAACCGTAGATGGCCGTCGCTCCGGCATCCTTGAGCACGGTGAGCGTCTCCACGTCGTTGGGGTTGAACGTACCGCCGATGATGCCGTCCACCACGTAGAGCGGGTCGCTGGCTGCGGTGATGGAGCCCGTGCCGCGGATACGGATCGTAGCCTGCGAACCGGGCTGCCCCGAAGTATTATAGACCAGCACGCCGGCGGCCTTGCCCTGGAGCATGTTCCCGATGTCGGGCGAGGTGACGTCGGTGAGCTGCTCCGCGTCGAGCGAAACCACGGCGCTCGAAAGCTCCGTCTTGCGCTGCGACGAATAACCCATCACGACCACCTCGTCGAGGCTGTTCGACTGCGGTTCGAGCTCCACGTCGATCGTCGTCTGGTTGCTGTAGGTCACCTTCCGGTCCTCGAATCCCACGAACGAGAAGACGAGCACTTCGCCCGGGACGGCTTCCAGCGCATAGCGACCGTCCGCACCGGCCGATGTCCCCCGCGTCGTGCCCTCGACGACGACCGTCGCACCCGGGAGGGGCGATTTGTCCTCTGCCGAGAGCACCGTACCCTGAACGGCGGTCTGCGCATGGGCGCTCCCCGCCAAGAGGAGGAAAGCCGGCAGTTGAGTTCTGAGGAATGATTTAAGATTCATACGAATTAGGTTTTGATGGTTTGGTTTATGCTTGCTATTTTTCACGGACTTCGATCAGATAGCTGCGATCGAACGACGGAACGATGAAGGGGTCGTCGCCGCTGACCTCGTAGCTGCGCGGATAGTCGGCCGCATACTCCGTGACCACATAGGTCCGGCCGCGCTCCAGACCGCGCAGCTCGATGCGACCGCCGTCCCAGCGGTCGGCATAGAAGGCGTAGTAGAGCGCCCCGTCCTTGCGGATGACGTGTCCTTCGGGCCGGTCGAAACCGATGTCGTAAAGATTCAGGTAGTCGCCGAGCGAGAGCATTCTGTCGGTGTAGATCTTCACCCATTTCTTATACAGCCGCTCCTTCTCCGGCGTGAGCCGGTAATCCGCCTCGACGGCCGGGTTGTTCTCGGGCCAGGTGAATTTCGAACCGATCACGGCGCCGATCCCGATCTGCGAGGCAAAATCGTCGCCTCCGTCCGTCAGCTCCACGTGATCGCCGTAATAGGCCAGCCCGGGATTGATCGCCTTGTAACTCTTGCCCTTCAGCCGCACCTGCCAGCTCGACGTGGGATCGGAGGCCACGGCCTGATTCATATAGGGGATGTTGAAGAAGTTTACCGCGCATCCGCACGGGCAGAGCTGCACCACGGCATCGGGCTTGATGGCGCGCGCCCGGTCGAAGATCGCGCGGAAGAAGGAGGGGAAGCGCTCCACGGCCTGCTCCGGATCGTCCAGCCCGCTCGCCGGGTTGTGATCCGGCAGGCAGAGGTTCAGATGCTGTCCGTCGAGTTTCAGACCGTCGAAATTCCACTCGCGCATGAAACGGTCCACCAATCCCAGCGTGTAGCGCTCCGTGGCGGGATTGACCGGCGAGAGGTAGTAACTGTCCCACCAGGTGATGTATTCGGGCGTCCCTTCGGCCGTCTGCAACAGCATCTCGGGGTGTTCGCGCAGGATGCGCGTGCCGGGATCGGCCGCCATCGGCGCCCACCACAGCTTGGCCTTCATGCCCAGCGCGTGAATGGCATCGGTCATACGGCGCATGTCGCGGCCGCCTCCCGGAAAACGGGAGTTCGTCTCCCAATCGCCCTCGGCGATCTGGTAGCCGTCGTCCACGTCCACCCACCTGAAGCCCAGTTCGGCCACTTTGGGCAGCGTTCCGATCACCTCGCCGACGGTGAACTGCCGTTCGTATCCCCAAGCGCACCAGACCGGCTCGAAGGCCCCGGGTTCGGAAGCGGCCATGCGGATGCCGCGGTAGCGCTGCATGTAGGTCGAAAAGCTGCGCAGCGGATCGAAGAAATCGCCCTGCTGCACGGCCACGAAGCTGTCGTAAGCCGCCAGCGTGTCGCCCCGGGCGAAGAGCAGTTCCTCGTCGAATCCGCGCACGAGGGACATCGTCGCCGCGTCGCTGCTGCGGCTCCAGACGACGGGCATGGAGACCGTACGCAGACAGGGTTCGGTCAGTCCGACGCTCACGCCGCCGTCGCGCCGCCAGAGCGAAACCATCGGAATGCCGCCGCCGTAATCCGTGTTGTTCATGCCGAGGTAGTTCTCCTGCCGGAATCCCGGACGCACCGGAAGCACCCAGTCCGCCCGGGCCGAGGTGGAGGTGGGCTGGAACGACCACAACAGCGAGTCGGCCCCGATGCGCAGTTCGTTCGCCACCAGACGGCGCACGTGCAGGTCGCCGCCCCGATTGATATAGCGCGTGCTTACGAGCAGCATTCCGTCGCAATCCCCTTCGGGGACCGTGACCGTCATCCGTTTTTCGACCGCGATGCCGTCGCCCTCCGCAAGCCCGGTCAGGCAATAGCCTCCCTCGCAGCGTTCGACGCGTCCGAGCCTGAAATCGACGATTTCGGCCTCGTCGCACACCAGCCGGTCGAAGGGTCTGAAGTCGTCGCAGAAGGGGGCCGTCCCCCCGTGCAGCGAACGGATGCGCACATGCATGCGGCCGTCCACTTCCATTTCAATTCCGCCGTTCGAGATGCGCTGCGGCGACGAGCACGCGGCCGCCGAGAGCAGAAAGGCGATGATCAGCAGTTTTTTCATGTTCGTTCGGGTGTTAGTCGAGGTGAAGGAGCCGGGCGGCATTGCCGTAGTAGATTTTCCGCAGCACGTCGTCGGGAAGACGGAAGCCGCTGTAAGCCCAGTGATACCCGTAGTCGGGGTTGTAGAAGTGTTCGTCGTCGGTCTCCAGAATCCGGAAGACCATGCGGTACATGCCGGGGTCCGTACCGTTGTCCGTGCCGAAGAGGACGCGGTCCGCATACCGGACGAGGAAACGGCGCGTGGCGCGCGGCGTGGCGGCCGACTCGCCCGCCCGGCCGGCAATGTCCACATAGAGGTTCGGATACCTGTCGAGCAGCCTCCCGAGCCGCTCCAGGTCCTGATTCATGTTCAGGTAGTGGCAGGCGATGAAGGTCGTCCCGGGATAGGCGGCCAGCGCGCGTTCGAAGGTCGCCATCAGCTCCTCGTAACCGCGGCAGCCCTCCGCGGAGGTGTCCACGGCCCAGTCTGCACCGTTCATCAGTCCGTCATTGTGCCGGTCCAGCGGCTCGTACATCCAGATCGGTTCGGCGATATGGATGCTAACGGGCATTCCCAGCTCGCCGCACCGTTCGATAAGCGGGCGCAGGCGCGGATCGTCGAGGTGGATGCCCCGTCCGGGCACGGGACGGGCATAGGTGTCGCCCAGCCCCTTGTCCACCATCTCGCCGACGCCGCGGGCTCCCAGCGCATGACAGCGCTCCAGCTCGCGAACGGCCCGTTCGGCCCATCCGGGTTCGCCGAATCCCGTGTAGTCGAAACAGCACCAGAACAGGAAACGGTCGCCGTAGGGCCGGTATTTGCGTATATACTCCTCGAAGGGCGCACCGATCCACTCGCAGTGCATGACGCTCGAATAGCGTATGTTGCACGAGTCAAGCGTACGCACCCATGCGGCCACTCCGGCATCGTCGGCGGCGTAGTCGTGCGAATGCATGTCCACGACGGGGAATTTGGCCCGCCGGACATCGGTCCGGGGAATGCGGAATACGGACCGCGGTTCGTAATCCTTCAGCCGGAGTTCCTGCACGGCGGCTTTCCGTTCTTCGAGGCTCTGCGCCGACACGGAGCCGGCGGCCGGAATCCCGAGCAGGGCGATGGTCATCAGACAAACAGGTTTCATCGGATCATGGTTTTCAGGTCAGTATCTTCGGTTCCGGTCAGCGACGGGCCGTGCCCGTCATCCGGTATTTTTCTTCGAGCAGCGCCGTCACAGGCTCCACGGCCTTCGGAAAGACCTTGCGCAGGTCGATCTCGTCCGAGGCGGTCAGGACGCCCTTGAGCGAGCGCATGAAGGTATCCTTGATCTCGGTGGCCAGGTTCACCTTCGAAATGCCGGCCGCGATCGCCTCGCGGACCATCGGATGCGGAATGCCCGAACTGCCGTGCAGCACCAGCACCGCGTCGGTGGCCGCACGGATCGCCTTCAGCCGCTCCATATCCAGATGCGGCGTTTCCCGGTAGAAGCCGTGCGCCGAACCGATGGCCACGGCCAGCGCATCGACGCCCGTCTCCCGCACGAAGCGCGCGGCTTCCTCCGGAGTCGTGAACCCGCCGCCCTGCCGCTGCCCCAGCTTGGCCACGTAACCCAGCTCGGCCTCCACATTGGCCCCGTAGGGACGCGCCAGCTCGACGACACGGCGCGTCACGGTCACATTCTCCCCGAAAGGCCGCTCGCTGGCGTCGATCATCACCGAGTCGAATCCGGCCTCCAGGCAACGCTGCGCCAGCTCGACGCTCGGTCCGTGGTCGAGATGTATCCACCCCTCGAGACCGTAGTCGGCCAGTCCCTGACGCCCCATGCGGACGGCCTGTTCGAGCCCCATGTAGTCGATCGAGCTGCGCGTGAGTTGCAGCAAGACCGGAGCATCGACCGCCCGGGCGGCCTTCAGGACGGCCGTCAGCGTCTCGAAATTGTAGAAATTGGTGGCGAGGACCGCCGTTCCGGCGGCCTGACACGCCTTGAGTCGTTCCCGTATGTGCATAATCAATCCAGATTCAGTTGTTTTCCGAACCGCTCGCGCGCCGTACGGACGGCCGCCTCCCGGTCGGCGAACGCCCCCGTGCCTCCGGCCGCCGTCGTAGAGATCGCTCCGGTGAGGTTGCCCGCATCCTGGCACTCCCCGAGCGAACCGCCGCGGACGAAGCACCGGATGAACCCGGCATTGAAGCTGTCGCCCGCACCGATGGTATCGACCGCCTCGCGGTTGAGCAGCGCCCCGACCTCGCGGCATTCCCCGCCGGCCGTGACGAGCACCGAGCCCCGGCTGCCGCGCTTGACGATCATGGCGCGCCGCAGCCACGGCCGCACGCTCCCGATCGCCTCGTCGAGCGACGCCGCATGCGCGAGCGCCGTCAGTTCCGCCTCGTTGGGCATAAAGATGTCGATGAGCGGCAGCACCTCGCGGCAGTCGATCCGCCACTCCTCGGCGGGGTCCCACTGCGTATCGAGCGAGACGGTCGCGCCGCCGTCGTGCGCCGCCCGCAGGATCGGCACGATATCGGCCAGCAGCCCGGGCTGCATGAAAAGCGACGAGAGGTGAATATGCCGGGCCGACAGGAAAATCTCCGGATCGAGGTCGGCGAAGCGCAGGGCCTCCATGGCTCCCGGATAAGTGACGTTGGCCCGGTCCTCGCCGTAACTCATGACGACCGTGACGCCGGTGGCGCGGTCCGCCGCCTCGATCACATAGCGCGTATCCACGCCGCGCGCCTCGAGACTTCCGCGCACCAGCTCCCCGAAGGCGTCGCGGCCGATCATGCCCGCGAACGCCGTGCGGGCGCCCAGCGCCGAGACGTTGGCGGCGAAAATGGCCGTCGAGCTGCCCAGCGTGCAGATCATGTCCCGGGCGAAAATCTCCTTGCCCACCTCGGGAAACCCGGCGATCCGGTTCAGGATCAGGTCCACGTTCAGTTCGCCCAGCGCGATGACATCGAAAGTTTTCATAGCGCGTCTCGGTTAGAGCAGGTCGTTCAGATTGACCAGGTTGAAAGCCGTGAAATACTTGTCCATGTCGCGCTCGATACGCCCCAGCACCATCTCCTCGGGATCGTATCCCGCACGACGCAGGTTGTCGCAGAGCATGTAGCGGGCGGCCAGCGCCTCGGGCCGCTGCCAGATATAGCGGCAGCCCGTCTTGACGAGCCACATCCGGCGTTCCGCGCCGAGCTGATCGAACTCCAGTCCGGCCTCCTCCTCATGCAGCCATTTGCGCCAGCGCCCCGACTCGCGGACCAGCCGCTCCAGCACCCCGGTCATGCGCGAGGCCATCGCCACCGTACCTTTCTCCAGCTCGCGGCTTTCGAGCAGCTCCAGCTCGGCCAGCGCGTCGTATTCGCTCATCGTGAACTCCGGGCCCACATTGGCGGCGCCCATGCCGCAGAGGGGATACTGCTCGGGATTGCTCACCCCGTCGGTATAGTGGCCCTTGATGAAACTGCCGTAGGGGCGTACCTTGTCCGTCAGCACACGCGCCACCCCGGGATCGAACGTCGCGGTATGCAGGTCGGTCCCCACCTTGCCCACGACGAAGCAGGGCCATACGTCCTCCAGCCCGGCCTCCTTCAGAGCGGTTTTCAGCTCCGCGAGGAACGTGTCGAAGGTCTTCTCGTCGGCCAGTCCGCCGTGCACCTCCTCGGTTCCCACCTCGTAGGAGACGGGCGGCAGTCCGCGTTCGCGGCGGAACCGCTCGACATGGGCGATCAGCTCGACGGTGCGGGCGACCACCAGATGGATGCTGATGATCTCCCCCTTCGGCACGAAAATATCCACCGTGGGATCGACGTGGATCAGGTCGTAACCGGCCAGCACGGCGGCTTCGAACGACTTCTTCACGCCGTTCATGGCCTCCTCGGGCGACCAGCGCTCGACGGCCTGCCGGTCCTTGAGCCACGGACCGCCGTGGTCGATGGCGATGACGGTCGTACCCGTATAATGGATGGCCTCGGCCTCGAGACGCGCCATGCGTACGAAGTCGGCCGGCGTCATCCCCGTATAGCCTCCGTCCACGTCGATCTGGTTCAGGGTCGCGGCGAAATAGATCGGGGCGTTGTTGCGGCGTGCGGCGCGGAATGCGGCCTTCGTCACGGCCACCGAATTGGGGCACACAGCGAAGATGGTGCGGGGAATCCCCGTCTCGCGGGTGATCCGGCCGATGGATTCGAGCAGTTGTTCGGTTTTTTTCATAGCGATTCCGGAAAGTCGGTTGTATTATCGTTCGTAAGGATAGATCGTGACCCCCTCCACGACACGGTGGATATTGCCCGACACGGAGGGCGAATCGGGATTCAGCCCCCGGTCGAGGGATTTGTAATAACCCAGCAGTTGGGCCGTAAAGACATAGGGGATGCAGCCATAGACACCCGTATCGCCGCCGCCGAGCACCACGTTCAGATCGAAGGAGACGCCCCCGACGGCGTAAGGCTCCGCCGAAACGGCCACCACGGCGGCCGTCCGGTTGTTCGCATCAATCTGCCGGATCAGGTCCTCCTCGTAACGACGTACGGCGGGATCGCGCGAAACGAGGTAAACCAGCAGCGAATCCTCCTTCACGACGGCCTTCGGACCGTGGCGGAATCCGAGAAACGAATCGAAGCCGCACATGACGCCCCCGTCGGTCAGCTCCTGCAACTTGAGATGCGACTCCTCGGCGATACCCTTCAGCGCGCCCGATCCGAGGAAGACCGCCCGCGAGAAGTTCCGCCGTGCGACCGCCGCGATCCGGCTGTCGTAAGTCTCCAGCGCACGGGCGGTCTGGTTCGCCAGGCATTCGACCGCCGCGGCGTCCCCGCCGATCCGGTCGATGCGCGAAACCAGCAACGCCGTAAGCAGCATGGTCGAGAAACTGCTGGTCATGGCCAGACTTCTGTCGTCCGTCTCGGCGGGCAGGAGCAGCAGCAGCGAATCGCGGTGCGCCGCAGCGATCCGGGCCAGCCGCCCTTCGGCGTTGCAGGTAATGAAGATATGCGCGACCCGCTCTCCTCCCAGCCTGTCGGCCAGCTTGATAGCGCCGAGGCTCTCGGGACTGTTGCCCGAACGGGCGAACGACACGAGCAGCACGTTGCGCCCCGGAGTGAACCAGGAGGCCGGATGGGTGATGATGTCGGTCGTGGGAACTGCCGCCGCCCCCTCGAAGAGCGAACCCGCGACGGCCGGAACCAGCGCATCGCCGATATAGGCCGAAGTGCCCGCTCCGGTGAAAAGCACCCGGTAGCCCCGCTCGATGTGCGAGCGCACGAACGTTTCGATCTCCTGCCGCCGCGCCGCGATCCGGTCGTACTGCTGTTTCCAGACACGGGGTTGCTGCATGATCTCGGCATAGGTATATTGGCCTTTACTTTGCATAATCAGGACTTTTAATTCGACGAAGGCAAAAATACGCAAACCGAAAATTTCGCAATGTTTCGAATACGATATTTTTTCAGACACCACGACCGACGCAGAGAGGAAAATAGCGCATAATAAACTATAAAACAATGAAATAGCCCTCAACAATCCGGCCCGAAATTTAATTTCACAAAGTTTCGAAACTCACATTTCAGTTTATGACGGAAATTTTTCATATCTTTGCATCCGTAACACGACCTCTAACCCAATCTTACACCGGGCAGTACGATGGACAACACGCTAAAAACGACAAAAGGCAGAAGATCAATGATTCTGCAACGACTGAAAAGCCAGTCGGCGATCTCGGTCGAAGAACTCCACCGGGAATTCGGCGTATCGGAAGTTACGATCCGCAAAGACCTCAACGCACTCGACGAACGGAATCTGCTGATTCGGACCCGCGGCGGAGCGATCGGCCTCCCCAACACCGAGGCCGAGAGCAAGGAGGACACGCCGATCCACAACAAGCGGTTTTTCAACACGCGCGAAAAACAGGCGATCGGCCGCGTCGCGGCCACGCTGATCGAGGAAAACGACACGATCCTGCTGGACTCGGGCACCACGACACTCGAAATAGCGCGCAACCTCCACAAGTTCCAGCGGCTCACGATCATCACCAACTCAATCAACATCGCGGCCGAGCTGCTGGGCTACAAACGGTTCAATATCATTCTGCTGGGAGGCAATCTGCGCGGAGCGTCGCAGTCCACGGTGGGACCCATCGCCGAAATGAACCTCAAGGTTTTCTATTGCGACAAACTGTTTTTGGGCGTGGACAGCTTCAATATCGAATGCGGACTGTCCACCCCGAATATCGAAGAGGCGAATATCAACCAGATGATGCTCTCGATGTCGAAACGGGTGATCGCGGTGTTCGACTCGAGCAAGTGCAACAAGCGCAGTTTCGCCTTCATCGCCCCGGTGGACAAAATAGACGTCGTGGTGTCGGACAGCAACCTGCCGGCCAATATCCGGAACCAGCTACGGTCCATGCAGATCAAAGTCTACGCGGCCGAAGTGCATCCGTAACCGGCCGCATTCGAAACTTTCGAAATATATTTCTGCCTGTCAGGCGCCCGCAGCGTCCGCGGAACCAACCGGACGGACAGACCGAAGAAGGGGGGGGGCTGCGATCGTTCCGGATCGCAGCCCCCCTTCTTCCGCATCTCCGGCCCGTCCGTCCGGAAGACGCACCGGAAAAAGCCCGAACAAAAACAGGCGGAAACCGGAGGAGCCGGAAACCCCGGGGAGGCAGAATCCCCGGACCCCGGTTCAGCCGGATACGTCCGGCCGACGCATACTCTCCGGCCTATCCCTGACCACGCCCCCGCCCGCACGGAACCCGGATGCAAAAATCCGGATACGAAAAAAGGCCCGGCCTTCACAGGCCGGACCCTCGGAATATCCGCAGCCGAAGCCGCCGGAAATTTTACTTGCGGTAAACCTTCTTATAGCCGTAGATGGCCTCGTCGCCCAGCTCTTCCTCGATGCGGAGCAACTGGTTGTATTTGGCCATACGGTCCGAACGCGACATCGAACCGGTCTTGATCTGACCCGAGTTCGTAGCCACGGCGATATCGGCGATCGTCGAATCCTCGGTCTCGCCCGAGCGGTGCGACGTAACCGACGTATAGCCGGCGCGGTGCGCCATTTCGATCGCGTCGAGCGTCTCCGTCAGCGAGCCGATCTGGTTCACCTTGATGAGGATCGAGTTGGCGCAGCCCATCTCGATGCCCTTCTTCAGGAACTCGACGTTGGTGACGAACAGGTCGTCGCCGACGAGCTGGCACTTGCCGCCGATCTCGGCGGTCAGCATCTGCCAGCCTTCCCAGTCGTTCTCCGACATACCGTCCTCGATCGAGTCGATCGGGTACTTCTCCACGAGGCCCTTCAGGTACTCCACCTGCTCCTTCGAAGTGCGCTTGGCGCCCTTCTCGCCCTCGAAGATCGTATAGTCGTACACGCCGTCCTTATAGAATTCCGACGAAGCGCAGTCCATGCCGATCATCACGTCCTTTCCGGGAACGTAGCCGGCCTTCTCGATGGCCTTGATGATCGAATCCAGCGCATCCTCCGTACCGTTCAGCGCGGGAGCGAAACCGCCCTCGTCGCCCACGGCGGTCGAGAGGCCGCGCTCGTGGAGCACCTTCTTCAGGTTGTGGAACACCTCGGCGCCCATGCGCAGACCCTCCTTGAGCGACGGAGCGCCCACGGGACGGATCATGAACTCCTGGAACGCGATCGGAGCGTCCGAGTGCGAACCGCCGTTGATGATGTTCATCATCGGCACGGGCAGCGTCTTGGCGTTCGAACCGCCGATATAGCGATAGAGCGGCATGCCGAAGTAGTCGGCGGCGGCGCGGGCCACGGCCAGCGACACGCCGAGAATGGCGTTGGCGCCCAGCTTCGACTTCGTAGGCGTGCCGTCGAGGGCGATCATCGCCTTGTCGATGCCCACCTGATCGGCCACGTTCATGCCGATAATGGCCGGAGCGATCACCTCGTTGACGTTCTTCACGGCGTTCAGCACACCCTTGCCCAGATAACGGCTCTTGTCGCCGTCACGAAGCTCGAGGGCCTCGTGCTCACCCGTCGATGCGCCGCTCGGAACGGCGGCACGGCCGAATGCGCCGGATACGGTACGAACTTCGACCTCGACGGTCGGATTGCCTCTCGAATCGAGGATCTCCCTTGCGTGAATCTCTACAATCTGCATAGTTGTAATAATTTGAATTATACGGTCTTAAAACTTTCTGTCCGTTTTGCACCGCAAAGTTACAAAATAATTGTGAATTGCGGATTCGCCGGCTGTTATTTTTTTCACGCCGCGGAATCCCCCGCCGAAGGCCGCGACAGCTTCCCCGCCGGTTTGGGAATCCGCCGCAAAATCGTATCTTTGTCCCGTGAACCCGGACGCCGTTCCGCGGAACGGCGTCCGCACACGACAACCGAACGCGTTCATATACTTTCGAATGCACCGGCGCCCCCGCGGCCGGATGCGCCCGAAGGAATAGGACCGTCCAAACAAAGATTCGCTTCCATGCGCAAAGTACTCTCCTTCTCTCTCTTCCTCATGGCGGGACTCGTGGCCTCCCAACTGCTTCCCGGCGCGCTCGGCGCGGGTTACGGCCCGTTCAAGGCCGCGGCCGACACGCTGCTGTACGTCTGCCTGGGATTCATCATGATCAACGTGGGCCGCGAGTTCGAAATCGACAAGACGCGCTGGCGCTCCTACACGGCCGACTACTTCATCGCCATGGCCACGGCGGCGCTGCCCTGGCTGCTCATCGTACTCTACTACGTCTTCGTGCTGCTTCCCTCCGATCTCTGGAGCGACCCGGCAGCCTGGAAGGAGAACCTGCTGCTGAGCCGCTTCGCCGCCCCGACCTCGGCGGGCATCCTCTTCACGATGCTGGCGGCGCTGAAGCTCAAGGAGAGCTGGATCTACCGCAAAATCCAGGTGCTCGCCATCTTCGACGACCTGGACACCATCCTGCTGATGATCCCCCTGCAGATCCTGATGATCGGCCTGCGGTGGCAGATGTTCGCCATCGTGGCCATCGTCGTCGTGCTGCTCGCCGTCGGCTGGCGCCGGCAGGGCACGTGGGACGTGCGGCAGGACTGGAAACGCATCCTCGGGCTCTCGGTCGCGGTCTGCGCGCTGACGCAGGCGATCTACCTCGCCACGAAACACTGGTACGGCCCCGAGAACAGCATCCATATCGAGGTGCTGCTCCCGGCCTTCGTCGTCGGGATGCTGATGCGCCACCGGCATATCGACACGCCCGCCGAACGCCGCATCGCCACGGGCATCTCGTTCCTCTTCATGCTGCTCGTGGGAATAAGCATGCCGCTGATGACCGGCTCCGGAGCCGCCGACGCCGCAGCCGCGGCCTCCTCCGTCACGGCGTCGCAGCCGATGATGCCGTGGGGCGTCGTGGCCCTGCACGTGGTGGCCGTATCGCTGCTTTCGAACCTCGGCAAACTCGTCCCCCTGTTCTTCTACCGCGACCGGAAACTGAGCGAACGGCTGGCCCTCTCGGTGGGCATGTTCACCCGCGGCGAAGTGGGGGCCGGGGTCATCTTCATCGCCCTGGGGTACAACCTGGGCGGCCCGGCGCTCGTCGTCTCGGTGCTGACGCTGGTGCTGAATCTGGTGCTCACGGGCGGCTTCGTCGTATGGGTCAAGCAACTGGCGCTCAAAAGTTACACGCCGGAGACGGCCAACGGAAAAACCGTATGAGACGTCTGCTGCCGCTCGTCGCCGCCGTGCTGCTGATCGCGCCTGCCGCGGCGCAGGAACGCGCGAAGAACATGCTGTCCGTGCGCGGCGGCGCGACCTTCGCCCACCTGCAGGTCACGCTCGGCTCGCTTCGGGCCGCCACGGAAACACGCACGGGTTACCATATCGAAGTGGCGGACGAGGTGCTGCTCCACCGCAGTCTGCCCCTCTACGTCGAAACGGGCATCGGTTTCACGAGCGCCGGCGGCGCATACCGGGGGCTCGCCATACGTCCCATGTATCTGCAGGTTCCCCTGCTGCTGAACGTCCGCATCCGCCTCGGGCGGCGGCTCGATCTCATCCCGGCGGCCGGAGCGTGGTATGCCGTGGGGCTGGGCGGCAAGATCCGCAGCAGCGGGGCATGGTACGACCTGTTCGGGCCGCACGGCGCGCTCCGCCGGTCGGATTTCGGCATCCGGCTGGCTCTCGGCGTGGAGTGGCGGCGGATCCAGCTCCGCGCAGGCTGCGACGTGGGATGTCTGAACACCCTTTCCGAAGAGTACACCCTTCCCTCCGACCCCGACGGGGACCTGACGAAGTTCCGATTCGACGGATTCCGCAGCCGCAACCTTTCCGTCGGCATCGGCTACCGCTTCTGAACCGCTGCGGAAAGACGAAAGGACGCCCCGCGGGGCGTCCTTTCGTTTTGCCGGTCCGGCAGGCCATCCGGCCGCTACTCCCGCAGCAGCACCGACGAATCGCCGTAGCTCAGGAAGCGGAACCCGTGGTCCAGCGCATAGTCGTAGATGTTCCGCCACTCCTCGCCCACGAAGGCCGAGACGAGCAGCAGCAGGGTCGATTTGGGCTGGTGGAAATTCGTGACGATATTCCTTACGATGCGGAACTCGTAACCGAGCGGCGTAATCATGATCCGCGTAGCGGCCTTCAGCCGGTCGCAGCCGTGCGCATCCATCCACGCGAGCAGCTCCTCCAGCGCCTCGCGCCCCGTATAACCGGAAGGAATGTCGTACGGCTCCCACTGCCCGATCACCCGCTCCGCGTCGGGCGTTCCGCCCGTGCGGATGCGCCACGCCAGGGCCGCGAGCGATTCGAGCGTGCGCACCGAGGTGGTCCCGACGGCGGTGATATGCCCCCACCGCTCCAGCAGGCGGGCCACCGTCGCGCGCCGCACCTCGAAATGCTCGGTGTGCATCGGATGCTTCGCGGCGTCCTCGTCCTTCACGGGCAGGAACGTGCCCGCCCCGACGTGGAGCGTCACCTCCTCGAAACCGAATCCGCGGGCTTCCATCGCCCCGATCAGCTCCGGCGTGAAATGCAGCCCCGCCGTAGGGGCCGCCACCGACCCCTCCACTTTCGAATAGACGGTCTGGTAGCGCGTGTTGTCGATCTCCTCGCTCTCGCGGTTCAGGTAGGGCGGAATCGGAATCCGCCCCAGGTGCTCGAGCAACTGCCCGAAAGTCATCGGGGCCGTCCATTCGAAGCGCACGACGCATTCGCGCCCGCGGTCCTCGACCATCCGCGCCCGAAGGTGCTCGGCCCGCCCCGCGCAGTCGAAGCCGACGGCGACATACCCCTCCTTCCACTTCTTGCGGTTGCCCACGATGCACGACCACTCGCACGCGCCCCGCACGGCGAACGCCCGCTCGTAGTCGGCCGGTGCGTGCGGTTCGAGGCAGAACACCTCGATGCGCGCCCCCGAGGGCTTGTGCATGATGATCCGCGCGCGGATGACCTTCGTGTTGTTGAACACGAGCAGCTCGCCCGCGGGCAGCACGTCGCCGATGTCGGAAAAACGCGTCTCGGCGATCCGTCCACGGCGCCAGACGAGCAGCCTCGAGGCGCTGCGCTCGGCGAGCGGGAACCGGGCGATCCGCTCGTCCGGAAGCGCGTAGTCGAAACTGTTTATGTCTATATGTCGCTCCATATTTGCCGGAATTTGTGCGGCAAAGTTACTATTTTTTGTAACTTTGCGGCGCTTAATGGTCAGAAAACAATGAAAACCGACTTTCTGGTTATCGGTTCCGGCGCGGCGGGCCTCTCGTTCGCGCTGAAGGCCGCCGCCCACGGCCATGTCACGGTCGTGACCAAGGGCGAGATCGCGGAGTGCAACACCAATTACGCACAAGGCGGCATCTGCTCGGTCACCTACGCCCCCGACACCTTCGAGAAGCACATCGCCGACACGCTCGTATGCGGCGCGGGCAAATGCGACGGGAAGGCCGTGGAGCTGGTCGTGCGGCGCGCTCCCGAGCTGATCGGCGACCTGATCGCCTGGGGCACGCGCTTCGACACGACCCCCGACGGACGCTTCGAGCTCAACCGCGAGGGCGGCCACTCGGAGCACCGCATCCTCCACCACGAGGACCTCACGGGCGCCGAGATCGAACGGGCCCTCGTCGAGTCGGTGCGCCGCCACCCGAACATCACGGTGCTCGAGAGGCACTTCGCCATCGACCTGCTGACGCAGCACCACCTGGGCGAGTTCGTCACGCGCCACACGCGGGGGCTGACGTGTTTCGGCGCCTACGTGCTCAACGAGCGGACCAACGAGATCGAGACCATGCTTTCGAAATTCACCGTCGTCGCCACGGGCGGCTGCGGCAACATTTACTCCTCGACCTCCAATCCGGTCGTGGCCACGGGCGACGGAATCGCCATGTGCCACCGCGCCAAGGCCATCACCGAGAACATGGAGTTCATCCAGTTCCACCCCACGACGCTCTACAACCCGGGCGAGAAGCCCAACTTTCTCATCACCGAGGCCATGCGCGGCTTCGGGGCCATCCTGCGCCTGCAGTCGGGCGAGGAGTTCATGGACAAGTACCATCCGATGCGCTCGCTGGCGCCGCGCGACGTCGTGGCCCGCGCCATCTACCGCGAAATGACCCGCCGGGGCGAGGATTTCGTTTACCTCGACGTGACGCACAAGGATCCCGCGGCCGTGCGCAGCCACTTCCCCAACATCTACGAGAAGTGCCGCTCGATCGGCATCGACATCACGAAGGACTGGATTCCCGTGACCCCCGCGGCGCACTACTGCTGCGGCGGCGTGAAGGTGGACACCAACGGCGAAACCTCCATCCGCCGCCTCTACGCGCTGGGCGAAACCTCCTGCACGGGGCTGCACGGCGCGAACCGGCTGGCTTCGAACTCGCTCATCGAGGCGGTCGTCTATGCCGACCAGGCCGCACGCCGCACGGCGTCGCTCGTCGGCACGGTCGATTTCCAGGAGGGCATTCCCGACTGGGATTTCGAAGGCACGCAGCACACCGAGGAGATGCTCATGCTCATCCAGTCCAAACGCGAGGTGCAGCAGATCATGTCCAACTACGTGGGCATCGTGCGCTCGAACCTCTCGCTCAAACGCGCCATGCGGCGGCTGTCGATCCTCTTCGAAGAGACCGAAGAGCTCTACGGCAAGACCAAGCCCAACCGCGAGCTGTGCGAGCTGCGGAACATGATCGCCGTGGCGTACCTCGTAATCAAGCAGGGGCGCGAGATCAAGGAGTCGGTGGGCTGCCACTACAACATGGACTACCCCAAGGAGTAGCCCCGCCCGGAACGCCCCCGCCCGCATCCCGGACGCAATGCGGCGGGTCCTTGCCGAAAGGGCCGGACGAAAGGGCCCCGCAGGTGCGGCGGCCCGCCGCGAAACAGCGTCCCGCAATCCGGGATCGGTCCCGGAGCCAATTCGCCATACGACTATGACACAACAGGAAGAGATCACACGCCGGCGAACCTTCGCCGTCATCGCCCACCCCGACGCGGGCAAGACCACCCTCACGGAGAAACTGCTGCTCTTCGGCGGCGCGATCCACGTGGCCGGAGCCGTCAAGAGCAACAAGATCAAGAAGGGCGCCACGTCCGACTTCATGGAGATCGAGCGCCAGCGAGGCATTTCGGTGGCCACGGCCGTGATGGGCTTCGAATACGCGGGATGCAAGATCAATATTCTCGACACCCCCGGCCACGAGGACTTTGCAGAGGACACCTACCGCACGCTCACGGCCGTCGATTCGGTCATCATCGTCATCGACGGAGCGAAGGGCGTCGAGGCGCAGACGCGCAAGCTGATGGAGGTCTGCCGGATGCGGCAGACGCCCGTGATCGTCTTCATCAACAAGCTGGACCGCCCCTCGAAGGAGCCGTTCGACCTGCTGGACGAGGTGGAGAAGGAGCTGCACATCCGCGTGCGTCCGCTGGCCTTCCCCATTTCGAACGGCCCGACGTTCAAGGGAGTCTATAACCTCTACGAACGGCGACTGTCGCTCTTCACCTCGGACGAGAAACTGACGGCCGACGCCTCGACGGTCGAGATCGAAGACCTCGCATCGGCGGAACTCGACGAGCGCATCGGCGCGAAATTCGCCGACCAGTTGCGGCAGGACGTCGAGCTGGTCGAAGGGGTTTACGACGCATTCGACCGCGACGCCTACCTCCGGGGCGAGCTGGCGCCCGTATTCTTCGGATCGGCCGTGAACAACTTCGGCGTCCGCGAACTGCTCGAATGCTTCGTGCGCATCGCCCCCTCGCCGCGTCCGGCCCCAACCGAGACGCGCACGGTGGAGCCCGGGGAGCCGAAAATGACCGGCTTCGTATTCAAGATACACGCCAACATGGACCCCAACCACCGCGACCGCATCGCCTTCCTGAAAATCTGCTCGGGCACGTTCGAACGCAACCGGAACTACCTGCACGTCCGCAGCGGCAAGCAGATGAAATTCTCCTCGCCGACGGCCTTCATGGCCGAAAAGAAGTCGGTGATCGACTTCGCCTACCCAGGCGACATCGTGGGCCTGCACGACACGGGCAACTTCAAGATCGGCGACACGTTCACCGAAGGCGAAAAGCTCCGCTTCACGGGCATCCCGTCGTTCGCCCCCGAACAGTTCCGCTACATCGAGAACGCCGACCCGCTGAAGTTCAAGCAACTGGCCAAGGGCATCGACCAACTCATGGACGAGGGCGTGGCGCAGCTCTTCACCTCGTCGCTCAACGGCCGCAAGATCATCGGCACGGTGGGCGCGCTACAGTTCGAGGTGATCCAGTACCGCCTCGAGCACGAATACAACGCCTCCTGCCGCTGGGAGCCGATCTCGATCTACAAAGCCTGCTGGATCGAGAGCGACAACGCCGCGCAACTGGCCGACTTCAAACGCCGCAAGCACACCAACATGGCCGTGGACAAGCACGGCCGCGACGTCTTCCTCGCCGACACGAGCTATGCGCTCGCCCTGGCGCAGGAGAATTTCAAGGAGATCCGCTTCCACTTCACCTCGGAGTTCTGATCCGATGAAAAGCCCATTCGTCTGACATGAAGGCCGGTCCCGGAACAAAAGCGGTGCGATGCGTCCGCCTCTCCGGCACTACGGAAAACCGCCTTCCCGATCGAATACACCCTCCCCACCGGGAAACGGCATGCGGTAGAACCCGGACGAATCGGCCGGAACCGGCCGGGACGAATCACATCGGCACTTCGATCAGCAGCACGGAGGCATCGGCCGCAGCGTCAATGCGCAGTTCCCCCGCGCCGCAGATCCCGAGCCCGTCGCGCCGCGACAGGGTCTCTCCGGCCGTTTCGACGCACCCCTCCAGCACGAACAGGTAAACGCCGTCGCCGAAGAGCCGCAGGCGATAATCCGCCCCGCGTCCCGCATCGAGGTCGAGCGTATGAAACCAGGCCCGCTGGTGAATCCATCCCACATGCTCGTTCCCGAAACCCTCGGGCGCCACGATCAGCCGCAGCTCATTGCGCACGGCGGGGGCCAGCGTCAGTTGATCGTACCGGGGCCTGTGCCCGCGGGCATCGGGCAGCACCCATATTTGCAGGAACTTCACCGGCTCGGTGTCGCTGGCGTTGAATTCGCTGTGCGTGATTCCCGTACCGGCCGACATCACCTGTATCCCGCCCGGCCGCAACTCCTGCACATACCCCATACTGTCCCGGTGTCGCAGCGCCCC